>JAGGAD010000021.1 GCA_017889625.1 Bacillota bacterium | reverse complement strand
GAATACAAAAACTGCGTTTGGTTTACAAATATTCACTTGTCGATTTACAAAATGGCGTCTCGCCTTACAAAGTGGCATCTCGCCTTTCAATTAAGCTTTATGTTAGATAGTGTATAATGACAAAAGTAGTTTTATGTAGAAAAAAAAGACATTATGTCAGTCTGTGCCGAATAAGAGGGGGAAAATGTTAAGTAATATATGGCGGTGGAGTAGCAAGGCATTTGTTTTTATTATAGTATTTAGTAATTTGGTAGGTTCAGTTTATTCTGCTGAGCGGCCTGATGCCGGTGCGGTGATCGGTGGTTTGCGGGAACAAATTCTGGAATCAGTGAAAGAATCATCCATTAGTGTTGATGAAGCTATGGATCAGCAAGCTCCCAATCAAAACGATAGTGGGGCAAGGATACTGGTTAACGACATCCGGATTACCGGTCAAAAAATATATAGTGTAGACCGGTTTAGGCCTATCTTTAATGATAATCTTGGTAAAGAGCTTACTTTGGGGCAAATGGAAGTTGTCGCTAAAAGAATTAGTCAATACTTTCACCAACGGGGATATTTTCTTGCCAAAGCGCTGATTCCTGCTCAAACAGTGAAGGACGGTATTATGGAAATTCAGCCCTTGGGAGATAATAATACACTCGCTGGTCGTGCATTAAACCGTAGCGTTGAAATTAGAGTTCAATAATATTGGAGTGTATCTTAATGTTAAAGAAAGGAAAACTAATTTAATGAGTAAAATGAAAAAGTATTTTTTCCCCGTAATGCTGGTACTGTGTTTGCTATGTATATTATGGGGAAGCTGGGGAACGGCAGAAGACTCGGTGAAAGATGTTGCTGTAAACGAAGAATTGTCGATTAAAAGCAGTAATAAATAGGGGCAGATATAATGAAAAAATTGCTGGCAAAGATTACACCCCAGATTGCAGAGGTGCCTAAGTTCTTTCGAACTTAGGCACCTAATTGACTCCTTGGTGCTTATATTGTTATATGGGAATCTGCTATTTTAGTCCCAAGACAGTCTTGATCTCTTTAATCTGTCCTTTGCTTACGGGAATTTCTGTATTTGGCAGTCCTTCAACTCGTAACCAGAAAGTGCCTTTAAACCAGGGGATTACTTGTTGTACTTTATTCATATTAACAATATAGCTTTTATGCACTCGCATAAAGGCGGTGTTTATCAGCCGGGTCTGCATTTCGGCTAAAGTACCGCCATACTCAAACTGGCCTTCAGTGGTCACGACTATAACATTGCCGGCATCTGTGTAAGCATAAATAATATCGCTATAAGGAACTAGTTTTATAACTCCTTGATAAAATAGCGGCAGTTTAGCTAAAATAATTTTAGTGTTTAAGGCAACATCAACTTTTTTTACCGGGAGTTGCCAATTTTCTGAACGGTATTGTAACAGCCTTGTTACTGTTGTCTTGACACGTTGTTCTTCGAATGGCTTTAATATATAGTCTACTGCGCCAACTTCAAATGCTTTAATGGCATATTCATCATAAGCGCTGGCAAAGACAATAAGGGTATCCGGGGGAATGACGCGTAGGACGGCTGCTGTTTCCAACCCGGACATACCACGCATTTGTACATCTAAAAATATTACTGTAGGTTTTAGTTGGGCGGCCAGATTAATAGCGGCAAGTCCGCTGTCAGCTTCACCTGATACTTTAATACAAGCGGTGGTGGAAAGTAAAAATTTCAGTTCGTCCCGGGAGGGTGTTTCATCATCAACAATTATCGCATCAAGCACTTTCTTCACCTTCGTCCGGGAATTCTTTCGGCAGGATAATTTTAATGGTTGTTCCTTGATTTGGTTGGCTGATAATGTTCAATCCTTCACCAAACTTACCCCGGAGGCGTTCGTTAACATTTATTAAGCCAATGCCTTTTCCTGCTGGTTTTTGTAAGGGGTGGTGGGCAGTCAAATTCATCCCTACGCCATTGTCGGTAATAGATATTTCAATACCGTTAGCAAGCTCGGCAATGGTTAGGTTGATATAACCACCTTCTTCTTTTGGTTGCAGGCCATGTTTAATTGCATTTTCTATCAACGGTTGAAGGGTAAATGAAGGAATCATATAGTCAAGGGTTGAGTCTATAATATTTTCAATAATAACCAGTTTATCTCCGTGACGGGCTTTTTCAATGGCCAGATAAGCCCGAACATGGGTTAGTTCTTCGTTAATGGTGATGTTCTTTCCGGTATTATGCATAGTTATTCTAAATAATGCTCCTAACTGAATAAGTAGTTGGCGGGCAAGGTCTGGTTCTGTTCTGACCAGTGAAGTAATAGTATTCAATGCATTAAATAAAAAGTGGGGGTTTATTTGCGCGTAAAGAGCTTTAATCTCAGCCCGTGATGCCAATTTTGCCTGGCGGTCGATTTCCGCTAATTCCAGCTGGGTTGAAAATAAAGTAGCGACTCCTTCTGCAAATACAGTATCGGCCTGACTAATTTTCACTTTTTTGGTGTAATACAATTTGAGGGCACCAATTACTTTATCTGTTTTTTTCAGTGGCACGATTATGGCACTGGCAAGTGGGCAATTTGGGTGTGAGCAACCTATATCTTCAGGAGTTTTGGCTATTGCCGATTTTGCGCTGGCTAGAACATGCAACGTCGCTTGAGTTAAGCTGGTCATATTAGGCTGATGGTGAGCACATCCGGCTCCGGTAAAGGCCAGAACTTTAGTTGTATCGGTAATAGCTACAGCATCATAGTCGCCAATATCATAAATGATCTTGGTGGTAGCTGCGGCCGAGGTATTGTTTAGACCACGCCGAAGATACGGCAATGTTTTGGTAGCAATAGCCAACACTTGGTGGGATTTTTCGGAACCAACTTTTTCTCTGGAGTCTTTGACTGAGTTAATAATCATCATAAAAATTGCCAGCCCAAACGAATTAATTATGACCATTGGTATAGCAATGGTTGTTACCAAGGAAACAGCATTTTCATAAGGTTTAGCGGTTAATAATATAATCCCCATTTGAAGGCATTCGCCGAGCACTCCGCCGACCAAGGCAACCCACCAAGAGATTGACCTCGACGGATAAAACCGGTTAATCAAACCGCCTAAAAGGCCTTCGCATAAATTAGCCATGGCGCAAGAAAATGCGGTAAATCCGCCTAAAAGGTAGCGATGACTGCCCGCAATCAGTCCGGCGGCTAAGCCCATTTTGGGGCCGCCAATTAACCCTGCGGCCATAACACCGACTACCCGTGAATTAGCTAGGGCATCGTTTACCGGTATTCCAGCATAAGTTCCGATAATGCCGATAAGTCCGAAGAGTACGGTCAAGAGCCACCAATCCAATTTTTGAAACTGCCGTGAAGCTAGGCGGCGGAATGTTTTTGTGTGGGATAAAATAAAGGCAAAGGTTGTAAGTACGCTTAATCGTTCTAACATTTCAATGAGAATGTTAATGTGCAAAAGGCTGCCGCTGGTTATGGTCAGATACTCATTACCGAAAAGCGTCATTGCTCAGACCTGCTTTCCCGTTTAATTTTCAAGACAAGTGGAGTTTATCTAAATTTTATAGTACGAGAAATTTTTAGTCAATCTGTCTATGCTGGCGGCGCGGGCAGGTATATTTCTGGTTGTCCTGCCTATATTGCTGTTTGATGGTTAATTTAATCCGATGACAAAGTTCTCATTTCACCTGAGGCCAATAAAATTTATAATAAAAATGATCAAAATATTTCGACAAAGGAGGCTTTAATGTGAATGCGATTTATTTGGTTATTATTGCGGCGCTGTGGTTAATTTTTGCTTACCGGATTTATGGTTCTTTTATTGCGGCGAAAGTTTTGACTTTTGACAAGGAGAGGATTACACCAGCTGTAGCGCATAATGATGGTCGGGATTACGTTCCTACTAATAAATGGGTTATTTTTGGTCATCACTTTGCTGCTATCGCCGGGGCGGGGCCATTGGTTGGGCCGGTACTTGCCGCTCAATTTGGTTATTTGCCTGGTGCGCTGTGGATTTTGATTGGCGCAGTAATTGGCGGAGCGGTTCATGACATGGTTATTTTGTTCGCTTCGGTGCGGCATGACGGATTGTCGGTGGGGCAAATAGCTAAAAAAGAAATCGGCAATGTTTCTGGTTTCTGTGCGTCAATCGCGGTGCTGTTTCTGCTTGTACTGACCATGGCAGGAATGGCTGTGGTCGTAGCCAATGCGTTGTTTAATAGTCCATGGGGGACATTTACGGTTGCTGTTACCATTCCAATTGCTATTTTTATCGGTATTTATCTTAGATGGTTAAGACCAGGTCAGATTAGAGAAGCATCAGTAATTGGTGTAATTCTAATACTTGCCGGTGTTTTCGCCGGGGCGTGGGTACAACATTCGGTGCTAGCTCCGTACTTTACTTTTAGTTTGACTCAGTTATCGATAATGCTAACAATCTACGGCTTTTTTGCGGCAGCTTTGCCGGTATGGTTGCTATTGGCTCCACGGGACTATCTCAGTACTTATATGAAAATCGGGACTATTTTAGCTTTGACGTTGGGGATTATTTTCGTTAGACCGGACATTCACATGCCGGCTCTTACTCAATATATTAACGGCGGTGGCCCAATTATTGGTGGTCCGGTATGGCCCTATGTATTTATTACGGTAGCGTGTGGTGCGTTTTCCGGGTTTCATGCTTTAATCAGTACCGGCACTACTCCTAAAATGCTGACAAATGAGAAGGATATTCTTCCAATTGGTTTTGGAGCGATGTTAGTGGAAAGTTTTGTCGCTCTTATGGCCCTCATTGCGGCAACCAGTTTAGACCCTGGCGATTATTTCGCGATAAATACTACCGTTGCTGCATTTGCAAAATTAGGGATGGAAGTTAATGAACTGCCGGCGTTGGCACAAATGGTTGGTGAAAATATCGCGGGCCGTCCTGGCGGAGCAGTGTCCCTAGCGGTTGGTATGGCGCATATTTTTTCAAATATCCCAGGAATGAAATCGCTAATGTCCTTCTGGTATCATTTCTGTATCATGTTTGAAGCGTTGTTTATTCTTACTATTATTGATGCTGGTACTCGGGTTGGCCGATACCTCTTGCAGGAAATGGGCGGAGTAATCTATAAACCGCTAAAAAATACCCAATGGCTGCCGGGCATTTTAATTACTAGTGCTTTAATTTCTGCAGCGTGGGGATATCTGGTATTACAAGGCAGCATTTCAACGATCTGGCCGCTATTTGGTGTTTCTAATCAGCTATTAGGCACACTTACACTGGCGGTAGGTACAACGATGTTATTTCGGATGGGGAAAGCGCGTTATACCTGGATAACTATTTGTCCGATGATTTTTATGGCAATTACCACTTTTGGTGCGGGCTATGAAAATATCGCCAATATTTATTTGCCAGTTAAAAATTATCTATTGGCTACCATCACTGGTATTATGATGGTACTGGTTGTTGTGGTTATCATTGACTCAATACGCCGCTGGATTGAATTGTCGCGGACTTCTGCTGAAAACAGTGTTCCTAATCCTGTTTCCTCTGGCAAGTAAATTAGTATTAATAGCAAGGTTAGTGTTTAATACTAAAAGGGCTGTGTTGAAACTTTGTTTCAACACAGCTCCTTTTTTCTTATTTAGCTACTTTCTGATCGGTGATACGCGGGGCTTTAAGGCCACACCACACAAACAAAATAACACCGATGATAATGATGGTAAGACTGGTTAATTGAGCGGATTTGAGACCAAAGGCTAGGGTGCCATAGTCGCCCCGCAAGAATTCCAGAAAAAATCGGGCAGTAGAGTAAAGCACCGCATAGAGAATGAACACTTGTCCTTTGGCATGATTAGTTGTACGGAACAGGAGGAGCAGGACAAAAATAATTATATCTAGCTGGCCTTCCCATATTTCGGCTGGCCAAAGCGGTTGGTTGCCATATACCTGATGAGCTAGGGTGGAAGAAGGATAGATTATACCAAAACTGTCGCCGGTAGGGCGGCCAAATGCATCGCCATTCAAAAGGTTGGCCATGCGTCCAATGGATTGACCGATAATAATGGCCGGGGCGGCGACAATGTCTGTGAAGGCCCAGGTGTCGATATTGTGGTGCTTAGTATAGACGTAGCCAGCTAAGAACCCAAAAATAACTCCGCCTTGAATGGCCATTCCGCCCTGCCAGACATAAGGTATTTCTAAGAGGTGGTGGCCATAATAGCCCCAGTCGAAAAAGAAAACATCCCATAGCCTGGCTCCAATTATACCAGCTAAACCGCAGTAGAGGCCAATATCAACAACGTGATTATGCCAGCGGCCATCTTGTTTGGCTAAAAAGTAAGCGGTGCCTGTTGCCAAGATAATGCTGAGACTGATAATAAGTCCGTAGGCACGGATGGGAAAGTTACCGATGAAAAAAAGGTACTGATGCATAACTGTCTCCTTTTGTTGGTTAGCTTAAGGCTATTTGTTACTTTAAAAACGCCAGCATCTGTTTTACGATGTGTGATATTTTTTCTTTATCTTCGGGCTTTTGATCTATATCTTTCAGTAGGCATTCAATAGCGTTATTTTCTAATATATAAATGCCGATTTTTTCGATGGCAGCCCGGATCGCGGATAATTGGATTAGTACATTAGCACATTCTTGGCCATCCTCAATCATTCGCTCGATTCCAGCGACATGTCCTTTTACATTGCGCAGACGGTTAAGCACTTCGGTTCGTGCTTCGGTTGGAATCATGGTGTATCATCTTCCTTCTCCCCGGGGGTGGGTATAAATTCATTTTGATTATACAAATCTTTGCCAATAAATGCAAATGGTGTGATCGGCGGCGCTAGGTCGCTTGAGATTTAAATAAGTTGTTTTAGCTTAAAGTTTAGGGAATCGGCTGATACCAGGTGATAAACGGTGCCGTTTCCCTGAGTAGGGGCGATTTTGATAGCTTCGTCATGAAGATGACCGAAAACACAGAGTTCGACATGATATTCTTCCATTAGCTGGGTGAAGCCGCTAGGTAAATCTGCATATTGAGGGGGATAATGAAGCATGAGAATGAGGCGGCAGTATCCGGCATCACGGGCAGCCTTTAACGAAGTTTTAACTCGGCTTACTTCTCGGGCATAGATTGACTGGTCTGATTCGCCAAAATATGGATCTTCTGGACATATCCAGCCGCGGCTGCCGCATACGGCATAAGTGTCAATTCCCATAAAACTATTTTGCAGAAAAGTAAGCTGACCATTAACTGCGGTTGTCATCTTGCCGATTGTTTGCCACCAATAGTCGTGATTTCCTTTAATAATTATTTTCTTTCCCGGCAACGCTACTATTTCGTTAAGGTCAACAAGGGCGTCTTCTAGTTTCATGGCCCATGATATATCTCCGGCTAGGAGAACGGTGTCTTCTTCGGAAACGTTGGTTTGCCAGTCAGTTTTGATTTTTTCCCAGTGGTTTTCCCAGTGATCTCCAAAGATGGACATGGGCTTATAAGGTGGATTACCTGACAAATGGGTGTCGGCAATAGCAAATATTTTCATGTGACATTCCTTCCGTTAAGGATGTGTTTTTATTTCGAAATTTAATCAATAGGTTAAGAACTTCAGTAAGTAAAACGATATATTAAGATAGTACTGTGTCAAATTATAACAAAATAATGATTCTAGTGCGACTTAGTCAAAAGCAAGAATTGCTGCCCGTTGTTGTAAGGAACATTTAAATCTAGTAAACATAATATATAATAGAAATTTTAAAAATGAAGGAGGTGTTTTAATGAGGGGCGGATATGGGCCGATGGTTATTTCTTTCGGACTTTTGTTGGTGGTTACGTTGGTCATTGATAACTTCTTAACGGCCTTAGTGCGAAGCGAAGAGTTTAAAATAGTAGGCTATATTATATTGTTACTAGTTTTGGCAACGTTGATTATGTATTCAGTATATCTTAAACATGCTTTGCTGGTGGCCGGGAAGAAAATTGCAATATATGATTATGCGTGGCGACAAATATCTTGTGGGTTTGCGGTAACGGGAAGAACTGGAGAGACTGAAGTTTATGGTGAAAAAGAACTTTTCGAGTTGTTTGGTTTTTCCGGGGCTAAAACTAATTATAATGTATTGGCAGATGAAGGTAAATGCGCCTATCCAGTGACTCAAACCGAAGTCTGTGTTTTGCCTGACGGTGAAAGAAGATATGCCGATAGGCTTATTATTCCCGTAATTGGGATTAATGGCGGTTATGTTGTTGAGTTTCTCTTTGATGTGTCTGAGCGTTTGCTTGAGATCGCTCAAAGAGAAGAAGATTATTTAAGGATTATTAAAATCCTGGTAAATATGTTTGAAATGAAAGATCCTTATTGTCACGGCCATTCAGAAGTGGTGAGTGATCTGGCTCAGGATTTGGCCAGGGAAGCGGGAGTAGCGGAAACGGAGGTCAAGCTTATTGCTACAGCAGCGCTGTTACGTGATATTGGTAAGACTATGACTTCTGGTAATTTATTAGATATGGGCAATTTACTGACTGATGAACACTATAATAATATAAAGGACCATTCCGGGATGGGAGCAGATATTTTAAGCAGTATTGAGAATTTTCGTGATATTGCTATACTTGTCAGGCACCATCACGAACGGTTTGATGGTCAAGGGTACCCGGCGGGGATGCGCGGAACTGAAATCCCGCTTGGGTCAAGGATTATCGCGGTAGTAGATGCGTTTGAAGCAATGACCGCCGGACGGTCGGGAATTGATAAAATGGATGTTAAGGCTACTTTGGCTGTACTACGAGCCGAAAAAGGCCGGAAGTTTGATCCATCGCTGGTTGATGCTTTTATTAATATAGTGTCTGTTGGGCGGGTAAAGAATGAATCATAATGGTTTCATATGTTTTTTTGTATAAAAGTGGATTTAATAGTTAGAATAAATTTCAGGTGAATTTATTTGGTTGGTTTGGGACTGAGAGTCATTGGATCTTGTGGTCTTGTGCCCTGAAGTTGGGAAATTAGCATACCAATAAACATAAAGATGCAGCCTGCTAGTTCTTGAATGGTCAAGTGTTCGCTTAAAATCAAGTAACCGCCAATCGCTGCAAAAACTGACTCCATACTGAGAATAATAGCGGCATGCGTCGGAGCAGCGTGTTTTTGCCCGATAATTTGGATGGTGTAGGCAATGCCTACTGAACAAATACCGCCAAATAGCAGGGGGATACCGGCTTGGGTGATGCCTTCGACGGTTATTTTTTCGGTGATAACCGCAGCTAGCAGGCTAAGGACACCGCAGGTGATAAATTGAATGCACGCAAGTTTTAAAGCATCAACTTTTTGAGAGAAATGGTCAATGAGCAGAATGTGGATTGTCCAAAAAAAAGCTCCGCCAAGGGTAAGCAAATCGCCGTAGGATATTTGTAAGCCGGTTTTTATGCACAAAAGGTACAAGCCGGTGATGGCAATTAAGGAACTTAGCCAAGTTTTGGCAGTAATACGATGTTTAAGAAAGATGCTGAAGATGGGGACAAGAATAATATACAGGCAAGTAATGAAGGCTGATTTCCCGGCGGTTGTATAGACAAGTCCGCATTGTTGGAACGAGGCTCCTAGAAATAGCACCGCACCAGCTAAAAGACCGGCTTTCAGAGCCGGCTTTACATGAACACCAGCCTTGTTTGTTGTTGGTGAATTAGCTTTAAAATAGAAAATAAGCGGTAGTAAAGAAAGACTGCCTAAAATGAATCGAATGCCACTAAATGTAAAGGGCTGGATATGATCCATTCCTACGCGTTGGGCGACAAAGGCAAAACCCCAGATAATTGCTGCGAGTAATAGTAATAGATTGGTTTTAAACCGCATAAGAATAGCCTCCTGTAGTTAACAATAATGCTTCTATTATATGGCATTTTGTAAATTGCAGCAAATTATTTCAATGTTGGCCTGAAATATGGCGGATAAGTACAAAAGTCCGCACTGCAGGTTTGACAGTGCGGGCTTTTTACAAAATAGTATAGGTTGGTGTTGGGACAAGGTTTATGGGGTGCTAAGAGATTTTTGCCATTTTTCTAATTCTTGCATGATTTCATCTCTAGCGACGTCGACTGTTTCACCGTACCATTCTTGGCCCGTATCAGTATCAAACCAGGTATTTGGACTGCTATAAGCATTGGAGGGATAAAGTTTTTCGTGAGCGGCGGCATAGATGCCGTCTAATAGGCTCTGTTTAATAGACTTTCTAATTGTCGCACGATAACCGGTTTTTTCAGTAGTATTGACTTCTGGGCCGTATTCACCGTTGGTAATTTCAATATGGCTAAGCACTTTGCCGTGATGATGAGCTTCCTGAATGGCTTGCCGAGCCATAATAGCAGCCTGTTCGTGGCTGACGTTTTCATCGAAAACCGAAATTCTTACGTTACCGATAATTAGTTTATACATAATGCACCTCCTCACTCCAAAATTTATGCATTTAAGCAATGGTTTTAGAACAACCTTTGTACTAATATGGAAAAGGTAGCAAAGGTTCCAAATACAAGGTGAATTTGGCAATTAAGGTGGATAAAGTTGACTTTTATTAAATTTTTGCTATATAATAGTTCTGATAATTATATGGTCTATAAAAGTGTTGATTATGAACGCATAGAATGACTGGGCTTTCGCCTGCGTCCAACGGACTGGCGCAAGTCGAGTCTTTTCTTAATTTGAAGAGCAGTATGGGGGGCATTTTAGTTGATTAATGAAAAGTATATTCCAAGTGAAGTTGAGGCGAAATGGCAAAAAAATTGGGCTAAAGAGCAGGCGTTTAGTACCGAGGTAAATCGCCAGCGTCCTGAGTACTATGTGCTGGAAATGTTCCCCTATCCTTCCGGCAATTTGCATATGGGACATGTTCGTAATTATTCTATTGGTGATGTTGTCGCTAGATATAAAAAGATGCAAGGGTATAACGTACTGCACCCAATGGGGTGGGATGCTTTTGGTATGCCTGCTGAGAATGCGGCAATTAAGCATGGGGTTAATCCTGCCGACTGGACGTGGGAGAATATTGCCAACATGCGGCGGCAGCAACATCAATTGGGATTGTCATATGATTGGGATCGTGAGATTGCTACTTGTCATGTTGAGTACTATAAATGGACGCAATGGATGTTTCTCTTGTTTTATGAAAAAGGTCTGGCCTATAAGAAAAAAGCAACGGTTAACTGGTGTAATGAGTGTAATACCGTACTGGCAAATGAGCAGGTAGTAGACGGATGTTGCTGGCGGTGTGATTCTATTGTAGTTAAAAAGGAACTTGAACAATGGTTCTTTAAAATAACCCAATATGCTGATCGGCTGTTAGAAGATCTTAAAGACCTAAAGGGCTGGCCGGATCGGGTAAAGACCATGCAGGAAAACTGGATTGGCCGGAGCACTGGAGCTGAGTTCAGCTTTGATGTACCGGAAATTTCAGAAAAAATATCGGTTTATACTACTCGCCAAGACACTGTTTTTGGGGTTAGTTATGTGGTGTTAGCTCCGGAACATCCGTTGGTGGAAAAGCTTATTGCCGGAAAAGCTGAGCAAGCGGCAGTGCGAGCTTTTGTTGATCGGGTCAGAAATATGAGTGAGATAAGCCGGACTTCCTCAGAGACTGAGAAAGAGGGGGTATTTACAGGAGCTTATGCGGTTAATCCGTTCAATGGTGAGCAAGTTCCTATTTGGGTTGCTAATTATGTTCTTGTCGAATACGGCACCGGCGCAGTTATGGGTGTGCCGGCGCATGACCAGAGGGACTGGGAGTTTGCGGTAAAATACAGTTTGCCGAAACGGTTAGTTATTCAAGCGCCAAATGGTGAATTGGCAACTGATACTATGACCGAGGCTTATGATGGCCCTGGTAAAATGGTTAATTCTGGTGAGTTTAGTGAAATGGATAATCAGGCTGGAAAAAATGCAATTTGCACCTGGCTGGAACAACGCGGTATCGGTCAACGGCGGGTTAACTATCGGTTGAGGGATTGGCTGGTTTCTCGTCAGCGGTACTGGGGTGCGCCGATTCCGATGATTTATTGCGATAAGTGTGGGGTTGTTCCTGTTCCTAAGACTGATTTACCGGTTACTTTGCCGCAGAATATTAGTTTTGAGACAGGTTCAGTTTCGCCTTTAGCTAAAGTAGAAGAGTTCGTTAATTGCACTTGCCCTAAATGTGGTGGGGCCGCAAGGCGAGAGACTGACACCATGGATACATTTATATGCTCTTCATGGTACTATTTCCGGTATACGGATCCCCGGAATACATCGCAGCCCTTTGATTCAGTGAAGGCAAATTATTGGATGCCAGTCGATCAGTATATCGGCGGGGTTGAGCATGCAATACTTCATCTTTTGTATGCGCGATTTTTTACCAAGGTACTTAAGGATGCCGGGCTGATTAATATTGGCGAGCCGTTCAAGAATCTGCTTACTCAAGGTATGGTAATTAAAGATGGTTCGAAGATGTCTAAATCAAAAGGGAATGTTGTATCGCCGGAAGAGATTATTGCTAAGTACGGCGCGGATACTGCTCGGGTGTTTATTTTGTTTGCCGCACCGCCGGAGCGCGATCTTGAGTGGAGTGACCAAGGTGTAGAGGGCGCGTATCGTTTCTTGGGTCGGCTATGGCGTATCGTAGGGCATTATGCGGACAGCTTGGTTAATGCTCCGGCTAAATATGATGTTAACAGTTTGGATAAGAACGGGCGGGAGTTGCGCCGGGCACTGCATGTTACTATTGGTAAAGTGTCGGACGCGGTTGGCGAACGGTTTAGTTTTAATACTGCAATAAGCTCTATTATGGAACTTGTCAATGCTCTATATGCGTTTAAAGAAGCAGATGCGAATGCTCAGCCTGGTTTAATCCGGGAAGTTGTGTCAGGCCTGTTAAGGCTTTTAGCGCCGTTTGCGCCGCATATTACGGAAGAACTGTGGCATGAGGTTATTGCTGAAGGCAGTGTGCATGAGCAAGCATGGCCGGAAGTTGATCTTGAGGCTGTTAAAGTAGATGAGGTGGAAATAGTTCTCCAGATTAATGGCAAGGTGCGGGATAAAATCATTGTACCGGTGGGCTTAAACGCCACTGAATTGGAAAGTAAAGCGTTTGAACAAGAAAAGGTTAAAGAATTGTTAGCGGGTAAAACGGTGGTTAAAGTAATTTCGGTACCACAAAAATTAGTAAATATCGTTGTTAAGTAACAACAGGGTAATGAGCCGGTATTGTGCCGGCTTATTTTTTTTGCAAATGCAATTAAGAATTATAGGAAATTGGAAATAAATAGAGAATTTGTTAGCTTAAACTGGGAGGTGAGCAAGATAGATGTCATTAAACGGCGTTGGGTGCTCATTCTTATTTTAGCCGGGCTAATTATAGTGGGAAGTTTTTATGGTCAATGGCAAAAGAGTACGGTAGAAGATGTTGTGAGTACTCCAATTTATGAGCCGTCAAATAATAGTATGGTTGATGCCACTAACGCAGGTAGTGGTAAGGTGAATATTAATAGCGCTGATAAGGATGAATTGGATAAACTGCCGGGGATTGGACCGGTGCTTGCAGGGCGAATCGTGGAATTTCGCAAGGTTAACGGTCCTTTTCATAACATTTCCGATTTAACACGCGTTCCAGGAATTAGTAGTGCCAAGTTTAAGAAGATAGAGAGCAAGTTGGTACGGTAAATAATTAATAAAAAAGGTAGAATATCTTAGCTTAAGTTGGGAGAGCTAGATGGTTTATGCCTAAAGCAATGTTTGGGGTAGTTATTTGTTTTGCAGCGGGGATATGGCTGGCTAAAGTATTAGCAATAGCCCTTATGCCATTGTATGTTTTAATAGTAGTGCTTTTTGGTGCTGCTGGCTATGCGGTATGGCGAGGGTCAAGGTATGTTTTGCCGCTGGTTTTAGGGTTGTTTTTTATTGCAGGGATGATTCGATTTATTCATGTGGAGCAAATTTCGGCTATTGATATCAGTCGGTGGGGCGGTCGCGTGATCACGGTACAAGGTATGGTGACCGAATTGCCACAGTGTTATGAGGCTGATGGTCAAGTAGTTGTGAAATACGTTGTGGGTATAGATCAAGTCGTGGATGGCAGTGATAACAGTCATCCGGCGGTCGGTAATCTTATGGTAACGTTTCGCCAGGCTGGTAATGAACGAGTGGCTGCCTATGGCGATAGGGTGCAGGTGACTGGTGAAATAGCCCCGATTAACGGTCTAAAAAATCCTGGTCAGGTGGACAATATAGCCTCAATGCGGCTTCGGGGTATAACTGCCAAATTAAATGCTAGAAAGGGGCATTTTACTATTTGCTCGGTTAAAAACGGTGGTTGGCAAGCGATAATTTCCCAGGGACGACAGCGGGCTGCGGCAGGTATTAATCAGGCAATGAGTGAGAGTGATGCCGCTATTTTAAACGGGGTGTTGTTTGGCGGCTATATTGGTATTAATCGGCAAGTGGTGCAGGATTTTTCTGTTACGGGGCTGGTTCATATTTTATCGGTGTCGGGAACGCATATCGCTTTGGTAGCCGGAGTAGTAGCTTGGCTGGGCGGGATGCTTGGCCTTGGCACGGGGAAAACGGCGTTGATTAGTGCTGTTGCCTTGGCGGGCTATGCGGTATTTGCGGGGCTTACTGCCCCAGTGGTGAGGTCGGTCATTATGGGGCTGACTGCGCTGGCGGCAATTGGACTAAGACGTGATAATAACGCTTTTCAGGCGATAGTGATAGCGGCCTTGGGTATGCTAATTTACCAGCCGGCGCTGTTATTTGATATCAGTTTTGAGTTGTCGTTTGGCGCTAGTGGTGGTCTAATTTTATTTTATGCTAAAACGAAAGAAACCCTGAGCTTTTTGCCGTGTTGCTTGCGGAGTGCCGCCGCTGTAACTTGGGCGGCAGAACTGGGAGTACTGCCTGTGGTTGCTTGGTATTTCAATGCTTTTCCGGTTAGCTCCTTTATTGCTAATTTGCTGGTGCTGCCAATCATTGAAATGGTAGTGGTTGTAGGGCTATTAGGAATTATCGGTGCGGCAGTTTGGCCGCTTGGAGGAAAGATACTGTTAGTTGGGTGTGCCCTATTACTAGGGACAGCGACTAAAATGACGGCTCTTATTGCGCTGTTGCCGTTTAGTCGGGTCTATTTACCGACGATGGGGGGAATGTTTGGGGCAGGTTATTATTTAATTTTGGCTTGGATTTATGGTTATTTGCCGCCCCGAGTCCCTACGCTGCTGCAAGTTTTAGCGCGATGGCCGACAAAAGCTACGGTTGGGGTCCTGGCAATTATTATTGGTGGGTTTATTTATTTATATTATCCGCGTCCTGTCGCTGTCCATTTTATTGATGTAGGGCAGGGGGATTCATCGCTTATTATTACTCCGCATGGGTACTCTGTGTTAGTGGATTGCGGCGGGAGTAATAATGATGTATTTGACATTGGTGAGCGTGTAGTAGTACCATATTTACACCATTATGGTGTAACCAGAGTGGATTATCTTATTTTGACACATGGCCATCAGGATCATGCTGGGGGTGCGGCTGGGGTGGCAGCGGCTGTGCCAGTTCGGCATATTGTTATGCCAGCCGGGGATGACAGTGCCGCAATAAAAGCGCTTATGAAGGTATCTCCTGCCAGTCAAGTAATAACTGCAGTTTCCGGGCAGACCATTAGTTTAGATGGAGTAACCTTCAAGATGGTACATACCGACGGTGGCGGTTCGATAGAGCAGGAAAATGAGCGTTCAAATGTCATTTTAGTGTGTTATGGTCGACATAGTTTTCTTATAACCGGCGATGTCGGCGCTGAAGGGGAGCGGGCAATGCTTAGGCATGGACTAGGCACCGGTACTGTGCTTAAAGTAGCGCATCATGGAGCAAAAACCTCAAGTACAGCGCAATTTTTAAAGGAATTTTCGCCGCAGTTTGCTATTATATCAGTAGGGCATAACAATTTTGGTCATCCTCATAAGGAAACCTTAGAGCGGCTTAGTCAACAACAGATTAAGATTTTACGTACCGACGATGATGGAGCTGTAGTGTTTACAACGAATGGTACGAGCCTGTCGGTTACGACGTTTAAACAGGAGCAAGCTAAGTTTAATTTTGAAAATTGAATGATAGATATCAGCATTTAAGTTATTATCGATTCAGCATATGGAGGCGTTCATGGATTATAAGCAGATTTTGCTGGAAATAAAAAAAGGCCACATTCGGCAAGTGTATTTGTTGACTGGCGAAGAACCTTTTTTAATAAAGCAAGTTGAAAATGAAGTTGTTAATGCTCTTTTAACCCTTGAAGAACGGGATTTTAGTTTGGTAGTGATGGAGCATGACCCAGCGTTTGGAGAAATTGCTGGTATGATCGAAACTGTGCCATTTATGGGCGGCAAAAATGTTATTGTGATTCGGGGAACCCAGTTGTTTAAGAGTGGGCGGAAGAGGGAAGCTGCTGAGGGAGCTCTGGATAATGGTAGTGAGCGGATTATTAATCTGTTGGGGAACATGCCTGAGTACAGCTATGTAATATTTGTTACTACTGAAAAGGCTGATAAACGGCGAAAACTATATAAAGCGGTAGAAAAGTACGGTGCGGTGGTTGATTTTAGCCCGCTAAAGCCCAGAGAAATACGGCCTTGGCTTGTAGCTGAATTGGACGAGCTTGGGAAAAAAATGGCTCCGGATGCGATGGAGTATGTGTTAGAGGCGGTAAGTCTTATGTCGCAGGTTTCATTGGGGTTTCTCCATGGGGAAATGGAAAAGATTGCGTTGTATAGCAAAGGTAGGGTGATTAGTCGGAACGAAGTTACCAGTATTATGGCGGCTGTACCGGAAATTTCGGTGTTTAAAGTGATTGATGCGGTAAGCCGAAAACAGCTTGCTTTGGCGCTCGAATTGTTGGAAGAACAACTTGTTGCTGGTGAAAGCGCCTTGAAAATTTTGGCCTTGCTAGCCCGTCAGGTACGGATGATGTGGGAGGCGTGGGAGCTGTCAATGCAAGGCCGGTCTAGTAGCTATATAGCCGAAGAACTTGGCCTGCCATCGTTTATCGGAGGAAAAATTGTAGAGCTAAGCAGGGGGTTTACTGGTGCTAAATTAGCGGCTACGTTGGTCACGATCGCTGAAGCGGATCGCAAATTAAAGTCGGGACAGGCGGATAATTTTATTTTAGAGCAGATAATTATTGATATATGCCGGTAAGTGGTTTGCGTATAAAAAAAGGGGCTGTGTTTTTACACAGCCCCTTTTTAAACACAAAAAAGCGACAAAGAGTCGAGATAGGACGCTTTGTCGCTAGTGTTACTCGCCGTACCGTCCGGCAAGCTAGTTCCTATTAAGCATTAGCCTTGTTAATTTTCTTGGCCAGACGGGATTTTTTCCGAGCCGCGGCATTTTTATGAAGAACGCCTTTGGCGACTGCTTTGTCAATAACGCTGCTGGCTTTGGTCAGGAGGGTTTTTGCTTCATCAGCGTTTCCGGCATCGATAGTTGTAGTAACTTTACGAGTTGCAGTTCTTACCGCCGATTTAGTCGACAAATTCTGTGAGCGCCGTAATGCGTCGGTTTTTACGCTGCGTTCTGAGGATTTAATGTTTGGCAAATAGTTCACCTCCTTTGACCATGTTACCTGAACTATTTTAGCATGTCATAAAAAAAAATGCAAGCAACAATTGTCATGTTTGGCATGCCCCGCATAACGATGTAAAAAATAGGTTAAGATAATCCATAGTTTAATGCTTAGTTGTATTTAGTCAGACAGGAGTGAAGTTTCATGACCCAAAGTTTAAGTACGCCACGCACCGATTTGGCTTTGGAGGCGAGGGAGGCCTTAGTTAGACAAGTACGGGAAGACATTCCGGGGGTAATTGCTGAAACGTTGGGGGATGACGAGGTTGTCATTACCAGAGTAAGCATTACTACCACTGAGGCTGAGCAAGCGTTGGGTAAACGTCAGGGACGTTATGTGACGATTGAAGCCGGGGGACTTAGGTATAAGAATACGCCGCTTGAGACTAAAGTTATGGAGTTTTTGGCAAAGGAATTAGTCGGCATGGTTCAGCTTGCTCCGAATAGTACTATTTTAGTGGTAGGACTGGGAAATTGGAATATTACTCCCGATGCGCTAGGACCTAGGGCTGTGGACAAAGTGGTTGTCACCCGTCATATCCAGGAGATGCTGTCGCCTGAACTTAAGGGCGGAGTTAGGTCAGTATGTGCGATAGCTCCAGGAGTGTTGGGGATTACCGGTATGGAAACATTAGAGATTATCAGCGGGTTGGTAAGCAAAATACGGCCTAATTTGGTAATTGCTATTGATGCGTTGGCCGCAGCTTCCAGTCAACGGGTTGTAACTACTGTACAATTAGCTGATTCGGGGATTAGTCCCGGCTCTGGCGTCGGAAATAAGCGGTTTGGGTTGACTCGCGAATCTTTAGGGGTTCCGGTTGTTGCGGTGGGGGTGCCGACGGTTGTTCATGCTTCGACTATTGCGATGGATACGTTGAATGCGCTCCAGGAATATTCTTCCTTTTCCCGGTATTTTAAGAGTATGGAGAATATTCTAGAGGCGGACCGTAGAGCGATTATTGGGCAAGTCTTGCCAGAAGCTTTAGGTGATCTTATGGTTACGCCTAAGGAAGTAGACCGAATGATCGAGGATATTGCTGCTATTATCGCCGGAGGTATTAACCGGGCACTCCATCCTAATATTGATTATGAGAATATTCATATGTATCTGCACTAACTTGTCCAAACTGTAATATTTTTCCTGTCGCTGTGCATATAGATTGTATGTAAACCAAGTGCAGGAGGCGGCGATGGGAAGCAGAAGACAACGACGGCAACGACAAAGAAACATGTTATGGATAATAGGAGCTTTTTGTGGGTTTGTAGTGATAGCCGTGATTCGCATGTGTTTTAGTATTTTTGCGGGAGATGCTGTACCTGTTTCTGTTCCATCATACCAAAGTGATGAAGGGGCAATTTCGCAGATGCCTGGTTGGCGCTATGTTTTGTCTTTGGGCATTCCCGGATTTGCCCAAGCTACTGAACGTCAGGTGCCGGTAAAGGTGGAACCGGAACTTTCGCTTCGCACTATAATGGTGGGTACAGTTGATAGGTTAACTGGGGTTGATATTAGGGATTTAAGTTCAGTTTTTCGGGCTGAAATTCCTATTCTGGCCGCGTTTAAACAAAATCAACCTGCCGTGAGTGCGCTTAGTTTACCAGACTTTCCTAAGTTTATGTGGAAAGGTAATGTGCCGTCAGGTAAACCGCTTGTGGGGATATATCACACCCATACTTCTGAAGCGTATGTGCCGTGGTCTGGTGTTGACCATGCCCGTGGTGGAAAATGCGGTGATATTGTTGATGCCGGTGAAGCGCTGGTCAAAAGACTTGCTGAACATGATATTGCGGCAATGCAAAGTAAGACGGTGCATGATTATCCGAGTTTTATGATGGCCTATGGCCCGTCAGAAGAAACGGCCAAAAAGATGTTGGCTGAAAATCCTTCCTTGCAGATGTTGTTTGATATTCACCGTGATGCTGGTAAAAAAGAAGATACTACAGTGATGGTTAATGGTCTTTCAACGGCACGAATTAGTATTATAGTAGCGATTGGGCAAGAGGGTCTGCCCCAGCCGCATTGGCAGCAAAATCATGCTTTTGCTAAGCTTATTGATGCTAAACTAAATCAGCATTATCCTGGGCTTTCAAGAGGCATACAACTTGTTGATTGGCGATTTAACCAGCATCTTTTTCCCAGGTCGTTATTATTAGAAGTTGGCTGTCAGGAAAACAGTAAAGAGGAAGTATTACGTAGTATGGAGTTCTTAGGGGATGTGCTGGCTGAAATTTTAGCTGAGTCTTAGGGGAAGGCCCTTCAGGGAAAGGATGGTGAACTTGTGCTGGCACGACTGGCGAATAGAGATATGGTTGTGCTCGGCCATGGGTTAATAGCTCTTTTGTTGATTGTCGTAATGGGGGTAGGCGTTACTGGAAGGCAGTTAACAAAGTTAACGTTTGAACAAGGTTATGGGCAGGCGTTTGCTATTACCCGCGATGAGGCTGGGGTTTATACTGCCGCGGTTCTGGGCAATAGCACAAGAATAAAGTCGGTGTATGAGTTAGCAAGCTGTAATAATATCGGCACGGCTTTGAAAATAGAAGCCGCAGGAGTGTGTCTTACTGTGCCTACCGTTATCAATATCGAATTAGCGCCGACGATTTTTTGGTTTAAAGAATGGCGGACGCAATTTGTGACTAAAGCTATTGAGACTAAGCTGGATTTAAGGGGTTACAGTTATGAGTTTGGGCAATACCTTGATGAATTTTTCAGGTGGATAAAGCGGTGAAGGGGAAATGGTTGCGGGTGGCACTCAGCAAGTGATATAATTGAACGAGTGATTTCGCCCAGTGAGAGGAAGACGCCTAATGAATACCGCAAATATACGTAATTTCTCGATTATTGCCCATATTGATCATGGAAAATCAACGCTGGCTGACCGCATATTAGAGTATACCGGTACACTTAGTGCCAGGGAAATGGAAGATCAGGTACTTGACCATATGGATCTCGAACGGGAACGGGGCATTACTATTAAGGCTCAATCGGTGCGCCTTGATTATAAGGCACGTGATGGTCAGACGTACATGCTCAATCTTATCGATACTCCAGGACACGTGGATTTCACCTATGAAGTTTCACGCAGCTTGGCCGCCTGCGAAGGGGCACTATTAGTGGTTGATGCAGCCCAAGGAATTGAAGCCCAGACTTTGGCTAATGTATACTTAGCCCTAGAACATGATCTCGAAATTATTACAGTAATTAATAAAATAGATCTGCCTAGTGCTGATCCTGAGCGCGTAAAGACCGAAATTGAAGACGTAATTGGACTTGATACATCGGATGCTGTATTGGCAAGCGCTAAGACTGGCATTGGGATTGAAGAAATCTTAGAAGCAATTGTCCAGAAAGTTCCTGCTCCTACGGGAGATAGGTCGGCTTCGCTTAGGGCGCTTATTTTTGATTCACATTTTGATTCCTATAAAGGGGTTATTGTATATGTACGAGTCGTTGATGGTGTAATTCGGCCAGGAATGAAAGTAAAAATGATTGCTACTGACAAGCGTTTTGAAGTTACTGAGGTCGGTATATTTCGACCGCATCTTGTCGGGGTTGACGAACTTGGGCCAGGTCAAGTTGGCTTTTTTGCTGCTAGCATTAAAAATGTTAAAGATACTAGAGTTGGGGACACGGTAACGGATGCTGAAAGGCCGGTCAATGAACCGTTGCCAGGGTATCGTAAAGTTACTCCGATGGTGTTCTGTGGCCTTTATCCGGTAGAAAGCAGTGAGTATGATACTTTACGCGATGCTTTAGAAAAATTGCAACTTAATGATGCTTCACTGATTTTTGAACCGGAAACGTCGGTTGCACTAGGTTTTGGGTTTAGATGCGGATTCCTGGGCTTATTGCACATGGATGTAATTCAGGAACGTTTAGAACGTGAATACAATTTGGCGTTGATTACCACCGCACCTAACGTTATCTATATGGTTTATAAAACCGATGGTGAAGTGCTAAAAATTGATAATCCGTCTCATCTGCCGACACCGCAGGAAATTGACCGCATTGAAGAGCCATATGTCAAAGCTACTGTTATTGTGCCGAATGATTTTGTTGGCAGTGTAATGGAGCTGTCTCAGGAAAAACGCGGCGAATTTAAAGATATGAAATATCTTGACCCTACGAGAGTGATGCTTACCTATCATTTGCCGCTAAGTGAAATAATTTATGATTATTTTGATCGGCTTAAGTCCTCGACGCGCGGCTATGCGTCGCTGGATTATGAATTGAGTGGGTACAAAGCTTCTGATTTGGTGAAGCTTGACATACTACTAAATGGAACTGCTGTTGACGCATTAAGTGTGATTGTTCATAGTGACCGAGCACAATATCGTGGCCGCCTGTTGGCTGAAAAACTGCGGGGTATTATTCCCCGGCAGATGTTTGAAATTCCTATTCAGGCAGCTATCGGAAACAAGGTTATTGCCAGGGAAACGGTGCGGGCGATGCGCAAAGATGTCTTGGCCAAATGCTATGGTGGGGACATTAGTCGTAAACGAAAATTGTTGGAAAAGCAAAAGGAAGGTAAAAAACGCATGAAGCAAGTGGGTAATGTCGAGGTACCCCAAGAAGCGTTTATGGCGATTTTAAAAATGGATTAGTGGAGGTGGCCCATGAAGCTTGGGGTGTATATCCATATTCCGTTTTGCCGCAAAAAATGTTTGTATTGCGACTTTTCGTCCAGTGCTCGTGATGTCGGGCGTTATTATCTGAGCTATACTGCCGCTCTGTGCCGGGAAATAACCGGTCGGGGCGGTGTTTTGTCCGAGTATACCGTAGATACGATATATTTTGGTGGCGGAACACCAACGCTTTTTCCGGCGGACGCTTTTGCCACAATGATTGAACGTCTAAAAGACTGTTGCGCTATTGAAAATGATGCGGAGATTACGGTGGAGGCTAATCCTGACACGGTGAATGAGGATAAGCTTGCTGCCTTGCGAGGAATCGGTGTTAATCGCATTAGTTTCGGAGTGCAGAGCTTTGATGATGGAGTTTTAAAAGCCGCAGGGCGGATTCATTCGTCTAGAGCAGCGAAAATAGCAATACTGACCGCTAATAAGTGTGGCTTTGATAATATCAGCTTGGATTTAATGTATGGTTTGCCTGAACAGTCGCTGGCAAGTTTTGGCGAAAGTCTCAGAGAAGCTTTAGCCTTGCCGGTTCATCATTTATCGGTATATGGTCTGAAGGTCGAAGCTGCTACTCCGTTTGGTGAATGGCTGGCGGCAGGCCGCCTAGCACTACCGGACGAAGACGAAGAAGACGCAATGTATAGTGAAGTGGTAAAGTTTTTACCGGAACAAGGCTATCATCGGTATGAAATATCAAATTATGCCCTTACTGGCTATGAGAGCCGTCATAATTTAAAGTACTGGCGCTATCAGCCTTATTTGGGGTTGGGGGCGGCGGCACATTCGTTCCTAAAGGGGCGGCGGTTTGCCAATACCAAAAATATCGACGAATATTCAGCAATGCTGGGGCAGGGCCAACTTCCTACGAACGAAGAGGAACTGCTGAGTATACAAAATGCTATGGCTGAGTATGTTTTTTTAGCGTTAAGAACGGCTGATGGTCTGGAATATATTGGCTTTAAGGAACGTTTTGGCATTGATTTTATTGGGCGATATGGTGAGGTTGTCAAGGAGATGACCGCTAAAGGCGCGCTAAGCCAAGATAAGCGGGGTATACGGCTAACGTCTGTTGGCATGAAATATGGTAATGTTGTTTTTGCAGCTTTTTTGCCGGAATAAAAAGAGAACAGGTTTTTTACCCAGAGCGGTATCCAGGAAATATCTTGGTGCAGTTCTGGTTTTTTCTTACCGAATATACGATAAAACATGCTAAACATCTTGACATTCGCAGCATGGAATGGTATTTTTTTATTAGGTGTTAGCACTCTCTTGAATAGAGTGCTAACAACAAGGAGGAAGGCCGATGCTGGATGAACGAAAACAAAAGATTCTCCAGGCTATCGTTGATGACTACATTACCTCTGCTGAACCGGTCGGATCACGGTCTATTTCCCGTAAACCAGGAATGGGGTTGAGCCCAGCTACAATCCGTAATGAAATGGCCGATCTTGAATCGTTAGGTTATTTGGAACAGCCGCATACTTCAGCTGGTAGGGTGCCATCGCCCCAAGGGTATCGGTTTTATGTCGATTGTTTAATGCGACCACAAAAGATTTCTGATCGTGAGGTTGCGCTAATCACCAATTGGTACGAAACCAAGGTTAAGAACATTGAACAGGTCTTTCAAGAAACGGTAAAAATGGTATCGCGAATGACTAGGAATGTCTCCTTGATGGTAGCGCCAGCGCCAGCTAAATCGTTGTTCAAGTATGTTCAGTTTTTGCCGCTTGATGAACGGCGGGCTATCGTTATAGTAGTCACTGATAGTGGGTTTGTGGACAATAAGGTAATTGATATTCCTGAAGGAACTTCATTTCATGATTTACAAGAGATAGCTAATGGCATCAATAATCATTTGGCAGGGTTGTCTTTTGACCAAATTAAGACTTCGCTCCTGAAAGAAGCTAAGCAAGATATTATGGCTAATCCCGTTCTCTTTGAAGCCGCCTTGTCTGTACTGCGGCAAGCGCTGGTGGTAGAAGGCGGTGAACGGGTATATTTAGGTGGTACAACTCAGTTATTAAATCAGCCTGAATTTAGGGAAGTTGAAAAGATCAAGGGACTATTGAGCATGCTGGAAGAGGAACAATTATTGTGTGATATTCTCCACATGCAGGATGGCGACGGGGTTGTGGTTACCATTGGTCAAGAAAATAAGTACAGCGGTATTCAAGATTGCAGTATGGTGCAGGCTACCTATCGAGTTGAAGGCCAGGTTATCGGCACTATGGCGGTGCTTGGTCCGACCAGAATGGAATATGGCAAGATAATTACGGTGTTGGAGTTTATGCATCGTCATCTTGGTGATATTTTAAAAAAATATAAGCTTTAACCGGAGCGGCTGGCAGACCGTAAGGTCTGCCTTCAACCGGCTCTATCATACATAGGATAAGTAAGGTAATAATATTATATTGGAGGAAACAGCATGAATTTGAAGCAGGCGGGGAGCGGGGCTGAAGTTGATGAGCGTTTAGCCGCGTTAGTGACCAATGCAAATGCTGTTCGGGCGATAACCGCGGCGGTTGAAGGTACAATAGGGCCTAAAGGCCTTGATACTATGCTGGTAGATAGGTTTGGCGAAGTTATCATTACCAATGACGGCGTAACCATTTTAGATAAGATGGATGTAAATCATCCTGCGGCCAAGATGCTGATTAACATTGCTAAAGCCCAGCAAGCTGAAGTCGGTGACGGTACCACTACTGCTACTATTATGGCTGGAGGGTTGGTTGGCGAAGGCGTTAATCAGGTAATGCGGGGTGTGCCGGTAGCTCGGGTTATTGAAGGGGTCAAGTACGGAATTAGCTGTGCACTGGAAGAGGTCAAGAAACGTGGTCGCCAAGTACATGATATTACGGATCCGGTATTAGAAAAAATTGCTATGATTGCTGGACGCGAGCACAGCGATATTGCTGATTTAGTAGTATCTGCGGCACGGTTGGTTGGTTTGGAAAAACTAAATGAACCTAGTTTCAAACTGTCGGATATTATTACTGCTGAAGAAGGCGCTGAGAACGAAGTCTTTCTAGGGGTTATTGTTGATAAAGAGCGTCTTAGCAAAGATATGCCACAAGAGGCAATTGATGCTAAGCTGCTGTTAGTGGACGATGCATTGGAACCGGAAGAAATCGAAGATGAAGCGCTTAGCACTGATGCCGGTTTTAAACGGTATATTGAGCTTCAAACAGAGTTTAAAGGGAATCTCCAAAAAATTGTCGATCTTGGAGTTAAAGTGGTGTTAGTTGACCGCGGAGTTCATGAGTCGGCGGAAGAACTGCTAACTGATGCGGGGGTAATGGTTATCCAGCGGGTATCAATGAAGGATATGCGCCGAGTGGCCGAACACTCCGGCGCTAGGGTCATTAAACGGACTGGATTAAAAAAAGAATTGGTAGATTTGCAAAAATATCTTGGTTATGCCGAGAAGGTATATGAAGATGAAAAACTGGAACAAGTGCGTATTATTGGTGGTAAAGGTAAACCGATGGCCACGATTTTAGTGGGAGCAGCTACTGAAGAGGTTGTTGGTGAACGTGAACGTATCGCCAAGGATGCTGCCTCGAGTGTGCAGGCGGCCGCAAAAGGGGGCTATGTGCCCGGTGGCGGATCAGTGGAAATTGCTATTGCCCGCGCTGTGGAAAAGAGCAGAGAGCAGGTAAAAGGTATGGTGGCTTATGGCGTAGACTGTGTGTCTAATGCTCTCAAACGTCCGCTGGCGCAAATTGTTGAAAATGCAGGCTTCAATCCCTTGGAAAAGGTGGAGGAAGTTGTAGCTGCTCAAGCAAATCAAAAAATAGATTCGCTGGGCATTAATTGTGACACTGGTGAAATTGCTGACTTATTAGAGTTAGGTGTCGTTGACCCGGTTCAGGTCAAAATGCATGCGATAAAAGCTGCAGGCGAGGTGGCAGTGGCGATACTTCGGATTGATACTATTATCAAGAAGAAAGAAGAAGGTGCGGGCGCTAATCAGCCTGCTGCTGCGAGTGACGCATCGATTCCGGATTTTTAACCAGGAGGTGGATCATACAATGAGTGATAAAGATTTAGATGGCACAAGGGAAGGGGAAATTAATGATGTTGAGGTGGCTGTAGACGCCGAAGCAGAAGTTTGCTTAAATCAGGACGAAGTTCAAAATGATACCCAGGATGAACTGCAGACTAAAATTGAAGCAAAGACCAAGGAAGTAGAGGAACTAAATAACCGATTACTTAGGCTGCAGGCCGACTTTGATAATTTCCGCAGACGGACACGTCAGGAAAAAGAAGAACTTTCGCAGATTGTTTCTAATGGGGTTATTAATCAATTGCTGCCGATTTTGGATAATTTTGAACGGGCTCTTGCGGCTGGGGCTACTCAGGACTCGGGGCAGCTTTTAACCGGAGTTGACATGGTTTTTCGTCAGTTGATGCAGATACTGGAAGGTTTCGGCTTAAAATCAATTGAAGCTGTAGGCGCAACTCTTGATCCTGCACAACACGAAGCTGTTATGCGGGTTGAAGATCCCGATCAGCCAGATGGACTTATTGTTCAAGAGCTGCAAAAAGGATATATGGCCCATAACAAAGTACTTAGAGCTAGTATGGTTAAGGTTATCAGCAACAGCTAATTTTAAAATATAAAAGATAATTTTGCTTAGGAGGAATGTAAAATGGCAAAAGTAATTGGGATAGACTTAGGTACAACCAATTCGGTTGTAGCGTTTATGGAAGGTGGCGAACCGGTGGTAATTCCAACTGCCGAAGGTAGCCGTCTAACTCCATCGGTAGTAGGTTTTTCAAAAAATGGTGAGCGTTTGGTGGGACAACTGGCAAAACGTCAGGCAGTGTCTAATCCTGATGGCACCATTAGTTCAATAAAACGTCATATGGGCACGGACTACAAAGTCCGTGTTGGTGATAAAGAGTATTCACCGCAAGAAATTTCAGCAATGATTCTGCAAAAAATGAAAACTGATGCCGAAGCCTATCTTGGCGAAAAAGTTACTCAAGCGGTTATTACCGTTCCAGCATATTTTTCAGACAGCCAGCGCCAGGCAACTAAAGACGCAGGTGCAATTGCTGGCCTTGAAGTACTTCGCATTATCAACGAACCGACTGCGGCAGCTCTCGCTTATGGCATGGATAAAGGCGAAGACCATACTATTCTGGTATTTGACTTGGGTGGCGGTACTTTCGACGTATCTATCCTGGAATTGGGTGATGGGGTATTTGAAGTTAAGGCTACTAGCGGTAACAACCGTCTTGGTGGTGACGATTTCGATGAAAAAGTTATGAATTGGCTTGTCGCTGAATTCAAGAAAACCGAAGGTATTGATCTTTCGACTGATCGTATGGCGATGCAACGTCTTCGTGAAGCAGCTGAAAAAGCTAAAATTGAACTTTCTGGTGTTTTGACTACCAACATCAATCTGCCGTTCATTACTGCCGATCAGAGTGGTCCTAAGCATTTGGATGTTAGCCTTACTAGAGCTAAATTTGAAGAATTAACTGCTGATCTTATTGAAGCAACTATGGGACCAACCCGTCAAGCCTTGACTGATTCTGGCTTGAGTGCTAAAGATATTGCTAAAGTAATTCTTGTGGGGGGTTCATCACGTATTCCGGCAGTGCAAGAAGCTATTAAGAAATTCTTGGGTAAAGAGCCGCATAAAGGCGTTAATCCTGATGAATGTGTAGCTGTAGGCGCGGCTATCCAAGCTGGTGTTTTAGTCGGTGAGGTAAAAGACGTACTTCTTTTAGATGTTACTCCGCTTTCCTTGGGGATTGAAACTTTGGGTGGTGTATTTACAAAAATTATTGATCGTAATACAACTATTCCTACTTCAAAGAGCCAAGTATTTTCTACTGCGGCTGACAATCAGCCGTCGGTTGATATTCATGTGCTTCAAGGTGAACGTGAAATGGCATCTTACAATAAAACTCTTGGTCGGTTCGAACTTTCCGGTATTCCTCCGGCACCACGTGGTGTGCCGCGTATTGAAGTAACCTTTGATATTGATGCTAACGGTATTTTCCATGTAGGGGCTAAGGATCTTGGCACTGGCAAGGAACAGAAAATAACCATTACCTCTTCTGGTGGTCTAGCTAAAGATGAAGTAGAACGCATGGTTAAAGAAGCTGAAGCACATGCCGCTGAAGATAAGCAACGCCGTGACGAAGTTGAAGTAAGAAATAACGCCGATTCTTTGGTATATCAATCCGAAAAAACCATCAAAGATATTGGCGACAAAGCGGACAAAACATTGGTTGAAAAAGTTGAAAAAGCCGCCGCTAAGCTTAAAGAAAGTCTTGCAGGTAGCGATTTGGAAAAAATCAAAGCCGATACGGAAGAATTGACTAAACCACTATATGAATTGACTTCCGCTATGTACAACCAGGCTGGGGCGCAAGCGGGCGAAACGGCTAATGGAGCACAAGGCGGAGGTAAAGACGAAACCGTAGTTGATGCTGACTATAAAGTTATGGATGATGAAAAAAAATAACAACATATAATCCCGGTTGGCAAAAGATAAGTAGCTGGGCGCCGATCGATCAAGAGGTGCCTGCCTTGGTGGCAGGCACTTTGGTCAATTGGCAGTTTTGCGTTGCATTAACTTGTCATATCGGTAATTTGGTGGTGTAATGTGAGTAAAAAAGACTATTATGAAGTGCTGGGAGTACCGAAAACAGCTTCAGAGGACGAATTAAAAAAAGCGTTTCGTAAAATGGCCCGTAAATATCATCCGGACGTAAACCGTGACAATGCAAAAGATGCTGAAGAGAAATTTAAAGAGGTTAATGAAGCCTATGAGGTGTTGTCTAACGCTGAACGTCGACAGCAATACGATCAGTTTGGGCATGCTGCTGTTGACGGCAGTCAGGGCGGCGGTGCAGGTGGCTTTGGTGGCGGTTTCGGTGGCTTTGGCGGTGGTGGAATAAATGATATATTCGACATGTTTTTCAATCAATCCGGTTTCGGTGGTAGCCGACAGGCAGGACCGGAACGGGGCGATGATCTTCGCTATGATTTAGAAATGACTTTTGAACAAGCGGCCTTTGGCTTGGAAACTGAAATAACTGTACCCCGTACCGAAGATTGCGCTGAGTGCCAAGGAACCGGAGCTGCTCCTGGCACTCAGCCGGAAGTTTGCCCACAGTGTCGTGGTACTGGTCAGACCCAAGTGGTCCGCAATACTCCGCTTGGTCGCATGGTTAATGTTACTACCTGTGAACGCTGCCGGGGCGAAGGAAAAATAGTTCATAGCCCTTGTAAAGATTGTCATGGCCGGGGTAAAGTACGTAACCGGCGGCGGATTAAGGTTAAAATTCCGGCAGGTGTTGATACGGGGGCACGGCTGAGAGTGTCCAATGAAGGCGAAGCTGGTACTCGCGGCGGTTTGCCTGGGGACTTGTATGTTTATATTTTCGTAAAAGCGCATAAACTGTTTACACGTGAAGGGGATGACGTAATCTGTGAAGTTCCCATCAGTATCGTTCAAGCGACCATCGGCGATGAATTAGAAGTCCCGACCTTAGATGGCAAAGTTAGTCTGCGGATCCCAGAAGGTACGCAGTCTGGCACTTTATTTAGGATTAAAGATAAAGGAGTTCAACATCTGAGAAGTCATGGGCGAGGCGATCAGCATGTCCGAGTTAAAGTAGTAACCCCCAAGAAACTTTCTGAACGGCAGCGGGAACTATTACTAGAATTCGCAAAAGTCGACGGCTCTGATATCAATCCTGAAGAAAAAGGCTTTTTTAAAAAAGTAAAAGACGTCTTTGGGGTGTAATAGCATAACAGGGGGCGATTGTATAATGAAGTGGGCTGAGCTTAGCATTCAGACCATGAGTGAGGCCACCGAAGCGGTGGCCAATATTTTTCATGAACTGGGAGCAGCTGGGGTTGTTATCGAAGACCCGGACCTTATTAATTCGTACCGGCGCTCCGGTGCCTGGGATTATTGCGATATTCCTGAACAACTTAACACCGGGATAGTAACGGTTAAAGCCTATTTGCCGGTTGACGATGCCATAGATGATAAAATCCGGGTGCTTAGCGATTCACTGGAAGAACTTGAACATAACATTGAAACAAGTCTTGGCCCGGTCGAACGACGGGAAGTTCAGGATGAAGATTGGGCAGTAACTTGGAAAGAGTTTTTCTTGCCGGTTAAAATTGGCGAACGGGTGGTAATCAAACCAACCTGGAAAGACTATATTCCCGAATCTGAAGATATCATTATTGAAATTGACCCTGGAATGGCGTTTGGCACAGGCAGTCACCATACAACCGCTATGTGTATCAGAATGTTGGAAGAGGTTGTTAAACCAGGTGATACCGTGTATGATGTTGGCACAGGATCAGGGGTATTGGCAGTAACTGCGGCCAAGCTTGGCGCAAAGAAAGTATTGGCTGCAGATTTTGATTCGGTAGCCGTGCGTGTTGCCAATGAAAATGTCAAAGTTAACAATGTAGAGTCTGTTGTCAAAGTCGATGTTGGAGACCTATTGGCTGGGTTTACAGGGCAGGCGGATATTATTGTAGCCAATATTGTCGCTGATATTATTCTGAAAATGCTGCCGGATGTTTCTCCACGCCTAACCGATGGAGGTTATTTTATCGCTGGCGGAATCATTGTTGAAAGGATCGGCGAAGTGCTGCTGGCACTATCAGCTAATGGTCTTATCTTGGAGAAGGCCACTGAGGAAGGCGGTTGGGGAAACATCTTGGCCCGCAAGGGAGGAAACTAATTTGCGGCGGTTCTTTATTAGCGAATTATTAACCCCAACTATAACGATCCAAGGCCAAGATGCACGACATATTGGTCAAGTTCTCCGACTGGAGCCGGGGGATGAACTAGTTGTGGTTGGCAGTGATGGACAAGCTGGTCGATTCCATATCAGGACAATAAAAGCGACGAGCGTTGAAGCAGTAATGCTTGAGACGATTGATGTACTTACAGAGCCTCCCATCAAAGTATTCTTGGCTCAGGGACTGCCCAAAGCCGACAAAATGGATTATATAATACAAAAGGCCGTAGAACTTGGTGTTAGTAATGTAATCCCGATGGATGTTCGTTTTAGTACTGTTAATTATGACGAGACCAAGAAAAAAACAAGAGTTGAGCGTTGGCAAAAAATTTCCCGCGAAGCGGCCAAACAGTGCGGCCGAGGCACTGTGCCTGAGGTTACTCAGATCAAAAGCTTAGCCGAAGTTTTTGATGCTGTTGGCCCGGATACTGTCAGTATAATGCTGTATGAGGGTGAAACTAAACAAGGTTTTAAGGAAATTATGACAACCACCTCAAAAGCAAAATCCTACTTAATCTTAATTGGGCCTGAAGGTGGTTTTAGTTTAGATGAAGTAGAATTTTGTTTGCAGCATCGTGCTCATATTTGTACTTTAGGACCGCGTATTTTAAGAACCGAGACGGCCGCGCTGGCTACTTTATCGATTATTATGTATCAAAATGGTGATTTAGGTTAGGCTAACCTTTGATATGGGGAGGGAGCAGTGTGCCGCGTGTGGCGCTGACCACTTTAGGTTGCAAAGTTAATCAGTTTGAAACTGATATTATCGCCGGATTATTTAAAGAAAAGGGATACCAAACAGTAAAGTTTGAACAGGCGGCGGAAATATATGTGATCAATACTTGCTCAGTTACCCATCTGGGGGAACGTAAATCCCGCCAATTGATTCGTCGCGCCACTAGGTTAAATCCTGAGGCTGCTATCGTAGTAACTGGTTGTTATGCTCAGCTTTCACCCGATAAAGTCGCTCAAATACCCGGGGTAGATATAGTCGTTGGCACTAAAGAGCGTCAACGCATTGTAGAACTGGCTGAAGCGGCGCTGTTAAAAGGAGAGAAAGTAAAACTGGTAGGGGACATAATGTCTGCCCGAGAATTTGAAGATATTCCGCTTTTTGCGGCACCGGGGCGAACAAGGGCGTTTCTAAAAATTCAAGAAGGCTGTACCAATTACTGTACGTACTGTATTATTCCTTATGCCAGAGGTCCGCTTAGGTCGCGACCACTTGACAGTGTTGTGCGGGAAACTGAAAAATTAGTAGCGGCTGGGTTTAAAGAAATTGTACTTACCGGCATACATTTAGGGGCGTATGGCCATGATTTCGGGGGATCAATTACGCTTACCGATGCTGTTAAACGAGTACTGGAAGTTACGGGCCTTGTGCGGCTTCGGTTAGGTTCTCTTGAATCGGTGGAAGTAGACGAGAAAATTATTGATATTATGAAAAACGACAACAGACTGTGCCATCACTTTCATTTGCCCCTTCAGTCAGGTGATGATACTGTTTTGAAAGCGATGAATCGTCATTATACTACCACTGAGTATAGTAGTCTGGTGACTGGTATTCAGACTAAAGTGCCGGATGTTGCAATTTCCACCGATATTATTGTTGGTTTTCCTGGGGAAACCGAAGAAATGTTCAATAACACGTTGAAATTTGTCAAAACCATAAATTTTTCTGGTATCCATGTATTCCCATATTCGTCGCGACAAGGAACGCCGGCTGCTGATTTTAGTAATCAAATTGCTGAAAATCAAAAAAAGCACCGAGTTAATCTTTTGCAACAAGTAGCTGAGACAAAAGCTACCGAATTTCGCGCTCGGTTTATTGGCCGACAAATGACAATTTTGTCGGAGCTGCATGGCGGTGCTGAGCTAGAAGGCCTTACTGGAAATTATATTAGAGTGTATACAGATAGCCAAGCTCCCAGAGGGCAACTTTTACGAGTAATGCTTGAAAAACACTACAAAGACGGGGTGTGGGGGAAAATAATTTACTAAAAATTCCAAGGCGGGAAGGTTTAGGCAGGATAATCTGATAACTTGGGCGAATATTTTCTTACATATGTCAATAAATGCTGAGATTTGGACCATTGAATGAGAGGAGGTGACATATGCAGCAAGATTGTATTTTCTGTAAAATTATAAACCGGGAGATTCCATCAGAAGTATTTTATGAAGATGAACATGTACTCGCTTTCCCTGATATCAATCCTGCAGCGCCTGTTCATATCCTGGTCATTCCCAAACGCCACATTTCAAACCTGACCGAAATAGGCAGTGATGACACTGCTTTACTAGGGCATATAATGACGGTCATTCCTAAAATTGCCGCTAAGGCTGGTATTGCTGAGGATGGGTTTCGTATAGTAATCAATACCAAAGATAACGGTGGACAAACAGTTCATCATTTGCACTGTCATTTATTGGGCGGTAGATTTATGGAGTGGCCGCCAGGCTAATATTGACATGAATGGCTATTTCGTGTATAATTTTCAGGTAACCCATAAGCCAAACAGTAGCTTCCCGAGGTCTGTGTGGAGGGAGGGAGATTAGGTGTCAGAAATCAAAGTTGGAAAAAACGAAACATTGGATAGTGCAATCCGCAGGTTTAAACGCAATTGCCAAAAAGCCGGTGTTCTTTCGGAAGTTAGAAAACGCGAACATTATGAGAAACCAAGTGTAAAGCGCAAAAAGAAATCCGAAGCGGCGCGTAAGCGTAAGTTTAAATAGTTTCGGAGGTTTTTTATATGTCAGTAAAAGACAGATTGAATGAAGACATGAAGCTGGCCATGAAGGAGAAAGAGGCAGGTAAAACTCGCTTATCAGTTATCCGGATGGTTCGTGCCAGTATCAAAAACTTGGAAATAGATCAAAAAAAAGATCTTACTGAAGATGAAGTTCTGGATGTAGTGGCTAAAGAAGTCAAAATGCGCCGGGACTCGATGGATGAATTCCGTAAAGGGAACAGACCAGATTTGGTTGAAGCTCTTGAACAGGAAATTGCCATATTACTCAAGTACCTTCCCGAACAACTGAGTGAGGAAGCGGTAAGAGAGTTAGTTGTTGAGGCGGTTCGTGATTCTAAAGCTACGGGGCCTAAAGAAATGGGCAAGGTAATGGCCTTGTTAATGCCGAAGGTAAAAGGTCGGGCTGATGGAAAAATGGTTAATTCAATCGTTAAAGAATTGCTAAATCAATAATACAAACCCGGTATCCAAAAGGATGCCGGGTTTATTTCTCGTGCAGCAAAAAAATGAAATAAAGACAGGCCGGAGGCCTGTCTTTATTTGGTGTTAGTGAAGCGTAAAAATAAATTAACAAAAATAAACGCTACAAATAAACTACAATAACAACTAAAATTTCTACTACAATAAAACTACATGTAATAGGTCTAATATTGCTTAATAAAAAGTGAGATACTAAGTAGGAAACTAGCGTAGTATTTGAAGAATGTATGCTGTAGAAAAAGTACGAAATATGTCGATGCTTCACTTCTACAGTAAAAAAATATCATATATTGCGAAATAAGTCAAGCTGAAAAGATATAACAAATAAAGCTAAGCTAAATGAAAAAAATAAAATATAAAATACATTAACTGGATGATGAAACAATATAGAAAGGAATAGTAGGGCTAATGAAGAATAAAACACAAATGATTACCAATAAAATGAAAGGGTAAAAAATTGTAATGTACAATATAGTAAGATGGATGTGTCTGTCTGTAGTAAGTATTTTGCTAGTATTAAGCTGTAGTTCTGGTTGTTTTGCTAACGAATCTCCGGTTGTAGTTGTTCAAATTAAGGGAGAAATCGATGATGGACAAGTTGCACTCGTCCATAGAGCAATTAACGAAGTTAAGGAAAATAATGCTCAAGCTGTATTAGTAGAACTGGATACTTTTGGCGGTCTGGTGGAGGCTGGCACGAAAATCCGCGACCTTATTGGTGAATCACCGGTAAAAACTATATGTTACATAAAAAATCGAGCGTGGTCGGCTGGGGCGCTTATTGCTATCGCTCACTCCCGAATTGCGATTGCTCCTGGTGGGAGCATTGGTGCTGCTGAGCCTATTCCCGCCACGGAAAAGACGATTGCAGCGCTAAAAGCGGAATTTGCCGCTACGGCCAATAAAACAGGACGTGATCCTCGCATAGCTCAAGCCATGGTTGATAAATCACTGGGCTATAGCGAGTATGCAGGGCCGGGGCAGATCTTGGCTCTTACAGATTACCAGGCAGTGAAGCTTGGGTATGCGGAAGTGATTGCCGCAACTCGAGGCGATGTTTTGTCCTATTATAATTTGACCGATGCTCCGGTTATTGAATGCACGTTTGGGTGGCCGGAAAAATTGGCCGGATGGATGTCTAGTTCCTTAATAAAATCAGTGGTTATTACTATAATTTTTTTAAGTATACTTACTGAAATTAAAACGGCAGGCACTGGAATAGCTGCCCTTATAGCAATTGTTATGGCCCTGATTTTCTTTGGTAGTCAATGGGCTACTGGTTTTTCTGGCTGGTTAGAGCTATTACTATTTGTTGCCGGAGTACTGGCGCTTATTGCCGAACTTTATACACCGGGGTTAGGTTTGTTTGGGGTGGTCGGAACGCTAATGATTTTGGCAAGCTTGTTTTTAACATTAGGGGCTAATGCTGTTGCGCTAAATATATTGGCAGTTAGTTTGGTTACAGCTATAATAATATTCTTGCTTATTTTAAAAAATTTGCCGACAAGTCAGGTGTGGTCAAGGCTTGTGTTAAAAAATGCGGCAACAACCAATAATGGATATATAAGTAGCGCTGATTATCAGTCATACCTTGGGTGTAGCGGAGTTACGGTCACCCTGCTTCGTCCGGCAGGGGTGATTAACATTGATGGTGTATACCTTAATGTTGTATCTGAAGGTGAATATCTTGTTCCTAAGACTTTGGTTAGGGTTGTTGATGTTAGTGGCAATCGGATTGTAGTTCGGTCGATTGATAATAACAAATAGATGGAGGATGGTATTATGGTGGGAAGTATTATTATTTTAGTAGTCGTTATTATGGTGTTAGCATTGTTTTTGCATTTTGTGCCGCTTGGATTATGGATATCAGCACTAGCGGCAGGGGTAAATGTGGCTATTATTAATCTTATTGGTATGCGGCTGAGACGGGTGCCACCAGCGAGAATTGTTTTGCCACTGATTAAAGCCAATAAAGCGGGGCTTGAGGTTAGTGTCAATCAACTAGAGGCTCACTTTTTAGCCGGAGGAAATGTTGATCGTGTTATAGACTCCTTAATTGCCGCTCATCGGGCGCAAATTAGCTTGCCGTTCGAGCGTTCAGCAGCTATTGATTTGGCAGGCCGCAACGTGTTGGAAGCTGTCCAGATGAGTGTTAACCCGCAAGTTATTGAGACCCCTTTTGTTTCAGCGGTAGCCCAAAATGGCATTGAACTTAAAGTAAAGGCTAGGGTAACAGTACGAGCTAATATTGATCGTCTTGTTGGTGGGGCCGGTGAAGCGACAATCATTGCCCGGGTTGGGGAGGGCATTGTTACTAATGTTGGTTCCTCAGTTGACCATAAAGATGTATTAGAAAACCCTGATTATATTTCGCGGACGGTGTTGGCTAAAGGACTAGACGCTGGAACTGCCTTTGAAATATTGTCAATAGATATTGCTGACGTCGATGTTGGACGGAATATAGGGGCCGAACTTATGACTGATCAAGCTGAAGCTGAAAAACGCGTAGCTCAGGCCAAAGCAGAAGAACGGCGAGCCATGGCCGTAGCTAAAGAACAAGAGATGCGGGCTTATACTCAAGAAATGCAAGCTAAAGTGGTAGAAGCTCAGGCTGAGGTTCCGCACGCCTTGGCTATGGCGTTAAAAGAGGGAAAAATGGGAGTAATGGATTATTACAATATGAACAATATTATGGCAGATACTGATATGCGGGAAACAATCGCCAAAATCGGACCAGCAGCGCCGGTTAAAACCGAACCCAAGAAATAGGTGATAAGTATGGATGTGGCTTTAGTTATCATATTTGTGGTGGTATTTTATATATTGCCAATTATCTTTAAAAGCAAAAACCCTAAGAAATACGAATATCCCGACGTTCCCCGCCGTGTGCCAGTGCCTGCAATACCTCAATTAGAAATACCTAACCTGAAAATACAAGGTGCTCAGCACGCGGATGTAGAGCAAGTCGCACTGCCAAATAGTGCGACTGATTTAGAAGTAACCTCAGAACTGGTGTCAGAACCAATTGATGCTTGGCAAGGTTTAGTTCAATAATGACGGGTAGTAGGCGGCGCATGAAAGTGATATAATGAAACCCGTAGCGTTGTTGAAGGAGATTCTTAGTTCTTATGAAAAATGTTTATGAAGAAGTTCATGTTTTTTATGAAAAAGAAATAGAGCAGGAATTAGCCATTAGTCGCGACTGGATTGAAGGCTATTTACGTCAGAAAGCATGGCAGGGTACGAATGATGAGGAACTCAGGGAGCTTTGGCGCAATTTAAAAATGTTCTTAGTCTATCTGGAACACACTGATGCTGATTATTTAGAGGAAATCTCTTATCAAGAATATAGTCGGGTTATAGAATGGTTGACGAATCATGTTAAAGGATTTAAAGCGACGTTGAAACCGGTGCGTAAGTTTTTTAGTGTCTTGTTAGAATTTTATCGGTATTTAGCATTAAAAAAGCTTGTGACCGATACTACGGAACTTGAACAAGCTGCTGAAGAAATTGCCGGAGGCGACAAAGTAAGACTGATTGACAACAGTAGCTTAATATTAAAGCAAAATTCGTCACTGTTGACGGAAGAGTTTATTAACATAGTTGGTGAAGTTGTCGAAGGACTTATGTTGAAATTAGGAGAGTTTTTTCAACGTAAAGAATTCAACGATGATTTTCAACGGGCTTTGTTTCTGTTTTCTGGCCCCTTTAACTCGATTCCCGAAGCAGAGCCAGGCGAAGTTAGTATGTTTTGGCAAGAATTTTGGGATTACTTTTTATTTGACTATCGGCTATTAGCAAATGATCAGACTCCGATTAAAGAATTTGCGACAACCCACTGGAACGAACTTAACTCAGAAGAGCAACGGGTGGTTGAAGATCTTTTGCATACGGAATTTGCTGTATTTACTATAAATAAGGTAATAAATACAGATTGGGTTGAATGTGTAAATATGTTCACGGAAGAAGTATTTAAATTGCCGCATCCTGAGTTTGATTACAAAGAAATGAAGCATATGCTGTTTTTCGGACATGTTTTTTCCCGTGAAACTGTATTGATAAATTGTATAACCAGCATAAAGCTCAGCTCAAATCTTCGCCGCCGGATTAAAGACGAGGCCTTGCGGCAAAAGGCTATTTTTGAAATTCAACAGCCAGGTGCGACGTGGACTGAGTTCTTCAGTCGCCATGCCTTAGCTTTTCGCCATACGGTAGATGTACTGCTAAATATGGCAAAACTCAATGTTACTCCCTTTGACCAGATAGAACGCAGTTTCCCTATTATAGTGAATCAGCGTCAGCCTAATGAACAGGTAATGGCGCTGTTTGCTAAAATTATGCCGGAATATGGTTTTTCAAAACACGACCAATCTTTAGCGGAAAAGTTGTGGAATGATTTTAGTCAATTAAGCTCGGTAGCGGTTCGTAAAGCCGGTGCTTGGGCTGCGGCAGTCATCTATAGCTTTGCTCTTATTAATTCTCCGCAAGGCATTTCGGCAGAGCAACTAGCCAATGATTTAGCTGTTTCGACTAGTAGCATATATACTAATCGGGATAAAATATTTAAAGCGTTGGAACTTGCAAAATATGATCCGCGTTACTTGAGTACAGAAGGGCTGATTTATTCATTGTTTACGTCGTAATAGGAGGGGGATAGTCGTGCGTTGTGCAAATTGTGGACGAGAAGTGGGCGCGGATGATAAATGTTCCTGCTGGCAGCAGCCAGAAGCGACAATACTGAACTCGGAGGAACGGGAAAAATTTCGGGGAATAACTGTTGAATCTTCGCCAAGTCCGCGTTTAGATGATAAAAATTCGGGAAATAACTATTATGAATACCGATCGAATAATTCGAATCAGCGTATTCATATTCGGCAAATGAACTTCGGTGTCGGGCAGATGAAGTGGACAACAAAGTTGATGATTGCCGCAATTATCGCCATAATTGTGTTTGTTTTTTTGCCGCTAGCTGTTTTGGTGGCTATTGGTGTAAGTCTAATCTGGATGATGGTAAAATTTTTGCGAAAATAATAAATAAGAAAAATCAATATTAAAGCCGCCCCGAAGGGCGGCTTTAATATTGATTTCTGGCATTATAGGTAGGACTAGTTTGATTACGAAAAACATCAAGTACTTGGTCAATGGCTGTCAGAAGAAGATCCTTATCCTTAGGCAAAGTTCCTGCGAGTGGTAAAAAATTAGAAATATGAGTGCTACGGAAAATACAAGGTTGAGTAACATTGATATGGGCCACCATTTCTTTTAGTTCCAGCATCAATTCATAAGGTGAAAGCGGATAAAATTCACCATTTTCTGCCGCTTGGCGCATGGGCGAGCCTTCGTGGAGCATAAGTGTCAGTGCGCCAAGCATCGTTGGGTTGATCTCATTAATAATTTTGGCAGTATTAATTGCGTGGCCGTTCGTCCGATCCTTACCGCCAAGACCGAGAATAATCATTCCCGACAACTTTATTCCGGCGGCTATCACCTTTTGTCCGGCCGCACTCATTTGTGCGGCGGTTACTCCCTTGTTTACGGCAGAAAGAACCTCGTCATCGCCGCTTTCGATGCCTAAATAAATTATATGGAGTCCCGCATTACGCAGTGCGGCCAGTTCCTCCGGAGTTTTACGTAAGATGTCATGAGGGCCGCCGTAGCAAGTAATGCGGGCTAACTTAGGAAAAGCCTGAGCCAGGTGGTGCATAATTTTTAGCAGGCGGTCGGTAGGCAGTATCAGCGCATTGCCGTCCGCCAGAAATATTCTGCGCTGATAAGGATAAAGCGCGGCTGCCCGCTCGATAAGAGCCGTAACCTCAGCCTCTGGCCGGATTCGAAACGCGGTATCATGATACATGCCGCAAAAAGTGCAGGCATTATGCGAACAACCGATAGTTACGCGTAATATCAAACTATTAGCCTCACTGGGAGGACGAAAGACCATCCCCTCAGCATTATCAAAATACATAACTTAAGTTCCTCCATATACAAAATTATTTTGTAGACAACAAGCGTGCTTTTAAGGCGTAGTAAACGCTGGTGAAATAGGACTGATTTTGGGCTTCGCGATGATCAAAACCATAAGCCCGGCGGCTGATAGCAAGTACTGGCGGAGCTTGGATGCGTTTGGCCACGCCCATCCCGGTATAAAGTTTCCACCACCGTTCAAGATCGGCGATAAAGTCGGCCGGTGTTGAGAAAAGTTTCGCGGTTAATCCTGCTTCACAGCCTAGCCGGGCATCAAGTTCACCAGCGGCGTACCAAGTTAATATGTCCTCAGGGGTGGCTCTGTTCCACCATTCCATAAAGGCTCGAAAAAGATAATCATGGTATGGGTAGATAAGCGGATCTCCTTTTCCCTCATCAACCGCCTGGGCTAACGACAGCTCTGCGCTGGGAACGATATCAAAGATGCCTTGGGGAATTACTGGGCTTGGGAAAACCTTGGTATTCAGATAATCACCAAGGGCGTAGACTTGATGCTTCCAAAGGTCTCCTAATGAAGCTATAAAGCCAGCCTGGTCACCGTACAATGTAGAATAACCTACCGTAAATTCTGCTTTATTAGCGTTACAAGTAAAAGCGGCGCCAAAGGCTGCAGCCATTCCTGCCAAGACACGGGCCGAGCGGTCACGGGCCTGAATATTCTCGGACACAAACGAAGATACCTCCAACGTAGATTTAGTGCCGGTTTTAAGGTCGGTAACTAATGACGTAGTTATTTGCTTAATAGTATGGTCAACAGAATCCTGAATAGGTAAAATGGCATAGCGGCAACCAAGATTGCTGGCCAATTTTTCCGACAGCCCTTTAGTTGTATCCGAATTATAAACACTCGGCATATTCACCAACAAAATATTTTCTGCACCGATAGCATTAGCGAATAAGGCCGCATTCACCGCCGAATCAATACCTCCGGAAACACCGATAACAACCTTAGTTAGGCCGGTTTGCTCCATAAACTTTTGGATGCCGTAAGTTAATGACTGGTAAACGCTATCAATATTGTCGTCCTTAGACAGAGTAGATGCATTGTTATATGTACTATTTATGGCCGGATCATCAATATCTACAATTGTTAACTCCGGTTGGAAATTATGACAACCGTTGATGATCTCTCCCTGGGAATTGTAAATCGTACTAAACCCATCAAACGTATAAATTGTTTTACCATTATTTTGGATACCAACAGCATTTACATATACCAGCGGAACCCCAAAATTTGCTGCTTGTTTCGAAAAAACCCGGTTACGTTTGTTGTTTTTACCTAGCGTAAACGGAGAACATGAAATATTAACAATAAGATCTAGCTTTGCTTTGGCGTTTAGAATGGCAAGCGGGTTGAGTGGATAATCGTCGTTCCAGCCATCCTCACACAATATTCCGCCGATTGTAAGTGATCGACCATTTATAATGACATTAATTGGTTGGAGTAGTTCGGAAGGTGGTTGATTAAGTTCCAGAGCCAGCTTACGCAAACTGTAGAAATGACGGGTATCGTCAAATTCGCGGTAGTTTGGATGGAGGGTTTTTATCCTGAAGGGGTAACAAAAATTATCCTGGCCGCACAAAGTACCGTTAGTAGCTGTAAACAAAGCGTTATATTTGCGCACCCGACCATCATCACCATGTTTGTGCCAATCAATTCCGACATTACCGAAAATCACGCATAGCTCGTGCGAAGCCGCAATTATTTTCCGACCGCATTCTTCGCATTCGCGTAAAAAGGCTAGCTGTTCCCATGTGTCACCTAAAAGGTAACCAGGAATGGCCATTTCCGGAAAAATGATAATATCGGTATGCTGACGGCGAGCTTCATCCATCATTGTCAACATAGCCGTAGTATTTAAATCCGGTCGACCGGGAACAATTTCTATCTGGCCCAAAGCAATTTTAATCATAAAAATATCACCTCTTCGATGGCGTTGTCTTGTGTGACTATCATAGTAAATAGGGCACTTGCTGCTTTTATAATGTTCTCTTTTTTGTGGGTTATTCCTCCAGTATTAGGGAAAAAGAGTAATAGCGTAGTGGTGCTGGCCGAAACTACCAAGTACAAGATTATCAATTATGTGCGAAAAATAAGAGGTTTTTTCTGTTCAATAGCAAAATAATATACAGGCAGAAAAATGATTTTAATTATTGAGCTAAATGACTAAATTATAAAAACTGCAAAATTCCGAGGAGTGAAGGGAAACTATGCGTAGAAATGTACTTGTTGCGTGCTGCTTTTTATTGGCTTTAGTTTCTTTTGCTCTAGTGCCTAACGGAGTTGAGGCGCACTATGGTTCTAAAGCGGTAGTTGCCGTTTTGCCGGCTATAAACAATTCTGGACTAAGAGGCGGTGGTTATACCGCGGAGATGATTAATGAGGCCTTGGCGGATAAATTTCCGGCCGATAGGTACATAGTGCTTTCTGGTCAGAGCCTACTGGACAGATTGAGCGCGGAGGGTATATATGATTACTCGACTGCCGATTGGGGCTCATTGCAAGCTGCTTTTAGCGACATGAGAGTAGACTATAGTGTTCGGGCAGAAATTCAGTTTGTTTATACCGACCAGCAGTTAGATTTTCCTAACGCTATAATATTGCTTAAGCGCTGGACGGCGGTAGTGCCGCTTTATATGACAGTAACCGATGTAAACAATGGATATGTGATCTATGATAGTGTAATTACTGAAAATGGTGAACATCAGGCCTTAGTTGGTTTTGTAAAACAATCCTACGCCGTACGGCGAGGACTGGAAAAAGCTTTGAATCGATTTAATCGTGAGTGTTATCTTCCAGAGTAAAGGATATTGAGCGTACTAATAGCAGTGTAAGCAGTATAGGAATAGAAAAGCCCGGTTTATTGGCAAATGTTGCTGATAAACCGGGCTTTTCTAATAGCAGTGCACACCAACTTAACTCGGTGAATACCATAAGGTAATGAGGCGGGAAAGGAGCGAGTATGTGAAAAAAGCGTTAATAACTGGGATAACTGGGCAAGATGGTGCTTATTTAGCTGATTATTTGCTAAATAACGGCTATCAGGTACATGGGATTATGAGAAGAACCTCAGTACCAAATACAGACCGTATTGATGGGTTATACCACTCAGCAAATAAATTAGAAGAACGATTTTTTCTTCATTATGGAGATTTGACAGATGGGGCTAACTTAGCCCGCATAGTGAAAACCGTAGAACCAGATGAAATATATAACTTAGCGGCTCAGTCCCATGTGAAGAATTCCTTTGAATCCGCAGAATATACCGCTAACACCGATGCTCTTGGTACGATGAGAATGTTAGAAGCGGTACGCCTGAGTGGCTTTGCCGCAAAAACGAAATTTTATCAAGCATCAACCAGTGAACTATTTGGCAAAGCCCAAGAAATACCCCAGCGGGAAACAACCCCGTTCTATCCTCGAAGTCCCTATGGTGTAGCAAAGATCTACGCCTATTGGATTACCGTCAATTACCGCGAAGCCTACGGCATTTTTGCTTGTAATGGCATATTATTTAATCATGAATCACCACTCCGGGGAGAATCCTTTGTCACTCGGAAAATTACGCGCGGCATTGCCCGGATAAAACTAGGGTTGCAAGATGTGTTGTACTTAGGAAATCTTAATGCAAAACGAGACTGGGGATATGCTGCTGATTATGTTCGAGCGATGTGGCTGATGCTGCAGCAAAACAAGCCGGATGATTATGTAGTTGGCACTGGTGAAACCTATTCGGTGCGAGAGTTTGTCGAATTGGCCTGCCAAAGCGTCGATATTAATCTCGAATGGCAGGGCGAAGGTCTTGCTGAACAAGGAATCGATACTTTAACCGGTAAAACCATCATAAAAATCGATCACCGCTATTTTAGGCCTACGGAGGTAGATTTATTGGTGGCAGATTCTAATAAAGCCAGAAATAAACTAGGATGGCAGCCGCAAACAACGTTTATCGAACTTGTCAGGATGATGGTCCAAGAAGATATAAAACGTACTCAAAAAGAATTGTTATGCCAGAATCACGGATATAGTGTTCATGATCACTTGGAATAAACAAGAACCTCGGCATTTGCCTGTTTTAGGCAGAGGCCGGGGTCCTTTCTTAACGCCTAAATCTTACTTTTTTCGGTGCTGCGAATAATACGCGCAGCAGAGGACCGCTGCCCACCGTGTACCAGTGGAATATGGCGGCATAATCGATGCCACAGTTGCTCGGCAATATCTCGTCTCAGGCTTATATGGTGTGCTAAGGCTTCACGTTCACCCTCCTCGGTCAGCCATTCAGCGGGAATACCATCTGTAATAGCTGTAATAGCAATATCACTAAGACCTTTTACCCTTTCCAAATACGGAACAAAATCTGAAGGAACAAGACAGTCATTTAACAACACCTTGAAAAGATGTCGGTAGTAAATTTTTTTGTTGTTGGCCAGTTTATCGAGAACTTGTAGTGTCCAGCGTCCACTTTTAAACAAGTGCGAATTATCAATAACATAAATTCGCCAGCCAACTTCTTCACGGTGCAATAAAAAATTATTTTTATTAGCGAAGTGATCAAGATCGTGAAACATATGATCAAACAAAAGTATTCCGGCTAGCTCTTTTATATTTATTGCCAGTGACAAATTGTTTTTGTCCAGATGTTTGGTATTGGTAAGATACTGTGAGGCAAAATGCTGCCCAGCGTTTACACCGATAGATATAAGTTGTGGCGTTTTTGAAATCAACGAATCAGTAAGCAAAATAACATCGCTTAAAGGAAAACATAGTCCAATAATATTGCCAAGCTGGGCGGCAATAAACTCGTTAACTAATACTGTGGGGCCAAGACGGTTAGTTTTAAACTTAACCACATAAACCTTACCGTCATCAGCCCGAAAAAAATGCGGCGCTGTTACTCCGATTCCGACTTCGCCAAGATACTCAACCGCGATAAGCATAAGCGTGCCTCCTTCAAGGATAATTAATAAAAGACCCGGTATCAAATCAACCGGGTCCTTTGTATATTCAAGAAGAAAAGCAATATTAGGTAGCTCCGGAAACCGAGGTGATGGCTTTGAGATTTATTACAACCGAACGCAAAGTGTCACTTGAAATACTGGAACTAGTACCAGGAATGAAGACATCATCTACCGATAAAACTGCCAAACAATCATTGAGTTCACTAAGTGTACCTTCGACTAGGAATCCGCCAAGAGTAGTTATTAGGACATCATCGCCAAGCTGACGACTTAGCCACTTGAGTAAGTCACTGCTTTCCTGGCGTTCCGTTGCTTCCATACCTACTTGTTGTAACACAATAGGCCCATCAGGCGGTGATGAGATTAGGGGATTGGAAACAATACCAGTACCTTTACCTACTAATTGCCATAAATCAACCCGGGCAAATCTAACTTCGACGAGCTCGCCTCCTGGCGTTAAAATTTCAACATTGCCGCTTCTTGCAGATACCGCCGGGGTTAAAATGGCAATGCGGCAATCATCAATAGCCTGCAAATTGCCGAAATAGGTAAAGCCATCAAACCCAAATAAAAGCACATCAGTATTAAATTCGCGCTCTAACTCTCTGACCAGAGCGGGATTTAAAAGTTCTCTAAAAATGCTCATATAAATGTTTACCTCCCTGCCGGAATGTTATTTAACTTACTATACTGTATGAACAAAGCAGAAATATTGTTACCGCTAATTATTGGTTTGCTGTAATTAGCGGTAAAATAAAAAAAATATTAATATACATAACATGTTCCAGGGGTTTTGCATATCGTATAGTAGAAAGGAGGGGTTTAAACAATGTATGAAGGCTGTAAGCCAATGTGTAAAAGTAACTGCTTTAAAAAATGCGTGGGGGAAATAAAATTCAGAGTATATGAATCATGCTGCTATAATGTTGTAATGGTATGTCCGCATTGCGGTTGTGAGTATAGACACGATCATCGCCCGCAATGTCCACGTTGCGGTATGCCCCATGGCATGCACCATGGCATGCCACATCCAGGACAATATATGTAAGAAATATAAATAGGTTTTTTAATAAATAAGCTTTTATAAAGGAATCGGTGCACTAAAATGTGGCCGATTCCTTTAAGTACGTATAGTAGATGATAGAAAAGCAAAGGACGGGGGTTATCCCCGTCACGCAGTAAATATTAGATAAATTTGTTTGAGGTGGCAAAAGTGACTAACTAAAACTTTATATTACAGAACTAGATTCTTCATTTCCAGCAAAGAGTAGGAGCAGGATGATAATAATGACAATGACGATGATAAAGCCACCGCCGCCAAATCCGCCGCCAGGGCCGAAACATGAGCGAAGATTCATGATATGCCTCCTTGTAGTAACTCTATTATGGTTGTAATATAGTACGCTAGATATAGGAGAAATGTTAAAGTTATTACGGCGATAACCATGGAAAGTTTTAGAACGCAAAGACCTTAGGTTACAATAATAGTAAAACATTGACAATTAAGAAAAAGTTATCTACAATGCAATTAACCATCTCTGTGGGGGATGATATAAAAAATATTACTTGTTTCATATCATAGAATTAAACTGATAAGGAGGACTAATTATGAGTGTAAACAATATTAGCAGTTCGGAGGACTTTAAAAGGCAGGTTTTAGAATCAAAGCAGCCGGTTGTTGTTGACTTTTGGGCTACTTGGTGCGGACCATGCAAAATGGTTGCTCCGGAATTGGAGGCTGTGGCAGCGGATTTTACGGGAAAGGCTACTGTAGTTAAAGTAAATGTCGATGAACAGCAAGAAATGGCAAAAACTTATAAGGTAATGAGTATCCCCACTATTCTTATTTTCAAAGATGGCAAAGAAGTAAATCGGTTAGTCGGTTTCCGTCCTAGAGGACAGTTTGAGGCGGCGATTAATAATATACTATAAAAGCGGGGTACCCGCTGTTTAGTTATTGATACAAAAAACCATAAGTTTTTAGACTGCTAAAAAAGCAGCTAAAGGTTATGAACTTTGGTTCCCCAAAATAGTTAATTCTAATATAAAAGGCTGCTTTATATTGCCTAGGCATATAAGTAGCCTTTAGTGCTATGGATAGCAAGAATGATTAGGGACAGGTCTTGTGAAGATTAATCAAGATCTAAATATCACGGTGGGCTTTTTAAAATCTCTACAGAGTATTAGGAGGGTTTTGGGTGATTGGATGTACAAAACTACTTTGCGGTACGGCTACTGTTTCGGATATTGTAAAATATGGTCGTAGTTCACGTAATCTACCGCCACATATGCTGCAGTTTTCGTCAGATACCACGCCAATTGTGGTTTGGAATACCACCAACCGATGCAATCTGGCTTGCCAGCACTGCTATATTGAGGCTGAAGACCGAGTCTACAATGGTGAACTAACCACCGACGAAGCTAAGACCTTTATCGACGACTTAGCCCAATCCCGTGTTCCGGTGTTGTTATTTTCCGGCGGTGAACCGTTATTGCGTGAGGACTTATTTGAATTAGGTGCTTATGCCGCGATGAAGGGACTGCGCCCGGTAATATCTACTAATGGAACACTGATAACATCCAAGATAGCTGCTAAAATAAAAGAAAGTGGGTTTCAGTATGTTGGAGTCAGCCTTGACGGTAACGAAGAAATTCATGATAAATTCCGGGGACAAAAAGGGGCATTTGAAGCGGCCATCAATGGTATTAGAAATTCCTTAGCCGCGGGGAACAAAACAGGTATTCGGTTTACCATTAATAGACTTAATCAAGCGGCTTTGCCGGATATCCTAAATATTGTTGAACAAGAAAAAATTCAGCGATTCTGTATGTACCATTTGGTTTACGCCGGACGGGGCAAAAGTATAGCAGCACTTGATACTACCGCCGAAGAAAAACGCCAGACAATAGAATTATTAATTAGGCGAACGTTGGACTTTCACGAGCGAGGCATTGAGGTTGAGGTTTTGACTACGGATAATCATGCCGACGGAATTTACATATTAAAATACATTGAACGCACGAACCCTGAGCGAGTGCCGGAAATTAAAGCCCTCTTGGAAATGCATGGCGGCTGCTCCGCTGGACAAAAAATGGCGAATGTTGATCCATTAGGAAATGTTCATGCTTGCCAGTTCTGGGGGCATGAAACGCTGGGGAATGTTCGCCAAACACCATTTAGCGTCATTTGGCAAAAAAACAGAGGTGAATTTATCCTTAAAATACGTAGTAAAGAAAGCCATGTCGAAGGGCGCTGTGCCGAATGCCGGTATAAAAGCCTGTGTTGTGGCTGCCGCATTCGAGCTGAAGCCGTCTCGGGCAATATTTGGGGAGAAGACCCAGCTTGTTACCTAACTGATTGGAAGGAGTAAATTCATGATTATTTCCTGGAACACCACTCAGGCTTGTAATATTAGTTGCAGTCATTGTTACCGTGACGCAGGCGCAAAACGTTTTGACGAACTTGACACTGCTGAAGGCAAAAAACTCTTAAGCCAAATTGCTAAAGCTGGTTTTAAAATTATGATTTTTAGTGGCGGGGAGCCACTTTTGCGGTCGGATATCTACGAACTTATCAGCTATGCTAAAAATGTTGGCTTGCGGCCAGTCATTGGGACTAACGGCATGCTAATCACTTCCCAAGTAGCAGTAAAGCTAAAAACCGCCGGGTTAGCCTGTGCGGGAATCAGTCTGGACAGTACTGAAAAAGCACGACACGATTGCTTTCGTGGACAAAATGGGGCTTGGGAACAGACCATAGCTGGAATCAAAGCCGCCAAGGAAGTTGGTCTGCCATTTCAAATACATACGACGGTATTCAACTGGAATGAGGGTGAAATTACTGACATCACTGACTTGGCGATAAAGTTAGGGGCAGTGGCGCACCACATTTTCTTCTTCGTTCCAACCGGGCGGGGGGAAAATATCGAAAAAACTACGCTAAAGACAGCCCAATATGAAACGCTGTTAGAACGGATTTTGGATAAACAACAGCAGGTATCAATCGAACTAAAACCAACCTGTGCGCCGCAATTTATGCGGATCGCCAAACAACGTAACTTATCACTTCGGTTTACAAAAGGCTGCTTAGCCGGAACAGCCTATTGCGTAATTTTGCCAAACGGCGATGTTCAGCCTTGTCCGTATTTGCCGATTAACGCTGGTAATGTACGAGTTACGGACTTTGATCAAATATGGAGTAATAGTCTGCTGTTTGATGAGTTTAGGAATCAGCCACTTACTGGAGCCTGCAGCAAATGTGGTTATGATGATGTGTGTGGTGGTTGTCGGGCCAGGGCGTATTACTATGCCGATGGGGACTACTTAGCTGAAGAACCATGGTGTAGTTATGGAAGATGAAATACTTACATATTTTAAAAATAAAGAAGCGAGTTACAATGAAAAAATGTGGAAGCAGGATAATAGTTTATCCGTATAAAGTTATAGTCTTATAGAAATACTAGCATCGCTAAAGTTAGGGGGTGATAGTGTGGCTTTATCAGGCGTAAAATGTACAGTGTCTAACTGTACATATAATGACTCCAACAATCTATGTTCGGCTTCCGCCATAGAAGTGAATGTTGATGGCGGTGGGCAAAGTGCTCGGGCCAGTCAACAAACTAACTGTAACACTTTTTCAGCAAAATAAAGGACCGCAAAAACCCGGAGAGATACAATCCGGGTTTTTGCTATAAAGAGGATATTTGCCTGTAGCCGCGAAAGTTATCATATTCTGTAAAAAGGGGTGGTTGATGTTGCTACGCGGTATTCGGGGAGCAATCACAGTTGATGTCAATGAACAAAAAGAAATTACTGAACGAGTAATTGAACTTTTAACAGCGGTTCAAGAAGCTAATAAATTTGCGTTAGAAGATATTGCGGCCGTTATTTTTAGCTCAACGCCTGACTTAAACGCCGCTTTTCCGGCGGCGGCAGCTAGAGCTATTGGCTGGGCTGAAGTTCCGCTATTTGGAACGCAGGAAATAGAACATCCTCAGGGACTTGCGCTCTGCGTCCGGGTACTTATACTGTGGAACACTGATCGTTCAGCCAAAGAAATTCGTCATATATATTTACGTGGCGCGCGTACTTTGCGGGTCGATATAAAACAGGTGCTAGAGTAAAACTGGAATGTTTTTATAATGGTGTACGAAAATACATGGGAGAGCGGGTTGTGGATAATATTAATAAGGAACGATACTTTCCTAGATATCTGCTATTTGTAATTTAGTGTGAACCAACTTATTTATGATAATGATGGTATCGATTGAAAGGGGTTTGGGTTTAGTAATCTGGGGGATGGGAGGTTTTGGTTTGAAACTAGTTTCTATTGTCGTTCCTGTATACAATGAAGAAGAAAATATTGATGTTTTTTACCAGGAAGTAGTAAAAAATATGGAAGCGTTGCCATATTGTTTTGAAATAGTCTTTGTTGATGATGGCTCAAAGGATGCGACGCCTTTAATTTTAGAACGGCTGGCCGGACAGGACCAGAGAGTTAGGGGACTAGTATTGGCGAGAAACTTTGGCCATCAGGTGGCACTAAGCTGCGGTTTGGATAATGCCGACGGTGATTGCGTTATTACTATGGATGGAGATATGCAACACCCGCCAGAAATGTTGCCGAAGCTTATTGAAAAATGGGAACAAGGCTTTGAAGTGGTACAAACTGTCAGACTAACCACCGAAGGGGTCTCTTGGCTAAAAAACTTTACATCCAGTCTGTTTTATCGGCTAATGAATGCCATGTCCAATGTTCAGGTGCAAGAAGGAGGCTCCGATTTCCGGCTGTTGGATATAAAGGTCGTAGATAGTTTTCGTCGTTTTCGGGAACGGGCCAGATTTATCCGGGGTATGATAAGTGCTATTGGCTATCGGCAAATAAAAATGGAATTTATCGCACCTAAGCGTTTTGCTGGAAGTTCCAAATTTTCTATAAAAAAAATGCTGCATTTTGCGCTTGATGGTATAACTGCTTACTCCAAAATGCCACTTCGGATATCATTTTATATCGGACTCGCTTTCGCAATAATTAGCTTTATCTTGACGATACATGTCCTCTACATAAAAATGTTCACTAATGAAGCTGTTCCCGGCTGGGCCACTATTACTGCCAGCATCTTGCTATTAGGCGGCTTGCAGTTGCTTTTTATCGGGGTTATAGGTGAATATGTAGGAAGAATTTTTGAAGAAGTAAAACAACGTCCGCTGTATTTAGTTCGTGAAGAGCTTACCCAACATAATACTAAAAATAAAAAATAAGGAAGGATTTTTTTACTGAATAGCGAATAACATATAATGAGCGAAACTGCCGAATCCTGCTCAGGTACGGGGGAACCAAAATTTGGGGCGAAACTTTAAAAGTAGGACAACTCTCTGTCCCAGCCCGTCAGCTAACTCCGGAGGCATATGAGAGGAGACGAGTAGTGAGTAGATTACTACAAACCTTAGTGTTAGTTTTATTTTTAGTTTCGGTGGGGACAGTAGCCTATGCCGCTGCCTTGGAAAAAGGAGATTCTGGACAGGATGTCGCCGAAATTCAAGCCCAGCTAAATGCTAGTGGCTATGATGCTGGAAATGTAGACGGAGATTTTGGGGCGTCTACCTTAAAGGCTGTTATCGCTTTCCAGCGAGACCGGGGGTTAGAAGCTGATGGCGTGGTCGGTTCAGCCACCTATCGTGCGTTAATGGGACGCGAGATTTCTGTTAGCCGTGCCGGTTCAACACTTAATACACGACGCATAATTCAAACTGCTTTACGATATCAAGGGGTTCCGTATGTATTTGGTGGAACAACGCCATCCGGATTTGATTGCTCAGGCTTTGTCCGGTATGTTTTTGCAAATAGCGGAGTGTATTTGCCGCGAGCTGCTGATGAACAATACGACTTTGGTCGTCCAGTGAGCCGGAGTCGGTTACAGCCAGGTGATACCGTTTACTTTACCACCTATACTTCTGGTGTCTCGCATGTCGGAATTTACCTAGGGGATGGCAACTTTATAAGCGCTACTTCTAGCCAGGGTGTGGCTATTGATTGTTTAGACAGTGGTTACTGGGGAACGCGCTACATCGGAGCGCGCAGAATGATATAAGTTTGCGGGAGGCAATGCCTCCCCTGTTTTATCTTATAGTAGCTTATAGCCTGGTATAATGTGTATTATTAATACACACGATAAAGGGGCATCGGTCGCTATGTTATTATTACTGCAGCTTTATTTTTGGTAGTACAAACTTATAAGCCATGATCGATTCCAGGTCAGGTTGTGGAGGCTAATTGAATGTTTAGGCTTTATTGGACAAAATTTGTCCTTCCATACTGGGCGCTGACCTTAACGGCAGTGGTCAGCTTTATTGTTGCATCGGCAGCAACTTTGGCGGTGCCTTTGATTTTAAAATCTCTAATTGATGTTGCTCTTGAACGTGAAAATCTGGGGGCATTGAATGTCATTGTCATAAGTGTGGCGGGGTTGTATGCCATACGCACAATTTTTTCCTATTATTACAGCTATAATATGGCTAAAGCCGGAAATATGATGATTCGAAATCTGCGCAATGAAATGTTTAAAAAACTTCATGCCATGGATTATGGGTATTTCATCAATGCCTCAACTGGCAATGTAATAAGCTACTTTACTAATGATTTATGGCTAATTCAACAGGCAGTTTCATTGGGAATTCCCGATTTATTAGTAGAATCGTTAAATCTTGTCGCTATTATGGCCGTCATGTTTTATTTTGATTGGCAGCTGGCCTTAGTTACTTTTGCCACCCTGCCGTTTACTATTAGTGTAGTTAGCTATTTCAATAAACGTATTGCCGCGTTCGGGACTTTCTATGAAGAGGCGTTGGGCAAGGTAACTGGATTATTGCACCAGTCGATTGTATCAGTTTCTCTTGTGCAAAGTTATGTCCGGGAAGATTATGAGTATGATAAATTCCGTAAAAAGCTTCAAGAAGCAGCGCTGGATTTATTTAAAGTACAGCGTTGGAATGCTGTTTTAATACCTTTAGTAGAGTTTCTTACCGCCATTGGCGTAACCATTATCATTTGGTATGGCAGTCGTGAAGTTATTAGCGGTAAACTTTCTATTGGCGGGATGTTCGCCTTTCTTGTGTACATTATTAATGTGCCGGCACCGGTTGGGAAAATTACTCAGGCAGTTTCCCGAATGAAACTTGGCTTAGTGGCGTGGTCGAGAATTAAAGAACTTGATTTTCAGCCTGCTACTGTAGTGGAAGGAACACTAGAATTGCCAGAGTGCATTGGTCATGTGGACTTTAAAAATGTATCATTTTCCTACAATAGCGGGACTGAAGTGCTACATGACATCAATATTTCAGCTGGCCCTGGCGAGGTTATTGCCGTGGTTGGTCCAAGCGGGGCCGGAAAGTCATCATTTGCGAATTTGCTACTTAGATTTTATGATCCCCAACAAGGTTCTATATATCTTGACGGAATCGATATTAAGCAGCTTAAAATTAGCGCATTGAGAGAAAATATTGGCTTTATCCAGCAAGAACCAATCCTCTTTAATGCCAGCATCATTGAAAATATTCGTTATGGACGACCTACAGCCTCTTATTGTGAAGTGGAAAGGGCTGCAAAAATAGCTAATGTCCATGAGTTTATCATGGAATTGCCAGAAGGCTACAATTCAGCGGTAGGAGAACTGGGGGGCAGACTCTCCGGCGGACAGCGTCAGCGTATTGCTATTGCCAGGGCAATTGTTGTTGAACCGGCGATCTTGCTTTTAGATGAGCCGACCGCAGCATTGGATGCTTATGCCGAACAACAAGTAATGGAAGCTATTCGTAAGGCTAGTGCGGGTAGAACTGCGTTTATCATTACCCATCGTCTGTCAACCCTTAGGGCATCAGACAAAGTTGTTTATCTATCCGGTGGCATGGTAACAGAACAAGGCACGCATGAAGAACTATTAGTGAAAGGCGGCAGCTATGCCCAAGCAATAGAGCATGGAGAAATTAGTGTCGGATAAACTGTTAACTGCGGTGGGTAAAAGCACAGAGAAGAGTTTAGAGGTTTATTATGTTTGATATAACAATAAAAGATGTTACTTTCGCCTATGGGGCCAATCAGGTACTTAACAACCTGTCGCTCGAAATAGCCGCTGGTGATTTTGTCGCTATGGTTGGACCTAATGGCGCGGGGAAAAGTACGTTGCTAAAAATGATTGCCGGACTGGTTCGACCGGACGGTGGCATAGTGCGGGTAGCGGGTAAAGAAATTGTTGCCGCCTGCATAGCCGGGAAAATCGGCTATGTGCCTCAGCATTATGCTAATAATACGGCGGGGTTTCCGGCAACTGTTGAAGAAATTGTTGCCCTGGGCCTTAATTCTGATGGGACCAAAAAAGTCAATCGAGACGGAGCGCGGCATATCGTAACTCATATGCTTAAATTAGTAGGAATGGAAGAGCTGCGCCGTCGACTTGTCGGAGAACTGAGCGGCGGACAGCAGCAGCGGGTAATGGTGGCTAGGGCGCTAGCTGCAAATCCAGGAGTGCTATTATTAGACGAGCCTACTAGCGGTGTGGACTACGACACTGGTACAAAGATTTATGGGCTGTTAGGAGAACTTAACCGTAACCTTGGTATAACGATTGTTGCAGTTTCGCATGATATTGAAAAAGTTGTCCGTGTGGCCAGCAAAGTAGCTTGCATTAATAATGGTATATGTTTTTACGGCGATAGCTCAGAATTTCGTAAAAATCATGCCAGTGAGCCACATTTCTTTTCGTACCAAGTTAAGTGATATGAGATAATCTAGCTCGCACTAATTTAAAAAGATAAAAAGGTGATTGATAACCGTGGAAGTGTTACAATATGACTTTATGCAAAGAGCGCTGATTGCCGGACTTATTACTGCGATAGTCTGTCCGTTGATCGGCATTTTTGTTGTAGTTCGTCGCCAAGCCATGATTGGCGATGGCTTAGGGCACATTGCTTTTGCCGGAGTGATGGGTGGCTATGTACTAGGTGTATATCCGACAGCGGTTGCGGCCCTTGTAACCATGCTCGGTGCAGGCGCTATTGAGTTTGTCAGGCATCGTCATGCGCGACATGCCGATACCGCGTTGGCCATCTTTTTCTATACAGGCTTAGCCTTAGCTGTAATTTTCAGTAGTATGGCTCGGGTTCCAGGCAATGGTATCATTGGTGTATTATTTGGCAGCATTCTTACAGTTACCAGTAGTGACATATGGTTAATTGCTGGCAGTGCCATAATTGTATTAGCTGTAATGCATTATTATTTTGGTCGGTTATTTTTAATGTCTTTCGATGAAGATGTCGCCCGTGTGGCTGGCATCAACACCGCCCTAGTGGGAACTATTTTTAGTATGATGGCGGCCCTGGTTGTCGTAGTAGGAATGAGGGTAGTCGGGATTTTGCTGGTAAGTTCGCTAATGATTATTCCTGTAGCGGCGGCTCATCTTATGCGGCGTGGTTTTAAAGCAACCTTGGCGTGGTCGGTAGTCTTCTCGATAATTTCGGTTCTGGGCGGGTTAATACTATCTTTTCAGCTTGATATCGCTCCGGGCGGGACTATTGTTATAACAGCAGTAGCCATCTATCTGATACTGCTCTCTGGGCTTGGTAATGCAATATCTAAACTACTAAAAACTGCCAGGGCAGCTGGTAGGTCAGCGGATAAGAAAAATTATTAATTTTGCGTAGTAGCGGATAACTGCTAAGGCTGCTAACGACGAAATAACATTAAACAAAGTATGAAGTATGGCTACCTGCCCGGCTAGATCACCAGAAAGCAGCGTAGTCATTTCTGTTAAAAAATGAGTAAATGGGAAAAAAATTATAACTCCCAGTAAATTGAGTAAAAAGTGGGCCACCGCAACTCTTTTCGCGGCAAGGGGCGCGGCAAGCCCGACAATGAGTGAAGGTAGGCAAGAACCGATATTATTGCCATATACTCCATAAGCAGCTCCCAAAAGATCAATAAGATGTTGGTCAGCTAGGGCCATTAACAACGCTGTTGCGGCGCTACTGGATTGAAACAAAAAAGTCAAAAATATACCGCTGCCGATACCATAAACCGGGTTGTGGCTGGCGGTCTCAAGCCATAAAACAACAGTATTCAACGCCACAAAATTACTTAATGAAAAATTAATCAAACTAAGTCCGCCAAACATCCCGGCTAGACCAATTATTGCCAATGCCATTGAACGATGCTTTTTGCTTATAAATCCAACTATTCCACTCAGAACAAAAATCGGCACCCAAAGCGACGCAGGCACGGGAATACTTAACAACTGTACGGTCGAACAAGTACCGATATTGGCTCCCAAAATAATCCCCAGCCCGGCATAAAAACTTAAATACTCAGCGCTAATTAAACCAATCGTAACCAGGGTAAGCGCGGTGCTGCTTTGCATAACTGCAGCAGCAACCGCACCGAACATAATTCCTCTAAGCGGTGTTAATGTAAGCCTGGTCAAGATAGTTTGAAAACCGTGTGAAAAAATGTTCGTTAGCCCAAAGCGCATAATAAATAAACCGCCCACAAGCAGCCCTATCCCTGCCAGGAACGTCAGTAAACTATTCATGGCTAACCTCCATAAAATCAGCCGATAACTATATCTATGCATTGAGGGATATTAATAAGCAGATTAATTTTTAACTAAAATGATTTTTGGTATAATAAAGATGCATACCATCCAAGGAGGAATGATTAGTGGAAAGATCACGCCAAGAAACATGGGGAATACTAACAAAATACGTTACCAGTAATGTTCTGTTAAAACATTCTATGGCTGTGGAAGCAGCTATGACGGCATACGCGGGAAAATTTGAAAACGATACTGACTATTGGGGTGCGGTAGGACTCTTGCATGACGTTGACTTTGATCAATATCCTGATGACCATCCCAATCATGCACGGGAAATTTTACTAGCGCATAACTATAGTGATGACTTTATTACCAACATTGAATCTCATGCTCGCGATTGGCCAAAAGAGAGAACGTTGCTACAAAAGGCGTTGTTGGCCGTAGACGAATTGACCGGCTTTATCATTGCCTGTGCCATGGTTCGCCCTGATAAAAGCCTGGATAATCTCGAAGTTAAATCCGTTATCAAAAAAATGAAAGATAAAGCTTTTGCTCGGGCTGTTAACCGGGATAATATAAAAAATGGTGCAGCCGATCTTGGCATTGATCTAAATGAGCATATTGGCTTCGTTATAAAAGCCTTGGCCGCCGCCGCTAAACAGCCCCAATACCAGAATCCTCCGTTGATATAACAGCAAAAAAGTATAGATTCCCGCGGGGGGTCTATACTTTTTTGCTGTTATGCAGTGTACCAAAGAAAGAAAATAACTAAGATAATGATAAACACCAGAGGATAAAATAGCCAAATAAAAAGAGTAAGGCCAAGTATAATAAAATATCGCCAGGAATCACACGGCAGCCAGGTAAAAATTGAAAACCTATGGTCATCTTTGACGGCATTACGATAAGTCATTGGCGCACCTCCTTATGGGGGCTTTAGTTCTAAAGTGCCGGAGTCAATATTTATAAGTGGTTCCGTATTTTGTTATACACCGGAAATTATGGTGTTTGTATAGTATATGAAAGTATTATGTAAATATTGAGCTTAAATGAGCAGAGGGGATAAAGCTGTCGCCTGAAAAGGGGAAGGACCAGCCAGGAGGTAAAAACAAATTTCATGGTAGACCTACAAATAATTTACAAATAGCCAATTTGCTTGCTTGACTTTATGCCAAATAAAGGGTATACTGCACAAGTAACCCATAAACATGTTCGGTGAAGTTTCATTCATCCTTCTTAAGCTATCTGGTGAGGGAAGCTCTGATGAGGATTATCCACACTGTACTGGGTAGAAAAATTAAGGGGGATTCAAATATGAATCAAGACAAAAACTTAACTTGCCGTGACTGTGGTGCTGAGTTCGTTTTTACAGCATCAGAACAGGATTTCTTTGCTGAAAAAGGCTTTACTAATGAGCCTGGTCGTTGCCCAGAATGCCGGGCAGCTCGCAAACAGCAGAACTCTGGTCGTAACGGTGGCTATCAGCAGCGCGAAATGCATGATGTGACTTGCGCCGCTTGTGGTGTACAGACCCAAGTACCTTTCCGCCCGAGCAGTGATCGTCCTGTTTACTGCAGAGACTGTTTCACTAAAAATAATAATAGATAATAATAGTAGGAACGATGGCTCCCCTGCGCAATGCAGGGGAGTTTTTTGTCAAAAAATATTATTAAAATACAGGCCAGTGAAAAATCACATATCAATAATTATTAGTGGCTATACTATTTGTTACAAAACTTTTAAGGGAGGCAACTAGCTTGGAAAAATTTAAAGCAATGGGAATTAGTGCAAAAATTATAATGGCTCTAAACGACATGGGATTTGAAGAGCCAACGCCAATACAGCATCAAGGGATACCTGTTTTGCTTGATGGGCAGGATATGATTGGACAAGCCCAGACCGGCACTGGGAAAACTGCAGCGTTTGGCATTCCCTTAATTGAAAAGGTTCAGCATAGTATAGAAGCGGTTCAAGGAATTGTTTTAACGCCGACCCGTGAACTTTGCATCCAGATTGCTGAAGAACTAAACAAGATCGGACAATTTACAGATGTTCATGTATTGCCGATTTATGGCGGCCAAGATATTCAACGTCAAATCAAAGCATTAAAAAAGCGCCCCCAAATAATCGTAGCAACACCGGGACGCCTCATGGACCATATGGCACGCAGAACTATTAGGTTGAGGGACACCACAACCGTCATTTTGGATGAAGCTGATGAAATGCTGAACATGGGTTTCATCGAAGATATCGAGAAAATTTTGAGCGCGGTCTCTGGTGAACGACAAACCCTTCTATTTTCTGCCACTATGCCCAGACAGATTCAAAATCTGGCTCAGCAATTTCTTCATAACCCAGCGTTAATTCAGATTAAGGCTAAGGAAATGACTATCCCTCTAGTCGAGCAATATTACATTGAACTTCACGATCGTGAAAAGGTTGATGTCCTGTGTCGCTTATTAGATACCCAGCCTACCGAATCGGTAATAATTTTTTCTAGAACCAAACGTCGAGTTGATGAACTTGCTGAAGCCCTAAAAAAACGTGGATATTCTGCTGAAGGCATTCACGGCGATCTAACACAAAACAGAAGAGATGGGGTTTTACGGCAATTTAGAGAAGGCGTGGTTGATATCCTAGTTGCCACAGATGTCGCCGCGCGTGGCTTAGATGTCAGTGGTGTGACCCATGTGTACAATTTTGACATTCCGCAAGACCCAGAAAGTTATGTTCATCGAATTGGCCGCACTGGACGGGCTGGACAAACTGGGGTGGCGCTCACTTTTGTTATCCCGCGCGAATTAAACCAACTGCGGTACATTGAACGTACTACCAAACGGAAAATCGTCCGGATGTCCGCGCCAACTATGATTGATGCGTTGGAGGGGCAACGACGTTTGGCTGTAGATAAATTGCTCCGCCAAATTGAGCAAGGCAACTATGACCAGTATAAAGGACGAGCGGAAGAACTTCTTGCGGAAATGGACTCGGTTTCTTTACTTGCGGCTGCGTTAAAAATGCTTACCAAAGAAACAGAAGCTATTCCGGTGAAACACATTGAAGAAGCGCCTAGGCGTGCGCGGGGGTATAGTACAAGTAAAAAGTCCTTTGCTCCAAGGTCTAAAGAACGCCCCAAGGCAGGCAAGTATTAGCAGTATAACATTTATAAATAACTAGATGACGGTAGTACAGTTTTGCTAAGGTAGCCGCATTATCGCTAAGAAAAGATAATAAAATTCATATAAATGGATAATTAACAATTAATGTAATTAGTGATAAACTAAATATAAGAGACTATTAGAATATGATTACATGGCTATGCGGATAGCCATGTAATTTACTGTCTAAATATCTTTGGTGGTTTTGAGTGAGAAGAGACCGCCTAAAAAGTAGCACTGCTTTTTAGACGGCCTCTTTTTTTATGAAACATTCGGCACTTGGCCGCATAGTTTTTATGAGACTGGCCGAAGGAGAGATAGAATGGGAAAAAAAGTTGTCAATAAAATAGTTGTCAAACTAGGCGAAGATAGTGCTGCTCCAAAACTCACTGAGCACTTGTTGCGGCTAATGGACCAAGAAAAAGGTATAAATAGTCGACCCTTGGTATTTTTGTGTATTGGTTCCGATCGCTATACCGGTGATGCTCTTGGACCGTTAGTAGGCAGCTATCTTGCAGAACAAGGCGTAAAAAACATCTATGGGTGCCTGGATAGTCCGGTGCATGCCGGAAACTTAGTAGATACAGCCCGGACGATCTTTAATAATCATGATCATCCGGTCCTAGTTGCCGTAGATGCCTGTTTGGGTAAGATCGGGGAAGTGGGAAATATTGAGGCCTGGACAGGCGGGATTGAAGCTGGAATCGCAGTCGGTAACCGGCTTCCTAGCGTTGGTGATATCGCAATTATCGGCGTAGTCAACGCCGGAGGGCAACTAGGATATCTAGACCTGCACAGTACCCCGCTGTCCATAGTAGTAAAACTTAGTAAAGTTATCAGTCTGGCTATCCTAACCGCATATCGGGAAGTCTGTGCCAGTGAAGCTGCTGCCTATAGAGGTTCGGCTAATTCGGGAATAAATCGTCCCACAAAAGATACATAATTACCACTACAATAGAAAAAAGAATACCAATATCGCCTATATAAGACGTCATTATATCACTCTCCTGGTGCGATTATACAATATTTTTCCATGTTTGCCCAGAGTACCCTGTAACGCTGTTACTAAAAAAATATTAGAATATTTTAACAGGCACGTTACCTAAAGCACCCCCATACAATAGAACACAGTCCAAACGGGGGGTGAAAGGTTTTGGTATCTGTTTTTATGGCCCTGGCTACATCAGTTGTCACGGGACTTTCTTTATTTGTCGCCTACTTAACGAACAACACCTTTCCATTACCACTGTCAGAAAAAGAAGAACGTATTTATTTAAATCAGCTGAAAGAGGGGGAAGAAACAGCTAAAAATGTACTGATTGAACGCAATCTTCGTTTAGTCGCCCATATTGTCAAAAAATTTGACAATACCGGCGAAGAAGTAGATGATTTAATATCTATCGGAACTATTGGCCTAATCAAAGCAATAAATACCTTTGATTCCGGGAAAAAAACGCGGCTAGCCACATATGCAGCCAGGTGTATTGAAAATGAAATACTTATGCATTTTAGAAGCACGCGACGAACTAGAGCAGAAGTTAGTCTGTATGATCCGATCGGTGTTGATAAAGAAGGAAATGAGATGCCACTCTATCATTAACTGTATTTACAGTAAACTAAAAATGTGAATCCAAGTTAGTGCGGTAGTCTGGGGAATAAGGTCAAAGCAAATTCCGGTCCGCGCTGGTCGGGACTCTTAACGTAAACCGCGTATTCCAGTACAACTTTAAGCAAGTTGTTTTTTAAACTGGGGTCGGCGGTTTTTTCGTATGCAGTTATAAGTTTTTCATCCGGAATGGTTGTAAGTTCATGGTTGCAATTGGTCGCTTGCTCTTTAGTGATAAGTAGCTTTGCCTGGCGGATAGCCATTTGGAGTTCCGTGATGCGCATAGTTATTTTATAATAACGTGCGAAATAAGTGGCACTGTCATAAACGCCTTGCTCCAATAAATCTTGCAGGCGATCTTTTTGAAAATTACAAGCGGTTAGTTCTTTTTCTAAGCGGTGAAGAGTTTTTGTGGTGACATTTACCAGACAAGAATTAGGGACGGGGGCTGCTAAAAATTTGGTGTGGTACGCGCCTAACCAAGACCGCAGCCCTTCTAACACCGCAGTTTCGACATAATCAAAACGACTGCTTTTATTAATACAATTAGGGTTATAACACACCAAATGAGAATATTTTTGTCGGGTATAGCTTCGATAAACCATCGAATTTCCGCAAAGACCGCATTTAATCAAACCGGCTAGTGGGTTAGTCATACCCCTTGATTTAGTGCAGGGAACATGTGACTTGGCTTTTAGTATTTGCTGGGCCTTAGCAAAAAGCGCTGGTGATATTAAAGGTGGATGTTTTCCTGGTACATCAATCCATTCCTCACGGGGGCGGGTGCGGATAACTTCTTTTTTGTCTGGGGATGAAGCTTTTTGTTCCTCCCGCTTGCGCCACTGTACCCTGCCGGCATAGACCTCATTTTTCAAGATAAACAACACTGTAGAAGCATCCCAGCTCTTGCCAGTATAAGTAGCATACCCCAGACGATTCAATTCATTAGCGATTTTTGTGCTACCGAGCCTAAGCTCAGGCTGATCATTAGTATACAGCTCGAAAATCAACTGAACCACGGTGGCTTGCTCGGGGTGGGGGACAAGCGTGCGTCCGGTTGGTAAACTTTCGATTACATAACCATAAGGCGCTTTAGCTGCAATATAGTTGCCGTCCTCGACGGAACGGCGTCGGCCGCTTTGAAGCCGACGGGTTATTATCTTTAGCTCTTTGCGTGCCATAAACGCTTCAAACTCAGTATATTCTTCATCAAACTCATCACTCAAGTCATAAATCTTTCGCGGGGTAACAATCTTAGTACCGGCAGTTTTAAAAGTATCAATAATAAGGCCTTGATCCTGCATACCGCCGCGGCCTAGCCGATCAACATCCATACACCACACCGACCGCCACCGGCCAATCTCAACCTCCTGTAAAAGAGTCAGCATCGCGGGGCGGTGAATAACACTTTCGCCGGAGACAATTTCCTCATAAACCTTGGCGATAGTCACGCCGTATTCGCTAGCCAATTTGAATAATGCTTTACGGTGTTTGGCCAGCGTTTCGCCTTCGCCGCGAGTTTCCGCCTCATGATCTTCGCGGGATTTACGCAGATAAAAACAGGCTGGTTCAAAAACAATGGGTGATGATCTGTTAGTCATAAAATGTCCCCCTTTCTGTAAAATACTGAGTAGAAGACCGGTTTGCAGTATATTGTGGATACTTTTTATTCATATAGCAATACGGCTTGTTAATATGCCACTATACTGTCACTTTGGGAAAGTCTTTACATGCTAATATTAACGAGAACGGGTGATGAGTAACTTTTTGGCAAGTAAAACCAGGAAATGATCAAAAATGTTATTCTGCATGGTAGTCCGCCATTATTAAATGCATAAACATAGTCGTAGAGGTGAGTTTATGGAGCAAAAATACGCGGCAACTTATTATGCTAATAATGGCAAATCAGTTATTAATATTGTTGATCCTCCGCCGGTATCTGACGCTGATAAAGCCAGTATTATTGAAGCCTGGCATAAAGCTTTTTGGATAATTTGGCAGTCCATCCCAGTAGATCAGCAACGCTTTAAGCAAGATGTCAGTTTAAAGTAATATTATAGGTTGGTGCAGTCTAAATGGAGGTGGATTATGAAACCTGTGATAGTGTGTCGTGCTCGAGATAAAACTAACGAAGAATGGTGGCAAAAAAAATTATGCGGCCTATGCGGATCTGACGCTGCTAGCGCCATCGGCGAAGATCCGTACCTCAGCCCGGTAGATTTGTGGCTGCATAAAACCGGGCAAGTTCCGTTTGGCGATGCGGCTAATGCTGAAGAAGTCATAATCTACAAAATCATTGAAAGTGCTATCGCCAACTTATATGTAGAAAAAACAAAAAATAAAATTCGTCGCCGTAGAGCTTTGTTTCAGCATGCCGAATACTCCTTTATGCTTGCCGATATAGATCGAGAAATAATCGGTAAACAAGAAGGTCTTAAAATAAAGAATATCGCCTTAAATCAATCACGCTATTGGCAGGGCAGCGACATTCCCCAAAATAGCTACGTTCAGATGCAACATGATTGCGCGGTTATGGGCTGGGTTGGATGCCACGTGGCTGTTTTAATTGGTGGGCAACACTTTTTTACTAAATATATTCCTCGCGATGACAACTTTATCGTTGAGATGATCCCAAAAGAACAAACCTTCTGGCAGGAGGTAGTTGCTAAAACAAAGCCTCAAATAGCAGTTGCAGCAGGCTCTGGCAAAGAATTGCTTACCTTGTATCCTAAGGCCAATGGCCAAACAATCACTTTGCCGGTCGAAGCCGAAACTTGGCTAAATTATCGATTGAACGCTATAGTTGACCTGGAAGCTGCCGAACAGCGGAAAGCACAAGCTGAAAATAATCTCAAACAACTTCTCGGTGACAATGAAGTCGGTTATATTAACGGTATCAAAGTCGTGGAATGGGTTAATGTTAAGGGGCGGGAGATGTTAGACAGCAAAGAACTTAAAGCCAGCCATCCGGAAATTTATGCCAAGTATTTAAAAATCGGCAATCCCACGCGCCGGTTTTTGGTCAGATAAAATAATGACTAATAATGGTATTAGCTTGGAAAAATAGCTAGGGGGTAAACCTATGCTTAATTTTATTGGGTGTGGCAGTGCGTTCAATACAAGAATGGGAAATACCGCAGCCTTCGTAACCGAGAAAAGTAGTCTGCTGTTGATTGACTGTGGCGGTACCGTATTTTCCCGGTTGCAAGAACTGCGCTTGCTTGAAACTCTGCGCAATTTCTACATTGTAATTACCCATACTCATCCTGATCATGTCGGCAGCCTGGGTGAGATAATTTTTTATTCCTACTATATCTTACACCAACGCCCGAAAGTTTTTTTCCCTGATAAAAAATTGATGGAGAGCTTTTTAGCCTGTATTGGTGTTAGCTGTGATATGTATGCCCTAGAAAGTGCTGCCAAGGTAAACTGGACTGATGCTAACCTGGGGGAAGTCAGCATTGAATTTATCCGGGTGCCGCATGTTGACACAATACCGGCATATGGCTTGATCCTAAAGTGTAAGGAAAAAATGTTTTATTATAGTGGAGATGCCAGTGCCATTGCCGATGAAATTGTAAATAAACTGTGGTCTGGTAGCCTCGATAGACTATATCAAGATACCTGTGGGCTGGATTATCCCGGTAACAGCCACCTGTCATTAAAAAAGCTGATGGAAACCTTTGAACCGAGAGTACGAGAAAAAGTTTACTGCATGCATCTTGATAACCAAATTCGAGTACCGGAAATAATCCGGCATGGCTTTAATGTAGTATCAGTCGAAAAATAAGAAAGGTCAATGGATGTAATAGTCCGTTGGCTTTTTGATTTATTTATGAAAAACTATGTATAAAATAATGATTTTCGATTAGCGCAGTCAAAAAGATATTCCTAGTAACATTTCTAGATGTTCTTAAATATTATGTAATATAAATACAATAAAAAAAAATCTTAGGAGGAAAAATAATGGCTGGTGTAAGTGATTATGGCCTTAGTTTAGATTATACTAGTGATGGTGGCAGTATAGTAAGGATAACGCTTAGTAATAGTAGTGCTACCACAGCTATTGCAGGTACTTTTGTTGCTACTGCTTTTTATGATGGAACAACGACTGATTATTTTCTCACAGATACAATTGGTGGCTTAGCGGCAGGCGCTTCGACAACAATGTCGTTGGGTATTGGTAGCGAAAGTTATTCGGTATCTAATGTGTATGTAGGTATTGGTTTTACTTCATAAATAATTTACATTGAGGGTTTGGTTTAAACCACCAAGCTCTTTACATATTCTGAGTAGAGGTATAGACAGAGCGAAGATAACGTAAGTAGAATATCATCTGTTCAAATAAAAAATCACCGGGAACTAAAACCATTTTAGCGACTAAAACATATACTAAGGGGAGATGGTCACACAAGGAGTGTTGATAAGTGGCTGTTATCAACGTCCCCGCAAGTAAAAGCTTAACTCTATCCAATAAATTCCCTGGGAGCAACATAAAAGATAAAAAAATAATGGTTGGCTGGGAAGGAAAATATAACTATTATAGTTACCTTTTTTTTGATATCGGCATAATTCCTATTAACATATCGTTGGTATCGGCTAGTTTAGTGCTATTTAAAGTTGCTGATTTTTTCAATTCGCCAGTGCCGGTGTTCAACATATATCCGTTATTAAAGCCCTTCAGCTCCTTTACAACCTATGAGAATGCTTGTCCGATAGACTTAGATCCGGCTCTTGAGCAAGAGTTTTTACCATTTACCCAGGATGTCGCTATTGAAATAAATATAACCGTCTTGTTAGATAAATGGCTGAATAACACCTTGAAAAATAATGGCATAGACATAAGAGGCAAATATACTGAACCATATCCTATCGGCTATACATATTTTGGCTCAGCTTATAGCAAAGATAATACCTTGATTCCATTTATTCGAGTAGCTTTTACCCCAAAACCTTGGATATGGTATTTACCAACAAGTCAAATAACTTATACTACTCAACTTCTTTCTTCGGGCAAGACTAAAGAAACTTAAACAAATAACAGATAAACCTCAAGGGTAAATGAGATTACACTTATTGATGTTTTAGGTACTGCTCCCGATGTGGTTGCTGAGGCGGTCGAAATACAATGTGAGCAAGAACGTCTTAATAAGCAAATCTGTCGATTAAGTAACCGGGAAAAATGGGTGCTAGAAATGCGGTTTGGCATGCCTGATGGAGGGAAAAAAACCCAGAGAGACATTGCAAAATTGCTGGGAATATCTCGGTCCTATGTAAGCCGAATTGAAAAAAGAGCAATAACTAAACTAAACCGAAACCTATCCGCGGAGGATGG
>JAGGAD010000020.1 GCA_017889625.1 Bacillota bacterium | reverse complement strand
TTCAGTATGCGGTCGTGGCGGAACGGCAGACGCGCTAGCCTCAGGAGCTAGTGAGAGCAATCTCGTGGTGGTTCAAATCCACTCGACCGCACCAATTTTATATGTTGTATGCGGTTGTGGCGGAACGGCAGACGCACCATCTTGAGGGGGTGGCGAGGAGACTCGTATGGGTTCAAATCCCATCAACCGCACCAAATTAGTATATTTGGTGCTTTTAGGTATAAACCTGAGGTTGTTTTTATTTGCAACATAATGTGAAAAAAATAACTAACTCAAAAATATAATGAAGTCTAGCAAGAACTAGTTCTGATTAATTTATCGGTGAAACATTTTAAATTAAACCTGTAAATGGGACGGTTTCTGCTATAAATAATTTTGATGTTGGGGTAAGAAAAAAACCGCTTTTGTAAAGCGGTTAATAAGTAGCAATGTTAGACGTTGTTAAGTAGCCTTACATAGGATTAGCAATTTCGTGGATGGCAGGTGTAAACGTAGGTTGGCGTGCAGGAACGATAAGGGTGACAGGCATGTTGGGTGTAAAATGGCGAGCACTGATAAGGATACCGATAACTCGTGGGCTGACAAAGGGCTGCAATGCCTAAAACGCCAAGTGCGGCGACTGCGGTGACTGCGGTGGGACTGCAGCGGTTATCGTAGTAGTCAATATCTTTTTCCCAAGCCTCGATCACAGGCTCTTCCCAGTAATGTCGTGGGGACATATTGTTCACCACCTTTATGTTCTAAAAGGTCTTTTTTTACATAATATGCATTTAAAAGATTTTAGTGAATGGTAGTCAGCGTCTAACTTGTACCCAAACTTATATAGTTTTCCCAAAAATGTTTGTACTTGAAAAGTGAAGGCTTGAATTTGATCAGGGTGTATAAATGCTGATTAAATTCATATAATGAATATGTTACAAAGGCTATAGAGAACAAAAGTTTGTTAAAAAATTCACAAAAAATAATTTAAAATGGTAGGAATTTATTTATTTACCACGAAGTAATAAGATGTAGGATGTCTTACCTAAATATACCATTTATAAGCAGGTTATTAAACTGTGTAAACAGTTAAAAATTATATTAATTTTTTAGAGGAGATGACTGGAATGATTTTTGAACTCAATGATGAACAAAAAATGCTACAAAAAATGGCCCGTGAGTTTGCCGAAAAGGAATTGGCTCCAACTGTTGCCGAACGCGATGAAAATGCGGTTTTTTCCCGTGAACTGTATAATCAAATAGGAGAACTTGGATTGTCAGGTGTTTGTTACCCCGAACAATATGGCGGTGCTGATGGTGATGTATTAAGCTATATTTTGGCGGTAGAAGAGTTGAGCAAGGTAGATGACGGTATGGGCGTTACTTTGTCGGCGGCTGTGTCGCTATGTGCTTGGCCGATTTATGCTTATGGTACTGAAGAACAAAAACAAAAATATCTTACTCCACTGGCACTTGGTGAAAAACTTGGTTGCTTCGGCTTAACTGAACCTAATGCTGGTACTGATGCTGCTGCTCAACAGACTATTGCCGTACGTGAAGGTGATCACTATATTCTTAATGGCAGCAAAATCTTTATTACTAACGGCGGTGAAGCTGAGATTAATGTAGTTTTTGCCATGACGGATAAGTCTAAAGGTACGCGTGGCATATCGGCGTTTATTCTGGAAAAAGGTATGCCTGGGTTTACTTCTGGTAAAAAAGAGCATAAGATGGGCATTCATACCTCACTAACTATGGAACTGATTTTCCAAGATGTAAAAGTTCCGGCAGAAAACATGCTTGGAAAAGAAGGCGAAGGCTTTAAAATTGCTATGAGCACTTTGGATGGCGGACGTATTGGTATCGCTGCTCAAGCGCTGGGGATTGCGCAAGGGGCACTTGATCTTGCCGTTAAATACTCTAAAGAACGGGTTCAGTTTGGTAAACCGATTGCAAATAACCAAGCGATTGCGTTTATGTTGGCTGATATGGCGACTAAGGTTGAAGCTGCTCGTTTTCTTACCTATCGGGCTGCCTACATGAAAGACAAAGGTTTGCCATATTCCAAAGAAGCTGCGATGGCAAAATTGTATGCTTCTGATGCGGCTATGTCAGTTACTACTGATGCAGTGCAAATTTTTGGTGGTTATGGCTACAGTCGTGAATATCCTGTAGAACGTCTGATGCGTAATGCAAAAATAACCCAGATTTATGAAGGAACTAATCAAGTTCAGAGAATGGTTATTTCTGGTGCGTTGTTGAAGTAAGTATTATTCAGACCGACAACTTGGTGAATGGTATAGGGGGCAGTATTTAATAATGCCTGCTCTCTATTTGCCAATATGTGAAAAAAAGAACGGAGTTAATCCAAGGCTTGTAGGTATATCGAGTTTGGGCTTAGCAGTTAGATATCAAAATTACAGTGAAAAAGGAGTGGTGAAATATGGAATTTAAAAAAGTATTAGTCATTGGTGCAGGACAAATGGGGAACGGTATTGCTCAGGTTTTGGCGCAAAATGGTATTCAAGTAACCATCAGGGATATTAAGGATGAATTCGTAAAGAAAGGCATTGCCAACATTAATAAGAACTTAGGCCGGCTTGTTGAAAAAGGCAAGATGGCGGAAGATGAAAAAAACGCTATTCTTGGTCGTGTTTCCGGTGTAGTTGAACTTGATGCCACAAGTGCCAAGGTTGATCTGGTAATTGAGGCTGCAATTGAGAATATTGATGTAAAAAAAGAAATATTCCAGGCGTTAGATAAAATTTGCCCAGCACACGCTGTTTTTGCCAGCAATACTTCGTCGTTGCCAATAACCCAGCTGGGAGCCTTAACCAGCCGTCCGGATAAATTTATTGGTATGCATTTTTTTAATCCGGTTCCGGTTATGAAACTAGTGGAAGTTATTAAAGGGCTGGGAACAAGCGCGGAAACATTTACTGCAGTTAAAACTCTAGCTGAAACCATTGGCAAAACTCCGGTTGAAGTCAACGATTTTCCTGGTTTTGCAGGCAACAGGATCATGGTTCCGATGATAAATGAAGCGATTTTCACTTTAATGGAAGGTGTTGCATCAGCAGAAGATATTGATAATGTGGCTAAGCTTGGGTTTAATCATCCAATGGGCCCGTTAGCACTGTCTGATTTAATCGGTAATGACACCATTTTATCAATTATGGAAGTGCTTTATGAAGGATATGGTGATTCTAAATATCGTCCGTGTCCGTTGCTGAAAAAGATGGTTCAGGCCGGATATTTGGGACGTAAGAGCGGAAAAGGTTTCTATGATTATGCAAAATGATTAGGAGATGAACAATGTGCTTGAATATACAAATCTTTTGTTTACCAATGAAAACGGGATAGGTCTTATTACCATCAATCGTCCTAAGGTGTTGAATGCTCTCAATAGTGAAACGCTGAAAGAATTGGATAATTTACTTGATGCTGTTGCTCAGGATAATGCAGTAAAAGTAGTAATTATTACTGGCAGTGGCGAGAAAGCTTTTGTTGCCGGTGCTGATATAGCGGCGATGCAGCCGATGACGGCGCTTGAAGGCCGCAGTTTTGCTAAGGCTGGTCAGGCTGTCTTCAATAAATTAGAAAACTTGCCCCAACCGGTTATTGCCGCAATTAATGGCTTTGCTCTTGGTGGCGGTTGTGAATTAGCAATGGCCTGTGATATTCGCCTTGCTGCTGAAAATGCTAAATTTGGACAGCCGGAAGTTTCATTGGGTATTACGCCTGGCTTTGGCGGTACCCAGCGTATGCCGCGGATTATTGGAAAAGGCCGGGCTAAGGAATTGCTATTTACCGGCGACACTATTGATGCCGCTGAGGCCTATAGGATAGGTTTAGTTAACCGGGTTCTTCCTCGCGAAGAACTTATGGAAGCAGCTAAAGCTTTGGCTGAAAAAATTATGTCTAGAGCACCACGGGCGATAGAATTTTGTAAAGCTGCGATAAATGAAGGTATGGATACTGACCTTGAAACTGGCGTAGCCTATGAAGCTGAAGTCTTTAGCTTGTGCTTTGCAACTAATGACCAAAAGGAAGGTATGACGGCATTTATAGAAAAACGTAAAGCTGGTTTTGTTGGTAAATAAGTACTAAATGGGTTAAAATAGACGGCATTGGAACAATGGTTAGGTGTTTCAATGTCGCCTATTTGTTAAGAAAAGTTAAACCTTGACAATGGTTTTGGTAGTTTGGTATAATAACACAAATGCTATATGGCCTTTAAACTGACCCTGTGAGGTCAGGAAGGAAAATGTACAGTTAGTTGGTATAGTTGGCCTTCTTGCGTCTTCACGCGGGAAGGCTTTTTTGTACAGGAAGACCTTTAATCTGGTCCTGCGAGGCCGGAAGGGTATTATACAGGTGGGTGAAGTAAAACCTTCTTGCTCTTTGTGTGCTAAGAAGGTTTTTATTTAGGCAAAACCAGCTATATAAGGCGGCTTGGAAGCCGTGGTCAGGGTATATTATATTAGGGATTGTAACAGGAGGCGAGTGACGATGACCAAAGGCCAGGTATCATTGCGGGGCAAAGACATTCTTGGGTTGCAGGGAATGACTGTAGACGAGATGGGGCTAATCCTTGATTCGGCTAAAGAAATGAAAAATATCATTGATCGTGATATAAAAAAGGTTCCCACTTTGCGTGGGAAATCTATTGTAAATTTATTTTTCGAACCAAGCACCCGAACCCGTACTTCCTTTGAACTTGCTGGTAAATATTTAGGAGCAGATGTGGTTAATGTTACTACCAGCGCTTCGAGTGTGGTAAAAGGAGAGAGCTTGCGGGATACACTACTGACAGTAGAGGCAATGGGCGTGGATATTATCGTCATGCGTCATGAAGCGGAAGGTTCGGCAGAGTTTGCCGCATCTGCAGTGAGTCCGGTTATTGTTAATGCTGGTGATGGAGCACATGAGCATCCGACGCAGGGGCTTTTGGATATGTTCACTATCCGTGAGAAAAAGGGGAATATCAGCGGTTTAAAGGTGGCGATTATCGGTGATATTTTACACAGTCGAGTGGCGCGGTCGAATATTTGGGCTTTGTTAAAAATGGGAGCAGATGTTAGTGTGGCTGGACCACGGACGTTGTTGCCGCGTGATCTTGAAAAGCATGGTGTGAAGGTTTATGACCGTGTAGAAGCGGCGCTTGAGGGAGCCGATGTGGTAAACATTCTTCGCATACAGCGCGAACGGCAGCAGAAGGGACTTTTCCCGACCACGCGTGAATACGCCAGGATTTTTGGGGTAAATAAGGACAGGCTTTCGCTAGCCAAAGACGATGTGCTGGTTATGCATCCTGGTCCGATGAATCGCGGCCTTGAAATTGCGCCGGATGTAGCTTATTCAGCACAATCGGCTATCCAGGAACAGGTGAAAAACGGTTTGGCTGTACGGATGGCGATACTGTTCTTGGTGCTGATGGGAGGTAACGACATTGAAGTTAGTGCTTAAAGGCGGACGGATTATTGATCCGTCGCAGCAGCTTGATATAGTTGGTGATGTGGTGGTAGTAGACGGCCGTATTGAAGCGGCTGGCGTTGGCTTAGCTGAGGCCGCCGATGGGGCCAGAATAATAGATGTGAGCGGCTTGGTAATTGCACCGGGGCTGGTAGATATGCATGTTCACCTGCGCGATCCGGGGTTAGAGGCTAAAGAAGATATAGCCTCAGGTACTAGGGCAGCAGCAGCGGGCGGGTATACCACTGTTTGTCCGATGCCTAATACGAAACCGGTTATTGATAACGCAATTTTGGTAGCCGGTATGAAACAGAAGGCCCGTGAAGAAGGGGTCGTAAATGTTCAAATTATTGGCGCGCTAAGCAAAGGACAGCAAGGCAAGGAACTGGCTGAAATCGGAGACATGATGTTAAATGGTGCAGTTGCTCTTTCTGATGATGGCCATTATGTCGAAAGTGCCTATATCCTCAAAACTGGCTTAGAATATGCTCGGATGTTTGGCGGTTTAGTTATTTCACATGCTGAAGAAGAAAGTCTAGCCGGTGATGGCTTTATGCATGAAGGCGCGGTTTCAGCGATGTTGGGATTGCGGGGGCGGCCGGCGGTAGCTGAAGATATTGCGGTGGCTAGAGATGTTCTCTTAGCCGAATATACTGGCGGTACTATCCATATTGCCCATGTCAGTACGGCTGGAGCGGTAGAATGTATTCGTCAGGCCAAACTGCGGGGCGTTAAAGTTACAGCGGAAGCTACGCCGCATCACTTGACCTTGACTGATGAAGCGGTCATCGGGTTTAACACTGCTACTAAAGTAAATCCGCCGCTAAGGTCAACCGAACATGTCGAAGCGTTAATCGCCGGGTTAAAAGACGGCACGATCGATGCCATTGCTACTGACCACGCACCACATGCGTTTGAAGAAAAGGACATGGAATTTCGCTATGCCCCGAGTGGCTTTTCCGGACTGGAAACAGCGCTGGGCGTTATCTTGAATAGCTTTTATCATACTGGTAAATTCACATTAAATGAAGTTATTGACCGGATGTCAACAACTCCGGCTAAAATTTTAGGGCTGGAGGCGGGTACCTTGAAAGTTGGTGCTCCGGCAGATATTGTGGTTATTGATCCTGAAAAGGAATGGACTATAGACAGCAATAATTTTTATACTAGGGGAAAATGTACCCCTTATGAAGGCAATACGCTTAGAGGCAGGGCGGTGGCCACAATTGTTGGCGGTCGTGTTGTGATGCAGGGCGGGGAGGTAAAGGAATGAATGGTAAACTAATTCTTGAAGATGGCAGCACTTTTGCTGGTGAACTTTTGAGTAATGCACAGTCTGTAGGCGAGGTAGTGTTTAATACTGGTATGACGGGTTATCAGGAAGTGTTGACCGACCCATCCTACTGTGGTCAGATTGTTACAATGACATATCCGCTTATCGGCAATTATGGAACAGCAACTCTGTTTAACCAGGCAGCTAAGTCGTATGTTCGTGGCTTTGTTATTGGTGAACTTTGTCTTGAACACAGCAATTGGCAGGCTGAAACAAATTTGCCAGACTACTTAGAAAAAAATGCTATTCCTTGTCTGTATGGGGTTGATACCAGGGCTATAACCAGGAAAATCCGCTCAACAGGAACGATGAAGGGAATTATTGTACCGGATACAATTACAACTAATGAAATTACTGCGTTGTTGGCTTCGCCGCTTGAAACTCAGGTAGTTGCCGAAGTTACTACTAAAGAGATTTACCACATGGGCGAGGGTAATGGTCCTAAGGTAGCGGTACTTGATTATGGCATCAAACGTAATATTTTAAATTCGCTGGTTAAAGCCGGATGCAATCTCACGGTACTGCCTGCCTTTACCACCGCCGAAGAGGTATTGGCGCTGAATACTGATGGCGTATTTTTGTCAAATGGGCCTGGTGATCCCAAGGATGTTCCTAAATCGGTTGAAACAGTTAAACAACTGATTGGTAAAAAACCTATCTTCGGTATTTGCCTGGGGCACCAATTGTTAGCTTTGGCAATGGGTGCTAATACTTATAAATTGAAATTCGGCCATCGGGGAGCAAATCACCCGGTTAAAGACTTGGCCAGTGGCCGGGTATATATTACCTCTCAGAATCATGGTTATGCGGTAGAAGAAAAAACTTTGCCAGATCACGATCTTGTAATAACGCACCGCGCGGTAAATGATGAAACCGTAGAAGGTATGAAACACCGGAATTTGCCGGTATTCTCTGTGCAATATCATCCCGAAGCTGCTCCGGGACCGGATGACAACACTTACTTATTTGATGAATTTATGGCGATCTTAAAGAAGGGGGTTTAACCGATGCCGAAAAAAACATATTTACGTAAAGTTATGGTTATTGGCTCTGGTCCTATAGTCATCGGTCAGGCCGCCGAGTTTGATTATGCCGGAACTCAAGCCTGCCGAGCCCTTAAAGATGAAGGGTTGGAGGTTGTCCTTATTAATTCTAATCCGGCTACTATTATGACTGACGCTAACATTGCTGATCGGGTATATATTGAGCCGATTACGCCTGAGTTTGTGGAAGCAATTATCGAGAAAGAACGTCCGGATGGATTGCTTCCTACCCTTGGTGGTCAGGTTGGCCTGAATATGGCGGTGGAAGTAGCTAAACGGGGCGTATTAGAAAAGTATAATGTTGAATTGTTGGGTACGCCGCTGGAATCCATTGAAAAAGCGGAAGACCGCGAATTGTTTAAAGAAACTATGCAAAAAATCAATCAACCAATTCCGGAGAGCGCTATTGTTGAAGATTTAGCAGGTGCCAAGGCGTTTGCTGATGAAATTGGCTATCCGCTGATTGTGCGTCCGGCCTATACGCTGGGCGGTACCGGCGGCGGTATTGTACATAATGATGAGGAACTTAGAGATGTAACTATCCGTGGTCTGAAATACAGCTTGATTAGCCAGGTGTTAATTGAACGAAGTGTTGCTGGATGGAAGGAAATCGAGTATGAGGTTATTCGTGATGCCGCCGATAATTGTATAACGGTGTGTAACATGGAAAACTTTGATCCGGTTGGTATCCATACCGGTGACAGTATTGTCGTAGCACCATCTCAGACATTAAATGATCACGAATATCAGATGTTGCGCAGTGCATCGCTAACGATTATCCGTTCGCTGGGAATTGAGGGTGGTTGCAATGTGCAGTATGCGCTTGACCCTCACAGCACCCAATATTATGTAATTGAGGTTAATCCACGGGTTAGCCGTTCTTCGGCCCTAGCCTCAAAGGCTACGGGGTATCCGATTGCCAAGGTGGCGAGTAAAATTGCTATTGGTTATCATTTAGATGAAATAACCAATGCGGTTACCCAGAAAACCAAGGCTTGTTTTGAACCAGCACTGGACTATCTGGTAGTTAAGTTCCCGCGTTGGCCGTTTGATAAATTTAATTTTGCTGACCGGATTTTAGGAACCCAGATGAAGGCAACCGGTGAGGTTATGGCAATTGACCGCTCCTTTGAAGGCGCCTTGCTGAAAGCGGTGCGTTCGCTTGAAATTGGTCTGCATCGTTTGTCAATTCCGGAAATTGCGGCTTTGGGGACGCCGCAGCTGCATGCAAATCTCAAGTTAGCTAATGACGAACGGCTATTTGTGGTGGCAGAGGCTTTAAGACGCGGTATAACTGTTGAAGAAATCCATGAAATTACCGCTATCGACCGATGGTTTTTGTGGAAAATCCAAAATATCATCAATATAGAGAACAAACTTTCTAACCAATCATTAACGCCAGAACTTCTGGCCAGTGCCAAAAAAATGCATTTTGCCGACCGGTCTATTGCTGAACTTACAGGTAAAGAAACGGATGAAATCCGGAACCTAAGGAAACAGTCGGCGATTGCTCCGTGTTATAAAATGGTTGACACTTGTGCCGCTGAATTTGAGGCTGTAACTCCTTACTATTACTCCACCTATGCACAGGAAGATGAAGTTACGGTTACTGACCGGCCTAAAGTAATGGTGCTGGGGTCAGGTCCAATTCGTATCGGTCAGGGTGTTGAATTTGACTACTGCTCGGTTCATTCGGTATGGGCTCTGAAGCAGCTTGGCTATGAATCTATTATTGTAAATAATAACCCGGAAACGGTTTCTACCGATTTTGATACTTCTGATCGGCTGTATTTTGAGCCGTTAACGACAGAAGATGTTTTAAATATTATTGAAAAGGAAAAACCGGAAGGAGTTGTTGTCCAGTTCGGGGGGCAGACTGCTATTAATTTAGCCGGGCCGCTGGCTAAAGCCGGAGTAAAGATTATGGGTACTTCGGTAGACGGTATTGACCGGGCCGAAGACAGGGAACGCTTTGATGCGCTGCTTGAGGAACTTCATATACCCAGACCACAGGGGGGGACGGTAACTAGTGCGGATGAAGCTATTGCTGCCGCTGAGAAAGTTGGTTTCCCAGTAGTGGTACGCCCTTCGTATGTATTGGGTGGGCGCGCCATGGAGATTGTATATAATAATAAAGAACTTAGAGATTATATGAAATATGCTGTTAAGGCGTCAGCTGAGCATCCGGTATTGGTGGACCGGTATATGCAAGGTACTGAGGTTGAGATTGACGCTATTTCTGATGGCGAAATCGTAATTATTCCAGGGATAATGGAGCATGTTGAACGAGCGGGAGTACATTCTGGCGACAGCATCGCCGTATATCCGCCGCAAAACTTGTCGAAAAAGGTTATTAATACGATTGTCGACTATACCCAACGGTTGGCGAGGGGACTGGCGGTTAAAGGCCTTGTCAACATTCAATATGTTGTAGTTGATGAAGAGGTTTATGTTATCGAAGTAAATCCGCGGTCTAGCCGGACGATTCCTTTCCTTAGTAAAGTAACAAATGTGCCGATGGTTAATATCGCCACTCGGGTGGCAATGGGTAAAAAGCTAACGGAAATGGGTTATGAAAGTGGGCTACTGCCGGCACCTGAATTTATCGCAGTAAAAGCGCCGGTGTTCTCTTTCGCAAAAATGCAGAAGGTTGACATTTCGTTAGGGCCAGAAATGAAATCCACCGGTGAGGTTATGGGGTTAGACTACAATTATGCTCGTGCGCTATATAAGGCGATAACCGCTGCTGGTATGAATATTCCGTTAGAAGGCACGATCCTGTTTACTGTTGCGGATAAGGACAAGGAGGAAGCAGGAGATTTAGCGCAAGGCTTTGCCAAACTTGGCTACAAACTTGTGGCTACCGAAGGCACGGCTAAGTATATTAAATCACTTGGCTTGGAAGTGGAAACAGTATCGAAGGTACGTGAGAGCGGCTTAAATATTATTGATATGATTAAAACTGGCAAAATTAATATGGTTGTTAACACTCTAACTCATGGCAAAGAGCCTGAACGGGATGGTTTCCAGATTCGCCGCTCAACGGTAGAACATGCTATTCCATGCTTGACTTCGATAGATACTGCGCATGAGGTAATGCGTGTACTTGACTTAATGCGTGAACGACGGCTGGTTTACGCATTGGCGTTGCAGGATTACGTGGGCGGAGGAAATGACCTTGCCTAAAACAATAGTTAAAGCCGAAGTTCTGGCACATAAACTTATAGGTCCTGAGGTATGCGAGCTTACCTTGAAGGCTTCCGGCTTGGTGCAAATGGCACGGCCCGGTCAGTTTGTTCATGTGCGGGTGGCTGATACGATAGTGCCGCTTTTGCGGCGTCCTATCAGTATTGCTGATGCCAATGCCGCAGCAGGTACGCTCACTCTCATTTATCGTATTGTCGGTCATGGTACTGAACTTTTGGCTCAGACTTTGCCTGGCAGTAGGCTTGACCTTATGGGTCCGTTGGGCAACGGATTTGTTCTGGAAGCCGAACGGCCGCTGCTAGTAGGCGGCGGTATTGGTCTAGCTCCACTAGTATATTTGGCAAAAGCATTGTGTACCAGCCCGATTACGATAGTTATGGGCGGCAGAAATAAAAACGAGATGTATTGGCAAGATATTTTCCAAAGTATTTGTCAGAATATCCATATCACCACTGATGACGGCTCAATGGGGCGGCAAGGGTTTACGGTTGATGTGATTGACGATATTTTGACGGGAGATAGCTTTGATATGGTATATGCCTGCGGTCCACGGCCAATGCTGGAAGGTGTAGCCAGGCTGGCTAAAGAGCGCAACGTGAGATGTCAGGTATCATTGGAAGACCATATGGCGTGTGGTGTAGGGGCGTGTCTGTCTTGCACCTGCGCTGCAACTGACGGCAAGCGCCGTAAAGTATGCACCGACGGTCCGGTATTTTGGGCCGAGGAGGTGTTTGACTAATGTTGGCGGTAGATATTGCAGGAATAAAAATGAAGACTCCGGTAATGACGGCCTCAGGAACGTTTGGGTTTGGGCCGGAATACAGTGATTTTGTTGATTTAAACCAAGTTGGCGCTATTGTTGTTAAAGGAACGACTTTGTCGGCTAGATCAGGTAACAGAGGATGTCGCATCGCTGAGACTCCGGCAGGCATGCTAAATTGCATCGGACTGGAAAATCCCGGAGCTGATCAATTTTTAACAATGACATTACCTAAACTGGCGAATTATGATGTGCCGGTTATTATAAATATCTCTGGCAATACAGTAGAAGAATATGGTCAACTGGCCGCCAAACTAAGTGTAACTGGTGTGGCCGGGTTTGAATTAAATATATCTTGTCCCAATGTTAAAGAAGGGGGCATTGCTTTTGGCACAGTGCCACAAAGCGCGGCGTCTGTTGTACGGGAAGTAAAGAAAAACACTACCCTGCCAGTGATCGCCAAACTATCGCCTAATGTCACTGATATTGTTATCATGGCGAAGGCGGTAGAAGAGGCTGGGGCGGATGCGATATCGCTTATTAATACTCTTTTGGGGATGGCGATTGATACTAAGTCTTGGCGGCCCGTACTTGGCAATACGGTAGGCGGCTTGTCGGGGCCGGCGGTAAAACCGGTAGCGCTTCGAATGGTTTGGCAAGTTGCTAAAGCCGTTCGGGTGCCGGTAATTGGCATGGGGGGGATAATGACTGCGCTTGATGCTGTGGAATTTCTATTAGCTGGAGCCAGTGCAGTGGCAATCGGAACTGCAAATTTCGTGAATCCTCGTGCTAGTGTTGATATTGCGGAAGGACTAAAAGACTATCTTGTAAGCCGTGGTCTTAAGCAGGTGCAAGACCTAGTGGGACAAGTCAATAATAAGCTGTAATACCTTGCGGTAATAAGTGGGAGGTGGATTTTATGAAGGCCGATAATCGATTGATTGTGGCTCTTGATTTTAACACCATGGATCAAGTTCGTGACATGGTAAACCAACTTGGCGATACAGTACGATATTACAAAGTGGGAATGGAACTGTTTTATAGTGTAGGACGGGAAGCGGTAGACTTTTTGCGTCAGCAAAAAAAAGAAGTGTTTCTTGATCTTAAACTTCATGATATTCCCAATACCGTATCCAGGTCAGCGGCGGTACTGACTAATCTTGGGGTTTCCATGATGAATATTCATGCGGCTGGCGGGCCAAGTATGATGAAAGCTACGGCTTTAGCTGTGGCGCAGGCAGCTGAAAACGCGTCTTTGCCCCGACCCAAGCTTATTGCTGTTACTATTTTAACGAGTATGGATGAGGCTGAGTGGCGTGAGCTAGGTTATAATACATCAGTGGTTGGACAGGCTCTGCATTTAGCGAGAATGGTTAAAAAGGCTGGGCTTGATGGTGTAGTAGCATCGCCGCAAGAAGCGGAAGCTATTAGAAAAGAATGTGGTCCGGAATTTTTGATTGTTACTCCCGGGGTACGTCCGTTAGGCAGTGCGGTAAATGACCAGAGCCGCATAGCGACTCCGGCTGGTGCGATAAAATCAGGATCGAGTCATTTGGTGGTAGGTCGGCCAATAACTGGGGCTAGTAACCCGCAGGCCTCGGCTGAAGCCATTGTACGGGAAATGGGGGGACGATAAATGGAAGAAGTTCAAGTAAAACAGCTATTAATTGATACCGGGGCAATTTTAGAGGGGCATTTTTTACTGACATCAGGACTGCATAGTCCGCTATATGTAGAAAAATTTCAGGCATTACAGTGGCCGGAGCATACGGCAAAAATGTGTGCGGCTTTAGCTGAACGGTTCAAGGATGATAATATTGATGTGGTTGTTGGCCCGGTAACTGGGGGAATTCTCCTGGCCCATGAAGTTGGTAAAAACTTAGGAACCAGGGCAATCTTCACCGAACGGGAAAACGGCAAGATGACGCTTCGCCGGGGGTTTGTAATAAACAAAGGTGAACGGGTTTTAGTTGTAGAAGATATTGTAACTACAGGTGGTTCGGTTCAAGAAGTTATCGAGGTAGTTAAAGCACAGGGGGGCGAACTTGTTGGTGTTGGCCTTTTAGTAGATCGCAGTGGCGGCAAGGTGAATTTTGGCGTGCGTACCGAAGGGTTGTTGCATCTCGCTGTACCGACCCATCAGCCGGATAATTGTCCGCTATGTGCTGCCGGTATTCCGATAACGAAACGTGGACGCACTGGTAAGTAACTTAGATACCAAAAATCCGCTTAAACTAATTGTTTAGGCGGATTTTTATTTAGCTGGTTTCTGCTTTTGGTAAAGTCACTTACAATATCATTGTAACTCGGAAATTAGTTTTTGGTGTATCATTATTTTTTAGCAGGTTAACAGTTGTTCATACTGGCGGATATTTTTGGCTACGATTACGTAAAAGTTCACGGTAGTTATTTTTCCAAATTTCAAAATCCCAGGTTCTTAGAAAGGTTGTGGCGGCATTAAAGCCGTTATTAAAGAGCGCCACGCTTTCCTGAAAGGTAATGTCAAAATCGATAGCGCTAATATTCTTTGGTGTTTCGCCGGGCAAGTTGACTGTTGTTGGAATAGCAATAGTCCGTGCCACATCTCCTTTAGCATGGGCAGAATAATAATTGTCATGGGCTTCTAGCATTGTGTTCAAGAGCTTTTTTAAGTAATCATATAGGCCGGTGATTTGAATTTTATTACATTGCCAGGTAATATTGTTGTCTGCCTCAAGCAATTTAAAACCAAAAGTAGGTTGTTTAGGGTTAAGTGTGTCGTCATCCAATAGCCAAACCGGATAGTTGCTCAATACTGCACCGTCGACAATAAGATGGATATTGCCTTTAATGTCTTTTAATTTAAATGGAACAAAAAGAAGGGGGATACTCATACTCATTCTGACGGCTTGGGATATACTAAACTTATCAGGATTAATGCCGAAATATTTTAAGTCGCTGGGAAGGACTAATAACCTTTGGCTGCTAATGTCTGAAGCTATCGCTTGAAACTTATAGGTATACTTATCTAATTTGGCATTAGGTTGTTTAATATCGCCAAAGGTGCGTACTCCTTTAGCTTTAAGCAAATCATCAAGCCAGTTGGTAAAATAGTCGCCGGGATACAGGCCATATTTTAATGTTAAGGTTACAGCTTTACCCATTAGACCACAAAAATAGCTTTTATCACGGAATTTTTTATAATTAAGATTACTTAATAGGTTATGGATTTCTTTTCCCGAATATCCGGCAGAAAGCAGGGCGGCGACAATTGCACCGGCTGAGGTTCCGGCCAGATTACTGAAAGTATAGCCGGCTTTTTCCATGCCTAAAACCGCACCCGCGATGGCTACTCCTTTTACGCCTCCGCCTTCAAACACTGCGTTGCAACTGAGCGTCATGCTAGTCCCCTCCGCTTATCCTGCAATTCGTTCATTTTATATTTATTAAAGCGGGGAAAATTATATGTTAGCGACATATTATGAAAAGTTAGCGCAATTCAATAAAAATAGACAATATGTAAAGTAAATTAGTGATAAACGCGATAAAACGCTAAATATCGGTATTGCTAACCTGAAAAAATCATGGTAACATAATGTCTTGTGAGGCCCCGTGGTGTAGCGGTCTAACATGCCGCCCTGTCACGGCGGAGATCGACGGTTCAAATCCGTTCGGGGTCGCCAGTTTGCGGAAGTAGCTCAGTGGTAGAGCATCGCCTTGCCAAGGCGAGGGTCGCGAGTTCGAATCTCGTCTTCCGCTCCAAGTTTATAGGGGTATAGCTCAATTGGTAGAGTAGTGGTCTCCAAAACCATTGGTTGAGGGTTCAAGTCCTTCTGCCCCTGCCAGAAAACAAAGGAATCTCTCGTGTATGAGAGATTCCTTTGTTTTGTATAAGAATAAGAACGTTATAAATTCATCGACAATAAGATGGGACAGGCACGTCGACTGATAGAAATTGAGGTATACTCTAAAATTTAATACGTATAATTATGAAGAATAAAAGAAGTTTTTAGGTGGATGTTATGCTAACAGTACTAAAGTAGGGAGTGAACGTATGGCCGACTTTTTTAGCCAAGTATTTTCTTTTGAGGGGCTAGGAATTGTCGCCTCCATTCTTAGTATTCCGTTGGCTTTGTTTTTTAATAAATTAAATAATGAAAGCAAATATTTAAAAATTAGGCGATCAATAGTTTGCATTTTACTATGCAAACTTGGTGAAAGCAAAACTTTAACTACTTTTGAAATTCAGTCAGTTATTAATTCTAAAATTAATGAAACCAAATTAAATATTAGGGTAGGAGAGATCATAGATGACCTAGTGACGGAAGTTATTGGAAGCCCTTTGTTAGATATCGATAAAAAAGAAAACATCTTAACAAATCTACGGGAAATATATTCTGGGGAAAAGTTAGTTACTATTGGAAATAAAAATGATATACCAGCTAATAATTTGGGGCAGTATATAGAAAAAGTTGCTGATCAAACTAATGTAGGATCAAATAATGTTGCAGATTTCAAAACTAGAGAAAGTGATAATTATATTGGTATACTTGGGAAAAGAAAAGGGAGTACGTCGGATGAATTTGCTGTAACTGTAACTATTATCGTGATTATTTTTTACGCCATAACCCCGAACTTTGAACAAAGTACTATTAGCCAAGCTGCCCCGTTTAAACTCTATATTATAATTGGTGCAATTGCCTCATTATTGGCGATAATGGCCAACAATATTATCGAAAAAATTACGAGAAAAAGTACAGAAATTAATGGTAAAAGATAAATTATAACGAGTAAATGATAATTGAAAATCGGGGAAAAATGAAAAACTAATTGACATAATATTTTTTTGGACATTCACCTGGAAGTTATGGTATAATAACTATGGAAAAATAATAATATAGGGGTATAGCTCAATTGGTAGAGTAGCGGTCTCCAAAACCGTTGGTTGAGGGTTCAAGTCCTTCTGCCCCTGCCAGGAAACGCACGGAATTACTCAGTCGAGTGATTCCGATAATTTTTATTTTCGGGTGATTTTAAGCGCGGTTCTATACATCTGCAATATTCGCGTTTAATACAAAACAGGGGTGGACACGCATGACAAATGTCTGAAAATTAATGCCGAAATTGAGCGGGAAAACAGCCAAGGAGTACGAGACAAATCTCAGTGATAATAAGAAACAGGAATAGGATAGTCCTTTTGAAGCCTGAATAATAATAGCTGTGTTAGAGTTAAGAAAAAATTCTCTGTTTTCGTCGGTTTTTGCTGAATATTTAGTGTTGTTAAAATAGTAATAATTGTCTAATATCGGTTATATAAATGTGATATAAATGAAACAACAATGTAACTTTTTATTGTTAAAGTAAAGGAAAGTGAACCAAATGGTATAAAGGAGATAATGTCGATGAAAAAGATATTTGTGGCAATGCTCATGGGATTATTCATATTTGGAGGGACAGCAAGTATAAATGTTTGTAGTGCATCCGGTTCTCAAGATATTGTTCAATGGTACAATCAGAAATCTTTGATGCTGGAGAGTATTGGAAGTACTATATCAGTTACTAAAGATTTTGTAGCTTATCTGATGGATGAAGGATACGCACCTAGGGATATAGTAATGGCTGGACTGTTAGCTGGACGGTTGGCTGACCAAAACCCTACTATTAATACACATGTTAATGCGATAAATGAAATTCTAGTTAAAAAGACTAGTAGCAATACTTGGCAGGATATAGCTAATGATATGGGAGTAGATCAAGATACTTATAACCAGTATGCTTCTAAGGCTAACCAAATAGGTTAAGGGAAAATTAGCGAGCCGCATGTGGTATGGCTGTTACGCCATACCACATGCGGCTTTTTTTATTTGGTTGGCGGATTTAAAAGAAAATGTGTTGCTGCAATTCATTCGGTAAATTGATGGAAAATGGAAACGGGTTTTTCTATGTTTATGTGATAAGTTATATTTTCGGTCTGGCAACTTTAAGTTAGCGGTATTTTCACTTTTGGACATCATCCTAATATCTATGATATAATTATATCAAGACAATTTTAAGTAGTGTACGGCTGAGAAACTACTTGTATATCGCATGTTTGTTCCGTTGCTCTCCTGCTCCAATCATACCACATATTGGGATAACTCAATTGATCGGGTAGTGGTCTCCCAAGCGGTTGGTTATTGGTTCAAACTACTGCCCCTGCCAGGAAAACAAGAAACGACACGGGTTTTAGCCTTTGTCGTTTCTTGTTTTTATATATAACAATAATAGCAATTTGGAAGGATGTTGCAATAATGGTCTTTGTAAATTCCCTGGAAAGCATTTTAAGTATAATAATAATGATATTTCTAGGATATATCTTGACGCGCAAAGGGATTTTTAGCGATAATACAGCTAAAACTTTTACAACGATGGTTCTCAAAATATCTTTACCCGCGTATATGATTTGGAATCTTACGAATACATTTGATAAGGAAACACTATTTAGTTTGATTGGTGGGTTAGTGATTCCTTTTATGTCAATGTTGGCCTGCTATTTGCTTGGTTCTTTAATCAGTAAGCTAATTGGGGTTGACTATAAGCGCCAAGGGGTTTTTAATTGTATATTTTTTGTTTCTAACACTATCTTTATTGGGTTGCCGATAAATTTGTCACTGTTTGGTGAAAAAAGTATTCCTTATGTTCTTTTGTATTACATAGCTAATACGTCATTATTCTGGACATTAGGAATTTATTCGATTAGTCGAGATGGCAACGGACCTAAACCTAAGTTAATTAGTTATCAGACGATAAAAAAAATATTTTCACCGCCACTTATGGGTTTTTTGGTAGGGCTTTTATTGGTTGTTACTGAGGTTAAACTGCCGCCTTTTATTGCCGATAGTTGTAAATATTTGGGAAGCTGCACAACTCCATTATCAATGCTGTTTATCGGAATATCAATATATAATGTCAAGCCTAGTGAAGTAAAGTTAAGCAAAGATATGGTTGCGATTATTTTGGGCAGATTTATCATAGCCCCGCTGTTGGTGTTTTTGTTTTCTTTATTGATACCGATGCCGATACTAATGAGAAAAGTGTTTATTGTTCAATCGGCAATGCCAATAATAACCAGTTCGTCAATTGTTGCTAAAGCTTATAATGCCGATTATAAATATGCAGCGGTAATGACAACGGTTACGACAATAATCGCAATGTTAGCAATTCCAATGTATATGGTACTATTTAGCTATTTATCTGTATAGAATTAGAATAGGATAATATACTGATTGATATAATGGTTGAGGGAAAACTATGATAAGTAATTATCATAGTTTTCCCTCAACCATTATTGGCAAGCTTTAAATTTTACGTTAAATGTAGTTCCTGTTGTGCCAGTTGTAATAGTAATTTTGGCGCCATGGCGGTCGGCAATCCGGTAGCAAATAGATAAGCCTAGACCAGTTCCTTTATCTTTAGTGGTTATAAACGGAGTTCCCAATTGGTTCATAATTTCTGGAGAAATGCCTGGGCCTGTATCTTGTACTCTTAATATGATTTCATTATCGTCCGCGTTAAAGGACGTACTAATAGTCAGCACGCCTGATCTTTGCATAGCTTCTAGACCATTGCGCACAAGATTAATAATCAGTTGTCGGATTTCCTTATTGTCAAACTCAATATTCGGAATGATGCCTGTTGCCATACGAATATCGTGGCCATGAGGCAAAGCTGTTGCCTGAAGTAATGGGAAAAGATCATTTAGCACATTATTTATATTGCCGCATTTCATCTCAACAAGTTTGCGTTTTGAAAGTGATAAAAATTCGGTAATAATTGAATTAGCACGGTCCAACTCTTCTATCATTGTGGAAAGTTGTTTGTTGTATATGGAAAAAAGTTCTTTTTGCTGAAACAATTGTAAATAACCGCGAACTGTCGTCATGGGGTTACGAACCTCATGCCCGAGAGCCGCGGCCATTTCACCGATTACATTATATTGTAGTTGGGCATTGGCTTGCTCTAATTCGGAAGTCACCGTATTAATCAGATGGGTTAGCACCTTTAATACGCCGAGATTATCTTCAGCCAATTTGTCTAGTTGTACCTTTGAAAAATTTTTCTTTCTGTTAGCTGTTTTTAATTCTTGACAATCTTCCGATAGTGCTAGAATTGTCATTGTAACATTGAGCAACTGGTTAGTATCGTTAAGGTGGAAAAACTCTCCACTTGTAAAGAAACCTGCTGTTGGCGCGATGGCTTGAAGGTGCTCATATTCAAGATGAGCTGAATTTTGTAAATAACTTTTGCGACTAGAACAAGAATAAACAAAAATACTTTCAACAGGTTGCTGTTTGATTTTCTCGAAGAATCTATTGGTTTCATCAAGAATCAGTCCGATGTTGCCAAAACTTAATCTAACTGTTTCGCCATCAAGCACGTCGCCGGCAAAACTAATGGAATTATCATCATGAAGAATCATTGGGACTCTAGCAACTTGAATACCACACCTGCTGACAATAAGGGGATATTCAATAGCGTTGTGCAATTTTTCTGTGGGATCTAAGCCAAGATATTTTTGAAAAACTTGATATGCAGGCTGATGATCGATGGTGTATATGCGTACGCCTTCCGCCTTGGTAATGGTCATGGTTTTACCAATGGGCTGCCAGCCTAAATTCCAGTAACGAGTAGCGGTTAACTTTTCTCCTTCAAAAACAGCGCCGACTACGCCGGCCTCGGAAATTTTTCCGTTACAGCATACAATTGCTTGTTTCATATTACAGATGTCTCCGGCACATCCCCCTGCAACCGGCAAGTTTGGATTGCCTTTATGAATACCTAATAGAAGTTTGTTGACATCCACACTTAAGCTAGTTGCAAATATTAGCATTATTTTTGCGGTGGGGCTAGTTAATTGGGTTGCCAGTGAAAGTCCTAAACTGTAATCATCGTCTTTGTTTTTCTCCAGAAGAGTGCAGCGTACTTTGCTGTAATAAAAAATTGAAAAAGAAAGGACGGTCTTCAGTACACTTACCTTGCCGTTTGTAATTTCGCCGCCGGTTGTGGAACCGATAATGCAGGCGTGAGGAACTAGACGAGAAACTTCTGCGGATACTTGTGAAAGATACTCACCTTCGCAGTGACCGCTAAAAATTTGAACAAAAACTGCCGATGCGTTACGGTCAAAAATACAATCTTGATTTTTGGTGATAAATTCTACCAGACTTTTAAAATCATCATAATAGGTATTGATGCTCTTCATCCGGTAAAACCTCCTGCCCGAGTAAGCTGGCGTTATTTGCTAAAATTTCTATAATATAAAACAATAGCAACTGTCCTAAAGTATAACATAATTAGAAATAATTTACAATTTGTTAATATAAATATAAAATCCGCCTCGCTTTTGGGTTTAATTCAAAGTTAGGCGGATTTTATGTCAATGGTCATATGTAGTTATCATTATAGCTAGTCGTTTAAATATTGCCGAATTAAATTTATTACTAAGCTATTGCTACTATTTTTAGTGTCCGATGTGTTTTTATCAAGTTGTTTAATACGATTTTGTAGTTCTTCTTTTAATTCATTTGGAGATTGGATTTTTTTCTTTGTGTTAACATGAAGTTCATTTGACATCGGTTCACCTCCTATTAGAATTATTATACCGCATCGGAAGGGTGAAGGCTATGGAAATAAGCTATCCTGTAATTTGACACAAAACTATAAATAAAATAGAAACGTAAATTGCAAGTGCAAGTTGAACACTATGGTAGAACGATAACTGGAGGTCACGCAGAATAAACGTCGTCAAGGAAAGCGTCGAAAAGTTCGGCTGGAGTCCGATAGCCAAGACGTCTGCGTGGACGGTCATTCAGTTCATCGGCAAAGCCCAACACATCTGCTGGTGCATACTGCTCGATGGAAACGCCTTTAGGAATATACTGGCGTAAGAGGCCATTGTGCCTTTCATTCACAGGACGCTCCCAAGACGAGTACGGATGAGAGAAGTAGACGTTCGTGCCTCATTTAAGGAGCTGTGCAAAATCCTCAAATTCAAAACCATTGTCGGTCGTAATGGTCTTGAATACCTTGCTGAACCGTTCGCCGTACTCAGCGTACAAAACGTTCATGGCGTCGATGACGGCCTCGCTAGTTTTACCGGGAATACGAATGGCAAGGTAGTTGGTGGTGACACGCTCAACCAACGTCAGGATAACAGCTTCCTTACCGTTGCGACGTCCGACCACCGTGTCGGCTTCCCAATGTCCAAGCTCTGTGCGGTCATCCACGATATCGGGCCGCTCGTCAATGCTGTTGCCCTTTGGCCGTTTATGAACTCGGCTCTTTCCTTTGTGGCGCTTGCGTTTGAGGACCTCCGGCAGTTCAAAAAGGGATAATGGCAGATTTTTGGCCTCCAACTCATTATAGAGGGTTTTCGTGCACACCATCGCACTTTGATCGAACAGACTGTGCAACCTGGCGTAACCTACGCAAGCATCTAACGACCAGCGGTGTTCACGGACTTGCTTTACTACCCATCGAATGAAGTCAAAACAATGAGCAATCCGATGGTATCTTCTGCATCGCGTTCGATTGACTTCATAAACTACCCTTCCTCGTTTGGCGCTATATTCAGGTCGACGCCCCCGGTGGCTTTTACGAGGTGGCGTACCACGGCGCAATTCATTCATAACGGTGCTTGGCGAGCAGTTGATTTCTTTGGCAATCGCTCTGAGAGAGTATCCTTGTTTGTTTAATTGCTGAATTACCCCGCGATCTTCTTGTCCTAAGTGCTGACCGCGTTTGCGTTCAGGTTCTACTGTGATATAATCATAGCAGTCCATAGTGATTGCCTCCTCATTGGTGATGGTTGTGTGGAAACTCCATTCTACCATATGAGGAAAAGTCACCTATGGACTTTTTCCTTAGGTGTTCAACTTCATTTTACAATCGGCCAATAAAATAGAAAATGTGAAAAACATAAATGATATAGTAAAGATGATAGAAAACAGTTGAGAAGGAGAAGTCACTCATGAATTAGTTTATAAATAATTGTTATTGGCTGAAGCTGAAACGGTACGTTTTTGTCAGGCGTTGTTTTATTTGCTGATTAACATTTTTACGGCTACAAACATCAAGAAAACAGCAAAGGCTTTTTTTAGTATCTCTGTGGGAATAACTTGAGCAAGTTTGCCACCGAAGAAAGCACCGATAAGTAGCGTTAGACAAATAATGATGCCAGCGGTGATATCGACGTTGTTGTTTTTATAATACTGCCAAAATGCCAGTATTCCTACGGGGGGCAGCATGATTGCCAATGATGTTCCCTGCGCTTTTAATTGCGTAAAGCCGCAGGCATACATCAAGGCAGGGACAATTATTATTCCGCCGCCAATTCCGAAAAATCCACTCATTATTCCGGCGATTGCGCCGATTAAGGCGTAAAAAGCAATTTCCATTTTTAAGACCCCCAACAAATTATTAGTCCGGTAGATATTATTTTACTACAATTTCATTGATAATAACAAAAAATGTGATATTTATTTGATAATTGTCGTATATTGGTAATTATATAATAGTGGCCGGTATTTACAGACCGGCAAAAAAGGTGTTGGATTTAACGGCAACTAATGGTATAATCGACATATTAACTTAGTTATACTTTAAAATGCTAAAGCATAATAATGAAGGAGTTGACATAGATGAGTAAATATTGGAGTGAAGTTGCCAAAAAAATCGATCCCTACGTGCCGGGGGAGCAGCCCCAAGATAAGCGTTATATTAAGTTAAATACAAACGAAAATCCATATCCGCCGTCGCCCAAAGTACTTGCCGCGATTAATCAGGTGACAACGGAAACTTTAAGATTGTATCCTGATCCGGAGTGCCGGGAACTGAGAGCGTGTATTGCTGAATATCATGGACTGACTAAAGAACAAGTTTTTGTAGGTAATGGCTCGGATGAAGTTTTAGCGTTTTGTTTTCAGGCGTTTTTTAATCCGGGAACGCCAATTCTTTTTCCGGATATCAGCTATAGTTTTTATCCGGTTTATGCCAAATTGTATAATATTGATTATAAGCTTATTCCTTTGGAAGATGATTTTTCGCTGGCGTGGGATAAATTCTGCAGTCCAAACGGGGGCGTGATTTTTCCCAATCCTAATGCTCCTACCGGCAGGTATATGCCGCTTGAAGCGGTAGAAACTATCTTAGAAAAAAATATTGATCAAGTGGTAATTGTGGATGAAGCATATATTGATTTTGGCGGCCAATCTGCAGTAAAATTTATTAATCGTTACCCGAATCTGCTGGTAGTTCAGACGTTGTCAAAATCACGGTCACTGGCAGGGCTGAGGGTGGGACTTGCCATAGGGCATAAAGATTTGATTGAAGGGTTAGAACGTGTTAAAAATTCGATAAATTCGTATACGCTTGATCGGGCGGCGATGGCCGGAGCAGAAGCGGCGTTTAAGGATGAAGCATATTTTCAGACCACCCGTAATATGATTATGGCTACCAGGGAAAAGACTATTGTTGATCTTCAGCGGTTGGGGTTCACGGTTATTCCTTCGTTGGCTAATTTCATTTTTATTAGTCATTCCCGAGTCTTGGCGGCTGATATCTATCAGCAGTTGAGGGAAGAAGGTATCTTGGTGCGGTATTTTAATAAGCCGCGAATTAATAATTTTTTACGGGTAAGCATTGGCAATGACCGCGAAATGAAAAGCTTGGTAGAGCAGTTAACGACGATTGTACGGTAGAAATGAATAGAGGCCCATCCAGCGTGAAGCGCAGGATGGGCCTTTTAAAGTGTATTAGCAATTTTTATGATGCTGTTTGGCGTTTGGCCAGTTCTTCTTCGGCACTAACCAATTTAATGCAAAGAACTAATAATTCCATTGCTTGCTGAAGTTCGGCCAACGACGGCATTGTCGGAGCAATCCTGATGTTTCTATCTTCCGGGTCATTGCCATAGGGGAAGCTGGCTCCAGCTGGGGTTAGTACTACGCCGGCTGCTTTAGCCTTGGCTACGACTTTTTTAGCACAACCTGGTGGGGTATCTAGGCTGATAAAATAGCCGCCATGAGGTTTGCTCCAGGATATAGTGTGGTCATTAGCGAAGTTGTCTTGTAAAATATTTAAGACTATCTTGAATTTGGGGCTGAGGATAGCAGCGTGGCGTTCCATATGTGCTTCAATTCCAGCGATATTTTTAAAGAATCGAAGATGACGCAGCTGATTTATTTTATCAGGGCCAATAGATTGAACTGACATTAGTTTTTTCAGCCAGGAAATGTTAGCTTCGCTGCTTGCTAGCATAGCAATTCCGCTGCCAGGGAAGCTTATTTTGGAAGTTGAGGAGAAGATGAAAACCCGGTTAGGATGATTGGCTTCGCGGCAAGCGGTCAATATATTAAGTAGCTTTGGATGGGTGCTATCAAGATGATGCACGATATAGGCGTTGTCCCAGAAGATAGTGAAATCTGGAGCTTTGGCAGACATTTTTGCCAAGCGGGTAACAACATTGTCCGAATATGTAATGCCGGTTGGGTTGCTGTATTTGGGAACGCACCAGATGCCTTTGATTTCAGGGTCATTGGCAACTAAACGTTCGATAGTGTCCATATCCGGGCCGTCACTATGATAGTCGATAGGAATCATCTCTATACCAAAGTTAGCTGAGATCGCAAAATGGCGGTCATAACCGGGACTGGGACATAAAAATTTGATTTTAGACAGTTTGCACCAGGGTGTGTCACTGTCAGGTAGACGGTGCAGCAACATTTTAGCAATTAGATCATACATTTGCGTTAAACTGGAGTTACCGCCAACGATGACTTCCTGTGTTTGTACCTCGAGTAACTCGGCGCAAAGGGCTTTTAGTTCAGGTAGTCCGTCGAGTATGCCGTAATTGCGGCAGTCGGTACCATTAGCAGACCGATAGTCTGAACTATCGAGACTTTCGAGAAGTCCGTTGGATAAATCAAGCTGTTCTTTGCAAGGTTTACCGCGGGACATATCTAAGTTAAGTTTTTTGTTTTGTATATCTTGGTATTTGCGTGATAATGATGAGTGATATGTTTCAAGATCCGATGTAGTAATATTTTGCAATTCAATCATTGTGCATCGCTCCTTTAGCCCTTTTACCATTATACGAAACTTACTTAAGACAAGACAATAGCTTTTAAGAAAAAATACTAAAATTTTTATACTTTTGTCCATGTATTATGAATACTATGTCGTTTTTCATAAAAAAGTACAACTTCCGAATATATCGGCGGTTGTACTTTTGGGATAACTATTTACTTGCTATAACAATTAACAAAGTGCGCGCCGAGCCGCTCATATTTCTCTAATACAGCGATGGCATTGGCGCAGTGTAGATCGTTGCCAGAGTCAAACTCTTGTGGGCCAATTGCTTCTTGAAGAATTGAATTAATTTCAAACGAGCAATATCCTAAAAGAGTAAGGCGTTTCAATAATTGCTGGATGCGATGTTTCATACTTTCCCCTCCGTTCCCAATTATCGGTAATTTTTGACGCAGGGCTGCGTCATCAGCCGCGAATTACCATTCGACTATTACCAATACTGAGTCAGAATTAGAATTCAGAGCCAGCATCATGCTCTATAATACAGTATATTCAACTAAGGGTATCAGGAAATAATCTTCGTAATAGTAGCATAAAATATTTTTAATGTCAACAATAAGGACTACTTTCTAATTCGGGCTGACTTTATTAGTTTATGCTGGAGTAGCGATTGGTAGAACAAAAAATAATATTGTTATAAAATGGCAAGCGCTTCCGGCGATAACGAAGAAGTGCCACACGGTATGGTTATAGGGGAGCTGACGGCAAAGATAAAATACTGCGCCGATGGTATATGATAGTCCGCCAGCGATTAGCCAGTATAAGCCGGTAACCGGCAAAGCGGCAAGAAGCGGCTTGATGAATATTATGGCTAACCAGCCCATTCCAAGGTAGCATAAGGTAGAAATAACTTTAAATTTTTTTACAAAAAATATTTTTAGGATAACCCCAATCGCGGCTAGACTCCAAACAATCCCAAAAATCGTCCAGCCGAGTACGCCGCGGAACAGTACCAGAGCGAAAGGGGTATAAGAACCGGCAATTAAAAGATATATGGCGGAGTGGTCGCAGATTTTAAATATATATTTAAGCCGCTCATTTTTAAAGCTGTGGTATAGAGTTGAGGCAAGGTATAAAAGAAAAAGTGAAACGCCATAGATGATAAAGCTTACTTGGTGCCAGATAGTACCGTAAATATAAGAGGTTATAACTAAGGCGGTTAGACCAGCCAGGGCTAATGCAGCACCAACGCCATGCGACAGGGCGTTAAGTATTTCCTCGAGGTGTTCTTGATGTGTGGTTAATGTAGACATAATAAACCTTCTTTCTGGATTGGTATATTGATCAGCATGATAATATTGTTATATGCAAAAAGAAAAAATATGTGGTGTTAGTCTTATTGAATATTATACCATTTGTTTTTAGAAGATAACTAGTGAATTTAGTGCGATTCTAAACCGGTGTGAGACTAATATTAAAGTAGATAAAAAATATTCCCCGAACATTATGGTAGGGGAATATATCTGATACCATTGAAAAAAGTGTTAGCTAAGGGCTACAATGATTGCTCCGATGGCTATTAGTCCTACGCCCAAGGCGTTTAGCAAGTTGATTTTTTCACCCAGAAAGATAATCGCTAGGATGGTAGCTAATACGACACTAAGTTTGTCGATCGTGGCGACCTGAGACACTTTGCCGAATTTTAGTGCTCAAAAGTAGAATAACCAGGATAGTGCACCGGCGATGCCGCTTAGGGTTATAAATAAGATGGTTCTCTTATCAGAAAAAATGTTGGTCATTTGACTGAGAATGCCCTGGCTGGCGCGACTAAAAACAGGAAAATTATTGTCATAATCATGGCTCGGATTGCGGTTGCAGTGTTGGGGTCAGCCCACTGGAACACCGGCAAGAGCAGCAGTTATTGCTGACAAAAGTCCAAAGATAAGCCAAAGGTGATCCATCAATTTCACTCCTCAATAGAAAGTATAAAGACGACTGCCTAAAAAGCTGGACAGTCGTCTTTATATTATTCGATAACTAAGCGATGATATGTTTTTTTGCCTTTGCGGACTAAGAGACTGCCGTTGGTAAATAAGTTGGTGCTAAGCGTAAAGTCAGGATCAGTAATTTTGGTGTCGCCAAGGTAGAGACCGCCTTGGGCGATAAGACGACGCCCTTCGCTTTTGGAGGCGAAGATGGCATTGGTCGCTAATAGGTCAATAAGTTTGCTGGAAGCATCTGCCGCACTAATAGTAGTAGTTGGGGCATTTTCAAGCGCGCCGGTTCCGCCGAAGAGGGCTTGCGCTGCCTGCTGGGCTTTTTCCGCTTCTTCAACGCCGTGGACTATTTTAGTAATTTCAAAAGCCAGGACTTGTTTGGCGGTATTGATTTCTTTATCTTGTAGCGCGCCTAGGCGTCGTACTTCATCCATGGGCAGGAAAGTTAAGAGAGCTAGGCATTTTTCTACGTCGGCGTCATCGATATTTCGCCAGTACTGGTAGAATTCATAAGGTGAAGTTTTTTCCGGGTCGAGCCAAAGGGCACCCTTTTCAGTCTTGCCCATTTTGCGGCCATCGCTGGTAGTCAATAGGGTAAAAGTAAGGCCATAAGCCGGTTTGCTGTCTTTGCGGCGAATAAGGTCAACGCCTTGGATAATATTGGACCATTGGTCATCGCCACCCATTTGCATTGTGCAGTTAACGCGGCGATTTAGTTCAAGAAAGTCGTATGATTGCATTAGCATGTAGTTGAATTCTAAGAAAGATAGGCCTTTTTCCAAGCGTTGTTTAAAGCATTCGGCGGTAAGCATTCGGTTTACTGAGAAGTGAGCGCCTACATCACGAAGAAATTCGACATAATTAAGTTCTAACAGCCAGTCGGCGTTATTCATCATTAGGGCTTTGTCATCTGAGAAATCAATAAACCGTTGCATTTGAAGTTTAAAGCGATCACCGTTATGGTTGATGGTTTCCCGTGTCATCATTTTGCGCATGTCGGTTTTTCCCGAGGGGTCACCGACCATTGCGGTACCGCCGCCAATAAGACAGATGGGGCGATGACCATGCTGCTGCATATGAGCCATGACCATCATTCCCAGAAAATGGCCAACATGCAGACTATCTGCGGTTGGATCAAAACCGATATAGAAGGTAATTTTTTCTTTAGCAAGCAATTCGCGAATTTCATCTTCATGAGTTAGTTGTTGGATAAAGCCGCGCTCTTGTAATACATCAAAAACGGACATAATAACAGCCTCCTTAATGACTAGTGAAAGTATTTTAATAAAATAAAAAACCCATCCCTCTAATGAGGGACGAGTTATACACCCGCGGTACCACCCTTGTTGCCAGTACAAATGCCGCTTTAACGAAGGCCAATAAACCTTCAAGCCGTTAACGGTGGCTGCCGACTGGGGCCTACTATCTTTTTCAGCCTGTTGCTTGCGGGTGTATTTCGGTCAGTTTGTATGCTGGGTTGCACCATCCCCCGGCTCTCTAAAAAACAAAACTGGCGTACTTGTCCCGCGCATTGCATTTAGTCAAATATGGTATTACCAGTAATATAGCAGTAACGACTCTCAATGTCAATGGACGAATTAGCGGTGGAACCAAAATACTTTTTGCCCTAGAATTATATTTTTAACCGGAGCATAGTATGTAAAAATGGCTGGGAAAATTGATAAAAATTACATTTTAACATGTTGCTAATATAATAGTTTGAATGAAATAATATTAAAAAGTATGTATTAAGAAATATATGAACTATTGAACGGTGGGGTTAGATTGACGAATAAAGTAATTGGAAGATTTACACTTTTGGCGTATTTGATGCTTGTGGCAATTGGCGCGGCGCTTAATGTAGTAGGGGTAATTACTAACCAAGTAGCAACTGCGTTCGGGGTGGATAATGCAACAGTGGGATATTGTTTTAGTCTTTTTTCAGTTGGCTATGCAATAGCTATTTTGGGAAATGGGTTTATTTTAGCGAAGGTTGATGTACGGAAAGAGACGATGGTGGCATCGCTTGTGGCAACTGTTGCTGTTATTGGCGCAATTTCAATGAAGTCGCTGATGACGTTTAGTTTTTTTGTTTTTATATATGGGTTAGGTTATGGGGTGCTTTGTTCACTGGGGTACGCGTTGATTGTTAAGTTGTATTGTAATGAAGCCGAGCGTTCCAGCAAACTAAATATCCTTAACTTTTTCTTTAGTGTCGGGGCGATTGTTACTCCCATATTGGCGGGATTAGCTTTAGAACATGGGATAAGCTGGAAGACGGTACTTATCGGAACATTGTTGCCGGTGCTGGCGGTAATTCTTATGGCGCTTGGTCAGCGGCGGGCCGTAAAACTTGCTGATGAGCCGGCGACAGAGGCGTGGTCGGATAATGAGCCTTGGAATGCAAAAATTTATGTCATTGGCTTGGCGATGGGGTGTTATGTGGTATCGGAAATGACATTTAGTTATTGGGTGGTAACGTATATGATGGAGAAGCTGGACTTGGATATCGCGGTAGCTAGCATGTTTTTGTCAATATTTTGGGGGTTTATGGCTATTGGCCGATTTTCTACCGGAGTTTTTATTGCTAAGGTCAATACAGTAAATTATCTTTTAGGGGCTTCAGGGGTGGCGTTTATCACGTTTTTTGGCATACTTTCCGTGCAAAGCACGTATCTTAGCATGGCCATGGTGGCGGTGCTGGGGTTAGGATATTCCGGGTTATATGCTACACTGGTTGCCTATGGCACTGATCTTCTCAGCAGGCCATCGCCAAAACTGACAACATTTTTTCTTACGATTGGTGCGGGAGCTGGAATTTTGTCCTTTATAGTTTCTAGCTATATTAAACAGTTGTTTGATTTTTCGGCGACAATGCTATTGTCGTTAGTGCTGATGGGGGCAGTGTTCGGGTTTACGTTTTTGGTCGGCAAAGTATTGGATAATAAGGCTTTTCGGTGAGCTATAATATTTACTATCCTAAAAATACATGGTATTTGAGCGTTTGTAATGCGAAGACTATAAATGCATGAATGTGCAAGGGGTGATTGTCATAAAAAAAACGGACGGTAAGGAACATCCCAAACAACGGTATAAAAAATTGCTGGCGGCAGTTGCTGGCGCGGCTGCGCTGTCATCGACGCTTATTTCAGGAATAGATGTGGAAAAAGTTTATGCCTATGGTCAAAATGTGTATGCTAATCAGAACGTGAAACTCCCTAGCGAAAGTGTTAGCAGTACAATCGCCAATGCGCAAAATATCGAAGTTGCCAAGCTGCTGCTGTATAATACGGATATTTATAATGATTGGCAGTGGAACGATCCAAGTTATCCGTCAGATATGGTTCTGGGAATGTTGGCTAGCGATCCAAAAACCAGCGGCGCGGCGGGTAACTTACCGGAAAGTTCGCTGAAGTTGGTAGATGGGGTTGATTTTACCCGTAATTTGGTTTTTTATGCTCACATTGGTGCTGGGGCGACTGGAGGCCGGGATATTGCGATAAGTAGTATTGGACAGGTCGAAAATAATGTCACTGTTACCATTAGGGTAAAAAACTCAGGAACAAATCAAGCTAAGGTTGATGATTTTGTGCGTATTCCAAGGGGAACGCTCGATTTTCGGCACGAAATAAATATTATTTTTGAAGATCCTAAGGGTGGATTCTTGGCACAGCAGACGCTGATGCCTAGTTGATAACTGGAGAAAATAAAAAACAGCCGTTCGGAGGACTTAGATAGTCTGTCGGACGGCTGTCTTTGCTAAGCTTTAATGATACCGCAGGCCAAACGTTTGCCGGAGGATCCCGCTGGCTGTGAATGGTAATCATCCGGGCTTTGATGAATAACAACGGATTTTCCAATGATGTCGGAGACTTGAAATTTGTCGGTGAAAAAGGTAATACAGCTATAACCGTGATTTGAGAATAATGCCGGAAAATCGCCGGCGTGATTGCCGTGAGGCTGGTTGTGAGGATTCCAGTGACTGCCAGCCGAACTAAAGGGGTTGGCGCAATCGCCTACTTCGCAATTGCCATTTTCATGAATGTGGAAGCCGTGGGGGCCAACCTGGGGTTGGTTGCCTTCAGCTGGGTGGTAGGGTGGCAGGCCTGAAACTTCGACTAGGACTTCGGTGCCTCCGGGGACAGTAGTAAAAAACACGCGGCCTTTAAGATTGGGGGCTAAAGGGCCGCTTTTGAGGATGGCCACCGCGATCCGGGGCGGGTAATGATCCGAATAATCATCAGGATAATCGATAGGTGGTTTGGGCATGGCATCATCTCCCGTTAATGTAAGTTGATTTTTCAATATTCTATGTGGGGGCGGTTTTTGAGGTGACGAAAGTATGGCGATTAGTCTGGGAAAGAATAAACCAGCCTTGGCTTGTATAGGCCAAGGCTGGTTGGAAAGTTGGGTTAAAAAATTATATGTATTATTTAAAATAGGTGACAACGTCAGCTTTGCGTTCGGGAAAGGCTGGTTCATCACCATTAATATAGCCGACGGCTATGGAATAAAGCGGGGTATAGCCTGCTGGAATCTTAAGCCGTTCTTTATACGCTTGGGCGTTTGCTGTTTCGAAAAGCATCATGCCCGAGGCGATCCAGCAAGTACCGATTTTTAGCGATTCAGCAGCAAGCATCATGCTATAAGTTGCATTAGCGCAGTCGGTAGCGGCAAACCGGTTTTCGTCAGCGCCGGAAATAATGATTACCGTTGGGGCGTTGTGCCAGAAACTGAAAGTATCTGATTTCATTCTTTCCTGCATAAAGTCAGGCGCGGTTTTAATCGCGTCTTTTTTAGTTGTGGCTGTCATATCCTTGAGCAAGGTTTGATCCTGAATAACTGTGAAGTGCCAAAGCTGGCGGTTCATAGCGGAAGGCGCGTACCGGGCAGCTTCGAGAATCGTCTGCAACTCGGCGTCTTTAATTTGTTCGGTGGTGAAGCTTCGAATGGCCCGCCGACTTTTAATTGTTTTTAAGGTATCATTAGACATTATGATTCCTCCTATTGCGTTCTGTTACTAAAATTATATAATATATTAGAAATAAATAAAGTATGCACTTTTTTGTTAGATACTATACATATAGAAAGTAGGGGGAATATGGAAGCCTATACTGAGGAAAAATCAAATTGTCCATTAACATATGTATTATCTATAATGGGCGGAAAATGGAAGGCTATTATTTTGTGGCATTTGACTAATCACGGGGTACTGCGTTATGGTGACCTTAAGCGAAGCGTTGGTGGAATTACGCATAAAATGCTTAGTCAGCAGCTTAAAGAATTGGTGGAATATGATCTCATCCATCGTAAGGAATATCATCAAATTCCGCCTAAAGTAGAGTATTCTCTTTCGGAAAAAGGACAGACACTAATTCCGATTCTGAATGCGATGAGCGAATGGGGTAAACATAATATAAATAATTAAAAGTTATTCTGATAATTGTCGGTAATGTCTTGGTATATCTTCATTTTAATACTTGAATTTGCTTAGCTTTTAGTGGATAATAGTAAGATATATACCTGAGAGAGCGGATGAGTGATAATGGATGAAATTGTTGAAACGGTAGATAAATGGACGTTTATGGAGAGTTTGCCAAAAACGTGGGCGGGTTTTACTTTGGGAGTCGAGAAAAATCAATTAGGTGAACAGTATAATATATTTTCCTACTCAAATAATGAAAAGAGACGAAGCCTTTCATTACTATATGATAACCTTACGAAGGATTATTTGGTACGGATAAAGGTCGGGATGACTGAGTATTACGATATCAATTATATTGTTGGTAATCTTGAGGCATTGGAAGAAACCCTAAAAACCCGGCTGGAAGATACCCTCAATGAATTGGGCGGTAAGCAGCATTATGAAAGTATTTTTCGGGAAAAGCAGATTCTTGAATGGCCGTATATAGCTAAGCTACCTGCTAAAGCGGTAGGATTTGAACTTTTTATTAGCCCTAGTCAGGCTGTAAAGATGATAAATGGTTCATACATCGTGCTTGATTATAGTGACTTTAGTGCTGCTAGTAATCTAATCATTTATTACAATGTTTTTCGAGACGAATTTTTTGGTGAACTTAGACCTAAAATGACCCCGATGATGACAGTACTTTTTGATGCAAGGCAACTGGATGATCTGGCGAATAAACTTGAAAATAATCTTGTGCCGGAACTGGAGTCGCTGCGTCGTATGATATCGGCTGATAGTGAGGAATAATGGATATTAAGACTGCGTTGACAATTGCTGGATCTGATTCGGGTGGTGGTGCTGGGATCCAGGCAGATTTGAAGACTTTTGCTGCGTTAGGCGTCTTTGGGATGAGTGCAATAACAGCAGTAACGGCTCAGAATACTTGCGGAGTTACCAAGATTAGAGAGCTGGACCAGGAAATCATTACTGCCCAGATTGATGCGGTGTGCAGTGATATTAAGGTAGATGCTTTAAAAATAGGAATGTTGTCTAGCACGGTCATAGTTGAGGCTGTGGCTGAGGCCTTAAACAGGCATGGGGTTAAACGGTTGGTGTTGGATACGGTTATGACCTCAAAGAATGGTAAGTGTCTTTTAAAGCAGGAAGCGGTTGAAACGATGATAAAAAGACTCTTTCCGCTTACTTGGGTAGTGACCCCTAATCTTCCGGAGGCCGCAGAAATTGTTGGGTTTCAAGTTAATGACCGAGCCTCAATGGAAGCGGCGGCGGTTAAATTGAAAAAACTTGGGCCACGCTATGTGCTAATTAAAGGTGGCCATCTTGCGGGTGATGCCTGTGACATTTTATATGATGGTAAAAAGTTTACCGCGTTCAGTAATAAACGGATTAATAGTATTAATACTCATGGTACCGGGTGTACTTTTTCCGCGGCGATTGCGGCAGGCTTAGCGAAGGGGTTTAGTGTAGAAGCTGCGGTTAGTGAAGCGAAGCGTTATATTACGATGGCAATTAGCCATGGCTTTAAGTTGGGAATGGGTGTAGGACCAACACATCATTTTTTTGAAGTTTATAAAATGGCGGGACTGCTTGATAATAGGGAGTGTTATAATGGCGAAGATACTGGTTTGTGATGATTCAATGTTCATGCGGATGATGGTTAAGAAGATACTTGTGGGAAATGGACATACGATTGTTGGTGAAGCTGGTAATGGCCGGGAGGCAGTAACGCTTTATCAGAACTTGAAGCCAGATGTTGTTACTATGGATATAACAATGCCTGAACTTGATGGAGTTTCTGCAGTTAGGGAGATTTTGGCCCGAGATCCTAAAGCCCATATCGTTATGGTTAGTGCGATAGGTCAGAAGGATGTAGTAACGGAAGCGATTGATGCTGGGGCGATGGATTTTATTGTTAAACCATTTGAACCGGAAAATGTTATAGAAATCATCGAAAATGTCCTAACTAAACACAAATAAGCAAAATAAGTATTGACTTTGTTAAACTAGATGGTATAATGATTTTCGTAGCAATTGCGACAGGTAAATGTGGTATAAGGTTAAGTCGGCTTTTTAGTTGTAAAGGAACTAATATTTTACAACAATAGAAGATAGTTGACAGAAACCGTTATATTATGTATACTATATTATGCAGTAGTTAATGGCCCCGTGGTGTAGTGGTCTAACATGCCGCCCTGTCACGGCGGAGATCGACGGTTCAAATCCGTTCGGGGTCGCCATTTTAGTTATTTTGCCGCGGTAGCTCAGTCGGTAGAGCAGAGGACTGAAAATCCTCGTGTCGACGGTTCGATTCCGCCCTGCGGCACCAGTTGCGGAAGTAGCTCAGTGGTAGAGCATCGCCTTGCCAAGGCGAGGGTCGCGAGTTCGAATCTCGTCTTCCGCTCCATTCAATTTGGCGGCATAGCCAAGTGGTAAGGCAGAGGTCTGCAAAACCTTTATCCCCCAGTTCAAATCTGGGTGCCGCCTCCAAAAAAAAATATGAACGAGTCACCTTATAGGGTGGCTCTTTGTTGCATATACAAAAAATGCAATTGTTCTATTGCGAGGCAGCTAATGATTGAGAAAGATAGGGTTGTCCGGCGAATTCGCTGAGAAATAAATTTTAATTAGGTCAGGAAAGGGAGATGTCAATGAAGAGCAATGTTGTCAAGAAGGGTTCGACTCGGGCGGCTCACCGCTCGTTATTTTATGCAATGGGTTATCGTCCAGAGGATTTGGACAAGCCGCTTATTGGTATTGTAAATTCTTTTAATGAGATTATTCCTGGACACTTTCATCTCAGAGAAATAGCTGAAGCTGTAAAACTTGGGGTGGCAGCTGCCGGCGGCACGCCAGTGGAGTTTCCTGCTATCGGTATTTGTGATGGCATTGCAATGGGGCACGAAGGAATGAAGTACTCTTTAGCCAGCCGCGAGTTAATCGCTGATTCAACTGAATCGATGGCAATAGCACATGCTTTTGACGGCTTAGTATTGATTCCAAATTGTGATAAAATAATTCCCGGTATGCTGATGGCGGCGGCAAGGCTTAATGTGCCTGCGGTTTTTGTTAGCGGTGGCCCGATGCTGGCTGGTCGTTATGGTGGCAAAGATGTTAGCTTGAGCAGTATGTTTGAAGCTGCTGGACTTTATGAAGCCGGGAAAATTAGTGCCGAAGAAATGGATAAGATGGAACAAGCCGCTTGTCCTGGCTGTGGATCTTGTTCTGGTTTATTTACGGCTAATACAATGAACTGTTTAACGGAAGCTCTGGGAATGGGCTTGCCTGGCAATGGTACTATCCCAGCTGCTTACAGTGGAGCTAGACGGGCTTTGGCGAAAAATGCGGGGGCAGTGGCTGTTGAATTGGTGGCGAAGAATATTCGTCCTCGCGATATTATGACGATGAAGGCTTTTGAAAATGCAATCGCTGTTGATATGGGGATTGGCGGTTCTAGTAACACGGTCTTGCATTTACCGGCTATTGCTCATGAAGTAGGCTTGGAATTACCGCTGGAACTGTTTGATAAAATTAGTGCCAGCATGCCATATGTTACTAAACTCAGCCCTGGTGGTATCCATCATTTGCAAGATTTAAATGAAGCGGGCGGTATTTCGGCAGTTATGAAGGAACTGGCTAAGACTGGTAATATACATACTGACGTCATCACCGTCCAGGGTACAATGGCTGATCGGATAAAAAATGCCGCGATTTTACGGCCGGATGTTATTCATACGGTTGAAGATCCATATCGCAAGACGGGGGGGATTGCTATTCTTAAGGGCAATCTTGCTCCAGATGGCGCGGTGGTTAAGGAAAGCGCGGTAGCTGATGATATGTTGGTATTTGAAGGTACTGCTCGCGTGTTTGATTCTGAAGATGATGCAATTGAAGCTATTTTGGCCAAGAAAATTAAAGATGGCGATGTTGTAGTTATTCGTTACGAAGGACCTAAAGGTGGACCGGGGATGAGAGAGATGCTTAATCCTACGGCAGTAATTACGGGCATGGGCTTAAAGGTGGCGTTGCTTACCGATGGACGGTTCAGCGGAGCAACCAGAGGGGCGTGTATCGGACATATTTCGCCAGAAGCAGCAGAATGCGGTACGATTGCTCTAATTAATGAAGGCGATCTAATTGCGATAGATATACCAGGCCGTAAGTTGAATGTTAAGGTTAGTGACGAAGAATTGGCAAAACGTAAAGCTGCTTGGGTAAAACCAACGCCAAAAATAACGACAGGCTATTTGGCTCGTTATGCTAGAATGGTAACTTCAGCTAATACCGGGGCAGTACTTAAATAAAAGTAAAAGCGATAGTTTTGTAGTGGCAGAATTCATAGTTCTGCCACTACACATCTTTACATAAGTTTGCGGACAATGCCGGCGTGAAACTTTAAAATAAAAAAATATAGTTTACATAGAAAAAAGGTATTGCAAATTTCATAAACCTATTGTATACTAATAATGTTCCTGAACGAAACAACAAATACATGCCGGGGTGGCGGAACAGGCAGACGCAACGGACTTAAAATCCGTCGG
>JAGGAD010000073.1 GCA_017889625.1 Bacillota bacterium | reverse complement strand
GGAGCTGGCGAGAGGAATTGAACCCCCAACCTGCTGATTACAAGTCAGCTGCTCTACCAATTGAGCTACACCAGCACTTTTAACTATCTCACATAACGAGTTTTATTATATAATAATATATTTGTTATGTCAATAGGCTCTTTAACAACTTCGTCATTAATTCATCACTTACTATTGTTTATCTTAATATAGCCTGACAGATTGTAATTTTATCACACTATCATTATATTGGCAATAGTAATTTTATGGATAATACCCTAAATATTTAAATTTAGTTGCGCAAAAAGTAAAAATATGACAAAATAGCCAATATAAATCGATAGTACGCAAACGATGCCAAACTTGAACCATTCAAAAATCTTAAAAACCAAACAATTGATCCATAAGCAACAATAAACGACACTACAAAACCAATAGCAATCATTTGTAAGTCACCAGCATTTAATTGGCCTAATGTTTTTAGCAAATCATAAATACAGGCTACAAACATAAGTGGTACAGCAACAATAAATGAAAACTCTGCCGCTACAGTACGGCTTAATCCAAAAAACAGCCCACCGGCAATAGTTGATCCCGAGCGTGAAAAACCCGGCCACAATGATAGAATTTGAAACAGCCCTACAAATAGAGCTTGTCGAATAGATATTGATTCCAACGTCCTAATTTTTGATCGTCCCGAAAATTTTTCGGCCACCAACATCAATATGCCCCCAAAAACCAGCCCGATAATAACCGTCCATGGAGAAAACAGATGTTCTTTAATTGGCCGATGCAATATATATCCGACCACCATCACCGGAATAATGGCAACCGCCACATGAACAGCTGACAAGTTACCTGTTAAACTAAGCCTCCTGAAATCCAACATTCGTTTGAATTTGTCCTTATATAAAAGCAAAACTGCTAGAATTGCTCCCAGTTGAATAAAGACTTCAAAAACCTTCGCCCGCTCACCCTCAAAGCCTAGCACAGATCCTGCTAAAATCATATGTCCTGTCGAAGATATCGGCAGGAATTCAGTCAAACCTTCTACAATTCCAATAATAACCGCTATTATATTGTCAGTCACTACCTACCGCCCCCTTAAATAAATTAACATCACACCTATATACTATAATCACATTACTGCCCACTATGCATTGATCAATGTAAAAAAGTCCCTTTTTCCTTTACACCTTCCTTGACAACATGAATACGGTGATTTTTGTCCATAAATGCTACAAATATTTCATCAATGGTGTCATTGCATTGCCGTCGTAACGCTTTTATTTGTTCTTCTGTACACCCTAGCCCACTAAGCGCTTTTTCTTCAAGTTTACCCTCCACAATAACAGGATAAAGGATACTGTTTCCAGCTACACAAATATCAACTTGACTAGGCTTTAGCGGTAAAAACTCAGCTTTTTTTAAAACACTTAGCCTACCAGTCGCTTCGAGTACTGCTAATTCAACTTCGGTTATATCAAAGACTCCTTTTTCCCGTAATAATTGCAATAACATTTCGATAGTCAAGCGTACTTTACGAAGATTGGCTTTAATGATTTGCCCATCTTCTATCAATACAACCGACTCCGCCCCTATTTTTTTATATACCGAACGTGACTTTAACGAAATCCAGCTTAACACTAGCTGAACTAACCCCAACAACCCCAGTGCAATTAAAACACGTCCAACCTCAATGCGTGAATCAGCAATACCGACTCCAGCGACTGTTCCAGCGGTAACAGATACCGCAAAATCAGCAGCGCTCATTTCACCCACATGACGTTTGCCCATTACCGACCATGCAGCAATCAAAACCGTCATAGTGGCTACTACAGTAAATACAAGCCCCCCCAAATCTTTCACCGCCATAGCCTCCTGCTAAACATCCCGGTTATAGTTTCGGTGTCCAACGCTTTTTTCATGTATAGCCCCAATGATTTAACGGCATGCCTTTCAATAACTACAAACTACAAGAGGATACTCCCCCTTAAAAAGGTCAAGTATCCTCTTCACACCTACAAATTTAACATCATCTTAATTGCCTCGTTTACTGTCGAAGCCCTTCAATTCGTCCATAATTTCTTTATTCAATCCAGACAAACCATTATATAAGCCACCAACATCTGAATCATCACCACGGTTTTCAAGATACCGTTCCAATTTACGTTTCACTCGTTGCAAAGCGTTATCAATAGATTTTACATGTCGATCAAGTTCAGCCGCAATCTCTTGATAAGACTTGCCATCAAGGTAAGACATCAGCACCTTCCATTCCAGGTCGCTGAGGATTTCACCCATTTTTTCCTCAATATCAATAAACTCTTCCCTGCTGATAACGAGTTCTTCCGGATCGGCAATCTTTGAACCTGAAAGCACATCTAACAGCGTACGATCAGAGTCTTCATCATAAATAGGCTTATTCAATGAAACATACGAATTAAGCGGAATATGTTTCTGCCTAGTTGCTGTTTTTATAGCTGTAATGATTTGACGCGTAACGCAAAGCTCGGCAAACGCCCGAAATGATGCGAGCTTATCATTGCGAAAATCCCGAATGGCCTTATATAAGCCGATCATTCCTTCTTGGATAATATCCTCCCGATCAGCCCCAATAAGAAAATACGATCTGGCTTTGGCGCGGACGAAATTGCGGTACTTATTAATCAAATACTCCTGTGCGACAGTGTTGTCATTATCCTTGGCATCGATTACGATTTGTTCATCAGTCATATCTTCAAAACAAATGTAAACGTCGCGTTGGGTATTAGCCCGCATCAAATCGCCCCCACTTTTAAAATTACTAACCACACGTAAAAAGAAAGTGCACTAAAACCATTAGTGCGCTTAATTTGCACCCGCGTGTATACACACCTTTTTACATTGAAATTATACCCCACCAGCACTTTGTAGTCAAGCTATTATTAGGATGATCAAATCAGTGACGACGCCTCATCTCGTCAAGTTTTACCATAATATTCCTATCAATGCAGCCACCTATTTCTCTTCGCCGATGATTCAATGGCGATTCATAATAATCATTGCGTAAACGTCTATTTATCTTCAGTACTTCACTGCGAAGTTCCCTCGCCGGAATGCGCCATGCCCCAACCCCTAAGATAGTCAGTTGCTGCGCCCAATCTGAAGTAACAACATAAACAGCTTCCCCCCGCCGGACCAACTGATATGCCAACTTCTCTATATAACTATCCGCTGTTTCGCTTTCTTTAGTAAAAACAACTTGAAGACGCCCAGGTACAACTTCAATAATAGCGCTCCCACCGGCTATAGAATGAGCATCAAAAACAATGATAATATTATAGCCTTTATATGAGCCATAATCTGAAAGAATGTCCACCAACTTATCTCTGGCATGCTCAAAATTTTCTTTTAACGCCACTAGCTCTGGCCAAGCATTAAGAACATTATAGCCATCCACCAGCATAAAATCGGCCACTTAATTTTCCTCCACCCGCTGTTTAGGTTTAATTTTTGCCTGAGGCGGCCTTTTCTCTTTACTAATACCAACACGAATAACCGTGTCATCAGGAGAATAGCTGTCTTTAGCCACTACTTCACGGTTGACCTCAGCCCCATCGACATAAGATACTCTGATAGTCGTAATTTCATAACCTGGCGTCCCCGTTTTTTCTACTTTCGATTCCCCAACCGCAAAAGCAGCATCAGGGATTGTTACAACAGTTGGCATAATTACCCGACGATCAACCGACAAAATTTTAATCTGCTCGGTCATAGCTTTTTCTCCAATGACCGCTACCGCCAAAGCATCCCCCCGGACTTCAGCTACCACCATTATTGGCGAAACAGTATTATTGACGAACTTAAAATCAAGAGTATCATAATACACTGTCGCATCCCTGCCTAACCCCACATAGCCCAGTGGTTTAGAATGATTAGTCCGCTCAACAATTGCTAAATTTGCTAACAACACCGCATTATACAACGTAGATGACACTTGACATACCCCGCCGCCGATTCCTGGCACCATCTCGCCATCCACGATCTCCAGCGCTTCCATAAACCCAAATTGTTTTTCCCTAGGCCCGACTATCTCATTAAAGGAAAATATTTGTCCCGGATAAATAATATAGCCATTAATTTTATTGGCTGCCAGCGCAACATTAGCACTTCGGTTAACATTAGTAGAATCAAAATATGTGGTAAATTGGGCTAGTATTAGCTTAAGTCCAGCCGCCTCCAGTTCACCTTTTGTCAATTGCGGATACAATGGGGTAACTGGTAACAGCAAAACAGCGTCTGTCCCCCCCAAAGCTTCCACCACCGATTTTTTTACAGTTTCTATTTCCAAGCGTCGCCCTTCTTCATCTGGTACAACTACGCCGTCAAAAAGGCTTAACGTAGCATTACGTGGCAAACGATCAATCAACTGTCGCCATTTTTCGACAACACCGGCCAATTTAGCCTCATCATACGACGTATGTACAAAAACATTATAACCTTTATGGTTTGCAGTCCAAATACTGCTCAGACGTTCCGCTAGTGAACCATAACGACCAAAATTCCAAACCTCAACAACCGTGGCCTCAACATCAAGATCATAATCAATCTCACTCGCATCAAGCCGAAATTTTTTTTCGCCATAAACCATCTCAACTTTATGATTACGCCGTTCTTGTTGCCAGGTTTTAAGCAATTGAACCAGTTCCTCATGCGTTTTTCCGCCTATCGGCGCCCCCTCAAGGGTTATTCCACCATATACCATTGGCCAATTGAGTTGATAAATCAAAAAGCCACCAATAGCGGTGACAGCCATAGCGATAGCCACTATTAAAAGCCACCGCTGACTTTTCATACATTTGACTCTCTTTGCCGAAAAATTTCATAAAGTAACAACGAACAAGCTACCGATGCGTTAAGCGATGAAACCTTCCCCCTCATCGGAATCTTCACGAGAAAATCACAGGCCGCCTTAGTCAATCGCCCCAGGCCCCGGCCTTCACTGCCAACCACCAAAAGTACTGGCCCACCAAGTTCTGCTTGATAGTAATTTTTTTCGCCATCCATATCAGCGCCAACTACCCATAGCCCCGCCTTCTTAAGCTGTTCAATCGTCTGAGCCACATTTCCAATCCGTGCTACAGGAACATATTCTATTGCACCAGCTGAAGTTTTAGCCACCGTAGCAGACAACGGGCAACTACGTCGTTTGGGAATAAGCACTCCATGTACACCAGCGGCCTCAGCCGTCCTAAGTATAGCTCCTACATTGTGGGGATCTTCGATCTCATCCAGTAATATAATAAATGGCTGTTCATTACGTCGTTCCGCATTATCAAGAATGTCTTCAATTTCAACATACTTCACCGGCGATATCATAGCAACAACACCTTGATGACGAACACCATTGGTCAATCCGTCTAGTTTAGCCTGATCAACCTCTTGAATCACAAGGCCTTGCGCTCGGGCCACGCCAACGATTTCCTTAAATGATCCTTGACGTTCGCCTTTAGTTACCAGCAACTTATTAATTGTCCTGCCACCCTTTAACGCTTCGAGAACACTATTACGTCCAGCAACAAAATCTTCAGACATTGGGCTACCTCCCTCAAAAAAATTATTAATGGTTATCCCCCGAGTTTCACTCAACTTTAATGGATTATGGTAATAAAACCGGGGATATCCCCGGTTTATGCATCAGACTTCATGGCAGCCAATCGTCCACATGACAAATTGCCTTCACTGCAATAATTTGCTGTAACACAGGTCGGACCAGCCTTTTTAAACAGTTCAGGTGCTACTTTCTGCACTTCAAGTAGCATTTTATTTGCCAGGCGCCGAATTTCCCAATGAGCCCGGTTGCAACACCTAAGTGCGAAAAAGTTATGTAGCGCTCTAGCATTCATGGTAACTACAATCTTAGTCTCTGTTGCATTAGCCAAACAATACCGGGCATCCTCCTGATGAACCCCCATTGCTACCAATTCATCGTAAGATTTTCTAATATTATCCATTAATGCCTCGAATTTAGCAACAGCCACCGGATTATTTGCCACCGACGGCGGCACTATATATTCAAAATCATGTTCCTTCACATATCGTTGCGATTGTTGAGAGTAAGAAGCTATCCGATGACGCACCAATTGGTGCGTTAGCACCCTAGACACACCTTCAATAGCAAAAGTAAAACTTACATGCTCCACTGTAGATAAATGGCCGGTAGCTACAAGCTTAGCTACAAGTTTCGCCGCCTCGGCATCAGACATCTTTTCCAATAACGCCTGTGCTCCAATAGGCGAATAACACAACCTGGCCGCGGCAGCCGCCACGCGATCAGGCTCCGGCGTATGACAAATTAATTTCACTATCATTTTTTATCATCCTTATTCTCGTCTATATTCGTTAATTTCCGGGAAATAATTGCAAAACACCGTTCAGAAATGTCGTTTACCCGTTCTTGATTACCCGAAAGAAACAAAAAACCTAACAATGCTTCAAAGCCTGTGCTCGATCGATAATCCCCTACCGACGCGCTCTTGGGAACACTCGATTTAGCATTACGCCCCCGCCGGATAATATCCAACTCCGCTTGCGTCAACTCTTGTTCAATCTGGCGCAAAGCATAGGCCTGCAAGGTAGCAGAAACCATTTTAGCTCCGTGGTTATGCAAAATTCTTACATGACTCTGTTCAAAACTAAGCAACCTATTCCGTACATATAAATTAAATACCGCATCACCAATATAAGCTAACACCAATGGAGGGAGCCGCTCAGGCCGAACGTCCGCAAACCTGGTCTCCGGCTTATCCTCGGCAAACCGGCCAAAAGTTTTTCTTGCTAAAAACTCAAATTGATCAAATTTCATTGTTTTTTCCACCTTGCACCCTGAGGCGAGTCTTCTATGATATATCCCAATTCTCCCAAGCTATCCCTAATATTATCCGCAATAGCCCAATTTTTATTTTTACGGGCTTCCTGGCGAATTGAAACAATAAGATCTAAAAGCTTACCTACCGTTTGATTCGTATCCGCAATAGCCGAATCAGCTATTGTATTTGCCGTCATTTCAGATTTTAGCGACAAACCCAAAACCTCCGCCATTTCGCGATAAAGTGCCTGAACTTGGGCTAAAGTTTCGTCATCGTTAGTAAACTTTCCTGCCATTACCCCACTATAAAATATATTGATTTCTTTTGCTAGTCCAAACATGGCACTAATCGCCAGCGCCGTATTAAAATCATCATCCATAGCAGCAATAAAATTTTCTTTAGTTCTAACCGCAGCCGATAAAAGTTTTTCATTTTCCGGGCCACGCCCTTTATTTATCTCAGTTTGCACTAAATAAGTCAAATTATCTGCCGCACTTGTCAATCGACCCAACCCACGAACTGAGTCCTCAAGTTGTTCATCACTAAAGTTCAGCGGACTACGATAATGAGTACTAAGTATAAAAAACCTAACCGCTTCCGCCGGATAGTGATTCAATATATCTTTAACCAAGAAAAAGTTACCCAATGATTTACTCATTTTTTCTTGATTCACCGTAATAAAACCATTGTGCAACCAATAATGAACAAAAGGCGTCGTACCCGTACAGGCTTCCGACTGAGCAATTTCATTTTCATGATGCGGAAAAATCAAGTCACTGCCACCACCATGCAAATCAAACTCTTCGCCCAAATACTTAAGCGACATCGCCGAACATTCAATATGCCAGCCCGGTCGCCCTTCACCCCACGGGCTAGTCCACGACGGTTCACCTGGTTTTGCCTTTTTCCATAGCGCAAAATCCATTGGATGGTTTTTCCGGTCATCAACCTCTACCCTAGCTCCAGCCTTCATATCCTCTAATTCCCGTCCACTCAACTTGCCATAACCAGAAAATTTCTCTACAGCATAGTAAACGTCCCCGTCGACCAAATATGCAAAACCTTTTTCAATAAGTCTTTGCACAATATTAATAATCTCAGCCATATTTTCTGATACTCGGGGATAGAGATTAGCGCGGCGGACATTAAGCATATCCATAACCTCAAAATAAGCAGCAATATATCTATCCGCGATTGACTTCCAACTTACCCCTTCCACGCTAGCCGCCTTAATAATTTTATCATCAACGTCGGTAAAGTTTTGCACATGATACACCTGATATCCACGCATTTCAAGATAGCGATCAATAACATCCCAGGTTACCGGCGGTCTGGCATTACCAAGATGCGGATGATTATAAGGAGTTACCCCGCAAACATATATTTTTATCTTTCCTTCTTCAATTGGTTTAAACTCCTCTTTTTGGTTGGTCAGACTATTGAATACCTTTATTGTCACTAGCTTTCATCTCTCCTTCTAACTGGATAAACCGCTGTTCTAGCCTATTGATATGCCGTTGCAAACACATCAGCATTTCTCCTTCAGGATCAGGCAATACATCATGAGCTAAATCCACTTCATTCCTACCGTCGCTAACTTTATAACCGTTCTTAACAACTACCTTGCCAGGAATACCTACCACAGTAGAATTAGGCGGTACTTCGCTCAGAACCACTGAACCCGCCCCAATTTTAGAGTTATTCCCTACTTTGAATGAGCCAAGTACCTTGGCACCAGTAGCAATAACCACATTATTGCCAACAGTCGGGTGGCGCTTTCCTTTTTCTTTTCCTGTCCCGCCCAAAGTTACTCCTTGATATAAAGTTACATTATTGCCAATTTCAGCAGTTTCACCAATAACAACCCCCATACCGTGATCAATAAATAATCCCTCGCCAATAGTTGCCCCCGGATGAATTTCGATACCCGTAAGAAATCGAGCAGTATTCGAAAGTAACCGCGGCAACAATACCCAGCCGCGTTTATATAGGCGATGTGCTAAACGGTGAAACCAAATGACATGCAGCCCCGGATAACAGAATAATACTTCGACTGTACTTTTGGCAGCCGGATCACGATCAAAAACAACTTGAATATCTTTTTTCAAACCATCAAACACCATTTTTCCCCCCCAACATTAACCAATACAAAAAGGCCGCCGTCTGTTCAGAGACGGTGGCCCGTGGTTCCACTCTGGTTAGGTGTATTAACACCTCACTTATGAGACTTTTTCATCTCAGCCTATTAACGGAGGCCACCGGGACAACCTACTTTTGTTCGATCATCCTGCTCCCGGGTGCATTTCGTTGCGCCTTTCCCAGCATCACTCGCAGCCTTGGTAATGCTTCTCTGAAGAGCGGCTTACAATTACTTCTCCCGATCCTAGCAATTATAAATATTTAAAACGAATAGGGAAAATAGTTCCCTCAATACTATTGTACATAGTGCCAAGTACTACTGTCAATTAGCCAATCACAGTATTAAGCGTCCCCTCTAAGAGACTAAATACTTTTTCTTTTCCCATCAAAACAATTATTCGCGGCAAGTCTGGGCCATGCATTTGCCCAGTAAGCGCAACTCTTATCGGCATATATACTTTTTTGCCACCCAATTTCAGTTCTTTGGTAATGCTTTTTAGTACCGCTTGATAGCAGCATGTTCTACCACCTGCGCTGCATAACTTATGTACTCTTGTACAGTAGCAACTACCGACGTTAGCCATACCCGTTCTTCTGAACTTATCGGTATCTTAACAAAGCCAGCTTCCACTAAATGCGGAAGTGCAAGCTCTAATATTGAATCTGGGCTAGCTTTACGAATATAATGTGCATTCAACCAGTTTAGTTTATCAATATCAAAGACCGCGGGATTTTTTGCCAAGCGTTCCATCGAAAATGCACCAATCAATTCATCAACTGAAAATATTTCTTGGTCACCAGTAGGCGACCAACCTAAAAGCGCCAAAAAATTCACTACTGCTTCAGGCAAATAACCACGATTACGGTATTGTTCCACCGCTGTAGCACCATGGCGCTTACTCATTTTGCTGCGATCAGCACCAAGGATAAGTGAAATATGGCCAAACACTGGCGTAGTCAACCCTAATGCCTGATAGATCAATACCTGCCGCGGAGTGTTAGACAGATGTTCCTCCGCCCGAATAACATGGGTGATCTTCATCAATGCATCATCAAGCACTACCGCATAATTGTACACTGGAATACCATCCGACTTAACAATGACAAAGTCACCGATGCCATTAGATTCAAAAGTAACCGTACCACGTACAATGTCGTTTATAACTATTTCCTGATTTTCCGGGACCCTAAACCGAACAACAGGCTTACGCCCCTCCATTTCAAGCTGGCTACGTTCGCCCTCCGACAAATGCCGACACCGACCAGAATAATGCGGTGTTTCACCCTTCGTCATCTGCTGCTGACGTTCAACCTCTAATTCTTCCTCACTGCAGTAGCAATAATACGCCTGATCATTTTCTAACAGCTGCGTTGTATATTGACTATACAATGTCAGCCGCTCGGTCTGACGATATGGGCCATATTCGCCACCAACATCAATGCCTTCATCCCAACTAATTCCCAGCCATTTTAACGCCTCTTTAATATTTTCCTCCGACTGCCTGGAAGACCGTTCCAAATCAGTATCTTCAATGCGCAATACCAATTTACCACCATATTTTCTTGCAATTAACCAATTAAACAATGCCGAACGCGCACCGCCAATATGAAACGGCCCGGTGGGGCTAGGTGCAAATCTTAATCGCATTTGTTGTTTATCCATATATTTCCCTCCCTGAACCTTAGCAAGCCTAGCATTTATCTTCTGCTATTTTAATGCATAATCTTCTATTTAGCAAACCAAAAGTTATCTGTCAAAGCACAGAAGCACCTGCCATCGCGGCAAGCGCTACTGATTGTACACCTTTAATAAAAATAAGCCATCGACGATATCAGGAACCACAATAATGGTATTAGCATCAATATTCCCTGCTACAGCCCTGACCCCATCACTAAAAATTACCACCCGCCAAACAACTTGATTATTGCGAATTAATTCTCCACAAACCGTACCATCATTTAACCGGGCCAAACTAATATCAAATTTAACATCTGCCGCTTCAGACGGTCTTGACCAGCATAATATAACGCTAAAGACTAAGGCTAAAGTAAACTTAAACATAATATTCCCCCCGAAATAAATTAGGGATGAATCATATTATGTTCCAACCTTTCACTTTTATTCATACATCATTACCCACGAACAATATAAGCAATTGCATGAGCCTCGATCCCTTCGCCCCGGCCAGCAAACCCTAATTGTTCAGTGGTTGTCGCTTTAACATTAATTTGATCTACATCCACCCCTAATACTTCAGCAATATTTTTATTCATAGCCGGGATAAAAGATGCCAGCTTAGGCCGTTCCGCCACAACTATCGCATCAATATTACCAGTTTTCCAACCTCGACTTTCAATAAGCTGCCGAACAGTCGCCAACAGTACCAGACTTGACATCCCCTTGTACTTACTATCACTATCAGGAAAATGTCCCCCAATGTCGCCTAACGCTGCCGCCCCCAAAAGAGAATCCATTATTGCATGTACAAGCACGTCAGCATCCGAATGTCCCGCCAACCCTTTAGCAAAAGGTACGTCTATTCCTCCAAGAATAAGTTTGCGCCCAACTACCAATTGATGTACATCATAACCCATTCCTACCCGTTGCAACGACTTTTCATCCTTTCTAATCAGCGCTTCAGCTATTACCAAATCTTCCGGTGTCGTAATTTTTAAATTGTCATAACGCCCCTTTACAACCTTAACTTTAACTCCAACCCGCTCTACCAGTGACGAGTCATCCGTCCCCAAAAAACCATCCTTTGCCGCAATATAATATGCCTGTTTCAAAAGCGTTGCCGAAAAAACCTGCGGAGTTTGAATAGCCCATAGTTCACTGCGATCAAGAGTCCTTAAAACTTCACCCTCACCATCTACAGTTTTAATAGTATCCTTTACCGGCACCGCCAAAACTGCCGCTCCATCAGCCGCAGCCGGAACTGCCTTCAATGCGTTAGCAATGGAATACTGCCGCTCACTCCCGCCAAGCACAACTTGCCAACTCTTAGTTAACGCCATTTTTTCTAGCAGCACCCTTACTTCATCTTCTTCTCCAGGCCCCACTATCACAATCAGGTTGTCCACATCAGAACAATCCAAAACACTAATCACGCTTCGAACCAAAACCGGACGATTAAGAAGGGGAATAAACACTTTGTTTATTCCCCTTTCCATCCGTTTTCCTTGTCCAGCTGCAGCAATAATTGCTGTAACCATTATCTTATACTCCCTCCTATTACAGAGCT
>JAGGAD010000019.1 GCA_017889625.1 Bacillota bacterium | reverse complement strand
CACTAGCTCCTGAGGCTAGCGCGTCTGCCGTTCCGCCACGACCGCATACTGAACTTTTTCAGTAGAACTCACTATTACCAACAGATATTATTATATCAATTCATAACAAAATGTCAACATGATTTTTTACTAGTTGTGTATAACTTGTGATAATGACACCTTATAAATCAGCTTAATAAAATGCCACTGTTTTTGTCTTATTTTACTGCTCCGATTTTTTTAAATGATGAGCTGCGCAACAATTATTAGTAGAACAGCATGAGCCTTTGTTAGCGCAATTACAACCGGCTTTACCAGACAGATTACGCCATAACATATAGACAACATATACCAGCGCTAAAATTCCAATTATTACAATTACCAATTTTTCCATACACAACGCTCCTATCTTTTACAAACCAATCCCTAGCAGTGTTCCAATTTGAAAAATCAGGAAAGCCATAACCCATGCCAATATAGTTGAGTAAACCGATGTAAAAATAGTCCATTTCCAAGAATTTGTTTCACGCCGTACTACGGCTAGTGCTGCCAAACATGGCGAATATAGTAGCGTAAAGACAATTAACGAACACGCAACTAACGGGCTAAAGGTTGGATCTGCCGCCAACACCTCACCTAGTGCTGCCGAATCCCCACCCACTCCACCAACACTATAGATCGTACCTAGAGTACTAACTAAAACTTCCTTGGCCGCCACTGCAGCAAATAAGCCCACACCAATCTTCCAATCAAACCCCAGCGGCTTTAAAACCGGCTCGACGATTTTCCCGAATTGTCCGGCATAACTGCCAGCTAATTTTTCCGAGGCCTGAGCTTTATCTAAAGCTTCAATATCATCATCTCGTTTTTTTTCCAATGCCCAGTACTTAGAGGCAAATGTATATATCTCCGGGTTAGCTTGTTCCAATTTTCCTTGTTTTGTTTGAATTTCGTCAGGATCATTTTTTCCTTGTTCGTCAAGCACTTTAAGTTTATCAACCATTTTTGAAAAGTCTACATTTTCTTCAACCATCCTAATATGGAGCGGTGTAAAAACTTCATCATTAATTAAAAATGAATAATTTACCTCAGTTTGTACTTTAGCCTGATCATAATCGCGACTATATGATACGTCACTTGGGTAGCTCACCATAAACCAAACCAAAATGGAAGCCGCCAAAATTAAGGTCCCTGCCTTCTTAAGGTACAGCATACTCCGTTCCCACATATGGATAACAATGCTTCTAATTGTCGGCATATGATAAGCAGGCATTTCCATAACAAACGTTTCTGTTTCCCCTGGGAAAAGCACTTTGCGGAAAAGTTTCGCCATCACAATAGCCAACACAACACCCAATAAATATATCGCAAATAATATCGTTCCCGCTAGTTCTGGCGAAAAGAATGCGGCAATAAGAAGCGTATATATCGGCAGTCGAGCACTGCAACTCATCATCGGTGCTACTAAAATTGTTACCAATCGATCACGCGGGTTTTCTAAAGTGCGAGTTCCCATGATGGCCGGAACATTACAACCAAAGCCAACGAGCAGCGGAATAAATGCTTTACCATGCAGGCCAACCGCTTTCATGATTCTATCCATAACAAAAGCAGCTCGGGCCATATAGCCGCTGTCTTCTAATAATGCTATGCCTAAGAATAACAATAATATATTAGGAAGAAAAGTAAGCACTCCGCCGACGCCACCGATAATCCCATCCACAACCAACGACTTTAGTTCACCATCTGGCATATATGTACTAATCAAACCACTAAATATGGCAACCCCTTGCTCAATCCACCCTTGAGGATATTGACCAATAGTAAATACAATTTGAAACAACAGCCACATGATCCCAAAAAATATCGGCAGCCCAATTAAGCGGTTGGTCAATACACGGTCGATTTTATCCGAAGCCGTCTGCACCCATTCTCCCTCAGAGCTTATTACCTCATTGCAAACCGCACTAATAAATCGATAGCGACACTCAGTAATAACAAACTCCGGTGCCTCCCCAAATTGCGTATATAAATCATCACGGGCCTGATCGACAACTGCCAATAAGTTCTCCGTTTGTGGCAATTGACCAACAATTGCACGAATTTCTTCATCATTTTCCAAAAGTTTAATCGCTAACCAGCGCCGGGGATATTTTAAGTCAGCAGTAGCGTTAAACCCTGAATTTATCTCAGCAATTGCTCGTTCAACCTCAGCCCCATAATCCAACCTAAACTCATTACAAGCTTGTTCATCAGCAACATTAATAACTGTTTCTAATAGTTGCCTAGTTCCCCGGTTATGGCGACCTACCATTTTCACTATCGGAGTACCGAGTTTTTGACTTAACAAAGCTACATTTAGCTTCAAGCCACGTTTTTCAGCCATATCAACCATATTGAGGGCTAAAATTACCGGTCGTTCCAATTCCAATAATTGCAGCGCCAAATACATATTCCGGTCTAAATTAGAAGCATCCAAAACATTGACAATAAGATCCGGTGTTTCATTGATGATGGCGGTTCTGGCTACTACTTCATCTTGAGAATGCGCCGTCAAGCTGTAGGTTCCCGGCAAATCTAAAAAAAGCAACTCGCGGTCTTTAAACCGGCGAACTCCTTCGCGCCTTTCTACAGTTACACCGGGATAATTTCCTACCCGCTGGTGCGAGCCAGTTATATTATTAAAAATCGTGGTTTTCCCGGAATTAGGATTACCCGCTAACGCCACTATCACATGATGGTTCCCCATTTTTTTCCCCCTATCGCTATACCTATACTTATCGCATTCTTTAGTGCAAGTTATCGTCAAAAATTAACACTTATTATACCGTTACCGGGGTTAAGACAGTTCGATCAACGCCGCTTCTGCTTTACGCAAAGAAAGGTTGAAATTCTTTACCTTTATTTCCATCGGATCACCTAACGGTGCATATTTTTGCACCTTAACCGGAGTCCCGGCGACAAGGCCCATATCTAATAGCCGACGTTTAACCGCCCCATTACCAATTACCCGACACACAATGCCAACATCGCCCGGCTTCAGCTGATTTAACATTTTAGCCATATATTTTATCGCCCCTCTAATACGATATTGATAATCATTATCATTGCTATTATGATATACCACCCTTTTCATTTTGTCAATCACTATAGTATTACAAAAAACATCCTATTATGCTGGTGGGTAGCATGTTTTTGGGGAATTTTGAAGCGATAACAGTATTGGCAGAAAACGTTTTAGGGCTAGAAAATCTTTAGTTGACATGATTAAACGTTACGTAATTTATTACACCACAAAATGGGTACAACGAAATCTTGGCGTCTTGACTCCATGTGAAAAACATGAGATGTATTTAGCCGCATAAAAAAACTGCTAGCATCCCATTTTTCAGGGATGCTAGCACAAGGAATTTTTTCCTTATTTCATTGTCTACTTGACGACGGGGAGCAGTTCAGAAAACTTAGTGTTACAGCCCATTCTTTCGAAAAGCTATTTCCCATAAAGCATTTGATAACGCAACCTCGCCTCTAGTACCTTACGAACATAATCTCTAGTTTCCTTAAACGGGATTTCCTCTATCTGATAAAAGTCATCCGACCATCCATATTGCTTCATCCATTGCTTAACATTTCCCCGACCGCCATTATATGCTGCTAATACTAAAACTTCATTATTATTAAACTCATTTTTAAGCGACGCCAAGTACCACGTACCAAAGCAAATACTTACTTCAGGATCATAGAGCTGTCCATCATAAAAACCTTTATAATCGGATTGTTCAGCTACCCACCGTGCCGTTTCTGGCATCATTTGCATCAAACCGACAGCTCCCTTAATTGATTTAGCATTTGATACAAATTTGCTTTCAGCTTTAATAACTGCTGCCGTCAAAAACGGGTCAACTTGATTTTGCAGTGCATAGTGGTAAATAATTTCTTGATGAGGAAATGGATATATGTATTTTTTTTGAAACCATTCACTGTTATAAGTTAAATACCCTGTAACTGCCGCCAGCGTTACTAATACCGCCAAAGCTTTCAGCCAGGTTAAACAACGCAAAATAATCACTCACTTTTAAACACTTTTCTACAATATTTATGTGTATTAATGTCGAATAATGCTTATTAAACATTATTTTGTGCAACAAATATAAGTTGGTGCCATGCCTCATTAACTTGCCGCCAGGTATCTTCAACACTTTTGCTGTTATCAATTACAATGTCTGCTAATCGAAGTTTTTGTTCAAGACTCATTTGCGCAGCTATCCGGCTTTCGGCCTGGGAAATAGTCAAGTTATCCCGCTTAATAAGGCGTTCCAATTGAGTTTTTCTATCAACCCATACCAACCAATTAATGTCGGTATGCTTATTCCATCCTGTTTCAAAAAGCAGCGGCACATCGAGTACTGCCACTTTATAGCCATTATCCCCCGCAATGGCAAGGCTATTAAATATTACCGCCTTGATGCACGGATGAGTTATTTCTTCTAATCGCAATCTTGCCACATCATCAGAAAAAACTAGTTCCCCCAGTTTCTTGCGGTCAAGTTCTTGATTATCAGCCAAAAATCCCTGTCCCAACCACTCAACAATCAGCCGCCATGCTGGCTGACCAGGTTCGACCACCTGCCGCGCTAACTTGTCAGCATCAATAATGACTGCCCCAAAATTTTCCATGATATTGCTGACGGTACTTTTTCCACAGGCAATCCCGCCCGTCAAACCAACAACTACCATTACTGCCTCCTATTGCTGGCAATGCGGACAATAGTGGGTACCACGTCCACCAACTTCTGTTTTAGCGATCAAAGTTCCACAGGTTTTGCAGGGCTGATTTTCTCGTCCATACACGTTAAGATGGTATTGATTTTCACCACGCTTGCCCTCACCATCACGATAATCACGGAAAGTTGTTCCTCCATAATTTATGCCTTGTTCAATTACTTTATTTATCGCTTGATATAGCCGGTTAGACTCTTCAGCAGCAAGACTAGCGGCATTCCGTTCTGGACGTACTCCCGCCAGGAATAGACTTTCATCTACATAAATGTTTCCTAAGCCCCCGATAATCTGCTGATTTAACAGCAAAGACTTAATTTTTCCTTTTCGTTTGGCCAGAATTTGTTGAAAATATTCAAGGGTAAATTCAGGCGACATCGGCTCAGGGCCTAATTTAGCTAACCCGTTAATCCGCCAAAGTTCATTGGTTGGCATAACATATAAAGTCCCTAGCGTACGGCTATCGGCATAAAACAAAGCTGCTCCATTATCAAAACTAAATATAATCCGAATGAATCTATCATCCTGTTCGACTACCGATGAGTAATAAATCCGGCCCGTCATTCTTAAATGAACAACCATCACCAAGTCGCTATCAAAATAAAACAAGAGATATTTTCCACGCCGTTCCAGGCTCTTTATCGTCCTGTTAGTAACTAGGGCCTGAAATTCATGAGCCGACGGCCACTTTATAAGGCGCGGCAATAACATCTCAACATTAGCTATTTTATTTCCAACTACTTTATCCGCCAGTGTCCGACGAATCGTTTCCACTTCAGGCATTTCTGGCATAATATACCTCCATTATTTTGCTTGAGCCCAATTTACGCCTATCTTTACCTCAGTGGTAAGCGGAACCGCCAAGTTAACTGCTTCTTCCATCGCTGATTTAACTAAAATGGCAACTTTTTCTTTTTCATCTTCCGCTACTTCAAGAACAAGTTCATCATGTACCTGCAATATTATCCTGCTCTTCAAACCCTCACTGATTAAGCGGCGATAAACATCAAGCATAGCTTTTTTTATAATATCCGCTGCTGTTCCTTGGATGGGAGTATTCATTGCTGTACGCTCCGCAAAAGAACGTTGGTTAAAATTCGAGCTGTGTATTTCCGGTAGATACCGCCGCCGACCGAACAAAGTGGTAACATAACCATCTTGGCGTGCATCAGCAACCATGCGATCAATATATGCTTTAACTGCTGGATAACGGTCAAAATAGCTGTCAATATACCTCCCCGCTTCTTTACGACTAACTCCTATATCTCTCGATAAACCATAATCACTAATACCATAGACAATACCAAAGTTTACGGCTTTGGCCCTTGAGCGCATCTCGCCAGTGACTTCGCTTTCCGGCACACCAAATACCTCCGAAGCCGTAGTCTTATGAATATCTTTATTATCACGGAAAGCCCCCAACAAAACTTCATCACCGGCCATATGTGCCAATACTCTTAGCTCAATCTGCGAATAATCGGCAGACATAAGATAAGCGAAACCCTCGCCGGGGACAAACAACTCGCGAATTTTTCGGCCAATATCTGTACGGACTGGAATGTTCTGAAGGTTCGGCTCCGAACTACTAAGTCTGCCGGTAGCCGTAACAGTTTGATTAAAGCTGGTATGCAAGCGTCCGGTCTTAGCACTGATAAGCTGGCTTATACCGTCTAAATAGGTCGACTTCAGCTTGGTCAACATTCGGTACTCTAAAAGTTTATCAATTAATGGATGCTCACCTGCCAGCTTTTCCAAAACCTCGGCGTCGGTAGAATAGCCTGTCTTCGTCTTTTTTATTACTGGCAACTTAAGCTTATCAAACAATATAACTCCCAATTGTTTTGTGGAGTTAACATTAAATTGTTCTTCCGCCAACTGATAAATATCCTTAAGTAACACTTCTACCTTATCGGCAATATTTTGTGACATAACTCTCAGCATATCGCCATCAACCTTTATGCCTGTTGTTTCCATTACTGCCAATACTTCAGTCAAGGGAAATTCTATATCATTATATAGCCTGTCCAGTCCAGCAGCGTTAAGCAAACCAGGCATAACCAGATAGAGTTCCGCGATAGTCTGGGCAAACCACACTACAAGCACAGGATTATTATCACTGCAATCTTTGTCCTGCCATCCCACCGGTTTATTTAAGTACTTGGTTGAAAGTAACGTAGCCTGATACTCTGCAGCTGTCGGATCCAAAAGGTAAGCTGCAATTAAGGGATCAAACACTACCCCTGCTAAACTCACAGCCTGAGCCGCACATAATTCATAAACTACCTTTACATTATAAATTAGCTTAGCAACATTTTTATCGGCCAATATTTCCAGTATTCCATTCCAGGCCGGAGTACCTGCCGGAATATAGGCCGCCTGTCCGTGAACAGCCATTGCTACACCAATTATAGTGTTGTCAGCCGATCCACTAACAGCAAAATTCACTGCCACGGATCCAACGCACCGCATTTTTGTTACAAATTCGTTAATTTCGCCAGCCCCTTCAAGAACAGTGCAAGTAGCAGGAATTACGGCTAGCTCCGGGGATGCAGATACACTAATTTCATTAAAAAGACTATCAATTTTTGTCAGCAAACTTTTAAATTCAAAATTTGTTAATAATGTGTGCACTTTTTCAAGGTCAGGCGTAATGACAAAATTATCAACAACAAATTCCAGCGGCATGTTGCACTCAATGGTAGCTAGTTTTTTAGACAAAAGTGCTAACTCACTATACTCACGCAGATTCTGCTGAAGTTTCTTTCCTGAAATTTTATCAATATTTTCAAGCACAGCTTCCACCGAGCCAAATTCATTAATAAGCTTTATGGCAGTCTTTTCTCCAACCCCCGGTACCCCAGGAATATTGTCAGAAACATCACCCATTAACCCCTTGATATCAATAAGCTGCTTCGCCTGAACGCCATATTTATTAACCATCGCTTGTTGATCCATCAATTCCACATCAGTTATCCCCTTCCGGGTTAACAGCACCTTTATTGATGGACTAATAAGTTGCAAGGCATCGCGGTCACCAGTGACAATATTCACTTCACAATCATTTTCTTCCGCCCTGCATGCCAATGTACCAATAATATCATCAGCCTCAAAGCCAGCTATTTCTATCACCGCAATACCAAAAGCACCAAGAACTTCCTGTGTCAGCTGAAACTGCTCCGATAATTCGTTGGGAGTTGGTTTGCGCTGAGCCTTATATTCAGGATAAATATCCGTCCGGAAAGTTTTCCGGCTCTTGTCAAAAGCAACCGCAATCCGGTCAGGTTTATAGTTCTGAATAATTTTTATCAGCATCGTTGTAAAACCATATACAGCATTGGTATATTGTCCAGCCGCCGTCGTCAAGAGTGGTAAAGCATAAAAAGCTCTATGCACCAGACTACTGCCATCAATGAGTATAAATTTGAGGGGCATTTGCCCACCACCTTAAGGAAATTTTATCTAGCCTTAATATATTAGCTAAACATGGTACAATACCCTTCTAGTTTTTTTAATAGCTTAAAAGGTTATGTATCAACAACAACACATTTATCAATACCTTACAACAAGCTATTAAGCAAGTGCCTAAAGTATAGCAGGCTGGCGGTGCCAGCCTGCTATACTTTAGGCCACTATGTTGTTGCACTGAGAACAGTATGTAAACTACTTTTTCTACGAAATGTCGTAAATATTATAACACAGACCAGTCTAATTGATTAGTAAAACATTTTCAGTTTGATTCCAAGTAGTATGAACCTCAAACAATTTTGTAATATCATTAGCATTAATATAAATTCGATCACCTTTTACCATTCCTAAAGCAGTAACTGATCTAACTTTTACCTGCTTAGTTTTTTCATTCCAGTTCAAATCATACCCTAATGCCACCGCCACCGGCCACACAGGAACATATAATTTATTATCATCAACTACCGCATAAGCATCCAATTTTTTTTCGTCAACCTTAATCGTCTGCGTCTTTGCAATAACCAACGGTTGTCCTGCTTCTTCATTAATTAATCGGCTTAATTCATCTTCACCAATCCACCCGTTGACACCATATCCATCTAGAATACTTCTTACCTCATTTAAACTTAAAGCGTGATAATCATAAACATCCGGATAAACAGTCAGCGATACTCGATTATTTGAATCCAGCCTAACTTTTATCCGCTCGTAAACCACCGTTACTTTAGTATGATACGGAACTCTCGGATACAGTTCTTCCACATCTTCTTCATGCATTCGTATACAGCCATTTGATACCATATTACCAATTGATGCCGGGGCATTCGTACCATGAATCCCATAGTTACAATAGAACCCCATCCACCTATATCCAAGTGGATTGTATGGACCTGATGCGACTACTTTGCCAGTTCCCGGTGGATACCAACAAGGGTCTTCCTCTTTTTCTTCAATAAAAAATTGCCCTAACGGGGTCGGAGTCGAAGGTTTACCTATTGCAATTGGATACACTTTCACCAGATCAGAACCTGAGTAGTATTCGAGCGTTCGACTTGGAATATTAACTATAATGCTGACCGGAGCAACAATAACTGGATCGGCATAACTCCATCTGACTGTACCAAAAACTAAAATACCGATAATGGCGGCAACTACACGAACAAAATACAAAACCATCCCTTCTTCCCAGGTAATAACAATTACTTATATGAAGAAGGGCCTGCCTAATATTACTGACACCTTAAGCAAAAAAGTTGCTGTCCATAAAGGACGCAACTTTATTTGCTACTGTAAATTTAGAATTTGCTGGTGCATTACCGAAATTGACCGTAACCGTTCATCAATAATGGGAAGATAAATATGAACTCTAGTTCCACCTTTTTCTCCGGTATTAATATTGATAAAACCACTATGTTCACTGATAATACGATGAGCAGTCGGCAACCCTAAGCCCATTCGTTCGAGCTTCGTAGTATAAAATGGTTCAAAAACCCGATGCAAAATTTGTGGGGAAACCCCCGCCCCGGTATCATTGATGGCAATTGCGACCATGTTAAGTTCCGACTGCAGCCAAGTTCTAATACTTATTGATCCCTTATCCGCCATTGCTTCCAAAGCATTTTGCATTATATTCACCATTGCTTGTTTCATCAAGTTAGCATCAACCGTTATATCAGGTAAGTTTTCAGACATTTGTTTATCGATTTCAATTTTCTCGCCGCCAAGTTCATTAAAAGTCAGTCGCAGCGCATCTTCTAACAAACGATTGATATTAACATTTGGTGTCTTGTTTATCGGCGGTTTTGCAAATAAAATAAGTTCTTTTACAACATTATTTATATAAGAAACTTCATCAAGCAACATTTCTAAGACTTCACGTCTGACTACATGCCGGTCATCTTCCATCCGACCTAGCATTACCTGAAGATACCCGCTGATAGTGGTAAGTGGAGTCCGTACATGATGAGCAACCCCCGCTGCAAGTTCCCCCAGCGACATCAGCATCTTCGTTGTCTGAATTTGCTTTATCGTTGCCCGAACTGCCGAAATATCCTGGATGATAATAATAATTCCATTAAGACTGCCGCAGGCATCACAAAGTTTAAGGCTATCAACATGAATATAACCAAAATGATCCTTTAGCTTTAGTCTGACCGTAGTGGTATAGAAGTCGTCGTATTCTGAGATTGCAAATGTTTTTAAAAACTTATCGCCAAACCGATGAAAAGCAACATCGGCCCTTTTCCCAATAATTTGAGCCCGGTCAATACAAAAAATAGCCTCTACTTCCCGGTTTAAGTTTTTCACCCTTAACCCAGCATCAAGAAACATAATTCCTGTTTTTGCTGATTCAAAGTAATCTTGATATTCTTCTTCTCTTGCCTGACAAAGATAATTGCTGTCATAAGCTTCTGCAGAATACAAGCTACCACCTCCAAAGCGACTTTTCACTTCGCCTTAGTTATCTTCTTGTAAATATTTGCAACTCCTGCAAAATACAGTTAAATAGTTTTCGTAAAATTACGACATTAAATCTTTATTATACTAACGCTAATGTCGAAGCCGCTAACCAAAACCCGGCCAAGTAGCAGTTTAATTACCTTTTTAGCTATACACAAATTCGACATATTATTCCTCACAGCAGTGTCTTTATTAAAGTCAAGTATTTAAATATTTGACTTTTTTTTGTTTTCTACTATGTTTTTACATTTTTTTAAAGCAGATATTTTTTTCTTTCACTTTGTGACTAACTTAAAAAGACAATTCACCCTAAATACCGCCCGTTCATTCCTAATCATTAATATACTGTTTTACCATAATAAGCATATTTTAGTCCAAACCAACCCAACGAGTAGTACTACCGCACTCAGTTGGTACTATTTCAAGCCTGGCTTCAATCCGTTCCTTTAGTTCCGGCACATGAGAAATTATCCCAACCAGCCGCCCGCGCCGTTGTAGTTCTGTCAATGCTTGCAAGGCCATTTCCAAAGACTCCGGATCAAGAGTTCCAAATCCTTCATCAACAAATATTGTATCCAAATGAATTCCCCCAGAATAACTTTGGACAACATCAGCTAATCCGAGTGCAAGGGACAGTGATGCCAAGAATGTTTCACCGCCAGATAAAGTACTAACATGGCGACTAACCCCCGTATAACTATCTTCAATTTCAATATCAAGACCGCCCGCACTTCCCCGGTGAATGACATCAGCCATCCGCTTAAGGCGATAACGCCCACGACTCATTTTTCTCAGTCTAGCGTTGGCCGCAAGCAAACAGTCATCAAACAGTACTGCCAATACAAATCTATGAAAACTTATCCGTAATGCGTTTTGCCCGTTAGCGACTTCCGCCAGGTGCCCTAATACGGCGTATTTCCCTTCCATACTGCCAAGCAGTTCCTCTTGGTTTTTTAGCTGGCTTAGCCACTCCTCCGCTTTAACTATCAGCGTTTCTAACCTGACTATATCGCCGTTAATAGCTTCTACTATGGCTTCGGCCTCTTTAACTGCAGCGGTAGCCGTGACAATATCAGGTTCTAGCAAGTCTTTTACTTTTTCACTAAGCCGCTTATGACGATCATTTGCTAAGATTAACTTTTCTTCATAATCTTTAAGCTGATTTTCTAAACTTTCAATCTGGGCCGGGGGTTTAAGCGCATCAGAAAATTCAGTCTCGCTTTTAAACCCGGCTTCATTGATGCGACATAAAAAGTCAGTTTGTTCTTTTTCCAATCTATTTAACAAACTACTCAAAGCTTCATTTCCTGTTACAACTGCTGTTTTGGCCCGTTCCAAATCTATCGCACTGGCTTGAGCCGCCTTTTGGCAAACCCTTAAGTTATCCGCCAATTGTTCTCTTTTACTAATCGCCGCCGTGAGCTCTTTCTTTAATTGACCATCTTGCTGAAATTTCTCCGGAACCGAGGCTGCCCGTTCATCACGTACTGCCTTCGCAGCATCCAAGGTTGCTTGATTCTTGCGGCTGTTCTGTTCCAACGTCACAAGCTCTTTCTCCAACACTTTTAACTGTTCCTTTTTCCGTTCTAATTCTTGTTCCAATTTACTCAAAAGCGTCCCCGCCGCTTGCGCCGCTTTAAGCTGGCCCTGAATATTTTGAGTTTCAGCGCTAAGCTTAGAAGCTTCCTTGTCTAAATCAGAGCCTACTAATTCCCGGATTTTCTTACCTTCAATTAATATTGACTCTAACACTATTTTCGAGTCATTCAACGGCCTGCGCAAAGTTTCCAATTCTTTTTCAGTTTGTTTTAACTTGTCTTGAGCTAACTCTAAAGCCGCATTCGAATGACTGGTTGCTGCTTTTTCCGCAGGATGCGGATGGCACTCAGCCCCGCAAACCGGACAAGGTTGTCCATCAGTTAAACCAGCGGCCAATTCTGCCGCCTGTCCCAACCGCCAGGCCATTTGAGCAGCCTCAAGATCATTTTTCGCTATTGTCACCCCCTGCGCCTTGGCTTCAAAGCTTTGTTGCAGTTCAGCATGACTTTGTTTTTCTATTTCATATCGCCGGCGTAAATCATCTAACTCCTGCCGATACTTAGCTTTATTGTTACTCTCCCGCCAAGCTGCCTCCAGCGCGGCTACCTGCGCAGCCTCGGCATAAAGTTGTTCACGTTCTATTTTTTGTTTTTCCACTTCTGCCGTCAGTTTAGTAAAAAAAGTATGGCATTCTCCCCACGCCTTATCTGCTTGACACGCCAAACGGTCCGCTTGTACAAATACCTTCCGGGCTTCATTAAGCTCCGTCAGTTTAGTCTCATATTCCATTAGCCTAGTCACCAACAATACAGCGTCTTCCCTGTCCGTAACTAGAAGTTCCTCCGCCTGGTATTGTTCTCGAGCCTGTTTTTCCGTTTCTTCCGCTTTGACTAACGCTTGGCTGAGAGCCACCAATTTTTGTTTAGTCTCAACAATTTCATTCTGTCGCTGGTAAATATGAGCTGCTGTCTCCGCTAAAAATGCCGCCCTTTTTGCTTGTTCCAATTGCTGACGCTTAACGGTCATCAATTCATTCTTAGCCTGAAGGTCAACTAATGTTTTTTCAACCTGCTTTAAGTCATCAAATTCAGCTTTTAGCCGCTGAGAAAAAGTCAATGTATCTCGCGCCGTTATTAATGCTTGCCGCGCCGCATTATTTTTAGCAGTTAATTCCACACTTTTTTCCCGCTCACTAGCTAATCGCTCGACAATATCACTGACCGAGGCCGCTTGAGCCTCTTCGAGCGTCCATTCCCGTTTAGCATTAAGCTCCTTAACTTGTTCAGCTAACTCCTTAGCCGAAAGTTTAAAATATTCTTCCACTCTTCGGTAAAGTTCAGTCTGAAACAACGTCGCTAAAATGTTCTCCCGATCCTTCGATCCCGCCAACAGCAATTTTCGAAAATCACCCTGCGGCAACATAACCACCTGACGAAATTGTTCGTATTTAAAGCCTAAAAGACTTTCAGCGGCGTCGGTAACCCGACGCCAATCATTAGCCAATACTTTTCCCTCGTCCTGATCATTGACTAAGCCCGTCCGCTGCCAGAGTGTCGCAGACGGTGATAGCTTAGTTGTCCCTACCCCTCGCTTTTTCAGCACTTCCTGTTCAGGCACTCGACGAACCCGGTAACATTCCAGCCCTAAGGAAAAGTCAAAAACCACTTCCGTAGTCACCGCCGGATCGACATAATCGCTCCGCATCGCTTTGCCCTCACGAATTTCACCGCTGGTTCTGCCAAACAATGCAAAACACATCGCATCGAGAATAGTTGTTTTTCCCGCTCCGGTAGGGCCATTAATAAGAAAAAAAGACCTTTCACCCATACGGCGAAAGTCCACTTTCTCCACCCCAGCATACGGACCAAACGCAGTAATACTCAAAACAATTGGTTTCACGCTTAGCCCTCTCTTTCCCGCCGATTAAAATCAGTAAGCAGCTTGTCAAGCACCGCGCTTTCGCCGCCAGATAATGATTGACCAGTAACTTGAGCAAAGAAATCAGCAAATAGCTCCCGTTCTTCCTGCCGACGATGGTCAATACGGTTGGTAGTTATTGCCGTAGCCACTTCCAAATAACTACGTTCGAAATGCAATACATTCGGATACACCTGCCGAAGCTTAGCCATTGGATCTAACAAGGCCCCGCTATCTTTGAGTGTAACCATTAGATAATCATCCGCTTGTTTATCCGCTGCCGCCGCGGCTAAAACATCCGCTAAATAACCTTGTATGCAACGAACATCACGCCGTGGCCGAAGGGATATTGGTTCAACCGTGGCCTTACCAGCAGCATCCAGTTCCACCAACGACACGCTTTTTCGGTGATCAGCCTCAGAAAAAGAATATTTTAAGAGCGATCCAGAGTAACGAACCTGCGGCAACCCTACCGTTTGCGCTTGGTGCAAATGGCCTAATGCCACATAATTAAACGGCTGAAACATTCCTGTCTCTACTGTTGCCATCCCACCAATACTTAACGGACGCTCTGATTCGCTGGCTTCACCGCCGCCAACATAGGCATGTGCTACCGCAACCCGCCGGCAGGCAGGCGGAACTATTTGATCCATCTGCCCAAGCAATAGTTCTAACGCCTCACCATGATTGGTTACCGTCTCACCGGTTCTTTCTCGTACAACAGCTGGCTCGGCATAAGGAATAGGACAAAAATATACCGGTCCATACTTATCCTCCAGCACTATCGGCGCGGCCTTATCAACTACCTGACCGATAACATGAAGTCTTTGGCGGGCTAACACCCGGTCACCAAAGCCAAGCCGTTCCGGACTATCATGATTTCCGGCGATCATAATAATCGGTACTGAGCTATCAACTGCCACCCGGGCCAAAAATTCGCCTAACAGTTTTACTGCTTCCGGCGGCGGAACTGAACGATCGTAAACATCCCCAGCAATAATAACCGCATCCGGCTTTGTATCTTTCACTAAATCTACAAACTGTTCCAACACAAAAGCTTGATCCTCGGTTAAATGTAAATTATAGAAAATACGGCCTAAATGCCAATCAGCTGTATGTAAAAATCGCAACAAGCTCCCCCCTCAAATTACGACTACACCTTTTTATTGTTTTTTCGGCAATCGTACAGTTATCTCCTTTATATGTTCATAGTTTTGATCAGCTTCGAACAAACTAGTAGTGTTATCGTAAATAGCCAAACAATGCTTAAAGTGAGGTGAAGATTTTGAAAGGCTCTGGCGAACACCTCGGCAAGGATAACCAATATACGATTGGCGCGTGCGGCTTAGTCACTCGCTCAGCCGCACGCGCGATAAAAAACAAACCCACTGCTAAATAATTTTTTCGTTGCACCATAAATAAAGACGAAGTGAAATATCACTCCGCCTCAGACCGTAGACAAAAGGCACTGTACGCAAGCGTACGGCGCTTTTGTGTTTCTCGATATTCTTCCCGATTAGTCGTAATATCTGATACAACTTGCTTGAATGAATAACTCATGTTATTTGCCAGCTTAACGGGCTGAATATTGGGTCGGCTGGTATAATTCTTGCCGAAATTTGCCACCGCACCCCTGGCACGGGAACGTTTTTGTCCCGTATGGTCAATATTGTCATCAGTAATTTTTAGGTTTGAACAAAGCGGCCAATTATCTATATTTCTTAACAGGTGCTCTTGGGTTGTCTACAGTCTGAGGCGAAGTGAAAACATCACTCCGCTTTTTCTCATTTTACGAAAAGGGCTGCGCTGTAAAATATAAGCGCAACCCTTTTCTTATATAGTATCAATAGTGTAATTTTTCCCAGAATTATTATCCCAATTTCCCGCACTATCTTTAAAGCACATATTCATATTATCAGCGATAGTCACCGGAATACCTGTTTCAAAGCCCGCGGAAGTTTTAACCATCTTATATTCCATAGCCTTTTGCCAATCGCAGCCAAAACCAACGTGTACATACATTTTGTCAGCCCCGTTTTTTACCAGCAACCCATTATAGACCACTTTTGCAGTTTCACCTTTAGCTGGTACAGCCGGACTAACAGCAATGCCTTTATTCCGATATTTCGAACTTGGTCGTTTGCTGATTTCCACCATTAGTTTTTCCTCCCCAGAAACGTTAATTTAACTCCAACATATTTTCTTTGCCTGCAGCGCTTTTCGGCAAATTTGGTATCTTAGGCCGCCGGTTAGACAAGTTTTTACAACCGTCACGCATATTAGAGAAATCATCATTCGTCGCACAATAGCATTTAACATGCTCTGGATTTAGCTTCCAGATATCCATAGCATACTCGACAAAAGTCCGATCACCGGCAAATTTGCCTGAATGAGCAATATTATGAGTACACATACTAAGCCATTTTTGTTCATTCTTGTAACATGATTCCAGCTGTTTTTGCGCATCAACATAAGCATCAAAGTCTTTGAGTACAAAATATTCATCGTTATAATTTAAGAAAGCATCAAATAATGGTCTAAATTCATCAGCGCCTACCGAGGAGAAAAAGCCATTTACTAATTGATCAAGAATCTGTTTTAAGCGAGGATCACGTTCATACATTTCCCGTGAGTAGTACCCGCCATTTTGATAATAATTTAAAACCTCATCCGCAGTTAATCCAAAGGTAATAATATTTTCTTTGCCTACAGCATTCAGCATTTCGATATTGGCACCATCTAATGTCCCAATCGTGATTGCGCCATTCATCATAAATTTCATATTACCAGTACCGCAAGCTTCACGGCTGGCAGTCGGAATCTGTTCGCTAACATCTGAAGCTGGAATAATCAGCTCCGCCAACGATACATTGTAATTATCCAGAAAAACCACTTTTATTTTGTCATTAATTGAGCGGTCATTATTGATTACATCAGCCAGGGAATTAATAAGCTTAATCGTCTTTTTTGCCTGATAATATCCCGGCGCTGCCTTTCCAGCAAAAATAAAGGTACGCGGATACATTTCTAACTTAGGATTATTTTTTAAGCAATTATATAAATACATAATATGAAATACATTCAGTGTCTGACGCTTATAACCATGAATACGTTTTATGTGCGAATCAAAGATAGAATCAGGATCAACTTTAATGCCACATTCTTGGCGTATACGCCGACACAGAACTTCTTTATGCTGGTGTTTAATAGCTTTAAACTGCTGTTGAAATCCACGGTCGGTATCATGTCGTAATAATTCCAATAAATTACACGGGTATTGTATCCACTCCGGACCGATCGTTTTACTGATTAACCCGGCTAAATCAAGATTAGCTTTCAGCAACCATCGGCGATGCGTCACTCCATTAGTCTTATTGTTAAATTTCAGCGGGTAAAAATTATAGAAACTATTCATTACCTTGGTTTTTAAAATTTCTGTATGAATCTTAGCAACTCCATTCACACTATGACAGCCGACAATAGCCAAATGAGCCATATGGACATTATTATCGGCAACTATTGCCATTGACCGTATTAACTGCCATTCTTCTGGCCAACGCTGCCAAAGCTCCTTACAGAAGCGCTCATTTATCTCATTAATAATAATATAGATGCGCGGCAAAAGGCCGCTCAACATTTCTACCGGCCATTTTTCAAGTGCTTCCGGCAATACCGTGTGATTCGTATAGGACAAAGTATTAACTGTAATATCCCAAGCCTCATCCCACCCAAACCCTTCTTCATCCAATAATATTCTCATCAATTCCGGAACAGCCAAGGCCGGATGAGTGTCGTTGATATGAATTGCCACATAATCCGCTAAATTGCGTAGCGATTTTTTTTCGGCCTTAATACTGCTAATTATACTCTGCAAGCTGGCAGACACCAAAAAATATTGCTGTTTCAGCCGCAAAACCCGACCTTCATAAAAAGAATCATCAGGATAAAGAACATCAGAAATACTCTCAACGGCTTGTTTGTCAGCTATAACTTTTCGGCAATCCCGCCCATCTAGTCCACAAGTATATTCACGCGGACTGGGCTCGGCACTCCACAACCTAAGCGTATTAATTATCCCATTTTGATACCCCAAAATCGGGACATCATACGGTACCGCCAATACGGACTCGTAATTTTCATGATAGTACCTTAGTTTACCATTAGTTTCAGCGCGCACATTACCACCAAAACGCACTTGCACTGCTTCATCGCGACGTCTGAACTCCCAATTAAATCCATTGGCCAGCCAGTCATCAGGAATCTCAGTTTGATATCCATTGACAATATCTTGTTCAAAAAATCCGTAACGATAACGGATAACTGATCCATTACCAGCTAGACCTGCAGCGGCCATAGAATCCAGATAACAAGCTGCCAACCGCCCTAATCCACCATTACCTAAACCCGGATCTTCTTCTACTTCTTCAAGATGTTCAAGACTAAGGCCCAATTCCGCCAGAGCCGTTTTAGCTATATCCCTTATCCCCAAATTAATAAGATTCATATCCAACATTCGGCCCAGCAAAAATTCTATGGACAAATAATAAACTTTTTTTTGTCCTTTTTGCTGTTTTTTAGCCACATCCAATTGCTGACCAATATGCTCTCGCAAAAGAATAGCCAATACCTGATAACGTTCCCAATCCGTAGTCTCAGATAACGGTTTTCCGTGTATCTGCGCGGCTTTAGTAACAAACTCATCCCTAAATGAGTCTACATTCAATTCCATAAAAGCTCCCCCTACTGATTAAAATCGACCTATTTTCTCTTGGTTATTTTTCGTATCCCACCCGCATTATATACGCCAAGCATTAATACAGCTTATTCCAAAATTCACTACAGTTAATAACAAAAAAACCTTGATTTACAGGACATCGCGTCACCTATAAATCAAGGTTTTTTATTTTCAGTTCAATTAATTTTTCATACTTTAAAGGTTTCAACCATATTTTTGAGACTAGCCGCCGACGCACTGGTTTCTTCTGACGATGCCGCTATCGACTGCATGGCTGAAGCTTGTTGTTGGCTTCCAGCCAATACTTCATCAGCATGATTCGCGACAGTTTTTATAATACCGGCCACGCTGTCAATACACTCAGTAATCTTCGTTGCATCAATAACTTCTTCAGTAATAACCTTACTTATACCTTGAATTTCTGCAACCGTATCCTGCACTGCCCCTAATATCCTATCAAGGGCTTCGCCCGCTTCACCCACAGTAACCACTCCAGTTTCCACTTTAGTGATACTATGGGACATTTCCTCCACAGCTTGAGCGGTTTTATCAGTAACCTTAACGACTAAAGCCATAATTTCTTTTGCGCCTACATTCGATTCTTCCGCAAGCTTACGAACTTCTTCTGCCACAACGGCAAACCCGCGGCCTTGTTCACCAGCTCTGGCAGCCTCAATAGCCGCATTAAGCGCCAAAAGATTAGTTTGATCGGCAATTGCTGTTATCGTGTCAATAATCTTACTTATCTGCTGCGAATACTCACTAAGCTCAGTAATTATACTACTAGCAGTTTCAGTTTGCGTCTTTATATCAACCATACTATTTACTGCATCATTCACCTTCGTACGCCCATCCTGAGCCGCCAAATAAGTAGCTCTAGACCCGGTAGTAGCCAACTCCGCCTTAGATTTTGCTCCTTCAATAAGATTTACCGTATGCTCAAGCAGTTCCTTTGCCTGGCTCATGGCCGACTGTCCATTTTCCGCCTCATTTGCAAGAACTTGCATTCTGCCAGCAACTTCCTCGCTTGCGGCTGTAACCTCTTGAGACGATGAAGCCATTTCATCAGCCGCATTGGCCAACCCAGCGCTGCCAGCGCGCACTTCGCGAACAATATTTCTCTGACTTGTAATCATCGTATCAAACGACTGGCTAAGATCACCAATTTCATCGTTGGCCTGATAAGCACTAACTACCGTAAGATCGCCATTTCCTGCCGCCATCATCAAGTCTCTTAACCGCTCGATAGGTTTTACAATCATTCCAGAAACAAAATACGCTATCCCCAACGCGATTATAATCGCTAAGAATTCAATAATCATACTGTCAGCTAAAATACTTTTTGCCGGAGCCATATATTCATCAACAGGATCACTCAAAGCAACAATAAAATTGCCCGCTGGCGCATATGCTACAAGTTTCTCAGATCCATTATAACTATAGACCATTCTACCGGCGCTGCCTGATAACATTGCTTTACCAAGCGCCGCTAGCTGTTCATCTTTACTCTCCGAAATATTTTCTTTGAGAATTTTCGATTTATCCGGGTGATAAACGGTAAGGCCTTGCTTATCCAGCATATAACCATACCCCTCATCCCCTGCTTTTAACTCAGCAACCGACTTTGCTAATTTTTCAAAGTTAATATTTGCCGCTAAAACCCCAACAGGCTTACCATTGAGAAGAAGCGGCTTGACGATAATAATGACCGCTTTACCAGTGACCTTAGACAGAATAACCTCACTTATCGCCGCCTTGCCACCCATGGCTTGATTAAAGTAAGTAAGATCTTTAACATTAGCTGACGAGCCGGTTGCGCTAGCCACAATCTGGCCGTCGGCCCTGGCCACCCAAACATCTTCAATAAGTTCATCATCAGCCGCTTTTAACTTTTTTGCCACACTGCCAGCAACATTACCATCCCCACTAGCGGCAGCAAGAATAAAGTCACTAGAATGACTAGACATTTCCAGCATTTTCGCAGTATCCTCAATACTGGAGTTAACGTTATCAGCCGTACTTTCAACCATATTTTGAAGCTTTTCCTCTATAGCACTTCTTAATGCTACACTTGCTTTATGGTAAGAAATATAGCCTAATACACTGCACGAAAGCACAATAAGTACAAAAAATGCTAACATAATTTTTACACGAAGTCTAAACTGCATTATAACTACCTCCCTCTGCTGAAATTCTTACTTAAACTATTCTGGAACAGACTACTTTTCCTATCCGAAAAAGTCTTGGACAAAAAATAAGTTCAGTAAAACTTATTCGCTCTACTGATCTACAAAACCGACCTTATTTAATTACCACAAATAGTTACATTTACCCAATATAAAACAATTTTACCAAATTCATCATATCTCGACATGACTTAATAGTCAAGAATATTTTACCATTATTGTTTTATATTCGCATAAAATCCTAATACTTTTAAAGGATTTTTTTTATATAAAGCGAATATTTAACTAAGTCAGATTTATGCAAAAATACCCATATTTTTAGTTACATTTCATAATAAATAATTACAATTCCTATTTAAAATTATTTAGGCAGTTACCCAAAGTTAAATCAGGAATATGTTTAATATCTTAATATTCCTTAAAAGCTTTTGAGGAAGGAGTAGCATGCTATGACCTAACTTAGTAAGTGTATAAGTCGGTCTTATTTTAAATTTAACTGCAAGGAGATAATGAATTTGCTAACATCCAGGGCTGCTTTTCTTTACAAATTTATTCTCCATCCTCAACAAATCGGCAGTATCACGCCTAGCTCGTCCTTTTTAATCAATAAAGCATTGTCCAATATCGCTTGGAATGAAGTTGAAACCATCATAGAACTAGGTGCAGGGAGTGGCGTCTTTACGGAAGTAATCGCCAAGTACAAAAAAGACTCTTGCAAAGTACTGCTTGTGGAAAAAGACTTTGAAATGCGGAAAATACTGCAAGAAAGTTACCCAACATTTTTCCACGGTTCCAAAGCGGAAAAACTTGACCAGTTATTAAAACAGCATCAATTACCACAAGCTGATTGTATAATATCCGGTTTACCATTCTCAAATTTTCCGAAATCGCTGCGGCAAGATATTATGGAAGCAATAAATAACTCGCTTAAGCCTGGCGGCATTTATATTGGTTATCAATACACTTTACAAATGAGAAAACTTCTCAAAAATCATTTTCGCGAAGTTAATGTTCAATTTGTTCCAATGAACCTGCCACCAGCCTTTATTTTTTATTGCAAAAAATAATACATACATTGCCTTTGGCATCTAAATCGGTACAAAACTAAAAGACTTACAGCCCTTTTGAACTGTAAGTCTTTTTATATATTCAAATTAGTCCGGCGCATTATTTATTGCTTTAACAACATCTAGAGTATAGGAAAATACCGGTATCCGGCAAACCTTAAACGGTGCTGTTTGTCTCGTACTTTTACCAGGCTCAACAGTAAACCCAGTAGAATATCCTTGCTCAATCGCTATTTTTATAGTATTGGCATTAAATTTCCCCTCAGGATAGGCCACACTGCATATCGGTGTCCCAAGCAACTCTTCTAAAAACTGTTTTGAATAGGCCAACTCATTTTGCACCCAAAAATCAGGTTTATCAACTAAAACCGTGTGCGATACTGTATGTGAACCAAAACTCATCCCGGCAGCAGCCATTGCTTTTATTTCAGCTGAAGTTAAACGATCTTGATTACGATCAACCAGCCAAGTTATAACAAAAAAAGTAGCCACGCACTGATTTTCTTTTAATATAGGAAAAGCATTCTCATAGTTGTCCTGATACGAATCATCAAAAGTAACCAATATCGGCTTATCCGGAAGTTCAACATCCTTTCCGGACATATATTCTTCAAAAACTTTTAAAGAAATTGTTTGATAGCCATTATTTTTAAGATTTATCAAATCCCCGCGTAACTTTTCCGGTTTTACCGTCAGAGCATCAGCAGTATCTCCCACTCGGTGATAAACCAACACCGGAATTGATTTGGCACTTGCTGCTACCACTACATTAGGAACATACAAAACTATTATCAAAAGAATTATGTAAAGTACTTTTACCCCGCAATTAGTAAATTTCTTCACATTTCCCCCACCCTTAATTTATAAACTAACGCTAGTATAACAACTACCACAGCCAAGAAAACAAAAAAGGTCCACAGTAAACTGCGAACCTTATACTTCATTTTGGTGCCCGGGAAGGGACTTGAACCCCCACGTTGTTGCCAACAAAAGATTTTGAGTCTTCCGCGTCTGCCATTCCGCCACCCGGGCATTTTTCCGTAAACAAGGAATTAAAAACTATATTCACTTATCTACTACAACAAGTTCATCAGCGCAACTTGTATGTTCATTTTAACATAACGTTTTTAAAAAGTAAACTAGTTTTTATATTTTTTTTGTACGATTAAAGCTTCACTTACTCTCTCTCTCAAGATATTGCATTTGTTATTACCAGCTGCCGATTAACTTACGACAATGTCACTACTGTAAATCGGCAAACATCTTGCCTTAACGTAAAAAATATCGTAAGATATTAATTGTGAAACTATGAATAATTTTCATTTCTTCGAGCCAACCTACCTAATGAGTTATCTATGGTATGCTGGCCTGGATTTTTAAATCCACAGGGTGCACTGGGAAACTGGTTCGCCTTCTACCACGAAAAGAAGAGATGCTCGGGTACACCTAATTATTACCCCTGCTCGCTTTTCGGGTAGGGTGTTTTTATTGTTCTTTTAGACTGTTAATTAAGCGAATCATCTTTGGCAGACTGGTCGTAACAAGTGGATTGTGCATGGTATTGAAACAACCTTTCAATATAAAGTGCAAAATTTGGGCTTTAGTTATGAATTACCCATCTTGGCTAGTCTGCTAAAGATGATTCGCTTACGAACAAATCCTGCATTTTTTCAATGCAGGATTTGTTCGTTTTACCGAATTATAATAGCAAGGTCATTAACGGAATCGTTATAATAGATAATGCCGTAGATACAACTACAATTTTTGATGCAAATATCGCATCCCCGTCAAACATTTCCGCAAAAATTACCGTTATTGACGCCGCAGGCATAGCGGTAACCATCATACAAACGCCAAGCACAGCACCTCCAACTCCCAGACTCTTCAACGTCACTATTGTCAATATCGGCATAAGCAATAACCTTACCGCTGTACCATAATAAATATGCCACCCACACAACAGCTCTTTATAATTTACTTCGGCTAGCATAACTCCAATAATAATCATCGCTAACGGTGTTGTTAATAAACCGATCATGTCGATTACTTTAATAACTGCTACTGGGGGCTTCACCGGGGAAAAAAATATAACTACCCCAATAAAGATTGCCGTAATCCCCGGATTGAGTAAGGCTTTTTTTAAAGAATTAACATCATGTTTACCGGTAAATATAATCTGACCGAAAGTCCAGGTAAATAAATTTGCTACCCCTAAGTACACTGAGCCATAAAATATACCGATCTTGCCAAAAACACTTTCCAACAGCGGAAATCCCATGAACCCGCAATTAGAGAACATGGTAATAAACCAAAGTACTTTTCTAATTGGCGGCTGGTATTTACGATACAAAATATACCCGATTAATATACTTAAACTATGACTAACAAAGGCAAAGATCAGCACATACACTGCTTCAATTAGAGCGCGAGACGACAACTCTTGATTAAAGGATGAAATAATCGTGCAAGGAATAGTAATATTTATTAATAAATCACACAGTCCCTTATTTATTTCCTGATTTAATATTTTTTGTTTAGTACACCAAACTCCAACTAACATAATAAGAAAAATCATTACAACCTGATTCATAACCGTAGTAAAATCCATACTACCTCTCTCTTTCAATTTGATTACATAAATACAGCCAACTTTTGCCTGACTAGCAAAAGCTTTTTATTATATTCAAAGCACACCATTTGTCAACGTCAGTCAATTATGTTACCATGAGTGTATTATAAAAAACCTGTGCAAAGTTTTCTTTACACAGGTCAATTCCAAAATTACTGGTGCCCGGGAAGGGACTTGAACCCCCACGTTGTTGCCAACAAAAGATTTTGAGTCTTCCGCGTCTGCCATTCCGCCACCCGGGCAATATTCAATTGACGACATTTATGATTATATCATTTTATTTTTTTTTGTCAACAAGTTATTATATGTTTTGTGTATAACTTTTGCCGTTTTATTACTGATCAATAATAACCGAAAAGGACTTGATTGATGCAAACCATTACTTTGAACAACACGATCATTGCTTATACTCTAAAATATAGCAGCCGCCGTAAAACGCTCCAACTCAAAGTAGTTCCACCAGGACTGATTCAAATAACGCTTCCTAGCAACTTTCCGCTAAACCAAATAGAAGATGTTCTCAAAGCCAAAGCCGCATGGATTATCAGCCACCTCAAACAATTAGCTACTCTTGCTGATTGTCATATCAATTCCACGCTTACAAATGGCGCACAAATCCTTTATCTAGGCGAAGCAATGACGCTTAATATTATCCCCATCAGCATAACACGTCCAAGCCTAACATTAAATGGACAAACTATCACTATCTACCTGCCAATCGCACAGTTCAACCAGCCTGAGGTGCTTTTCAACACCCTCCGTCAATGGTATATTAACGCAGCCACCGAATATTTGGCAGTTCGAACCAATTATTGGGCTGAAAAAATCTCCGTCAGACCCAGACATATTTCAATTCGACAACAAAAAACCCGCTGGGGAAGTGCTTCTCCCAGCGGAAATATTAACTACAATTGGCAAATTATTATGGCTCCACCCGAAGTAATTGATTATCTGATAATCCACGAACTATGCCATATTAAAATTTTCAACCACTCCGCCACCTATTGGCAGCTGGTGGCTCAATCAGATGCCAACTACAAACAGCACCGGGAATGGCTTCGGCATAATGGTTATTTGCTAACTCGTCTCTTTTAAATCAAATATTTAATTCGTTTAACTACTACCAAAGCGATGCTCCCACCTGCTATAGCCGTAAATAATTGAGGCCAACTCATTATAAACAATACTCCGGCTGCAACTTTAGGATTGATATTTATCAAAGTTAAGAGCCACGCAAACACTAAATATAAAACCGCAGATTTCACAATAGCCGCCGTTCCAATAGCCAACAACCGATTCCAGTGTATACCTGTACGAAGAACTACAATATACAAGAAATTTGCCAAGGCTATCGGAATAATGAAAACCGGCAGCGGTAACATTCCTTGAGTATAAGCAACAACCGGCGCAATTATGCTAATAACTGCCGTAGGAGATAACCCAACCAGTTCCACAGCAATTGCCAAACAGGCATTAACAAGTGTTCCTGTAACCAACGTTGAAAATACCGGTGGTACCGGCAACAAAAACCGCGACCACTGAAACAATAACGTTAACGCTAACAATAGTGCCGCCCGTACCATAACTTTATACGAATCTTTTCTCAATTATGCCGCCTCCAGATAATTACTTATGCCATTTATGACGTTGACGCGGCGGACGCGAAGAGACCCTATTTTGCTTAAAAACAGCCCAAGCAATAAGCGCAAAAAACGCCACGTCACGAATAAACCCAGTAATAATACCAATATCACACATTATCTCAAGAGCCATTACCGCACCAACAAATTTCATACTTTCCTTTACATTGATATACGGATACCGGCGAAGCACAAGGTAGCAAACCCCAAGCACAAGCAAATCAATAATAACCATGATAACCGTTACCACCGGGCTAAAAATCACATATTTAAATACTCCATACTTTACGATACTTCCACCGAACAGAACCGCTAAAATAGTCAGCCAAAGTTGATTCATTCATAATCCTCCCTCATATTTTGATTTTATTATATACGATAATGCTCAACCAAAACAATTTAGTAAAATTACCTCCTATTGATTATAATGTGTAATTTTTGTGCATACTTTTATTATAATCAACAATAAGGAGGAAAACCCGTGGAATTTGAATTTACTTTATTTAAACCGCGCAAAGCCAGACATCCCAAGAGTGATGAACCGTTAGTTGCAGTTAGACCCAATGGCAGAATAGTTTTCAATAAACAAGCCAGCCAATTACTAGATTGTCATAATTATTGCATGCTGGGGTATGATCCTGATAACCAAGCTTTAGGCATACTCCCATTGGAAAATCTAGAAACAAATGCCTTTCCAATTAGGTATGCTACCAAAGGCGCCTACATTGGTGCAAAAAAATTTTTCCGTCATTTTGGCATATTACCGGAACAACTTGTTGAAAACCCACCCTTTAAACAAGGGCAGTTTATTGGCCTTAAAATGTAAGCAACTTATTCCATTAGTCAAAATTCAAATCAGGCCGTTTAGAGGCTTACAGCTACAATTTTAACGAATACAAGTCAAACCGCCGCAAATAACAAACCGGCAGTGACTATTAGTTAAATCTGCAGCTGCTTGGCTCTATGCGGCCTGACTTTTTATTCCCCAGTTTGTCCTACTTCGGGCAGGAATACTGTCAACAAATGTTGAATTTACGAAAATATTAGTTAACCGTCGGCAAGCATTAATAATAAATAAATCCAACTTTACAAAGGAGATAAAATGACCGAACGCAATTATGCTATTCAATATACTCGCGGCATTGCAATGCTGGGCGTAATTGGTATCCACGTTGGGGCTTATTCACTTGGCTTTCCTAACGCCAGTATTCATCTATTTGCTTTACTTGATATCTTCACCCGATTTAGTGTGCCAATCTTCTTTTTTCTTTCCGCTTTCGGGTTATTCCTTAATCACGATCTTACAGGCCAGTTTTCCTATACTGATTTTCTCAAACGACGATTTCGGGCCGTACTCTTGCCCTATACCATTTGGTCAATAATATACCTAGTAAACTACGCCCTATCAACCAGAACATTTTGGTCACTACAAACCCTTATTGAAACATTTTTCTTTGGACTGGCATCATATCATCTTTACTTTTTAGTTATACTTCTCTGGTTTTATATCCTTATGCCGCTATGGCGGATAATGCTCCGGCAAATTGTTAAGAGCCCCCTCCCCCATTTAGTATTTCTTCTAATCTTACAAATCGCCTTCAACTATTACTCCAGTTACGCTTTACACTTTCAATCCGATAATTACATAGTTAATCTTTTTATCCGCTATCGTTTAAACTATCTTGTATTGCACTACTTATTCATTTTTATACTCGGAGCTGTAGCAGCGCTTCGTTTTGCTGACTTCACTGCTTTTATAAAAAAACAGCGTTTGACAATAACCACGGGTTTTTTTGCTTCACTTGGGGCACTACTGGCAAACTACTACTGGCTCTTAGCTAACGGCCTTTCCGCTACTGAAGCCGCCGGTATCGTCCATCAACTCAATCCGCTCGGAGTAATCTATACCTTAGCGGCTTCTCTATTTTTCTTTGCCCTTCTCGATGGTGCTTCAGGCCTAACAGCCGCTACGTTAGACATCTTTGGTCGCTACTCTTACCCAGTTTACCTCGTTCATCCTTTGGTATTAGAATACCTAGCAAGGCTCATTATCAAAACTAATTTTCCCCTAACTCCACCGCTAGTTATCGCCATTTTCCTAGCAGTAATTTTATTCAGTCTATCCATTGCAGCTATTATCAAAAACATTTCTCAACGTTTTTATCTTATTGGCTTGCTCCTCACCGGCAGCAAAAAGCCCCGTTCCACAGTCAAGCCAACCAATATCCCCCATCAGGTCAACGCCTAAAAAACCCCCCGGAAACATGTTTCCGGGGGGTTTTTACTATATTAACACCAACAATTTTTGGCAGTCTTGATCGTTTTTCATAATAAATTCATTACTTACCATAGTCTTTTTCTCTTGTCCTGTTCTGATTCTCAACCAGTAAGCAACCAACAGCTGGCAAAATCGTTTAATGGACTTGGCACTGCCTGAAGAAAAAGAGCCAAGCCAGCACTGATATATTTGGCTTATCACTTCACCAAATGTCAACAGCATATCTTTTCTGGCCGCAAACCGCATCAGCACTACTAATTCTCTTACAATAGCAAACAAAGCATGCCGCCGATATGAACCTTCGGCTCCCGCACTAACCAACTTCAATTCCTGAGCTAACAGATTCCTGCCGGTATCCAAAAGAGGCCATATATAAGGAAAAGCTTCTTTAATCCCCTTTTCTAAAATCACAATCCGCGCTACTTGGCAAGCCCCTTTTACCGTTAACTCCATGCCACGCGATTCCCAGCGACTTAATGTCATCTTAAAAGTAAACGCAATAATCCGAGCTGCCAAATCACTATTTGGCGTAAAGCAAGCTGTTCCAGCGACATTATACCAATCCTTTACAAATGTTGTTAATTCAATTTGTGTAAGCTTCTCTAAATTTAACACATTAACTACGAAATCAGTCAAAACCGGAAACATCGCAGTATTATTATATTTCACTATGTTATGTAACCAAACCCCAGTCATATTGGTAATTTGAGCTAAATCCGATTTATTAAGGCTATCCCCCTTAACTAGGCCATCCAAGCGAACAATAATTTCCCAAAACAGCCCATTATCTTTATGTTTTAGGGCTAACACTCCGATATTAGTTAAAGCTTTAATTACCGCTGCACGCTCCTCGGTTTTGCGTTCAAAGGCTACAACCACAACCTCGGCTGTTTTGGCTGCTAAAAACGGATAGTTTTCCTTAAAACAACTTACCGCCAGTTGTGATAATTGCTCAGTTGCTAAATAGATATTTTCTAGAGGCATGTACCGAACCAACTGCCTAAAGGCATCTAAAGTAGCAGCAGCAATATCCGGTTGTTTGCGTCTAAACGCACCCACAATCACGCCAGCAAGTTCAAAAGGTTCATCCTTACGCATTAATCCACCAGCAAAGGCCTCTTTTAATAAATCAATGGTTTTATAGCCAATCACTGTATTTCCAGCCACAACACTATCGTCTATCAAGCGATAAATTGCCGTAAGCAATTTATCGCTTTGGCACTTATTTGCCGATATATTACCGTTACCGACATGATTAGTTAATTTTTTATATCGTATCTCAAAATAACGCGACCGAAGCCAGACATATACTGCAATAGCCGTTCCAGTGGCCACCGCTATAATAATCACCCACCTAAACATACGCCGCGCTCCTCTTGCCAAGGCTACTTGGCATTGATTTCCCCCTGATAAATTACCCCGCGCGAAGTATCTACTGTTACCACAGAACCATCAGGCAAAAGTTCCGTAGCCTCATCCGCGCCAACAACTACAGGTAAGCCAAAACTAATTCCAATAATCGCCGCATGAGAAGTCAAACCGCCTTCTTCGGTAATAATGGCCGCCGATTGAACCGCATACTGAGCAGAGTCTTCGTTAACCCCCGCAATAACCATAATATCTCCAGGCCTAAACTTTTCGGTTAGATCATCAAAAGAACGAATAATACATACCTTGCCGCTAACAATACGTTGACCAATTCCAACCCCTCTAAGAAGAATAGTGCCAAATACATGAAGCCTTATCATATTGGTTGTTCCCGGAGTTCCGGCTGGCACCCCTGCTGTTATGACTACCAAATCGCCTTCCTTGACCAGGCCTGAAGATTGAGCCCCTTTTAGCGCATTATGGACTATCTCATCCGTATTTTTCGAGCTTGGCACCACTACCGGATACACCCCCCACAACAGCTGCATACGCCGAGCGATTTTTTCCCACGGCGTAACTGCAATTATCGCTGCCCTGGGTCGGTATGAAGACACCATACGGGCAGTATAGCCTGTTTCTGTTGCCGTAACAATTGCTGACCCTCCCAGTTCATGTGCCATTTGGACTGTAGCATGACTGACCGCTCCGGTAGCAGTTATTTGGGGGCAAACTCCTTTGGCAAACAGAATATTTCCATAATTCAGACTTGACTCAGTCCGTCTGGCAATCTTAGCAATAGTCTGAAGTGCTCCAACCGGATACTTACCGATCGAAGTCTCACCGCTAAGCATCACTGCGTCTGTACCATCAAAAATAGCGTTAGCAACATCACTGGCCTCAGCGCGTGTCGGGCGAGGATTATCAATCATTGACTCAAGCATTTGCGTAGCGGTAATTACCGGCTTACCAACTTGATTACACTTCTCAATCAATAATTTCTGCACAAGCGGAATTTCCTCAGTGGGAATTTCAACCCCCAAATCACCTCTGGCAACCATAATACCATCAGAAACTCTGAGAATCTCATCAATGTTTCTTACACCCTCAGCATTCTCAATTTTCGCGATAATGTCTACTGCCTCATTACCAGCATCCTCAAGAATCTTACGAACAGCCAAAACATCCGCTGCCCGCTGAACAAACGAAACCGCCACCATGTCCATCTTGTGCCGCATCCCAAATAAAAGATCAGAAACATCACGCTCTGACAGTGGGGGGACACCCAAAGTTACTCCTGGCACCGCCACCCGTTTATTTGTTCTAATTTCACCGCTATTCATTACAGTTGTAATAACATTATCGCCTTCGACGCGATTAACCAATAGCCCCACCAAACCATCATTCAAAAAAACGTTATCGCCACTTTTCACATCCCTTGGGAACCCCTTATAACTCACTGACACTATTTCATCAGTACCGATAACGTCCTGTATTGTTAAAATAAACTTTTTCCCCTGATCTAAATAAATTTTTTCTTTGTTCATTTTGCCAATTCGAACCTCAGGACCTTTGGTATCAAGCATTAATGCTATCGGAACTTTCGCTTGAACTGCTGCCTCCCTGACCATACTCATCCGTCTGGCGTGTTCATCCTGCGTGCCATGAGAAAAATTCAACCTTGCAACATCCATCCCGTTTGTAAGTAGGGTTTGCAATGTTTTTTGATTATCGGTACTAGGACCAAGGGTACATACGACTTTAGTTTTTTTTAGCACTACACTCGCCCCTTTTATCTAACGACAAATTGACAGAGAATAGTATGGGCCTCATCCGCTTCAGATTCCAAAACCATCACATCATACATTCCGTCTCCCTGCATTGAGAAACCTGCTGATCTGATATTCGCAAGAATACCCTCATCACAAAGGAATTTTTTCATAGCCTCCGCCTGACTACGATTAGCTGCAATATAAACCACTGTCCACATAATGCCTCCTCCAGGCAGATCCCGTTACCCACCTAATATTAAGATATTTAATACGAAACTAGCAATAATTGTGTTTAAGTTCCGTTTTTAATTAAGACACCCGATCTTACTTTATTGGGACATTTCTCCACATTCAACGGTATTCCTGCTAAATATCTGGTGCCTATTAAATATTCACGCTGTTTTTTACTTAGCACTATCAATATTTTGACCAAAACACTCGTATTACTATCACTTTATCGCAATGAAGTTTATTCCATTAGTGGCGGATACCAATAAACTTATCGGTACCTGCCACTTTTAAATTTTTTATTTTATAAGCGGTAAAATATTCTTAAACTCCGTAGTTCCTGCCCGCTCGAGCCACTCATAAAGAGCAATTTCTACTCCAGATATAATACCACCAACCTGCCTGATCTTATTAATACCTAACTCCTTATTTTCAAGGGATCTCGACCCTACCGCGTCATAAATAATCTGCACATTATAACCGCGCGCCAAGGCATCAATTGCCGTTTGCTCTACACAAATATGAGCTTCAATACCAACCAGCACTAAAGTCTTAACCTCTAGCGCTAACAGAACGTCATGTAACCCATCGGCGCCAAAGCAACTAAACGACGTTTTTTCAATAGCACCAAAATCAGGAAAAAGTTCTCGTACCTGCGCATTAGTAGGTCCAAGTCCCTTGGGATACTGCTCCGTCACCATCACCGGAACACCCAGCGCCTGGGCGAATTTTACCATTCTTATTGTATTATCCAACACTGTTTGCCAGTCATGAATAGCATGCAAAAGCTTATCTTGTACATCAACAACTACAAGTAAACTATCACCTCGGTTTAATTTATGCGAATGAACCACAGCAATTTCCTCCTTCTATGGTTGTATCATTATTTCTTGTTTAGTATTGTACACATACTAAGAATATTCTTGCTCCCCTAATAGATTCCTTTACTAATTTAGCAATAAAAATAAAAATATAACTACACCGCTCCAGGAAGGCTAATTTATTTTTTGAGATAAAAAGCCCAAAAGTCACACCATAGCAACTTTTGGGCTCTTTTAAGCTATTATAACTATATTACGCTATTCAGAAAAATTAATTAGCCGCTTTAATTTTTTTGAACTCTTCAGTAAGAATCGGCAATACTTCCATTACATCACCGACAATACCATAATCCGCCATCCGGAAAATTGGCGCATCAGCATCTTTATTAATTGCAATAATGATATCTGAAGAAGACATACCAGCAACATGCTGAATCGCCCCAGAAATACCACAGGCAAAATAAATTTTAGGTCCTACGGTTTTACCAGTTTGACCAACTTGATGTAAAGCTGGTTTCCAACCGGCATCAACTGCTGCCCTTGATGCGCCTACAGCTCCACCCAGTGCATCTGCTAAATCTTCTACCAATTTAAAGTTTTCCGGTTTACCCAAGCCACGGCCACCGGATACGATAATTTCGGCTTCTTCTAAATTGCAAGTTGCCGTACCAACTTTAATGAGCTCAACAAGTTTCGTCCGGATATCTTCTGCCTTAATTTTGCTGGCTACCCGAATAACTTCTCCTGTTTTTGCATAATCAGGTTGTGGCTTTTTGAATACGCTAGGACGAACCGTCCCCATCTGCGGGCGGTGATCCGGGCACAGAATTGTAGCCATAATATTGCCGCCAAATGCCGGACGAGTCCATGCTACTAATCCAGTTTCTGCATCAATACCTAGATCAGTACAATCGGCAGTAAGACCTGTGCCAACCCGGCAAGCTACCCGCGGACCTAAGTCGCGTCCGTCATTAGTCGCCCCAAGTAATATAACTGAAGGCTTATATGTACCGATTAAATCAGTTAACACACCAGTAAAGCCGTCGGTGCTGTAATGCTTAAGTTCAGGCGCTTCTACCAGATATACCTGATCAGCACCATAAGCAAACATGTCCTTAGCCAAACCTTCTACACCGTCACCAATCAGCACCCCCGCCAGTTTCTGGCCCATAGCATCAGCCAATTTACGGCCTTCGCCCAACAGTTCTAATGATACATTACGCGGTACGCCTTCAGCGACCTCGATATATACCCATACATCCTTGTACTCTCTTTTGTCCATTGAAACTTCTTTCGCCTCTTCTTCACGGACAATAGCACCTACCGGGCACGTATCTACACAAGCGCCACAAACAGTACAAGCATCAGTAATCTCAGCCTTGTCATCCTGCATGACAATGGCCCCGAAGGGACATGCCGACACACAAGCGCCACAACTGATACATTGGTCTTTAGTTACTTTTACAGCCATCGTCTTCTCCCCCTTTATACAATCTTAGCTTCAGTCAACTTTGCAATAAGTTCCGCTACCGCTTCCCGGGCAGTATCCTTGTTAATAAGCACACCTTGGGTACGAGCTTTCGGGGTAAAAATCTTCCGAACTTGAGTTGGTGAACCTTTAAGACCAAGTCTTGGTTCTGCCACATCAAGATCGGCTTTAGTAAGCTCAGCAATCTTCGCTCGATTAGCCTTCATCGTTCCTTTTACGGTCGGATATCGCGGCTCATTAATCGATTTTACAGTTGTAATTACAACTGGCAGTTTTGCTTCAATTACTTCATAGCCATCTTCATGTTCGCGCTCTACTTTTGCAGCATCTCCATTAACTTCAATCTTTGCCGCATAAGTTACCTGATTAATACCAAGATGCTCGGCAATCTCAGGACCAACTTGTGCGGTATCGCCATCAATTGCCTGTTTGCCGCAAAGAATTATATCATATTCGCCGACTTTTCTGATAGCTGCTGCTAAAGTATAGCTGGTGGCCAAGGTATCCGCACCGCCAAACGCGCGGTCAGTAACCAAAATGGCTTCATCAGCCCCCATAGCCAGACACTCTTTCAATGCATCCTTAGCCTGTCCCGGCCCCATCGAAATAACCGTAACCTTGCCGCCATGCTTTTCTTTTAATTGTAACGCAGCCTCAACGGCATTTTTGTCAAACGGATTGACAATACTTGGTACACCTTGGCGGATAAGCGTGTTAGTTACCGGATCAATTTTTACTTCGGTAGTGTCAGGCACCTGCTTAACACACACAACAATGTTCATTCCCATTAGCCCTCCTCTTAAACTATCTTGGCGCATAAATTAAGACTATATATCAGTCAACAATTATCATGCGCTGCATTTTCTAGTCCCTTACATACCAAAAGTGACTAAGTTTATTTTCTTCGACACCAATAGAAAAAATCCTCTCAAATTCCATTTGTATTTGTTAATAATTTCACAAAATATTTTTTTATAGTCTAGCCCCACTTAAAAAGTCCTGTATAAACTATAGCATACCCTAGGCAGCCACTAATTTACACAAGACTTTTAAACTTTACCGCTGCGCTGTCCATTTTTCTGGTAACACCCTTACTGATTCAGTTCCCAAAATATCCTCTAACTCTTTAACTGCTTCAGGAAACGGCGTCATCCAAAACTGCCGGTCAGTTTTCACCACTTTACGATTATCAACAAAATGAAGGTATACCACCCCATCACCACGGTAGCGGCTAAATACCCCCTTGAGCTTGGCAAACACTGCTTCATTTTCCTGCTGTTTGCTCACTTTAAGACAGATTTCCGGTTGCTTTACACTACTATCATCAGGCTGTTCTTCCAACGACCCAATACCATCAGCAAGGATTTTTACCGAATCATCACCAACATTCAGTCTGCCGGATACAACTACCGCCGCATCTGGCAGTAAGACACGACTACAGCGTTCAAAAACCCTGGGAAAGATAACTATCTCGACCTGATCAGTAAAATCCTCCAGACTCAAAAAGCACATCATATCACCACGCTTAGTAGTTATTCGTTTTGAACTACCAACGAGGCCCGCCACTTTAACCTGTTTTCCATCACTAACTTCACCAACTAAAAGTGTGCTAATCGGCGTAAATTTTCGCATTTTTTCCCGATATTCATCAAGCGGATGTCCAGTAACATAAAACCCGATTATTTCTTTCTCCAACGCCAAAATTTGACGACGCGGCAATTCATCGATATTAGGCCGCAAAATTTCCTCACAGGCACCAGTTTCATCACCAAACAGACCAAGCTGGCCATTAGCTAAATCCCGTTGCCGGCAGGCCGCCACATCCACAGCCTGCTCAAGCACCGTCAATAACTCCGATCGCCGCCAATTCATCGAATCAAACGCCCCGCATTTTATTAAGCTTTCAATGACTCGCTTATTTACCAAGCGCATATCCACCCTGGAACAAAAATCGACCAGCGATACAAATGGTCCATTTTCCCTAGCTGCAATTATATTACTAATGGCGTTTTCACCAACATTTTTTACCCCGGCTAACCCAAACCTAATACCAGTTTCATCAACAGTAAAACGTTGGTAACTGGCGTTAATATCCGGTGGCAATACCGCTAATTTACTTCGGCGGCATTCCTCAATATAAAAACTGATCTTATCATTAGTCCCCATCACACTAGTCATAAGTGCCGCCATAAATTCCTTATGGAAATTAGCTTTTAAATATGCCGTCTGATAAGCGACCAGAGCATAAGCAGCACTATGTGATTTATTAAACCCATAATCAGCGAAATGCGCCATTAAATTAAAAATTTCTTCCGCTAACTTGGCTTCAATGCCCTTCGCCGCAGCTCCTTGCATAAAATTTTCCTTTTGCGCGGCAATAACCTCTGGTTTCTTTTTCCCCATAGCTCGCCGCAAAAGATCCGCTTGCCCCAAACTAAATCCTGCCAGCCTGGATGCAATTTGCATTACCTGTTCTTGGTAAAGAATTACGCCAAAAGTATCTTTTAGAATCGGCTCCAATAAAGGATGAGCATACTCCGTTGTTTTTCGGCCATGGCGACCATTAATAAAATCTGTTACCATCCCACTGCCTAACGGCCCCGGACGATACAGCGCTACTAGCGGAATGAGATCCTCAAACCGCTCGGGTCGTAACTCTTTTACTAAATTAGTCATACCTCCAGATTCCATTTGGAAGACACCGGCAGTATCACCAGCAGCCAGCATAGTACAAGTAGCTTCATCATCAAGCGGTATTGCATCAATATCTATAACAATGCCACGGCTCTTTTTTACCAACGTCAACGCATCACCAATAACAGTAAGCGTCCTAAGCCCCAAAAGGTCCATTTTTAAAAGGCCTAGTTCCTCAATTAGATCTTTATCATATTGGGTCGTCAACATACCATCCGCGGTATTCTGCAGCGGTACATAATGAGTCAATGGTTCTTTAGCAATAACAACACCAGCCGCATGTGTCGAGGAATGCCGCGGCAACCCCTCAACACTGATTGCCAAATCAATCAGTTTCTTTACCTGCGGTTCATTGTCATATCGCGTGCGCAATTCTGTGCTTACCGCCAAAGCTTTCTCTATGGTAATCCCAAGTTCACCCGGCACTAACTTAGCAATACTATCAACATCACTGTAGGACATGCTCAGAACCCGACCCACATCACGAATAGCCGCTTTAGCAGCCATAGTTCCAAAGGTAATAATTTGAGCAACCCGGTCCGCCCCATACCTTCTGATAACGTAATCAATAATTCTGCTGCGTTTTTCATAACAAAAGTCAATATCAATATCCGGCATAGATACCCGTTCCGGATTAAGAAAACGTTCAAATAGAAGTCCATACTTAATGGGATCAATGTTAGTAATTCCTAACAAATAGGCTACAATACTGCCCGCTGCCGAACCACGGCCTGGCCCAACCGGAATGCTTTCCTTGCGAGCATAATTTACAAAATCCCATACAATAAGAAAATAACCAGAATACCCCATAGTTTTTATAACCGAAAGCTCATACTCTAATCGCTCGTTTGCCTCATCAGTATCATTGGGATAGAGTTCAGGAAAACGCCTAGAGCAAAGCTGACGTAGATAATCGTCTGCAGAGGCACCGCCAGGAATCGGGAATTCTGGTAAATGCAACTTACCAAACTCAATATCAACATTGCACCGTTCAGCAATACGGCAAGTGTTTAACACTGCCTCAGGACAATTTTTAAACAGCTCCGCCATTTCCTCAGCGGATTTTAAATAAAACTCATCATTGGAAAATTTAAGTCTTCCAGGGTCATCCATCGTCTTACCCGTCTGAATGCACAACAACACATCATGACTTTCAGCATCTTTACGATCAATATAGTGAATATCATTAGTGGCAACCAGACCAATGCCAAGTTCTCGAGCTAACTGAATAAGCTTAGGGTTTATCGCCACTTGCTCCGGAAGACCATGATCCTGAAGTTCAAGAAAAAAATTATTTTGGCCAAAAATATCGACATATTCCGCTGCCAAGCCCTTGGCAGCGGAATAATCATCTTTTAATATCATCTGGGGAATTTCACCAGCTAGACAAGCACTGAGGGCAATAATTCCGGCACTATACTCCTTTAAAATCTGGTGGTCAACCCTCGGTTTATAATAAAAGCCCTCCGTATAGGCTCTAGAAACAAGTTCAATCAAATTTCGATAGCCTTGCTCATTTTCCGCTAACAATAGCAAATGAAAATAAGCATCACCTTCAACCGTTGTTTTCTCCTGGCGTGACCTTGGCGCAACATATACCTCGCACCCAAGCACCGGCTTTATTCCTTGCTTTTTGGCCTGCTTATAAAACTCAATTACCCCACACATCGACCCATGATCAGTAATTGCCACGGCGGGCATTCCTAATTCTTTCGCTCGCCGTACCAAATTTTTTATCCGGCTGGCACCGTCTAAAAGACTATACTCAGTATGATTATGGAGGTGTACAAATGTTATGCTCATATGTCAAAACCTTTCGTTTCCGCTGTAGCTAGCCCCATATTTTATTCTAAGACTTATTTTATAGTAACTATTATAACATGACTTGACATCACCGCGGATAATAAAAAAAAGGTTCCAATCGGCAAGCCGATTGGAACCTCCAGGAAAACTATAATTTTTCAACGATGGTGGCTACGCCTTGGCCGCCGCCGATGCAAAGAGTTGCTAAACCAAGTTTAGCATCACTGCGTTCCTTCATGCTAT
>JAGGAD010000072.1 GCA_017889625.1 Bacillota bacterium | reverse complement strand
CCGGCTACCATGAACAGGATTTTAAAATTGAAGGCGCCCTCATTACCGTTGCACTGTGTGACATGAAAGTTCTAGAGTTTACCAAAGCAGAGTTTCGCAGCATGTTTCATCACAACCCGAATCTAAGTGCACAGGTTATTGATTGGTTTTCCAGGGATGTAAATCTCTTGATTTACGAAACAGCACATCAAGAGTACAATAACTCGTTTATTAAGTTATGTAATTTGCTATATCTACTGTTAGTGAATGATGCTGGAAAACAAAATTACATCAATTGTATAACACAAGACGATATAGCAAATATCCTAGGAATCAGCCGAGTTAATCTAACAAGAGGGCTGGCTCGCCTTCGAAATGAAAACATCATTATAACAAAGCGAAAACAAATTGAAGTCATCAATCCATCAGCACTGAAAAGTTATTGTTCATTAGAAACGCTTTGATAGCTATTTAATAAGTTTCTTACACTCCACATTCTGTATTTTACAAACATTATTAAATTCTGTCTGCTAAAAATGATACAAACAGAGTCCCACCTTAATGTATATATTTTTTTAACCTCCAATAATTTTCTACTAATCTTCGTCGCTGTCAATCTTAAGAACATCGTCCCGTGCATTGATCATTAAATTCCGGCAACCAATTGGTCTGAGCGGTCGACATTTTTCAAGTACCCTCTGGATGTCCGAAACCAAAAACATGATTGAACCCTATCATAGGCAACTTTTAAAAGTGACAAAGGGAAAACGTATTTTCTCCAAGAATAACTTTTTGCAAAAACGCTCTGTTCAGACATCATGGACGTTCTAAAAAATCGAAGGGACGAGTGCAAATCTGGGAACAAACTTCACTGCGGCCATCTCGTTTTTTCTAATAAGTTAAAGTATAAGATATAAAGTTATAGGCATGTCATCATAATTTTCTATTTCATGCATACCGTAGAGTAATCAAGATTCAAACTCGAGTTGAGAGGTCATCCGGCTCAGCTAAGTAGAAAAGTATGAATAGCAACCATGGTTCACCGCAGTGCCTCACCAAACGCCAAAAGTGCTCCAACCCATTCATGGGCCGAAGCACCTCTATATCCCCCTGCCCCATTGGCAGGGGGATTTTCACGTATTTGTATGCACCCCCAACAAACGTTCTCCTCGTTTTGTAAGTCTACGAGAACATAAAAACACACTTGATAAACTTGTAAAAACCTCCGAAGCCTTTGATATCAGGCTATTGTCGTTCTATCATCGCGACGCACTCAACGTGCCATATCATAGGAAGTCAATACGAATACGCGAATTTGGAGTTTTGCGGAAAGGTTCGACCCCCTTATACACTAAGGGGGTGCATCTGTTTCAGTTTATACTTTTTCGTAAACTGCATCTGCTTTCATTGTATTTGAACAACTTCACAAGATAATACGTCACATTGATATAACATCCCATAATTGCTAAATAGTGATGAATGGACAACTTTTCGCAAACTATGGCAGCGGTTTTACGAGACCGTTGAAATACAAGGACGGCATCACCCGCAATACCGCATGAGCCACATTCCAAAGTGTTACTGAAAATATATGACTGAGCTTGACCGCCCAAAAAAATATTACACCAAAGCTGCCTAGCTCTAGTGTGAAGTTATTTAGCACACCTACGCATGAAAAATTGAAATCTATTTCCTACAAATGAAAGAAAAGGATCAAATAAAATAATCTATTTGATCCTTTTCTTTCATTTCAAATTCAGCAAATACCCAATCTCGTACCTTTAAGAAATCCGTGCTGGTTCTATCACGTGTCCCGCATAGATCCACCTTGACAATAGTCTTTATTTTACCTGGATTTGGTGTCATAATTACGATTCGATCAGCTAAAAATACAGACTCATCAATATCATGGGTAACAAAGATAATCGTCTTTTGCTGATTTTTGCAAATAGCCGATATCTCATCTTGCATCTTCATTCTGGTCAATGCATCCAACGCACCAAACGGTTCATCCATAAATATGATGTCAGGATCGACGGCGAGTGCTCTAGCGATGGCCACCCTTTGCTGCATGCCGCCGGATAGCTGATATGGGTGATGCTTTTTAAACGCAGTTAAGCCAACAATATCGATATATTTATCAGCAATATCCTGAATTTCCTGCTTAGCCATTCCTTTGCTTTCCAGGCCAAGCTCTACATTTTTCTGGACAGTTCGCCAGGGTAGCAGTCCATAATTTTGAAATATCGTCACGTTTTTAATGGATGGTTCCTTCACTTCTGCCCCATCGATCTTGATACTACCTTCTGTTACCTGTTCAAACCCCGCCAAAGAATTCAGCAAAGTGGTTTTCCCACAGCCGCTCGGCCCTAACAGGCAGATGAATTCGCCTCTCGCAATATTTAAATTCACTTTATCTAAAGCTTTAAAAGTAGTGCCTTTTTGTGTATATTCCCGAGAAACATTTTTTACTTCTATATACATTTACGACGCGCTCCTTTCGTTAGCTACAATTCCCCATCTTTTGTAAATCCGTTGCTCTAATAAGCGGATTAAACTGTCCAATAGCAATCCCAGAACACCGATTACAATCATTGCCGCCATCAACATATCAGCTCGCAGATTATTGCGAGCGTCAATAATTAAAAAGCCTAAGCCTGTTTGCGCACCAACCATTTCTCCGGCTACGAGAAATACCCAGGCAGTGCCGAGAGCCAGATGTAAACCAGTGGCAATATTGGGAAAAGTTGCCGGAAGAATTATTTTGGTCAATATCTGTGGCTGCTTTATGCCAAAGTTTTTGGCTATCTTCAAATACGTTTGATCTACATTGCCCACAGCTGACACTGTGGAAAGTAGTATCGGGAAAAATGCCGCAATGAATATAATGACAATGGCCGGTATATCGCCTATACCAAACCACAGCACAATAAACGGCAGCCAAGCCATAGGCGAAATCGGCCTTAAAACTTGGACAATCGGATTAATAAAACCCCATATTCCTCTAAACCATCCTAAAATCAATCCTAAGGTAATTCCCAGTACAACGGAAATTGAATAGCCAATTAAAAATCTTATCATGCTGTCATAGATATCATCCACCAGCACACCTTGCGTCATCAATTCCTTGAATCCCTTTACAACCCCTTGCGGCGATGGAAACAGTGCTTGATTATAGTGACCAAACTGAAAAATCAGCTGCCAAGTTATAATCATTATGGCAAAGCCACCTATAATGCGACTTATTTTTTTCATATATATCGCTCCTGCCTAACCTCACGCTAGTTTTATTTTTTCCATAATGAAGCATCCACAAAATCATCATAAGCCGGTGAATTCTCTGATAAACCAGCCCTTTTCATTCGCGTAATAAGATCTTCATAGGCATCTCGTTTAATTTCCAGATCATTATAAGAAATCCAATTCAATGAAAGATCCAATACTGAATCATCCACATTCATATATTTTTTGGCAATCCCATTGGCTTCAGCTTTATGCTCTGTGATATATTTTCCGGCCGTCTGATACTGGGAAACCGTTGCCATTGCCGCATCCTTATTGCTTTGTATAAAAGCATTGTTAAACACCAGCGCGCAGCAGATGGAGTCCTTCCACAAATCCGGCGACTGATATAACACCTTGCCGATACCAAGTGAGACAGCTTTTGCGCCGAACGGCTCAGCAACGCAGTAGCCAGCAATCTGCCCTTGGGACAAGGCTGATGGCATTTCGGCCGGGGCCATTTCAACTATTTTAACATCTTTTTTGGTAATACCGGCATCCGCCAACATTTGATCTAATAGCAAATTATGCGACGATTGTTTATGCGGAATAGCAAAAGTCTTTCCCTTTAAATCAGCAACACTATTGATATCTTTATTAACGATCACCACATTTCCGTCTTTATGCCCTAAAGCAACTGCCTTTAAATCTATGCCTTGTTCCTTGGCCTTAAGCGCCAGTTCAATCAGAACCGAAGCACCGTCGACCTTACCCGTATTCAACGCATCCATCAGCTCAGGCCATGAACCATATTTTACAAGTTCTATTTTAATTTTAGAATCCGCCTGATTCTGCAATTCTTTTTCTACAAATAACGGCAAGGCATGCGTGATTGGCAGATAAGCAATCTTAACAACTTTAACGTCACTGCCAGCTAGTGTTTCTGTTTTATCCGCTGTATTTTTAGTGCACCCGACAATTCCTATGAGAAATATAAGCAATATAGCCATTAATATTATCTTTTTCATGATTTTATCTACTCCCTTAAACTCAGACCCAGCCAAGATTCTTTCTTTTTTCTTTCAGATTATCAATGATTATATCAGCCAATTTAACTGGATCTACTTCAACTGTCATTGTTGCCCCTAATGTTTCTTTGGTTCCCTGTTTAAGAAAATCCATCACTTTATCGGAGCCCTGTACTGGCGCTTCTACGCAATGATAGGAATTGATGCCGAAAAGCCTAAAACCCAATGCTGCCCCTATCCCTTTTTCATTCGACCACTCTGGACTAGCCAACGCAAATGGCATATCTTTAATTTTATAATCTGCTACCCCAGCGATGGCACCAAAAAGGCCGGAAGCTCTAGCATTATCAATACACTCGCCCATATGCCATACTGGCGGAAGATCCGGCTGTAAGAATTTTTTCAATTCCGCTCCCGTCTTCTCATAAGCGGAAAGATTGCAGAAACCTAATTTCAAAAGAGGAAAGGAGGCACAGCCATTCGTTAATATTAACACATTATTTTTCAATAATGTTTCCGTCACATCCACAATTGCCTTTTCATAAACCACCCTCGGATTATTACAGCCAACTAAATTTACAATGCCTAAAATCTCGCCACTCTTTAAAGCCTCAACGATTGGTGTTAAACTGCCAAATCTTTGCTTAATGTATTCAATCGAAAAACCGATTTCAGCCTCTACCTCATAAGGTGGAATAAATACCGGAATGCCGCGTCTTTCGGCAAAACTTTCAATCGCCCTGGTAACTATTTTTTTGGCCAAATTCGTTGTTTCTCCTATATTAGAATGATCATGGTTATAAGCGTAATGCTCGGCTCCCGGCAGTCTTGCTGAATCGCTGGTTGTAACAACCGTTGTCTTGTGACATTTGGCAACATCCATTATCGAAGGGAATACATCCTGAACATCAGCAACCCAAAGATCTAACGCACCGGTTCCCAGGACAAGTTCCGCACCTACAGCATTTGATAACGGAATAACACCATCATATCTGTACATAGCCGAAAGTCCCGAGCAACATATTCCATAAAATTGAATTCCATTAGCGCCCTTTTCTTTCGCTAATTTAATGAACTCTTCATTATGGCCTTGGTTAACAATTTCGCTTACAAGAACTGGCAAATGTCCATGAACAGCGATATTTACATAGTTCTTTTTTAATGCACCAACATTAACCTTAGAAGTAGCTCGCTTGCCAATTCCAAATAAACTATCCGTGGCAATAGCCGACCCCATAACCCCTGTAAATACAAAAGCAAGTCCACATCTTAAAAATTGCTGCATTATATTTTCCCAATCACCATCAGTAGCTGCACCAGTTCTATGATATGACTCAAAAACTTCATGATAAGCACTTATCGGTAATATGTTCAAATTTTTCCAAACTTGCTGCCTTTCCGCCGGGGCAAAAGCCTTAATTGTCTTATATTCATCGGGAACAGTTCGTGATAAGTCGGCCAATAAAATATTGGCAATTTCGGCGGCAAGTTCTTTGATTGTTTTACCGTTTATATCTATGCCAAATTGAGTAGCCGTACTTTTAACCTTGTCCTCACCTACTATAGGCAAATCCAGCTTACCTTCAGCGGCATATTTAAGGGCCAGTATCACCTCTCTTGCATGTACACCATGCTGTGCTGTTCCTCCAGCTAGAGATCTTAAAATGTTTCTGGCAACTATCAAATCAGCATCGGCACCGCATACTCCTTGGGGACTTTTAGGTGTAACTTTACACGGCCCCATATTACAAATTTTGCAGCACACACCAGCCAGGCCAAAACTACACTGTGGTTTTTGTTTATCAAATCTATCAAAAGTTGTGTCACAGCCTATTTGTTCCATATGCAATATCAGCTGTTTTACAGCTGGATCCGGAGTATTGTCAATAACATCTTGCTTAGATGCAAACGTTTTCCTATATTCAGCTACCGCTTGCATATAGTCATTAACACCACCATGCTCATGATGATGGTGGTGTTGGTTTCCGTGAATATGCTGATGCGAACTTGCAAATTTGACCGTCTTATCACGTTCCATTATTGTTTCCTCCAGCTTTTTAATTCATATTATTCATATATAGTCAATTGTTTTACAAACAGGTTGAGGCCATTATTCGCCGATACACGGATTTGCTATGCCTCTAAATTTGCCGATGTAGCGGCCAGTTTTGTTTTTGTAAGTTGGTATATACATCTGCTTTATTCTCCTTTTATTAACAGAATTTTTAAAATAAAAAAATGAAGGCCAAAAAATATCAATTGATATTTTTTGGCCTTCATTTTTATGATCAGCTAAAATATTGATATTATTATCACATATGTAAACTACCTTGTCAATCATTAAGTTGAAATTCATTAGTTGAAATTCTCTTCTAGAATTTCGACCTATTCAATTTATAACAATAGGTAAGGCTTTGATACTAGCTTTACCTTCTCCCCTGTTCCACACCGTGCAAGCGACTTTCACCGCACACAGCGTTCCATCAATCTTGATTTAATCGTCTAAATCACAATATTTTCTACTTTTAACCTGAATTGATTCACTTAATTTATCTGCTCAGTAGATAAATTAATTTTCCCCAGTAATTGATGAATTGTATCAGATTCTGTTGCGTGTATTAATCGGTCAATATCAGGATGGAATATAACCAGGTTACTGTATTTATCACTTCCGCCGTTTTGTAGTGGCTTGATATAATGACAATGGAAGTTGTCTACAGATAACCTTGTCTTGAGTATCCTGCATTTTCCACATTAGGCAGAAAACAATGATATTCTGTTATCGTTATATTCAATGCTTTGATTTTATACATGGTGTTCCACCAAGTAGATGAATTTAAATTCTGATACTTTTGGAATTTGTTGTTGTAGGTGCTTTCTATTAAGCCCCCTAATTAAGCTGGAGTCTTGTCTCTAAATCGGATAGAATAAAAAACACGGAGGGGACAAGACATGAAGGGGAAAAATTACACCAAGGAATTTAAGGAAGCACTATTACAGGAAGTCAATGAATGCAATAACGTGGCACAAGTCGCCCGCCGCCATGAGTTATCAGTAAAAACCATTTATAGCTGGCGAAAACAATCGCAGCACAAATCGTGGCAAACGACAAAAAGCACAGCCAAAAAGATAAATACCTATACGCCAACAGCCCAGGAATTTAAAGAGCTAGAAAGCGAAAATGGTCAACTGAAAGAACTGCTAGGCAAAAAGACCTTGAAATCGCTATTTTGAAGGATTTAATAAAAAAGTCCCAACCCGGTTATCTGACAAAATTACAGTAGCAGAAAAATGGATAAATCGGGGATATAAAGCAGTAATCGTCTTAAAACTAATCGGTATAGCAGAATCGACCTATTATCAGCACTTAAAGCGTTCAAACGAACCATTACCCGCATCTGCTCCTCATATGGTTAGGCCTATTTCGGGCTATTCATTCGAGTTAATAAGACTAAAATCAGTGACGAACAGATTAAAGAATGGTTGTTAGAATTGGTCGCTGGTGAAGAAGAAAATTACGGTTATCGTAAATTAACTAAAAGCTTAAAGCGACGGCATCATCTTGTAATTAATAAGAAAAAAACCTATCGATTGTGCAAGGAACTTGGCATATTACACAAGCAGCGGCATCTTCGCATAAAACATCCGCGCCGCTTAGCCAGGAACCGAACAATTACTAGTATCAATCAATTGTGGGAAATGGATATAAAATACGGCTATATAGTTGGTGAGGATAGGCCTTTTCTATTTATTGTGTGTAATCGATGTATATGACCGAATGATTATTGATTATCATATTGGTTTAAACCGCGAAGGCCGCCATGCAGCCCATATTCTAGCTCGCGCCCTTTGGAAAAGGAAATTAGCCAATACAACGGTTCGCCCAATTATTAGAACTGATAACGGTCCACAATTTATCAGTCGTGTTTTTGAAGAGAAATGTAAAACGTTAAGCATCGAACATGAGCGCATTCCGCCTAAAACGCCCAATTTAAATGCTCACATCGAATCATTTCATAGCATCCTCGAACGCGATTGCTACCGAAGAAATGAATTTGATGATTATAAACAGGCGCATAAAATTGTAACTGAATTTATTGATTTTTATGATCACCGTTTTCTACACGGCAGTCTAGGAGATATTCCACCAAGCGAATTTTATAACTTGATCGTTAAAACAAAAGAGCAACCATTTGTGTTCAAACTTTGAAAACTATTTGTCATATCATAGACAGACGATACTGATACACGAAATAGTCGTGTCTCCAAGTGTTACAAAGAATGAGCCGCTCAACCTAAGACAGCCTGTTAATAAAGGGGTAGTCAAGAAAAAATAATCTCGACTACCCCTTTATTAACAGGCCCATATGCGATACTGGTTTGCAGTTATCACTCTTCCCAATCCATATAATTGTCAAATTCAGAATGAGCTGGTTTCATAACCTCAGCTATTGCCCGCGCGAAATGAAGTGGATTCATTACAGCCTGGACATGCGCGTACATAAGGTGCGGATCATCAAGTAGCCAGTGATTGTGCAAAGCAGATACCGTAATTCCCTGATCGTAGAGGAACCGTACGGCATAGAAAGTCTCTTTTTGGAGCAAAATTACATCCCCGAGATTGAGCGCCTTGCTCGTTCCAGGGATCATCTGAAAAGAAAATGATGTTCCCATTGGAATCTTAGTAGGAATCCCCTCGATGGTAACTCTTATATCTTTGCGTGAAATCCCAACGGAACAAACTCCGTCTTGCATTTTAGGGGTCCCACCCAATATATCAGCAAACGCCGAACAAAGATTGTTTGGTGCAGGCGTAAAAATCCCCCCCTTAGCATAACTTCATTATATTTTATGTATGCTAAATGGTCTATGTTCCAAGCGCGCCATGTCTATAGACAACCTTGCATTGGAGCATACCAGCAGATTATGGGACAACATCGCTAAAATAGTCACGATACTAGTGCATATGTAAAAACACACAACTCTGTCCAGCTTAATTAGTGGGCTTAATAGATAACGGCCTTCATCCAAAACAGGCTGGGCAAACTAGGACTATATTCACCTGTAAAAATTTCTGTCGGTACAAAAGTCCCTATATAAATTTTGGAACGCTCGACATCGGTGACTACAATTCCAATGTGCGCCAATTTAGTCACCATATTCCTGCCTGATTTGATACAAGCGTTAAGCTTATGTCAATTAGTATCTAGTTTATAACAACAGATTTTTATAGATACCCCAATCTTCTTGTGTAAATACATTGAAAACCACCTTTTGCAGCTTTTCATTCGTACAAAGAAAATCATTGATGGTCTGCACTGCAATTTCTGCAGCTTTTTGACGTGGAAAATGATATTCACCGGTTGATATACAGCAGAATGCGATACTGGCAATGCCATGTTCTTCGGCAAGGCTAAGACAGGCTTGATAGCAGCTTGCCAGTTCGACACAGCCTGTTTGCGTGAGAGGGCCACTTATAATAGGCCCTACGGTATGCAATACATATTTAGCTGGGAGTTTGTATCCTGCTGTGATTTTCGCATCACCGGTAGGTTCTTCAGATCCCTGGTTTTTCATAATCCGATGACATTCTTGACGCAATTGAATGCCCGCCGCT
>JAGGAD010000018.1 GCA_017889625.1 Bacillota bacterium | reverse complement strand
CTCGCATTCAAGAGGTCAGGGGTTCGATCCCCCTCGTCTCCACCATTGAATTCAAGGCTTGCAGGGTTTTTACTCTGTAGGTTTTTTCATTTTGACGATAATATTACGACAACAGCTAAATAAAATTTATCTGCGCCGCCATGGGGCTGGCGAATATAAAATGTAGGCATTATTTATGGCCATATTGACGTAAATGAGGAATTATTAACAAAAAAACAACCATCTTAGAAAAGATAGCTGTTATATAATCTAAATATATTTTAATGAAAATTAAAATTTTGAAGTAGTAGGTATTGTTTTTTAGTGATAGTAATTTTCATGCCCTGTCGATTTATTAGTCCTGAATCCTTAAATTTTCGAATGCAACGGTCAACTGTTTTGACGCAAAACCCAATTTCATCGGCAAGTTGGCTACGTGGAATATTTAACACACAAATATCATTTTCTGCTTTAACCTCATAATATTGCGCAAGATGATAAGCAAGCCTGTTTTTTTAATAATTGCAACCGTAACCTGATATAGTGTTTCAGGACTTTTCTTTAGCCACAACAAAAAATCTTTCTTAGATAAATAGATAAACTTACAATCTGTTTCACATACTACCGTACCGCGATAACATGGGAAATTAGCAAGCAGTTCATTTTCGCCTAACAACTCAGGTGCATATAACTTGGCAAAGGAATAGACTACACCGTTAGGCAGTTCATTTATAATTTTGACCGAGCCTTCAACAAGCAAATAAGCAGAATCTGCCATATCGCCTACATGGATAAGTGTTGTTCCTTTTTTACGATATAAAAGCCTGCAATTCTGTAGCACTTCGTCTGACATGAATTGCAGTAAATTAAAAAGCCACTGGCGTGATTTAGTATCTGCTATCTCATTAATCAGCTTTTTAATCATAGGTGCTACCTCTCTAGCCGTGGTGTTGTCGGTTATCCTGGATAATCATGCTGCGCATCGCTTCAATCGCAGTCTCAACAGCATCTGGCACCTGATCTGAGCAGATTGCTTCTGTATTAAGAAGCTTTTCGCGTTCCCTGTTACGATAGAGCAATAATACAGTTGCGCATCGCACATGCAAAACAGAAGCCACTACAAATAATGTGGATGATTCCATCTCGGAAGCAAGGGTACCAGCCAGTTTCCAAGCTTCCCACTTTTCCCTGAGCATATGTCCAACTGGCATTCTTTCTGGTTCGTGTTGTCCATAATAGGAATCTTTACATTCTACAATGCCCATGCGATAAGAATGACCTAGACGTTCTGCAGCTTCCTTAAGTACCGTTAGAAGAGAAAAATCCGCAACAGCAGGAAATTCAACAGGAATATATTCTTGACTTGTTCCATCCTTGCGAATTGCAGCGGTGGGAATAACCAGTGTTCCCGGCTTAAGCTCTTTTTGGATAGCGCCGCAAGTTCCCACGCGGATAAATGTATGCGCACCAAGCTTTACGAGTTCTTCCATTGCTATAGCAGCTGACGGGCCGCCAATCCCGGTCGAGGTTACGCTGACCTTCGTATCATCAATATTACCGGTATAAGTAGTAAACTCACGGTTTGACGTAACAAATTCTGTTTTATCAAAATAAGAAGCAATTAATTTAGCCCGTCCAGGATCACCCGGCAAAAACACATATTTCCCAATATCATCCTTTGTGCATCCAATGTGGTGCATTTTTATATTTTCCATAGATATGCTCTGTCCCGTCAAGTAGCTGTAAACTGTCTAGATAACAATTATAATTACGCTCCTTGTTTGTTTTTTATTATACGAAAATTCTTCATTGTGCGGAAGTTTAATTTTTCTGTTATGCAAATAGAACCTTATAATTTCTTTACGTTCAAAAGCAATGTGCAGTGTTATACTAAGGAGATAAAATAATTCATCTGCTATTTTTCTTAGTCCAAAGTCTGCTAGATAGCACAGAACGCCTATTTAAAAAGAGACAGATGTCCTTTTTTTATTGCTTATAATCCGTATAATTTAAATTATATTGTTGTAATTAATCGCCAGTGCATTCAATGATAATGAAAATAATTAATCCAATATGTTAATTATATAATAAAGTGCAATGGATGAATGCATAAAATGTTAGCGATAAAATAATTTTCATAAAACACATTTAGTAATGTAGGAGAAAAGCACATGGAAAATTACTTAATCACAGGCAGTAAAGCTTATTGGAGAACAATTATATCATTATTTTTAGGAAGTTTTGTAACTTTTGCTTTGTTGTATTGCACTCAACCATTAATTCCTGTATTTTCTAAAGAAATGAATATTCAACCTGCTTATTCAAGTTTAACCGTTTCTTTTGCAACAGCCAGTTTAGCCATTTTTATGATTATTATGTCGTGGCTATCTGATTCCAAAGGACGGAAAAAGATAATGGTCATGTCTTTGTTAGGATCTTCGATTCTGGCGATAATGTTACCGCTTTTTTCAAACTTTTATATAATTTTGGGAATTAGAGCTTTGCAAGGAGCATTATTAGCGGGGTTTCCCGCTATAGCCATGGCCTACATTAGTGAAGAATTTGACCATGCCACGGCTGGTTTAGTGATGGGTATTTACATCAGCGGTAATACGGTTGGTGGTCTGGCCGGGCGGATTATTGTTAGTTTTATTACTGACTTTTTTTCTTGGCGTATTGCCTTAGAATTCATTGGTCTATTGTCTTTTGCTTGTGCAATCTGGTTTTTGTTTAATTTGCCGGTGTCACAAAATTTTATGCCGCGAAAACAGTCCGTCAAAAAAACTTTGCAGCTACTGGCAGAAAATATAAAAAATCCGAAATTGCTTTTAATCTATATTATGGGTTTTCTTTTAATGGGCAGTTTTGTAACCATGTATAACTATATTTCATACCCATTAATGGCACCGCCATACCAGTTTAGTCAAGCCGCTGTTGGCTGTATATTTTTTGTTTATTTGATGGGCACGTTCAGCTCTACTTTTATGGGGAAAATGGCCGATAAACATGGCAGTCCAAAAGTATTGATCGTTGGTATTCCGATAATGATGTTAGGCTGTCTTATGACTCTAGTCTGTAGTATCTATTTAAAAATTATTGGCTTAGCATTCTTTACCTTTGGCTTTTTTGGTTGTCACTCAGTTGCTAGTAGTTGGATTGGGAAGACCGCTACCAATAGTAAAGCACATGCTTCTTCGCTGTACCTTTTGTTTTACTATACTGGTTCTAGTTGCCTTGGCACTATTGGAGGTCAGTTCCTTCTGTGGCGGGGTTGGCATGGCGTAACATTATTAATTGGTATTGCATTATTATTTGCAATAATTATTGCTGCTAACTTACTATATAAAGAAAATTTTAAGGCTTCATGTAAAAATTATTAAATAATGATAGAATTCTAGAAATGGGAACAGTATTGGCAGAAAAAATTGTCGTGCAGTTACCAACGATCCAAAATGCAAAAAACAACCAAAACAGTGTGAGCGCTGTTTTGGTTGTTTTTTGCATTAAACCTAAGCCCTGGGGCAATTTTTAGGTTCAGTAGTAAAGTGTTTACCGTTAATAAATTTTCCAAATGGCCATAAAAAAATAGAGCCAGTTAAGTAGACATTAATTACCAAGTAGTTTTTTAAAACTTTATTATATTATATCTGACAAAAAGAGACATATGTCCTTTTTTTTCTGCTTATAATCCGTATAATTTAAATCAAGGGTGATGCAATGGAGCAGGCAACTGGTTCTTTGCAGCCTATTTTTTTATTTCTAAGAAGCAGCTTTTGAAAGATGCGGAGGTAATAGTTTTTGAGGTTCAATCAAGTAATACTAGTTGTATTAAGAGCTGCAAGAATGGAGTTTTACTGATACTTGGCGGTTTTTTGTAGACGAAATAAAATTGCAAGAAAGTTGCTAAATAGTAATATATGGAGGAATTTTGATGAGAAAAACAATTGCAGAAGAAATTTCACAGTTGACCGTAGAATTAAATTATGAAGATTTGCCTGTTTATGCGGTGGATCATGCCAAGCTACTAACTCTGGATGTGTTGGCCTCTATGGTTGGGACAAGGAACCTTTCAACAAGCCAGATTGCGAGAGAGATTGCGCAGGAACTTGGTGGACCAGAAGAAGGTTCAATCGTAGGTTTGGCTAAAAAAGTTGCATTGCCAAACGCTGCCTTTGCCAATGCGATACAGTGCTACGGTTATGATTTTGTTGACGACCATAATGAGTCAAATGCGCACCCGTCTCCAGCTACGTATCCGGTAAGCTTGGCATTAGCCGAGTACAGCAAGGCCAGCGGGAAGCAGTTTATTGAAGCAGTTTCTTTAGGTAATGAAGTAGTATGCCGCATGGGAACGGCTTACTTAGGAGATATGTATTACCAAGGTTTTCATCCAACTAGTACCTGTGGAACCATGGGGGCTGCTGTTTCGGCGGGAAAGCTGATGAAACTTGATAAATTGCAAATGGTTTATGCTCAGGGAATTGCAGGCAGCATGGTTGCTGGACTTATGGCTTGGAATTCTGAGGGTTCGTTTACTAAACGCCTTCAGGCAGGGCATCCAGCAATGAATTCGATTATTGCCGCGCGAATGGCCAAAAAGGGGTTTAATGGCCCGTCCGACATTTATGAGGGCAAAGATGGTCTTATGCATGCATATTCCTATCTTGATCATTTTGATACAAAATATATTTTGGAAGGCCTCGGGGATAAGTGGACTTTTGCTTCATCAAGTATAAAAGTATATCCTTGTTGCCGCTATTCGGGTGGTCATTTGGATGCTTGTTTAGAGATTGTGGAAAAGCATCAGCCGAGGGCGGATGAAATTGAAAAAATCCATATTCGTTCTTCAAAATACACTATGCGACTTTTGGCAGAAAAGCGAAAATGGGATCCCAAAAATATTGTAGATTTGCAGTTTAGCATGCCATACCAAGCAGCTATCGCATTCAAAAATGGGAAAGTAACGGTGGATGAATTTGATGTTAAGTATATTGAGGATCCGCTAGTTAGATATTTAATTTCGGTGACGGATGTTGTAGAAGACCCAGAGTTTGAACGTCGGTATCCTGAACATTACTCAAGTGCCGTGGAAATTACGATGAAAGATGGGAAAAAGTATGAAGCTGTAGTTGAAGACCCCAAGGGTGATTGGAGGAATCCAGTACGATTTAATGATGTTAAAGACAAATTCCGTGGGCTGGCTAATCGTATCTACAGTGATCCCTTAAGGACGGACAGAATTATTGAGTTTATCGAGAACCTTGAAAATCAGCGGGATATGTCACGGTTGTTAGATCTTGTTAACGATGCAGGAGAGAAGATTTAACATAATTTTTAAATAGAGATAAGTAGTTCATTAAATGGAAAATATATATTAAAGAATTGCAATGGCGCAAGGATTTTTAAGGATTCTTGCGCCATTCTTTTATTATCAGGAGGTTTTTCTTATGAGTAGCACTTCCGAGATACAAATCAGAAATGTCAGCATGGTTTATAAAGGCCAAAAAGGCGAAGCTATAGCTGCACTTAATAATGTTAATTTTAATATTCGGGAAGGTGAATTTATATCATTGTTAGGACCTTCCGGGTGTGGTAAGACTACTCTATTGCGGCTAATGGCAGATCTTTTAAAACCTACCACGGGAGAAATCGTTATTGGTGGTCTTACACCTGGGGAAGCAAGAAAAACAAGACAATATGGGATGGTTTTTCAGAATCCGGTGTTGTATGAGTGGAGGACTATCCAGAAAAACATTTGTCTGCCGCTGGAAATTATGAAAATAGGCCGGGTCGAGCGGAACGAGATAGCTGAAGAAATGCTGGAATTAGTAGGGCTCAGTGACTATGCTAATCGTTATCCTCGCCAACTGAGCGGCGGTATGCAGCAACGGGTCGGTATTGCGAGAGCGCTTGCCATAAATCCTAAGATTTTGCTGATGGACGAGCCGTTCTCGGCCTTGGACGAGTTTACTCGCAATAAATTGCAGGAAGACTTACTAAAAATTTGGAGCAAGACTCATAAAACCGTGATTTTCGTGACCCATAATATTTCAGAAGCGGTATTTCTTTCGGATCGGGTGTGTGTGTTGACGCCGCATCCGGGACAACTTGCGGATGTTATTGATATTAATTTACCTCGGCCACGGTCAAATGAGGTGCGTGACACTCCTGAATTTATGTCGTTGCTTGCAAGAATCCGAAAATGTTTCATGGGGGTGTGACGATGGAAGCCCGAAGAACTAAAAATATTGCCGCGCTGGTCTGGTTTGTAGGACTTATTTTAGCGTGGGAATGTGGAGCGTGGGTATTGCAGAATGTCATGCACGACAGTATGCATATGCAAAAACTTCCATATTTTCATCAGGTTGCTGGTACCTTTTTGGTAAACTTTAATTCGTTGTTAGCTTCCGCAATGGTGACATTGTCGAGAGCCTTTATCGGGTTCATTCTTGGTGCTGTGGTTGGCGTAGCTGTGGCTATTGTTATGAGCTTAGCAAAATTCGTAGGGAAGATGTTGTTTCCTTATCTTATTATCTCACAAATGATTCCAGTTTTGGCTCTCGCGCCTATTGTATACTCGATTGTCAAAAGTCAGGATGCAGCCCGTATTATGCTTTCGGCATTTATTACTTTTTTCCCGGTAGCGGTTAATATGTATAGTGGCCTTAAGAGCGTCGACAAGGATAAAATTGAACTAGTTTATTCATATACGGCAACTAAAATTGATACTTACTGTAAACTAATGATTCCGGCAGCCTTGCCGCATTTGTTCTCTGGTCTTAAGCTCTCCGCGCCAGCTGCGATTACAGCCGCGATACTGGTGGAGATGCTGGGAACCAAGGAAGGTATTGGAATAAAAATTTTAAATTCGTTGTATTACGGTGCTAATGGAGCCTTGATATTTTGGGCATCCGTGATTATGGCGGCCTTGCTGGGTATCTTCGGATATGCCGTAATAGCTTTTATCGAAAAATTAGTAGTGCATTGGGAAAAGGGTGACCGGGAAGAAGGTGTTAGCTGATGCAAAGAAGCGGAAATCTTGTCAATGGTATTATTGCGGTGATGTTTGGTATATTGTTTATTTTCTGCTGGCAAGTGGGGGGCTTTCATGTGTTGTTACAGCTAAAACCGTATCAACTGCCATTACCGACTGACATCGCCGGGGCACTTTATTCAAACTTTGATGTGGTTATGGAAAATACAAAATTTACAATGTGCGAAGCACTCGTCGGTATTTTTCTTGGATCCATTTTAGGGTTTATGTTCGCGATGTTAACAGCTATTTTTCCCAAATGGGGCAGTGGAGGATTGACTTTAGTAACTGCGTTCAACGCTGTTCCAATGATTGCAATGGCCCCGATTATGAACAATTGGTTTGGTATGGGGATGAGTTCAAAGATAGCTGTAGTTACAATGTTTTCGATGGCTCCGATGGCAATCAACACTTACCGCGGGTTGACGGTACTTAAACCCTTTACGCTTGATTTGTTGAATTCTTACGCCGCGGATAAGAAGACAATTTTCTTAAAACTACGTCTGCCTAACAGTGTACCCAATGTACTGACGGCGTTAAAAATCAACACAACGATTGGGTTAATGGCCGCGATCTGCAGCGAATTTTTCACATCATACCATGGCATTGGCTTTGAACTTTCGACCGTACTTAAACTGTCGCAAATGAGTCTTGGTTGGGCCTATATTGTTGCTGCTGCCCTTTGCGGCATTTTGATGTACGGCGTTGTATCCTTAGTTGAGTATTACGCTCTCAAATGGCACACATCTCAACAATAATAACAAAGGAGAATGAATATGAACAAGATAGCTAAATTTATGGGGTTATTGGTAGCTCTTTCGTTAGTAATCGGTTTGGTGGCGGGGTGCGGCAATTCAAATTCGGACTCAGCGGATAACGGGAAAAAACTTACTAGCGTCCGCTTACAACTAAAATGGTTACCTTCAGCGCAGTTTATGGGTTTCTATTATGCTAAAGAAAAAGGTTACTATGCAGAAGAAGGTATTGATGTTGACTTTATTCCCGGTGGGCCAGACATTGTGGCGACAAACCAGGTTTCAGTCGGCGCGGCAGAGTTTGGTATCGCTAACCTTTATAGTATCTTACCGTTTGAAGAGCAGGGTCATCCGATTACCGAAGTTGGACAAATATTCCAAAAAAGTTCTTTTATGCTAGTTTCCAAAAAAGACAAAGGAATCAACAGTCCCAAAGATCTTGCGGGTAAAAAGGTTGGTGCTTGGCTGGGAACAGCTGAATACCCAATCTATGCGTTACTTGATAAATATGGTTTAAATAAGGATAAGGATCTCATGCTTGTAAAACAGGATAATTCTATGGATGCTTTTCTCAATGGTTCTATAGACGTAGCATCGGCCCATACCTATAATGAATATCTGGTGTTGTTGGAATCCGGTCTTGCGGCAAGCGATCTCAATGTTATCGATCTAGAACAAGAAGGATCCGGTATGCTGGAGGACTGCCTTATTGCTAACACTGAATGGCTTGCAAATAATCCAGAGGTTGCTGCAAAGTTTATGCGAGCTACAATGAGAGGCTGGGCGGAAGCTTGTAAGGATCCGGAGGGGGCAACGGAGATTGTGTGGAAGTACCTTGACCATTCCAGTAATAATAAGGCGCATCAATTGGCGTTTGCCAAAGAAATTGCCAAACTGGTTATGCCACAAGGCATAACCACCGATAAAATCTGTTATCTTGATGAAAAAAGTATCAAAGCAACAGAAGACTTAGCCCTAAAATATAAAATTATCAAGAAATTACCAGAAAAAGTCTACGATAAGCAGCCGTGGGAGCAGGCAGCTAAGTCTTTGCAATAATAATGATACAACTTAGAGAAACCGCCGAAGCGATATTGGGTGGTTTCTCTAAGAAAGAAAAGGTGATAGGCAGTGTCGTTACACAAGGAAGATGCGCGTAGCAAAAAAGTAGTTTTTGTTGCAAACTGCTTGTTGAATGCAAACAATAAAGTAAGGGAATTTGCTCGTTATCCTGGCATGTTTTCTGAAGTGATCCAGGTATTGGATCACTTTGGAATGGGAGTTATACAAATGCCTTGTCCGGAAACGCTGTATATGGGTAATCAGCGGTGGTGGAATAGCAGAAATCTTTATGATAACGTAGGGTACCGCCGGTTTTGCCGGCAATTAGCTGGACAGATGGCCGATTATATGGAAAATTATAAAATAATTTCATACGATGTGATCGCAATACTTACCTGTGATGGTTCGCCTACCTGCGGTAGTAGCATGTCAAGCTATTGCGAAGATTGGGGCGGTCGCCCCAAAGAGATACCGCGAACCCTTATTAATAGGCCGGGCATATTCATTGAGGAATTGAAAAAAGAAATTACTGATCGACAACTAGAACTGCCGTGTGTTTATGGTCTGGCGATGGATGACAGAAATAGAACTAACAAAGAAATTATTAGCGATTTTAGCAGCTTTATCAGCAATCTTATAGTGAAAAGAGAAAAATAATCGGCAAATTCTATGGGGAACGGATGTGGAAAACGAAGATGTCAGCAACATTGCAAACAAATTTTGTCGGAATACACTTAAAGAATCCTTTTATTCTAGCGTCTGCGCCCCCGACTGTTTCGCCAGAAAACATTGCGCGGGCTTTTGAGATGGGGTGGGGTGGAGCGGTCATTAAATCTGTGCAATACACTCCCAGATTTATTAAACAAAATGTTACTCCGCGAATTCACGCCGTTAGAGATAAAAGTCAAATTATCGGCTTTACCAACTTTGAAATTGGTAGCGCAAAAACACTAGAAGCGTGGGCAGAAGGTATCCTCTGGCTCAAACAACGGTTCCCGGAGAATGCCGTGTTTGCAAGTCTTATGCATACCGACGTTCTTAAAGAAGAGGAATGGCGAGAAACGACGCGAATTTTCGAGCAGGCCGGCGTAGATGGATTTGAACTTAACCTATCATGTTCGCATGGACAGGCTGAAAGTGGCTGTGGAGCAATGCTGGGAACGGATGAAGAACAAATCAAGAAGGTGGTTTCCTGGGTCCGCGAAGAAACCACAAAGCCGGTTATTCCCAAGTTAACGGCACTGACTATGGATGTACAGAGTAAAGGTATTGCGGCTAAAGCCAGCGGGGCAGATGCTATTGCGGCTATTAATACGATGAGTTCCTTACCTGGCGTTAATCTCAAAACTTTTATCCCTTATAATTCAGTTGATGGTATGAGTGCCTTGCAGGGCCTAAGCGGGAAGGCCATTAAGCCGATTGCATTGCGCTGCGTGATGCAGTTGGCCTCGGCGACCAATCTGCCTATTTCAGCCACTGGCGGAATTTATACATGGCAAGACGCCGCTGAATTTATCTTGTTAGGTGCACAGACATTGCAGGTTTGTTCTGCAGTCATGGAACATGGATACGGAGTTATTAATAAACTAACTGCCGGATTATTGCGTTATATGGAAGAAATGGACTTTGGGACAATTGAAGACTTTAGAGGCAAGGCGTTAGTCAATGTTACTAAACAGATTGATCTAAATCGAGACTATAAACTATACGCGTACGTGAACGCGGAAAAATGTATTGGTTGTGGGAAATGTGTAACGGCTTGCCGAGATAATAATGCGGCTGGAGCGATACGCATCGAGGGAAAGAGTGCGGTATGCATCAACGATAAGTGCGAGGGTTGTGGTCTATGTACCCAAATTTGTCCTCAGGGTTGTATTTCAATGATGAAAAAATGAGCTGCGAGGAAAATAATGGATAATAGTATTAATATTTTAAATGGTACGCTGGTATTGCCAGAGGGCTGTCGACGGGGCAGCATCGGTATAAATGGTGGGAAAATCGAACAAATAGTTGAACGACCATGTGCGTTATCACCAGCCAAAAAAAATATTGATGCGACAGGACGGTTGATTTTCCCAGGGGTAATTGATTCCCATGTGCATATTCGAGGCGGAATATTTTCTTATCGCGAAGACTTTACATCAGGCACTATGGCGGCGGTAGCCGCTGGCATTACCACTTTATTTGAGATGCCAGGATGTGCAAAACCTGCCTCTACACTGGAAAATTTTCTGTCACGGGTGGATGAAGTTACCCGTGACGCCTGTATAGATGTTGCGCTATACGGCGGTGCCGGGGCTGATAATCTTGATGAAATTCCGCGGCTTGCAGCAGCTGGTGCTATTGGCTTCAAGACGTTTCTGATGCCGCCGGTTGTAGGGAGAGAAAAGGAATTTTATGGTCTTTGCTCGGCTAGCTCTGGTGATCTTGAAAAAGTAATGGCCTGTATTGCTGAAACGGGTCTTACTTTAACGATTCACTGCGAAGAGGGCAGCATAATTGCTGATAAGACAAAACAAATACGAGCAAAAGACGGTAACCGAGTTAGGGATTTTTGTGCGTCCCGTCCAGAAGAAGCCGAGGCAAGGGCTGTGGCAAGAGCGATATGCGCGGCAAAGGCCACTGGATGCCGAACTATTGTAGCACATGTGAGTTCCGCTGAGTCAATGAAGATGATCTGCCAGGCACAAGAAAAGGGCCTAGATATCCATGCCGAAACATGTGTTAACTATCTTACTTTCGATAGTGACTCAATGGATGAGTATGGTGGGTTTGCCCGTATGAAACCACCGTTTCGCATTCGAAATTGTGTAGACCAACTGGTGCAAGGATATAGTGAGGGAAAAATTGAGCTAACAGGAAGCGATCATGCTCCGTTTACCCGGGAGGAAAAGTGCAAAAGTGGCAATAGTATTTGGCAAGCACCTGACGGTTTGCCAGGCCTTGAATTGACACTTCTCTTGTTGCTACGGCTGGTTGAGCAACACAAACTAACTTATGAAATGATCGCGCAAAACACCGCTGAAAATACAGCGCAACTGTTTGGGCTTGATAAAATAAAGGGAAGAATTGCGAGGGGCCGAGATGCGGACCTTGTTATAGTAAAAAAGCTGAGAACGCCGGAGTATATCAATCATCAAAATCTGCGCTGTAAATGTCGAGAGAGTGCGATTATATATGATGATCTTACAGTATCCCATCAAGTTGTTAGTACAATTGCGCGAGGCCGAATTGCATATTCGAACGAACAGGTCTTGTTGCAGGCGGGACAAGGCCGATTTTTGAGTAGTAAATAGCTAATGTAGGGGTAAATGTTTTTTTAAGAAGGAGAGTTCGTCATGGTCAAATCAAATCCAGAAAGAATGCAGAAATGGTTGCGAACTATTGCTAGTTTTACGGAAGAACCGGGAAAAATTACTCGTCCAACCTATTCGCAGGCTTGGGTAGACTCGATAGAATATCTGAGGGAGATAATGGATGAGTTGGATATGCAAGTTCGGATGGATACATTTGGCAACCTAATTGGTCGCTATGATCCAATGGCAAGCCGAGAAAAACCGATTGCCATTGGATCACATATTGACAGCGTATACAATGCTGGAGCCTATGACGGGGTTGCCGGAATTGTAGTCGGCCTGGAGTTGATTGCGATGATGCATGAAAACGGTTTGTGTCCCAAATACCCGGTTGAAGTTTTAGCAACAGCCGATGAGGAAGGCCTTATCTGTCAGAAGGGGTATTTTGGCGCTCGCTTTATGACCGGCGATATGAGCATCGATGAGATGTTGTCCTACAAAAATGCGGCGGGAAAAAACATTGAAACCCTTAGAAAAGAAAGCGGTATATTTGAGGGAGTGCCCTTTGGCACCGATCTCGGGTGGGCAAAGGATTATTACAGCAAGTATCTAGAAGTGCACGTAGAGCAAGGCGATGTGCTGGAGACTGCTGGCTACGATATAGGAATTGTACAGGGAATTGTCGGTATTGGACGTCTGTTTTTCAATTTTGCGGGTGCCGCCGACCATGCAGGCCCTACGGTTATGAACGGACGCCGGGATGCATTAGTAGCTGCAGCCGACCTAATACAGAAAACGTGGGAGCTTGGCCAAGCTAATAGCGGCGAGGCAGTCACGACAGTAGGCCGTCTGTCTAATTATCCAAATCTTCATAACGTCATTTCAGGCATGGCGTCGCTCGTAGTAGACTTCCGGGCGACAGACGATGCCCTTGCCCTTGCCCTTGCAAAACAAATCAAAGAGTATGCAGTATCGCTCAGAGAAAAATATGGGGTAGAGGTGCAGTTAGTAAATGAAATATATACGCCGGTGAAGTTTTTCTCGGAAGAACTACTATATAGCTTGAGAGCTATTGAGCTTCCGAATTCGATGGAATTGTTTAGCTGGGCAGGTCATGATGCGAAGGCTTTTGCCCAAATCATTGATTCAGCGATGATTTTCATGCCTAGTATTGGCGGCAAAAGCCACAGTCCCGAAGAATATACAAAAATAGAAAGTTTTTCACTTGCTTGTGATAACCTTATAAATTTGCTTATCATATAAGGTTATCAAATTCAAGGGTTGACGGCTTAAATAATGATGCCTCGGAACAAAACCAATAAGTATTACAAAAGTATAGCCAGGGCGGGTAAATAAATTATCTGTCCCGGCAATTTTTTTTTTGAATATAAATAGCTGTAATTTTCTAACAACCGTTATAAAAATGTAATAAAACTGAAATGTTAATGTAACTATTTATTGATATAGTAAAGAAAGGTTAACTAAAAAGAGATGGGAGATAATAGCGTGAAAAAGATATTTGTAGCAATACTTATGGGGGTATTTATTTTGGGAGGAACAGCAAGCTTAAATATATGTAATGCATCGGGGCCACAAGATGTTGTTCAATGGTACTATCAGAGAGATAGTATGCAAGCAAGTATTGCGAACACCATAGCGATTTCTAAAGACGTTGTTGCCTACTTAATGGAAGAAGGGTATGCTCCGAGGGATATTGTAATGGCTGGATTATTAGCAGGTCAAAATAATAGTATAAATGTGCATGTTAGCAATATAAACGAAATATTGTCAAAGAAGACTAGTAGTAACAGCTGGCTGGACGTAGCCACTACTATGGGGGTAGATCAAGAAACCTATAATCAATACATGGAGAGAGCAAAAGCGACAGTATAAATGATACATTCAGCAGTTGCACAAGAAAAACAACAGTTGTACAGACAAGAAAAGAGCACTAGATTAGGGGGCGGCGGAAGCTGCTCTTTTTTTATTAGACAAAGTTAAGAAGACCCCGAAAGAAGTTGTTAAGAAACTTGCGGTGATATTAGGGGTAATTTTGGAAGAGATTTGCAAAACAAATGATGAAGTTATTTTAATAGGTTATACTTAAGAAGAAAAAAGTTCTCGAAAAAGACAGTTAAACTTCCTGAAGAAGAACGAAAGAAAATACTTATGAATTGTGGGTTGATCAAATGACTGAACAAGATTTTGTATCTACAATTAATAGGCTAGGTGGCAAGGTATATATTGTTGGTGGATGGGTTAGAGATACGATACTTCAAGCGACACCAAAGGATAAAGACTATGTTATAACTGGTGTTGGTCACATTAACTTTAGCGAAAGTTTTCCGATGGCTAAACAAATCGGAAGATCATTCCCGGTATTCCTGTTGGAAATTGAAGGAGACCGTTGTGAGATAGCTTTTGCTAGAATGGAACGAAAGACAGGCGTTGGTTATAATGGCTTTAAGGTCCAGTGTGACCCTTCCATTACTATAGAACAAGACCTGTTCCGTAGAGATACTACGATGAATAGCATAGCGATGGAGTTACCTGGATACAAAATCGTTGACCCGTATGATGGACAAAAGGATATTAAACTTAGAGTAATTAATGCAACTTCAGAAGTTTTCAAGGATGACCCCGTACGAGCCTTAAGAGCAGCTAGACAAGCAGCAGAGTTAGATTTCTCTATTAATCAACAGACGTTAGACCTAATGTCAGAATGTAGAGAAGAACTTAAAGCTGAACCAAAAGAAAGATTCTTTAAGGAACTAAATAAGGTACTCAATACCGATAGGCCGTCGCTATTTTTTAGGTATTTGCAAAAGGCAAGCTTGCTTGAAACTGTCTTGCCAGAAATTTATGCTTTGCTAGGTAAACGTCAGCCAATAGAATACCATCCGGAAGGGGATGCTTTTGAACATACGATGCAAATAATTGATTGGTTAGCTGGTACAACACTGCCCATACAAGTTAAATTTGCCGGATTAATGCACGATATTGGCAAAGGACTAACGCCAGAAGACCAACTTCCTAGACATATAAATCATGATATCAATGGATTAATAGCGCTGGACAATTTTGCTAAAAAAATACCAATACCCACTAATTGGCGTAAGTCTGCGGAAATAGTCATTAAACATCATATGCGAGTTAATATTAAACAACCAAAAAAAATTGTAGAGTTACTTTTAGAAATTGTAAATAACCCAATCGGCATGAATGGCTTCCGCAGGATAGTATTTTTTGATAGTGGAGAAATACCAATGTTTTTGCTTAAGGCCGAACAATTGCTTAAAGCTATTAATTCAATCAAGGGTATTAATGCGCCAGAATATTTACAAGGCAAAGAAATTGGTGATTGGATACTTCAACATAGATGTATGAAAGTTAGTGCTATAATGAAAGGCTAATCGTACAGAATAAAACACCAGTTAAGCCTAGTTAGTAAATGGCTGACTGGTGTTTTTGCTTTGGGTAAATGGCCTATAATATATTTAGCGGGTCAAGAAAATGAGGTTCGAGAAGTATTAAGAATATTCCAATATAATACTTAGCCGATTTATGTATTTCTTTTAAGAAGGGTAAGAAAGTTATAATAACCATATAAAATGTTAAAAATTAACTATTTTAAGAAAAAATTCAATAAAAGAACCGTAATTATTTCGTAGTTGTTTTTGGGGAAATAAGAAGATTCCAACGGCGTTGTTTCAAAACTTGAAGGAGGAAGTTCATGAAAAAGTGCACAGTAGTTGTATTGGTACTTATGTTTGTCCTGACAATTGCGAGTACGGTATTTGCTGCTGCAAATGCTTTTGTGGATGTTCCGGCAAATCACTGGGCGTATACGGCAATTGCCAAGTTGGCGCGAGATGGTGTTTTGCCGAATTCTACAGGGGAGGCTTACCAGGGAAACAAAACAATTACTCGCTATGAGATGGCAATGCTGGTAGCAAATGCCATGGCTCGAGTTGACAAGGGCCATGCCGATGATCAGGCCCTTATTAATAAACTAGCTGCTGAATTTGCCGAGGAACTTTCAGTGTTAGGTGTTCATGTTGAAAGGTTGGGTAAACAACTTGACAAAGCCCATGTTTTTGGGATTGTCTTCGCCAAATATGAACATGGGGACATGGGCGCGGGAACTTCAAATGTTAACAACAAACTTCTAGATGGATTAAAGCTTCAATTGAATGCTAATTACAAAGTAAATAATGATTGGTCTGTTTTTACAGTTCAGGAATACCTAAGAGACTTTATCAATGTATCTGATGGTGATCCTATTGGTACGAGTGATCAAGCGAAACAGCTTGGCATCGCGGGTAGAATTGGCACCTCATCGCTTACTGTTGGCGAGTTTCATGAGTTTACTTCTTATGGCGTACTTTATGATGCGAATATCCATGGCATACAACTTGGTTTGAACAATCCTGCTATTTATGGCGAACCGCCCGGACCTCCTTCAGGACAACTAAAGCCGCAATTAATCATGACCTGGGGTTACCTTTATTATCCTTGCAATATGCGGTTGACGGATCCGTTGTATGGTGTTACTTCAACAACAGAACCATCCATTGTGGCTGCAGAATTGTTCTATCCTGTAACTTTGGATACTAATGCCAACTTAGGCTATTTCAAGGTGTGGCGTGATGCTAGTGTAACAAGTAGACATTACTCAACGATTGGGTTTGATAGGAGATTAACGAAAGACATATCATTGACAGTATTTCATGGAAAATCTAGCTATGAAACGGATAGTAAATCATACCTTGTAGGACTTAACTATAAGTTCCCTGACTTTATGAACCCTGGCTCATATGGCGTTTATCTTAATTACGAAAGAATCGAAGCTAACGCGGCAATTTATCCAACGTTTGTTGTTCAAGACCCTGACCATGGAACCAATGGCCTTGAATTTGGCTACTCATTTGTTCCTATGAAGAAAACCCTGATTGAGCTTATCTATGCCAAGATGAAAGCGACTACCGCAAACGATTCATGGAAAGATAATTATTTTCGTTGTCAAATTAGGTATTTCTTTTAAATGTGAGGGGGAGAAAAGATGAGAATAAGTTTGTGGATAATTTTGGCGTTGGTATTGATCTTTGGTATTAATAGCATGGCGTTTGCGGCGACTCCTTTTTCTGATGTACCGATAAATCATTGGTCTTATAGTGCAGTGAAAAAGTTAGTGGCTGATGGTATTCTCGAAGGGGATGGGCTTGGCAGATTTAATGGTGACAAAACACTTACTCGTTACGAATTTGCGGTTATAGTAGCTAAGGTTATAGTGAAAGAGGACAAGGCCTCAGCAGAGCAAAGAAAACTTATTGATAAATTGGCTGATGAGTATAAAGATGAACTTGCCGGACTTGGCATTCGAGTAAAAGCGATGGAAGATAAAATAAATGCGTTGCAACTATCGGGTGCGACTCGGGTAAGGTATGATACACAACGCAACGGAAGTACTTATAATGACCGCCATGTAAATTTAGATATTAACTATGCTTATCGAGTGAATACTGATTGGACGGTTAATGTTGAAAATGAATTTCAAAGGCAGATCAATAATGCTAATGCTGGTGATTCGGCAGGCGATAATGCTATAGCCGATAATGAGGGAATCGATTCGCAAACAGAACAACTATACATAGCGGGACCGTTAGCTGGTGCTAGTATAAAGTTTGGAAAATATAACTATGAACCGGCGTATGGTTTAGTGTTTGCTGGTAGGGTCATGGGGGCTGAAGCGTCGTTCGGAAATGTTGTAAAAACGACAATCAGTGTTAGCAATACGGATGCAGATAATGGATATACCGGTATGGATGTCGCATGGGCTATTGGCAAGGATACAAATGTCAGGGCCAATTTTCAGCAGATAGACGTTAGCGGTGCGAAGAATAAATACTGTACCGTGGGGTTTGATACAGAAATAATGGATGACTTAAAATTTACAGCTGTTGCCGCCAAGTCAAATAATGATATTGCCAACAAAGCGTATTATGTTCAATTGCAATATAAAGTTGCTGATAGTACGGTAGTTGGCTCAGGGGATTTGTTTGTAAATTATCGTAAAACGCCGACCAATGCGGTGTATTATACCGATAAAGATACTGAGGATCGTATTCTCGATATAAATTTTAAAGGTGTACGGTTTGGGTTTGATTATGTTCCAACCCTAAATTCTAAGTTTACAGCGTGGTATATGGCAGGTAAAGATGCTGATACTGGTCGGGATAATGTTAAAGTATATCGTGGACAAATTGCGGTATACTTCTAAGTTTTATTAGATTTACCATGTTGTAATTAATTATATAGGTTTAATAGGGTTTTGGGATGGGAGGTGTATTACAGCTAGTGGGGTGGTTAACTTAGAATACGAGTTGTCACGTGAAATTAGGAGGGGAAATTATGCAAGTCAAAAACAAGTGGTTACTAGGTATGGTCGTATGTTGCTTAATGGCATTAAGTACTTCGTTGTGCTTTGCCCAACAACAAGCTTCTAGAAAATTGACTGCAGAGCAAATGGCTCAAAGGGCGTTAGATTTTCAAGAGGTACAGAATTTGATGAGCAGACATGAGTATTATCATACTCTGGGTAAGAATAAAGAAGAGCTTCTTGATATTTGGGTTACGAAATCACCATATACTGAGACAGCAAAATTTTCGATGAACCCAGGCTCGATGATTGGCATGAAATCGATTATGTATCAATATGGTGAATTTCATGAGACCTCAAACAAAATTGAACTTGAATTGCTTAGTAAAGTTCGCTCGGATATTGCCAATGTACCAGAGAATCTTGGCGTTGGTCAGCTTATGTTGCATAATCTTACAACTGGCTGTATTGAAGTAGCAGGGGATGGAAAAACTGCGAAGGGTATGTGGTATTCTCCTGGAGCTATGGCTAGCGTTGATCCCGTTACTGGGAAGCCTCAACAGGTCTGGATGTGGGAGAGATATGCCGCAGACTTTGTAAAAGAGGATGGACAGTGGAAAATTTGGCATTTGCTTATATGTACAGACTTCGGCGGGGATTGGCCTAAAAAAGCTGAAGGCGGGCCAGGGGCTACGACTGTTGGTAATGAAGCCACCTTTGCCGGTCCTCCTCCGCAAATAGCAGCGATACAGCCGAAGCTGGATGTGTATAATGACAATTATAAGGAATATTCTCCAACCAAAGTTCCGCAGAATGTTCCCAGACCGCCAGAACCGTATTATACCTTTAGCGAAACATTTAGTTATTAGTAAATACTTTTTTGCAAACTGAACCCGGTGCAGGATTTTGCACCGGGTTTTAAAAATGCATTTTCTAATTCAGATTGTTATACACGTCCATAGGTCGGACCTACAACCAAATCATGTCGGCAATACCGGTACGCCAGTCAAATTCGTTAACTGCTTAAAATGTTTATGTTTCAAATCAAAGCCCAAAGAATTAAAACTTTCCATAGGAACAAAAATTTGCTCGGGCTTTTCTTGATGCAGCACTTGCCAAGTTTTAAATGCCGCATAATAATCATCCACAGTCAGCAACCCCGAGGCTTTGATTGTTCCGCCAAACGTGAGGTTCTTAACCAGTACGGCTTCGGCTTGGCTGACAAGGCCAAGCGATGCTAACACCGTCTGGACAACCACGTGACCAAACTCTGACGTAAGCAACAGACTTTTTCCGGGGCGACGCAGAACAAGTTGCTGGATATGTTCCGCCCGCCGCATATCAAAGTCATACTCCATAGCGATACCTGAGCCGCCGTCAAAGTCGTTTTGCCATGAAACTGCCTGTTCCTGTCCGTTTTTCAAGGCGACTACTTGAAGCGGTCCTTGCGGAACCAGCATATTCCAAGCTTCCACCCGGCAACGGGGCTTTTTCTGATTAATAGAACATACCACATCACCACGCCGCAGTCCAGCTAACCAAGCAGGGGAATCCTTGGCCACACCGCTGATCACCGGGGTCAGGTCAGTGACATACGAAGGCTCCAACAGCACCGGACAGGCGAGTTCTGTAGATAAACTTAGGATAAACTCTCGTAGCTGCTCATAACTGGTGGCGTTTTCCGGAGAAATGTTGTGCAAGGCCTTGTTAGAAAAAGCCGGCATAAAAACCCGGATAACCGAAGCCTTATTTTCAGATAAAAATTGAATCGTATTTTTCATGTCATTCCAACCGGTGACATGGGGCATAGCAACCATACTACTGTTATAAGCAATACCTTGGGAGGCGAGGAATTTTATGCCCGCAATAGTTTTTCTCGCCTGTTCTGCAGTGTTCCCCATTAACAGCTTCCGTCCGTAGAGAGAAGCGCTGTTGAGGGAAATGTTCAGCGAGATGTTTCCCAAATTGCCGATAAAATCTACTATATCAGACGATAAGTGGTGACCGTTGGTCGTAATCCCAATCGGAGTCAGCGGAAATCGCTGGTGAAGTATTGTTAGAATTTCGCGAAAATTCGGATGAGTAAACGGTTCGCCCTCAATAATGCTAGAGGCTGATTCCCCAATAATAATGGCCTGGTTAGGGACGAGGTAGTTCATCGTCTGCGTGATTTCCTCCAGCGTACGGACCCCGATGGAAATAACATCAATTTCTGGCGGATTATTTTTGTGACTACAAAAAATACAGTGGGAATCGCAACGGGAAGTAATCGGCAGAATGTTTCCTTCCGCTGCCGAATTTAGTATCAACTTTTGAACTTCAGCCTGATGGCTTTTTTTCATTTTATCCACCTTTATCTTAAAGCTATGTAAAATTTGTTTTTCAACAATCAACAATGGGCTGTGCTGAAACTTTTGTTTCAGCACAGCCCATTGCGATTGTTGAAATTAATACGTGCCGTACTTGTAAGTCCTGGTTGGGACATCGTTGAGTTCATTCTTATCAATGAATGCCACCATCCGGACAATCGCACCATCGCCTTTGTGCCAACGGGTGGGGAAAGCGCATACTACACAGCGTTTTCCAAGAACCTTGTCCACATCGCCGCCGACATTTTCCCAGGCGGGGATATTCCTTTTCAAGAACACCTCGTGAACCGGCTCCCACTTGGGATGGTCTTCCTTAGCCTTGCGGCCAGGGAAAAACGTATTTTCATACAAATCAATGACCCGGGGAACGAGCGGGCCAGGGCCGTGCTGAGCCATATAGGAGGCACAAGGATGGTCGAGAGCTTGGCAGTCAATACCAAACCCTGAGGCACCCTGCTCAACCAACCATTCGCCTGCCGCCTCCGACAAACCGGGGCTCCACAGGAAATAGCGGTCAGAATCACTATACAGGCGATGCCATCCTGTTATTATTATAGCATAATCGCCAGGTTGCAGCTTTGGTTCGCATTTTTCCAACATCTCAACAGTTATAGTTTGCATTGGTTTACACGCAACATTCCAGATAACTGCTGGCGCAATAAATTTTTCCAGAGCAACTTCATCGGTAAAGGGACTCTCCTGGCAAACATGAGCCGGAGCGTCGTAGTGCGTCGAAACATGCTGAGGAAAATCGTGCATCAGCTGGGTGCGGCGATTAAACTTCGACATATACTGGACCGGGGTAGTCCACGGCTGAGCGCCAGCGGGCCAAGTTGGTTGGTCGTTGCCCCAGGGGTGGGACAGGTCAACCGTCACCATGTCACTAGTAATGGACCACTTGCCGGGAAGGTTTTTCTTGGGAGTAGAATAATCTAGTAAAGGAGTATCGTATGTCTTCACATCGTATGGCATTTTGGTAATCGCGATAGGATATTCATGCATAAGTAGGGCCTCCTTAAAAGTTATTGCGCTACATTTCGTATACGAAATGTAATTTATAAGAATTGTAACATTATTCAAAAATTTTGTCAATTAACTACCGAAATGTATACAAACACATATACTTATGATATATTATGAATTTATAATAATATGGCGGGAGAAAATTTCTTTGTATGGTGGCACCTTTGAACAAGAATAGTTGCTGGAGGGAGAAACATGCCAGTAGATCGATATGAGTTTGGTGGATTACTATTTTCCGTGGTGTTTGAGTTTTCAAAAATACAGCGGTATTTGAGCAACAATGCCGGATTATACAGCGGCCAGCCGCGGGTATTGACAATACTAAAGGACAATGAAGGTTGTACATTATCGGAACTGTCACAACTATGTGGTATTGGAATGCCAAGTCTGTCAGTTTCAGTGCGTAATATGGAAAAAAACGGCTTAATTTATAAACAAACCGATGAAAATGGCAACTGGATGCAAAATCTCTATTTGACTAAATCCGGGTGGGAAAAAGCAATGATTTTTCATGAACAAATTGACCAGTTTTATAAAGAGTTTTTGGATTCACTAGACGAAGACGGTGCGGAACAGTTAAATGAAAACCTGTTGCGTATGAAAGAATATTTCCGAGAGTTTAATCTCGCGCGGGAATAAATTTTGAACAGAAACAATGTGACAATAGCACCTTAAAATGAAGTTATTGCCGAAAAAAATAACCACAACAAAGAGCAGGTCATGCAAAAATGCGACCTGCTCTTTGTTGATTAAATATAATTAACTAACAACATTACTTCGTTCATTGGCCAGTTGGTCGAGAGATTTCCCTCTTGTTTCTCTTTTCACAAAAAATATGGCCGCTAAGGCTCCGATGATCCCTGGAATGGCATAAAACAAAAATGACATTTGCGGTCCAAGATTCATCCCCATAATTATCCCAGCGATAATTGGAGCACTGGCTCCTCCCAGTCGACCAAAGGCATGGCACCAGGATACCCCGGTATTTCTAAACTCAGTCGGATACCCTTCAGCCATAAGCGGTTGTACCGCGGTAATAGAATAGTTGATAGCAAACCCCATAAAAATATTGGCGGCGAGAATAGCGGCAAACCCACCGCCGACAAAAGCCATGATGATAACTGAGATGGCTGCAATAATATAACTAAAAATAAGATTAGGTCTGCGGCCTATTAGCTCAGAACCAACACCGGCTACGGCGTCAGCCAATACGGCAGCCGCATTATTGGCAATTGCCAAGGTATAGGCGGAACTAAGCTTAAATCCTTTTTCCAACATTAGCGACGGTAGCCAGGCATTCATGCCGTAAACAGTGAAACAGCCGCAGAAATAAGTTATCCAGATACCGGCGGTTATCATTCTGTAATCTTGCGAAAACAGAGCTTTGGGGCCGACGATTTTAGGGGCGGGCGGAATAACCAGGTCCTTAAAGTCTCGGGGGGTAACTTTGCCAGTGGCAACGCTTTCAATGTGTTCAAGAATTTTCACCGCAGCGGCCAGCCGGCCTTTGTTGGCTAACCAATAAGCTGATTCATGCATTTTGAAATACAAAAAGATGGAATACAATAACGGTACGCCGCCGATTAAGTAACACATTCTCCAACCCCAGATCGGAACAACCAAAGTTGGGATAATTCCCCCTAATACCCAGCCTACGATCATCCAGGCCATACCGAACGTTATAAACAGGGCACGGAGGCTGGTAGGAGTAGATTCGGAAAAGATCGTGGTTACAACGGGGATACAAGCACCTAACCCCACCCCGGTTAACACCCGGAAAAAGGCAAAGGCTTCGAAACTGTTAACAAAGTAGATCGGAATAGTTAATGCTGAATAGGCGGCAATAGAGTATATCAAAGTCTTCCTTCGGCCAATTTTGTCAGAAATAATGCCAGCTAGTGCGCCGCCGATAATTAATCCAAAGAGACTCCAAGATGACAGGCTGCCGGTTTGTATTTTGTTTAAAGCCCATTCGGCAGAAATTTGCGGCATAGTATAGGACACAACCATGTAATCATAGCCATCAAAAACCATTGCCATGCCGAGAAAGAAAAATACCGACAATGTAAACTTATTAACCCCTAGAGCATCTACTACGCCAGAGATACTAAAACTTTTACTCACGCTCCATTCCTCCTCTTATTATAGTCAGGGTCAGTTAGGCTTTTAACCAAGCTGCTTTACCCTCACCTCCATCCGGTTAGAAGGTTGATTAATGGCTGTGTTTGTAAAAAAAAGGATATTGACAGAAATTAGGAACTAATTTATAATTTGTTCTAGAAGAGATTCTAGAATCGGCTCCATTTGATGCAGTTAATACATAATAAAGTTATAGTGAAAACGCAGCATTCAGGATGAGCAAATACCATGAAATAGTTTTTGTCATATAGTCGTTGCAATAAATGTGCCATTTAGTAAAGTCATGATAAATTGGTTTACTATCGGTCTTGCGAACTTGCTAATCTCTAAGGGCTGTGGTGCTTTTGTTGTAGGGGATTTGATTTTTAGTTAGCGTGTACCTGAGGTGAGTAAATCGCAGAAACTTACTGTTTCATTTTGCGATTTCGGTCTTGTTTTGGGAAGTTTTATGGGTGCTCATGCGATTGACGTGAAAACCGTTACTACATCTTGCTAGATTAAAATTATTACGAACACAATTTGGTGCACTCGCCGGATATTAGAATCCGGCATGAGTGCATTTTATGTTTTTCTAGAACGTGTCAGATTTTTTGCCTGGCGGAACTCTATATGGTTAGTATGTGAAACATTTCCCGATAGTTATTAATCTTTAACTAGCTTCATAGTTGCAGAAGAGGATGGTAGGAGGAGTCAATTGGATGAAATCAAAGACGTTGGCAACCAAGGAGAAAATCATCCGTGTCGCGCTTGAACTGATGCAGCAACAGGGCTACGAGGGTATGACCGTCGAGGGAATAATTAACGCCGCCAGTATTTCGGTGGGAACCTTTTATCACTACTTCAAGTCTAAGGCCGAGATTCTTCAAGAAGCGTACAAGACAATGGATAAATATTTTGAAGAATATGTTGCAGAAAGATTAATTGCCGAACCTTCTCCGCTTGAAAAAATTATTCAATTTTTTCATCACTATGCATTACATACTACCTCTGTCGGGATAGAAAATATTCGGTCGATCTACAGCACCAATAATTCGGTGTTTGCGAAAAAACGGCAAATGGAAGTAATTTTAGAAAATATTATAAGAGAAGGTCAAATAAAGGGAGAAATATCAGTTAATATGCCGGCAGAAGAAATTAGACGTTATTTCTTCATTGTGGTAAGAGGTCTTATCTTCGATTGGTGTGCCCATGGAGGGAGTTATAGTCTCGAAGAAGAAATCAATAAAATTGTGAAAATCCAAATTACGGCATTTAAATAATAGTCAGCAAGTAACAAAAAGAGGCTGCCACTGAATTGGCAGCCTCTTTTTTAAGAAAAATTAAATTAATTATATATATATTATAAATTAATTTAATATCATTTATTTTTTTATCGGTGCCGCGTTGCGTAAATAAAAAAGCGTCAGGGCAACACCCAGCATAGTTCGTCCGGAAAAAGAGTTCAGGGTTATTCCCAGGATTTTTTCGATATTTTGCTTACGGAATAGTACGGTTTTATAATGGATAAACAGCGTATGGGATACATCCCGTAGATTATCGTATAAGATAATCGCTTCCATAGTACGGAACAGTTCGGTACCGTTTGCTTGGTCATAATCGAGAATTTTGCCGATGGTACTATCGATCAGTTTTTCGACATGCTGAATATCAACATATTGATCCAAAATAGGGAGAAAGCCACTGTCGAGAAAGTGATAAATGCCTTGATTTGGAGAGGTGTGTAGCCCGATAATTGCAGCATTGCGGGCTTCTGCATGGCGCTCAGGAAAGCTTTCTATTTGGGAATAACGTGTAGCTATGCCAATCGCAATGGGGATATCAGGGAAATACCTGGCGGCGCTGGCTTTTAGTCGCTCCGCCGCGGCTAATTCTTCGGATTTTTCGTCTGTGGAAGCAAGCTGGGAATAGTCGATAATCCCGATTCCTTGAGAAAGTTGCCAGGCCAATAATTTAGGCTCAACCAGGAATTCATCTAGGAACCCTTGAATTGCGGAATCAAGGGCATCAGGAGTATCCTGATGTAGCTGGTCGTTGCCGTAGGCAATTAAAAGGTAAAAGAACGAAAAAGAATGTGTAACATCAATGCCCAATAATTTAGCTTGCGTAACTATATCATCCTGAACGGTAATTTCTCTGGCCAAGATTTGATTAAAAAACTCAGCTTGTTTTTGCCGTAGCGCTAAGCTGTCTGGCAGGAGATGCTGTTGGGCAATTCGTTCCAAAGTCTTGTCCAGACGTTTTTTAGAAACTGGTTTCAGAATATAATCGGTAGCATTTACTTCGAAAGCATCAACGGCAAAATTATTATAGGCGGTGACAAAAACAATATTGATGTCAGCGTTTGTGGCCAGAATTTTTTTAGCTACAGTAATGCCGTTATGTTTGGGCATGTCAATATCCAAAAAGATCAGCTGAATATTGTCAGTTTCGACCAGTTTGAGAGCCGGCGCAACCTCGGTGAAGGAACCGACTATATCAATAAAAGGAGATTGTTGGAGTAAACGTTCTAATGCGATCAAGGCAGGACGTTCGTCGTCCACTAGAATGGTTTTAAGCATGGGTTCATATTTCCTTTCTTTCGCAAGGAAGCTTTATACTTACGATTGTTCCGGCGTCAACTTTGCTCACAATGTCGAAACCGTAGCCGTAGATACGCTTAAGACGTTTATTTATATTCATCAGGCCTACGCTTTTGGTAGTTGAATCAGCTAAAATTGCGGTTAACTTGTCTTCTGTCATGCCCACGCCATTGTCTTCAATTTTAATAAAAATAAAAGAAGCTTGTTGGGTGACGGAAAGAAATACGGTTCCGCCTTTTTGTTTAGGCAAAATGCCGTGTTTAATCGCATTTTCAACAAGAGGTTGGATAACGAGGGTGGGAACCATAAAGTCCAAAGGAACGGCAATATCAAATTGGAAATTCAGCTTTTCCTCAAATCGTGCTTTTTCAATAGCGAGATAGGACTCGACAAATTCCAGTTCGTTTTCTAAAGGAATAAATTGGTTCATATTATTAAAATTAAAACTGCCTCGTAAATACTGGCTTAGGGCCAAAAGTAATTGTCCGGCTTTCTCCGCATCCGTCCAGCAAAACGACATGATCGTATTCAGAGCGTTGTAAAGAAAATGCGGCTTTATTTGGGCCAGTAAAAAGGCCATTTCAGCTTGGATAGCATGGTTGACAGACTTTTTTAGCTGCAGCAGTGTTTTCATTCGCGCTTTTAGCTCGCTGGGATCAAACGGCTTGGCCAAAAAATCATTCGCCCCTGCTGCAAACCCGGCTATCATGCTGTTTGCTGAGTTTTGGGCGGTCATCATTAGTACTGGTAATTCAAATAACGAGTAATTTTCCCGCAATTTCCGGCAAATCTCATAGCCAGACATGCCGGGCAGCATAATATCGAGAATTACCAGATCAACTTGTCGCTGGTGCGATAAGACATCTAAGGCCTCTTGCCCATTGGCAACCGCGATGGCCGAATAATTTTCTGACACCATAATATTATTAAGTGCTTGTAGATTAACATAATCATCATCCACCAATAAAACCGTAAATTCGCCGGTTTGGGGAAAATATGTCGGGGTTTTAAAATTCGAACGGAGTGGTGCGTTGTAAGCGATCGTTTCTTTACCATTAGTAAATTTTTTTGTATCTGCAAGCGCTGTGCTTGCCGGCAGAGAAAAGGTGAAAGTCGAACCCTGCCCCGGTGACGAAGTTAGCCAAATTTGGCCGCCTTGGATTTCTACTAAATATTTGGTAACGCTCAGGCCTAAACCAGTTCCGCCGTAGGGGGAGGATAAGGCTGCATCAAGCTGCTCGAACGATTTGAAAATATCGTCAAGCTTATCCGGGGGTATTCCGATCCCGGTATCGGTCACACTTATTTCCACCATGTTTTTGTTTTGGATGGCAGAAATAGTGATCATACCCTGTTCGGTAAAACGGATAGCATTGCCAAGCAAATTATAAACAATCTGGATAAACCGGTTTTCGTCCGCTTCAATCGGGGGGAGGTTATCTGGGATTTGGCTGACGATGGCAAGCGGCTTAGAAAATGATAAATAGCGGCTTACCTCTAAGATTGCCGGAATAACCTGCTGGATATCAAGACTATTTGTTTTTAGGTTAATATCGCCATGTTTTAACTTTTCATAATCCAAAATATCGTTAACCAAGTTGGCTAAGCGTCGACCACTGGATACAACCAGAGCCAGATTGTCTTTATGGTGTTGAGGCAAAATTTCTGCGGCGCTTGCCAACACCGATTCGGTAATTGTTATCATTCCATGGAGGGGTGTTCTTAGTTCGTGTGATGTATTAGCCATAAAATCATCTTTTAATTTATCTAATGAAATAAGCTTTTGTGACAGTGTATTTACTTCGGCAAAAGCTTGGGCGGACCGATGGGCTAAAATGAAAGACTGGGCAAAAATAAACACGAAACTAACGTAAGGAAATACATTTCCGTATTGGGTTTGGATAATGCTCCAATGATATAAGCTTTCTTCGGCGAAAGCACAGATGGCAAAGATAATAATGCCGAATAATAACGCGGCGCCAGAGCGCCTGCGGATCAGGGCCAACCCTGCAGCGTAAACATAATATAAGGCGGCAGCAACAGATAGGCATTGCACTAATAAAAGTAAAGAAGAATAAAAGTAAAGCGGCGTTAGTGCATTAATCATAGTAAAAAATAAAGCTACTATGATGATGCCATTTAAAAAGCGCCGGGAACATTCTTTTGGATAAAGTTCTTGCATAAATAATGCTAAAGCCGGTAAAGCCCAGAGTGTGGTTGTATATTCGAAGAAACCCATCCAATTGAGGCTTAAGGGAGGAAGAAATTCGCAGATAAGATACTCGCCACAAAAGAGAACACGCAGTGCAAACAGTATCATAATAAATACAAAGTACAGTTCTGCTTTATAGTTGTACCGTTTTTGCAGCAGAAAAATCGAAAGCTGATAGATGATCATAATGAACAGAGCCCCGAGCAGTAGAAAATATCGCTGGCGTTCCTTTTCATGCAGGGCTGTAATCTGCTTATCAGTTCCGAGAAACAACGAATAGCATAGACCACCGCGAGCGTAGGCAAAGTTGCTTGTCTGGATAATAATTTCAAACTCGTCGGTAGCCGTATTAAAGGCAGCAACCTTGGACTCAAACCCGGGGGAAAAAGTTTGCTCATTGGTACTTACTACTCCGTTGGAACATAGTACCGTATTATCGACAATCAGGGTATAAGCCCCGGACGGTGCTGTAATTTTAAGCCCCTTTATGCTGGCGACATCCGTTATTTTTATTTTAAGGCGATAGGTTGCATAGCCAAAACCTGGAAGGTGGTTCTCGTCTATAATGTATGAATTCCAATTATTTGGCACTGTCTCATAGATTGGCAAGATGCTACTACCATTATGAAAATCCGGATAAGCCAATAACTGATTCCAATAAAAATCCCACTCGCCATTTAGGGCGACAAGGCCATCTTTATCAAAATCCCAGCCGCGAAGGTCCATGACTCCTTGCTGGGCTTTGGGGATATTTGTGGCGGCGGGTTGATAAATTCTAGCTGCAAAATAAATTAATAATAAAAGAAGCAAAACAAAAGTGTATAATAACGCCGGTTTCTGCTTATATAAGGCCCTAATTGGTCAAGTCACCACCTTTTGCACCGTTGGAAATACGTTGTTAAAGATTATTCTGTTGTTGACTATATTTTACCAGAATAGTACTTGCTTTACAGCGATTATACTAATTAGTTCGACTTACGAGGTTTTTTTCTTAATAATGGGGTCAAATTTCCTTGATACATAATATGTAGACTATGCATGGCCCGGGACAAGGCAACGTATAATAGCCGGGCATTAAATGGATCAGCGGTAAATTCGCTTTCTGAAGCATTCCAGACAATTACGGCGTCAAACTCCAAGCCTTTAGCTAGTAAAATCGGCAATACTGAAATCCCGCCTTGATATGAGGCTATTTCACCGGATACAAGATGGATCGGCTGATTAAGACCATGAATTTTGGCGTCAGTTTGAAGCGTGGCATGTAACGCCACCGCATCCTTTTCCTGCTTGGTAATAATACCGATGGATTTTGTGCCTTGCGCCAAAAAGACTTGCAGTCTTTCTATAATACGATTTATGCCATGTTCGGGCGAAAGGATTTTTTCTGTCGTTGGTTTATGACCGATCTCGTACACTCCGGTAGCTCGGGTATGCCCTTGGGGCATGACTCGGTTAGAGACATCAATAATTTCCTTAGCCGAACGATAACTGTAGGTAATCTCACGATAAGCTGTCCGTGAGTCGGCAAATATTTCTTTTAATAATATATTCCAACTACTGATACTGCGGTAAGAATGGATACCTTGTGATAAGTCTCCCATAATGGTAAACGATCCATTAGTAGATAACCGCTTCAAAATAGCAAACTCCAGGGCGTTTAAATCTTGGGCCTCATCAATGACAATATGGTCAAACTTTTCAACATGCCGCCAGCCATCAATTAAATAAGCTAGATAAGCCAGCGGCGCAAGATCTTCACGTTCAACTTCGCCGGCATCCAAAATGCTCAGCGAATGAGCGCGGATAGCATCAAAGTCATATCTCTTATCCTTAACCGCTTTAAAGTACGCCTTACTCGAAAATATTTCATGATAAGCCGTGAGTGGGGTGATACTTTTCCAGCGCTTAAAATAGCTGTCGAGAAAATTCGTAGCTTCTTCGCGGCATTCAGTCAGTGGTTCATGGGACCCTTTTTTACCTTTGCGGGCTTCGGCAATATCAATGTAATTATTTACGCGGAACGTGATGTAGTGGATTAGCGCACGAATCCGTTCATTATAGGGGACTTTAATATCCTCCATCACTTTATCCAGCTGTTCGGCGGTGCTGATTTTTAGTTGACCATCAAATAAACTAATATCGGCTAACTTCATACAAAACTTTTGAATTTTCTGTTCTAGATAAGCATCAAGTACTTTGGTAAAATCAAACGATCCCTTAAGTTGGGCGGTGTCCTCTAATAACCGGATGTGCTCTTTGCTACCGCCGGACAAAATAAGCTCTAGTAGACAGTTAATCGCAATGGTGTATTTTGTTTGCGTAATCTGTGAAACCAAATCATCCCACACCATTTGCGGAACATTAGCGGCGTCGATCTCTGGTAAAAGCTCAGAAATATAATCTAGAAAAATACGATTCGGCGCAATAACGATGAGCTTTTGCGCATTGAGCTTTTCATTATATAAGAGATAGGACAAGCGGTGAAGACCGATGGTAGTTTTACCCGAACCCGCCACTCCTTGAATGACTGTAACCTGGTTTAGCGGTTCGCGGATGATCTTATTCTGTTCGGCTTGGATCGACGTTACAATATCTTTAAGCTTATCAGTTGCGCCTTGTTGCAGTCGGTCGATAAGCATGGGATCAGCTAACAGGGCTTCTTTTTGGCGCGATAAAATCTGCTCCATGATATAATTATCAACAATCATTTTAAGAATACCGTCTTCAATTTTGTACTGACGTTTAAGTCGGACATCACCTTGATAGTGGTAGCGGCCCAGAACATCATAACTGGCTCGACCGCCATAGCCTTCATAGAAAATAGTCGAAACTGGATCGCGCCAGTCAAAAACAAGAATATCCTTAGTTTCCTGGATCGATAGTTTGGCGATTTTGTACCGGCCGATATAGAAACTATCAAAATCAGGAGCTTCATCTTCGCGAAAGTCCACTCGACCAAAATAGGGACTGGACTTGGCCAGGCTAATATCGTCAATCCTTTTGGCATTATCACTGCGCAACATGGTATGAATATAGGCACTGACTTGGTCTTTCTGCGACAGCGACTTTTGGGCTCTGATGAGCCGATCATCAATATCTGCGTTCAACTCAGCCATAATTTGTTCCATTTCGCTAAGCGTCATTTTTAAATGAGCTTGTTCTGCTTGAAAGTCAGGGTGTTGTTCGGTCATAGGTTCCTCCTGATTTTTCGATTCCGTAGAAGGAGTCTGAGTGATTGGCTTAATTATTATATTATAACTTATTATAAAAATTTTGGTGGGACAGTATTTAATAAAGGACAGTTTTAAAATTACCGGATTTGTGTCTGTAAATGCCATCTATTTTTTATGGAAAGTAGTATTATTTATGGGACGGCTAGTAAACCCGTAAATTGCGGCATTTTTATGCTAATATATAATAGAGTACATTATACTAGGGGGAATGTTATGACGGCGAAATTGTTGGCACAGTTTGATCGCAACTATCTTATTTTTCTGTTAGCAACTGCTTTAATCGGGATTGGGCAAAGTGTGGACGGGGCGGCTATAACCAACTATTTTAGAGATTGTTTAGGAATGTCGATTCTCGAACGGTCTGGCTTGGAAACACCTCGTGAACTGCCTGGGCTGTTGGTGGTTGTAATTATTGGTTTAATGACATCATTAGGTGATGTGCGCATTGCAGCCGTAGCCAATCTATTGGCAGGTATCGGGATGTTCTTATTAGGCGTTATTCCCTATGAGTACAAGTTTGTAGTTATGACAATGTTCGTCTACAGCCTGGGAACCCACATCTATCTGCCAACCTCTAACAGCATCGGCATGAGTTTTGCGACTGCCAAGGATATGGGGCGAAAACTGGGCAGAATCAATTCGGTGAGTACGGCGACCTTGGTAGTCAGCAGCGCAATATTGTGGGTGTTGTTTCATTTTTGCCACATCAGCTTTACTGCTACCTTTACTATTGGTGCAATTGCCTTCATGTTAGCTGCAGTATGTCTGTTATTTGTAAAACCGACGCAAGTTGCTAAAACCGGCAAACGGTTTATCTTTAGGAAAGAATATGGACTATATTACTGGCTGTCCATTTTATTTGGGGCGCGTAAACAGGTATTCTTGACCTTTGGCCCCTGGGTCTTAGTTGATGTTTTTCAGCAAAAAGTTACGACCATGACGCTCTTATTCTTTATTATTTCAGTTACCGGAATTTTTCTAAAACCATGGCTGGGGAAAATTATTGATGAGCGGGGTGAAAAATACATCCTTACTCGCGAAGCTTTTCTGTTTTTCTTTATTTGTTTGGGGTATGCGTTTGCTACTGACTTATTTAGTCCGACGCTGGCGCTTAGCGTAATCTGCCTGTGCTACATTATTGACCAGTCGCTTAGCTCAGTTAGTATGGCCCGGGCAACTTATATGAAAAAACTGGCCCGTACTCCGGATGAAGTATCGCCCAGTCTTTCATTAGGAACTAGTCTGGATCATATTTCGACCATGGTTTTGCCGCTAATTGGCGGCTTGGTATGGTACAATAGTGGACCTAATGGCTATAAGTACGTCTTTCTAGGCGGGGCAGTTATTGCGATGCTTAACTTTATCTCGGCGCAGTTTATTAATGTCGAAAAACAAAAACACGTTACTGTCAGCGTTGACCGGGTAGCGACGGAAGAACGATAAATTTTGCGAATAATCTGTTGCGAGAATAACCGTAAAAAAGGAATGAATGAAGATGGCTAATTTATACTCAACCGGTACCATCGGAAAATTAAAACTAAGGAACCGCCTAGTTATGACCCCGATGCATTTAGCCTACTGTCCGCAAGGTCAAGCTAGTGACCGGGTTATTGAATTTTACCGGCGACGGGCTCAAGGCGGTGTTGGGTTGATTATTGTCGGTGCGGTAGGCATTGACCCGGTACGGATCAATCAACATGGCATGTTTCAAATCTATAACGATAGCTTTATTCCCGGTCTCCGCCGCCTTACTGGGGCGGTGCAGGCTGAAGGAGCTAAAATATTTCCTCAGTTATTTCATGCCGGTCGCTATGCCCGTTCAAGCGAACACGGTGGTTTGGTGGCAGTTGCTCCTTCGGCGGTGCCGTCTAGATTTACTGGCGAAACGCCGCAGGAACTTACTGAACCTGAAATCAAAGAAATTATTGACTACTTTGCCGCCGCCGCCCGGCGGGCAAAACAGGCCGGCTTTGATGGCGTAGAAATTGTCGGCAGCGCTGGATACTTGATTGCTGAATTCTTGTCGCCCCTAACCAACTTGCGCCAGGATCGCTATGGCGGAGATCTTGAAGGCCGGATGACTTTTGCCCTGGAAGTAGTGGCGGCAGTCCGCCAGGCGGTAGGGGCAGACTTTCCGATCATGATGCGGATAGCTGGCCATGACTTTATGAATGGCGGTAACACCAACTACGAGGCCCGGAAAATTGCTGTCAAACTGGAGGCGGCAGGGGTCGATGCTTTAAACGTAACGGGTGGCTGGCATGAAACCCAAGTCCCGCAATTGACCATGGAAGTGCCACTGGGGGCGTTTAGCTATTTGGGAGCGGCTATTAAACAGTCGGTGGCCATTCCGGTCGTAGTTTGTAACCGGATGAATGTCCAATTAGCTGAAAAAATTGTTACTGATGGCAACGCCGACTTTATTGGCATTGCCCGTGGTTTTGCCGCCGACCCGGATTTAGCGAATAAAGCTAAAGCTCGCCAATATGACAACATTCGCCCCTGTGTGGCCTGTAACCAAGGCTGCATGGATAATATCTTTTTTGGCAAACAACTAAGCTGTTTGGCGAATAGTGAGGCTGGCCGGGAAAAAGAACTTGAATCAATATGGAAGCCTGGAAACGATCAAACGGCCAGTCCGGAGAAAATTCTAGTAATTGGTGCAGGCGTAGCTGGGCTTGAATATGCCCGGGTTGCGGCTAGCCGTGGCCATAGCGTAACTATTTGGGAGCAACACAATCTGCCTGGGGGACAAGCCCGTCTAGCGGCAGCTGCCCCTGGGCGCCAAGAGTTTATTAAACTCGTTAACTATCTCACTGAAGCCTGCTGGCAGCTAAAAGTTAATATAATTTATGATCGCACCGCCACGGCGGCAGCCATTCTGGCGATTAGCGAAAAATTTGACCGGGTGATAATTGCCAGTGGCGCAACTCCTGTAGAAACGGCACTGGCGATTGAGCCGGGGGCTAATGTTGTTCAGGCGTGGGATGTGTTAAAAGATAAGGTTCCTGTCGGGAAACAAATAGTAATTGTCGGCGGCGGTGCTGTCGGTGTCGATACGGCTCTTAAACTGGCTCAGATTGGTACTATTGACCCTGAAACCTTGCGCTTTTTGATGCTGAACCAAGCTGAACCGCTCGAAGAACTATACCGGCTGTTGACCCATGGCAGTAAAACTGTTACGTTGGTAGAACAGGGCAAAGGTATCGGCAAAGGAATTGGTCCAAGCACTCGCTGGGCGACAATGGCGGATCTTAAACGGTTTAACGTCATAACCTTGGCTAAAACTCAAGTTATAGCAATAAAATCAACCGGAGTACTGATCGTAAGAGAAGAAAATGAAGAACTTTTACCGGCGGATACCGTGGTATTAGCCATTGGGTCGGTTGCTAATAAGGCTTTGTATACAGAACTCCAGGGAAAACTGGCACCGATCACAGTAATCGGTGATGCCCAAGAACCCCGGAAAATTTACAATGCCATTCGTGAAGCCTACACGGAGGCCTGCCGGCTTCCTAATTTAGAATAATGATGTAAATAAACGTAAAATATGAAAAACTCTATTTAATGTCCACTATAGAAAAACACCGAACGAACTCGGTTCTATAAAAAAAGAACCATTATTAATTTGTAATTAAATTCTAACAATTGAGAATAAACGTTTAAATTGACAGTGTTATAGGCCTCTGATACACTAAATACAGTGAGTTTTTAGGAGGAATAATACATGTTAGAAAAATTGTTTAATCTTATCATAAATTGCAGTTCGGTTAACTTTTATGATGCAATGACTTACACCCACTATGTGCGTGCAGTGGACAGCATGGGTAAGACTGCTGTTGACAATACTCAAACAACTTGTAATAAAAAAGCTGCATAATTATAAAATGCTTTTTGTCCCTCGGTCACGAGCTTGATCGAGGGCGTTTAATTAGAAGCAGATTACGGTATACTTAGGGTATTGGCAACAGTATCGGTTCAAGGAGGCGCGAAGAAAAATTTGCTAGACGCTACTGCACTAACCGGAGTTTTGTGGATAATATTTTTTAGCTACTGGCTTATAGCCGCACGAAATACCAAGAAAACGGTGTACCGGCAGAAGCTCCAGGGACGAGTATTCATTGCCATTAGGCTGGCAGTATGTTTTGCGTTAGTTTATCTTCCGGCCTTATCAGCAGGTTGGCTGGGGGTTAGTTATATCCCGAGGACCATGCCAAGTGAATTTATTGGCAATATCGTCTGCATAAGCGGTTTTTTCTTTGCTATTTGGTCCCGACGGGCATTAGGTACTAATTGGAGCGGAGAAATAACGTTAAAGGAAAATCACCAGCTTATCCAAACCGGTCCGTATCGGTTAGTCCGTCATCCTATCTATACTGGCTTGATCCTGGCGTGGCTGGGAACGGCAATTACCCTTGGCGAAGTTCGTGGTCTCGTGGCGCTGGTAATAGCCTTTCTGGGATTATGGAGCAAACTAAAGGAAGAAGAGACCCTTTTGCTTCGGCAGTTTCCTGAAGAATATCCTGAATATCAAGAACAAGTAAAAGCACTAATCCCTTTTGTGCTATAAATCTTTATAGATAGCTTATCTACAGTTTAACTAGACAAAAAGAGCGTCGCCGACGCTCTTTTTTGCTTAATTAGACTAAAATATTTCCCGGGAAACATTGTTTGACTTATCCGACCTTACTTGCCGATAATATTCGCTGAAACATAAAAATATCTGTCGGAAATTATAAAGTTTATATTATATTAGTCCTAATCTGGCTGGTCCCGTTAAAATATTACTAACCAGGGAGCTGATGAAGTTGAAATTTGGTGCCCGTATTATAAAAACAGGAATTGCTGTAACAATAACCATGTTTATCTGCAAAGTCTTAACCCTAGAACCGGCCTTCTTTGGCGCTGTTTCGGCAATTATCAACATTCAACCTTCGATCTTCCTGACGCTGAAAACTGCAAGAAACCAGATTATGGTGCACATTATTGGGGTTGTAGTGGGCATGCTTTTAGGCTACCTGCTGGGTGGGACCCCGATAGCAATGGGGCTGATAACTATTGTAATTATAACCTTATACATAAAATTGAACTTGGAAAGCGGCATAACCATGGGCATTGTTGCAGCCCTGTTTGTTATAAGCGGCAGCTCGGACCAATTTATAACTCACGCTTTAGCCCGGACCTCAGTAATCTTCGTCGGTCTTGGCACGGCTATGGTTATCAATATCCTATTATGGCCGCCGCGTTATGGTAAACAATTTAAAAAATTGATGCTAGTCAGTAACCAAGCGGCAGCAGCGTACTTTTGCCAGGCGGTAACCAGCTTTGTCCAGCTTGAAAATCAAGCGCCAGCTATTGATTATAGCAAAAAAGACATCGTACATGGTCAAAATAAAGAGCTGCGGCTGCTATATGAACTATTAAAACGTGAAGAAAAAGTCGGGGCAGCTAATTTGGACGAGCAAAATCAATGGCTGGATTTTGTTGAAAAACTTATTGATTACAATGAATCAATAACCAAAAAGGCCGACCGCATTTATGATTTGCTGCCGCTTCGCCTTGATCGAAGAATCCAGTCTGGAGCTTTGCCAATTAGTGAAGAGTTTAAAGCAATCCTTGAAATACTTAATAGCGGCTGTAAATCTATAAGCCGATTAAACGCCAAACTTCGGTCGGTAATCATTGAAAAGGAGTTTGCCCAACCCGAAGAAATTAATGAAAATTACTGGGATGATTTAACAAAAGCAGTAGAAGCATGGCAGCCGCTGCTTACCGGCAGTTATTACTTGCATGGCCTAATGGAAGCAATTGTAACTGCCAACGAAATAAAATGGGCTAGCCGCGAAGCGAAAAAACTGTTGGCGGAAAGCACTGCGAAATTGACTTGCGGACAACAGTCGTCGTAGGTATAATAACCATGCTGGGGGATATAATCACCATGGTTATGCAATATTCGAATAAAAGTATTTAATTTTAGCCTGATTTATAAAAAGGAAAAAGTTAAATTATGTTGAAAATAATAGCGGTATATGACTGAAAAAAACTTTCCTAAAGTCGGTATCCTTCGGAACTGAACTAAAAAAACAAGTTTCCCAATTTCGACTTATATCCCTAGGGGAATGAGAACGGAGGTCGTTGTAAATGAAAAGTCAAGAATATTCTAAGCCGCTCTTAAGTGTGCGGCAATTAACGGTGGTAGCCATGCTGGCGGCGGTTAGTGTGGTGCTGGGTGTTTCTGGCTACGGATTTATCCCGCTGCCAATGATCAAAGCTACGGTAATGCATATTCCGGTTATAATCGGAGCTATTTTAGAAGGTCCGCGGGTCGGTGTTATGGTTGGGTTGCTGTTTGGGTTATTTAGTATCTTGCAAAATATCCTTGCGCCAAATCTGTTGTCCTTTGCCTTGCTGAACCCGTTGGTATCGGTAGTACCGCGAATCCTTATTGGCTTAGTGGCGTATTATTGCTACAAGGTGGCGATTGGCAATGCTGTGTGGCGAATTGGCCTAGGGGCGGTACTTGGGTCGTTGGTCAATACCGTTGGTGTTATGGGTATGATCTATCTGTTATATGTCGCTGACTTTGCGGCCGCTAAAGGTATCAGCTTAGCTGCTGCGCGCGCCGCGATAGGCAGTGTTATTATAGTTAACGGGATTCCGGAAGCGATAATTTCAGCCCTGATAACTATTCCGGTTATCCTTATGCTGAAGAAAATGCGTGGTTTAAGATAAACTATGAGCTATGATATCATTCTCTTTGATTTAGACGGAACCTTAACTGATTCTAAACCAGGAATTATTAAATCTGTGCAGTATGCGCTTGATAAGTGCGGTATTTATGAACCTGATTTGGACAAGTTGATACCATTTATTGGCCCGCCGCTGTTAGAATCCTTTCAGGAATTTTACTCAATGGAGCGTCCGCAAGCCGAGCAAGCTATTGGGTATTACCGGGAGTACTTTTCCAAGACGGGAATATATGAAAATGCGGTTTATCCGGAAATTATCGAGTTGCTGGCCAGTTTGACCAACTGCGGCAAACGGCTTATTATGGCAACCTCAAAACCGGCTGTATTTGCCACCCAAATAGCCAAATACTTTGCGCTGGAACAGTATTTTACGACGATTGTCGGCAGTAACCTCGATGGCACCCTTACCAGTAAAACAGAAGTAGTAGCTTGTGCTTTGTCTGCGGTTTCGGATAAATTACGTCGCCGCAGTGTCATGGTTGGTGACCGAAAATACGACATTATTGGCGCTCAGAGTAATCATATTGATTCTATCGGCGTTGAATACGGCTACGGCACTAGCGAAGAACTTAGCCTGGCTAACCCAACGCATCTCGTTGCTAACGTTGACGAATTGAAGCAATTATTGGTAAAGTAAGTGATAAATCGTTTTTGCGGTGAATAGATAAAAAAATCGTTTGTTCCACAACATTAAGAAAAAAGACAAGAAGGGTAAAAAAAATAGGCGCTGGGCCTGCTCTTTTACCTTTCTTGTCTTTTTTCTATTAAAAAATGTCTAACCTCAACTTTACTAAACAGTGAAGTTAGACTTAATCTTCTAATTTGCCAACAAAACGATCCAACGCAAGTTCCTCTATTTCATAAATATTACATAATTTTACAGAAAGCGCGCGTAAAGCTTCGTTAGCAGCAGTGGATAGTCTTTGGTGAGTTTCCACTGGTAACGTGGTTTGCGCATTTGTTGCGACAAAGCTGATTCCGCCTAATAACGGGATTAGACCGGTGGAGACAAACTCGGACGAGCCGAGAATACGCCGCCAGGCTTTTAAGTTTGTTAACCTTAAGTCTTGGAGTAATTCATGCCAATCCACCGATGGTTTACTTGTGGCCTCGTTTAAAAGCCGGTTCCGTCTGGCTGTTTCGGCTACGACTACTGAAAAAATAGCTAAGGCCGATGTTCTTGTCATGCGCCATGGCTCACTTTCAATGTTTATGATTGTTGCCCGGCTAAGTCCGGTTTGTTTAGCTAATTCAGCTTGTGTCCAATAAAGTAATGTTCGGATAGGTTTGACGCTTTCACCAACTTTTGTGCAATAAAGGTTCAAAAGTAATCACCTCAATAATGATTATACTCAAGTCAAAGAAATATATCAAAAATTATTATTGTTTAGAGCCCACAAAAACCGCCATTTTTACAAAATACTACCCCATTGTAGACTAACCGCCCACAAAATATAAAGTATTTGACATTTGTATATTATTCGACTATTATAAAGTTGTATAAAAGTTCAGAAAGATTTACTAAAATGGAAAAATTGCCACGCTAGCGATAGTTTTAAGAAAATTATTATAATAACATTGATCATAGGCTCTTACGTTTATTGCATAATGGTTTCCCTAAAAAACTTCTGATCTAGGAGGAGGCGATTGGGGAAGAATCCAGTCGTAATAAAAAAACGTTTAACTATGAAAAGAGGGATGCGCCCGGCAAACTAAAAAAACTTGGGGGATTACGATCAAACGGTAACCTTTGGGGAGTTTTATCATGATGGCACCGCAATTTTCGCAATTGTTATAAAACA
>JAGGAD010000107.1 GCA_017889625.1 Bacillota bacterium | reverse complement strand
TATTTTAATGGCCGTGATTCGCAAGATGTCGATATAACCACCTCCGGAACCATGCGCTCACTGCAAGTCCTGAATCTAGCCCATAAATTCAGCAAACAACTTCATCTGGGAACTTACTTTGCCAATCAGGAAACTACAACCGGAACCAGCCATAACCGGTTTCAAGGCGGCTATGGCAAAATAGAAATTGCGCCAAAGACCAATATCAACTTTGAATACCTACGAAATACCACCCTTAGCGCTACTGGCTATGTTGCCGAATTACAAAATGGCAACAACAAAAAACTTGGCGGCTGGAGTTACGGGCTTGATTATATGAAGGTCGATGCCAATACCTTTGAAACCAACGATTATACCGATTTTGATACCCAGTATGCAACACCTAAGTATGGCTTCAAGGGCCCAGGGGTAATTGTGAGTAATAGAGTCACCAAACATTCCACCCTTCAATTCCAGCGCTGGTGGGGCCGTCAAATGGTTGGCAACGGTGCCATCCCCATTAGTAAACTATTATTGGTCGTTAATTTCTAATTCTCACCAACAGGGATTAGTAGTATGATAAACACTATGGGGGCTAAAATTCTATAGGGAGCGATTTTATGAAAAAGATACTTGCACCATTGCTGGCAACTTTTTTACTACTAATAGTAATGAGTTTTGCCGCATCGGCAGCCCAAATCGAAAATACTGAGTTTGAACCATTTTGGCGTATTGATACCCAGAATCAAGCAAAATTACCCCGTAACTTTAGAACCTGCGAGGATGAATTTAAATATGATGCTGATACCCTCCCCTCACGCCAAGGACTAGCAGCCTTACATATGTCCGGCAGTGCCCAGTTTTCCGAACTTGAATTCAACGAATTAATCAAAGCGTTAGCCGGAAAAGAAAATATTGTTGTGGTCGACTTACGGCAAGAATCACATGGTCTCATTAATGGCAACGGCGTAAGCTGGTATGCCAAACGCAACTGGGGCAACCTCGGCAAACCTTCTGCCCAGATTATCCAAGAAGAAGAAAATTTACTCCATACTGCCAATAACCAAACAATTACGGCGACTAAACTAGCCGACAGCAAACACGGGCAAAACCAAACCATCGATATGCAAATTACCAGTGCTTTGACCGAAAAAGAATTTTTAACCGCCAAGCATGTCGGCTATTTGCGCTTAACCGCGACCGACCACATTGCCCCTAATGACGAAAGTGTAGATCAATTTATTCAATTTTATAAATCCATGCCCAAAAACACCTGGCTGCATTTTCACTGTCAAGCCGGCGAAGGCCGTACAACCACCTTTATGGTAATGTATGATATCCTCCGCAATGCCAAACAAGTAAGCTTTGACGATATCGTGAAACGCCAATACCTCCTCGGCGGAGCCGACTTATTACAAGTAAAAGACAATGGTTCCTGGAAAGTCGAATATGTAAAAAAACGGATTGAATTTCTCAAGAGCTTTTACGCTTACGTGCAGCAAAATCCAGAAACTTTACCGGTTACCTGGTCCAAATGGCAAAAAGCTAATTCCGGCAAATAACGAATAACTAAAAGATAGGCAGTACAAAGGCCAACCAAGCCTTGTACTGCCTATCTTTTTTATCCAATTAAAATAGCACACTCACTAAAAATGCGCCCAATATACCGCCGGCTATCACGAAAATAAGATTTGTTTCCAACCAGGCCAATAATATTGCCGTCAAACACCCAATAATCCCTGCCCCCATATGACCACTGCCGGTTGACGTAATCACGCCAGGAAAAATAAGCGCCCCCAAGGCCGCATACGGAATAAAGGTCATAAACCGATTTAGGTAGCGCGGCAGCCTCACATTTTTCAATATTACCAGCGGTACCATCCGTGGAATATACGTAACCGCAGCCATCGCCAAAACCAAATATATCAGATTCATCGTTCAACTTCACCTTCTCCTGCCTCATAAAGGCCCGCCCCTACTGCGGCACTAACGATCGTTGCAACGATAATACTAAAGCCATTTGAAACTCCCAAAACAGCGGCTGACCAATACATTAACATGTTTATAATAACCGCCAGCATTGCAACCACTAATACTGGTTTCGATTTTTTCACATGCGGAATTAAAAGTCCGATAAACATCGCGTATAAAGCAATTCCCATACTCGTTTTTATTATCTCAGGCACGCCGGTTGCAAAAAATATCCCCAGCCAAGTACCAAAATTCCAGGCCGCAAAAGCAATAGCATTAAGCCCTAACACAAAATACCGTGATAGCTTGTCTTGCTTCTGCAATACACTAACCGCAAAAGTTTCATCCGTTACTCCAAACGCTAGTAACGCCCGCCATGGTTTTGATATATTAGTTTCAACCCGTTGCGATAATGTAGCTGACATAAGAAAGTGCCGCAAATTTAATAGCAAAGTAGTTATAACAATATCACCAAAAGAAGCTCCTACGACTAATAAATTCACCCCGATAAACTGACTGGCTCCAGCATAAATCACTAACGACATCAACACCCCAACAATATTAGGAATAGCTAACGACTTTGCCAACAATCCAAACGCAACCGCAATCGGTATGTACCCAATACCAATCGGCAGCCCGACTTTTAATCCTTGAAAAAAATCAACTCGGTTCGAAACCGTCATCATATTTTGCCCCACCTCAATAATTTGTTTTTAGAAGTTAGTTATATAACTACTTATAAAAAATGTTATTTAAAGCGATCTGGTTTATTCAGACCGCTTTCCCTCCACAACATACTGCAAATCAGGATTATTCCGCCAAAGTTTATCCAGCTGTTCCGGGCCAAAGTGACGGGTAATTGCCTCAATCATAATATCATGCCTAATAAATTCAGTAGCTACTAGCACCAACGCCGGATCATGAGTTTTTACTGCCCACGAAGTTCCTGTATCAAGAACATTAGCAATAATAACTTCTTCTTTATCCCGGGTAATTATTGTTAACTTCCCCCCAATGGTTTACAGCCTGTTCAACCTTCTCTGCTGCCAATAAGGCTTGGTCCTGCCAAACCGACAGCCACAATTCCTGCTTTGACTTATCAATAATAGCTAACAATTCATTCATTACCGCTTCATAACCGTTAATATGCGAAATGACATTTACCACTTCGCCCTGCTTTAACGAGCTTAATGATTGATCCAAAAAATCAAACGTAGCATCTAAATTTCGCCGCACCCTTTTTAGAAATTCCCTCGCCGGAACCGGCGTATATCTAAGGGGGTCAGAAGGAATAGTATAAACCGCGCCCCGATCAATCAGCTTATTAACAACTTCATAAATCATCGAACGCGGAACCCCGGAGCGTTTACTAAGCTCATACCCGGTAACCGGCGAATGCTGCAAAAGTGCTAGATACGCTTTTGCTTCATATTGAGAAAACCCCAGCTTCTGTATTTGAGCCAAAATTTTTTCCATTACATCTTTCCTTTAGTCGTTAATATTATAACCACTATATATCATCTACTAAAAACTGTCAAGAACCTAGGTACTCTTCTAGCGCAAAAAAATAAGCAGGACAACGGCCGCGAAGCCTTGTACTGCTTATTTCTTATCCTAAGTCTCATCCTCATCAAGTCCGCCGTAGGTATAATCAAATTCAACATTCGAAATATTATTCGCCACAATCGCATCTTCCACCGGATCAGGTAATTTAGTAGAATCTTTTTCCGAATGTGACCGTATATCGCTAGGCTCCTGCTCAAAAAAATCCCGCGCCTTGGGTAGATACGGTGCCTTTTTCTTATCTTCCATCTTAATACCTCCCTTTTTTCATAACCCCGTCACGCCTAGCTTTCCACACATTAAATAAATATATTAATAAAAACTCAGACAATCTGTGTATTCATTATATTCTATATCATGGCTTTATTTTTGCGCCGGAACCTGACAATTCACTACGCGATCATTATAACCACTGTTTTTAATCATCCGGTAATATTTATTGGGGGTCATGCTGGTATATTTAGTAAACTCCTTAATGAGATTCGTCTGATCACAATAACCGTAGTCTACAGCAAGCTTCGCCATTTCTGCCCCTTTAGCATTATGCAAAT
>JAGGAD010000071.1 GCA_017889625.1 Bacillota bacterium | reverse complement strand
TACATAGGCAAGATTGATATTATTAAAGCAAAACCCCTGCAATCTCAATCAAGAGAATACAGGGGTAATTAATTTTATCAATTGTCCTAATATTTTTACAACTTTTCGGGATTATCCCGAAAAGTTGTAAAAGGCAGATGGAAGATTGGCCGACCACTTTTGCCTATATGGCTTAGATATTTAATGAAAAACCTGGCGATGACCCCGGTAAGGAGAGCCGCAATCAAAGTGCCTTCACGTATTCCATAGACTTCACCAAAATAAAACCAGGAACAGACGCCAGCAATAAGAACGAGGCTTATGTCAAAACAAGTCTTTGTCGTACCAAAGTTAAAATGCCAATGAGTGGCAGTGACATTGACAATGCCTTCAGCAGGCAGCGTGACAACATTTCCAATAATCTCTAGGGCAACCCCTAGGGCTTGAATGCAAACTCCCGCCAACATCATAGTAAATTTACTGATATACATTTCCGGTGTCACGCTACTAAGCAAAAACATCGTAAGATCGATAAAACAGCTAAATATGCCGGTCATAGGAATTTGTAACAACTGAATATATTGAAACTTCCGCCGTAAGATCAGAATTTGTCCAAGCAAGAATATCATGTTGACAATAAAGGTAAAGCTACCAAGAGAAAGATGATAGCGCAAACTAAAAATATACGGTATGCTAGAAATTGGTGTAGTCCCAAGCATGCTTTTAACGGCGCAGGAAATACCAAGGGCCACAAAGAAAAGACCCCAAATAAATAAAAACCAACGTTTTAAAATTGACATAAAAAAAGCCCCTATCTAAAATAATGTACAGATTATCTATTCCATCGCACATTATATTATAGCATAATATAACATAAGTCGAGTTTATCCCTGATTATATGTAAGCCATCAAGTTGGTGTAATTTAAAACACAAACTTGATGGCTTACTTTATAGTAATTGCTTAGCTTTACCACCATTTTACTTATCAAAAGCAATACTATATCGCTAATATTATTTGACTGTTGATATTTCCCGGAAATATAGTATCAGTTTCGTTGGCATTATAATAAATAGTATGACCATTTGTTTTTATATTGCTGAGAGTTTTATCGGTATCGCTAAGAATCGTTACATAAGAATCAGCAGTTACATTCCACAAAGAACTGGCATCCATATTCAATGTGACCATTTTCGCCGTCTTAGCTTTATTTATAGCCCCACATAGCGTAGTGTTTTGGGTAAGATTGACGGTAATTGTACTGATATTATTAACAATAATATCGCCTGAAAGTTTTTGTCTAATTCCGGTAAAGGTTAAATCCCCACCATTAGCGCCTTTCGTTCCCCATCTATCACTCGTAATGTTTACCAATACATTGCTTGGAAAATCAAGTTTGGTATCTTCAAGTGTGACCTCAGCTTGAGTGTTAGTAACATAAAACATAGCGCCTGTTGCCTTACTCGTCAGCGTAGACTGTTTGGCATTAAATCGAGCACTTCCCGTATTTGCATCGCCAGAAAAGCTTTGATACAGCATAACCCCATTTTTAGCGTTTCCGGTTAGCGATGTATTATTTAGCATAATGGAATTTTTACCTTCTACAACCGCACATTCACTACCGGCAGCAGTTCCGACACTATTATTGGCTGTAATATTACCGGTGGAATAAATACACGGACTGCCCTCACCCTTTGATGATAATATTGCTTTCGTTACTGTAACTGTTCCTTCCCCTCGATCGGTTGCCAACGGAGCACAATGAGCTCCTTCTGTAGTAATCTGAACTGCATCGGCAATGATTGTTCCATTATAGGTCGCATCAAGGCCGCGGGACGAATTAGCTTTGGTATGAATTTTTACACTGTGAACAATAATTTTCGTTTTATCTCCAGTAGCAAATATCGCATTAGAACCTTCGCTATTGGAATAAATTTCACTATTATTGATTTTTACCACACTATTGCCGGCAGCTAAAAGAACGGCATTTTGCCCATTAAAATTACTGCCATCACCGCTAGTGGTATTGCCGCTTTTATTTAAAATTCCATTTTCCAGGGTCAATTGTGCTCCGTTTTTTACGAGAACTGTATTCTCATCACCCGCGGTTGCCCCAATTGTTTTGCCGACTAATCTGTCTTTTACGCCGTCAAGCACATAAGCCCCGTTGAATGTACTAATATCTTTTGTTGGCTGCATTCCTCCCGGCGGCATCCCCGGCATATCACCAGCAAAGACTGGCGGCTGTTCTTGAACATTTTGTTGCAACGTTGTCTCTGTCTGCGCACTACAGATGGAAAAACCAGCAAACAACGAAATTATTAGCCCTGCTGTACATATCCGCCGACATGAATTTTTATTCATAAGCTAATGCACTCCTTCTATAAACCTCTTTACTTTAATGCTTATAGTATATTCTTTTAATGTTTCGGTTTTATAACAGCTTGCTAACATATTTAACACAATTATATCTTCAGCCAAAAGTAAGTAACTGTAGCATCAGGTATCGGTGAATCTTGAGCATTATCGACGTATTCTTAAATAAATTTATGTTCTCTAGCTAAACGCAAAACGGCATAATACAGCATAAACTCTAAAGACCAAGCTCATAAATCCTGTTGGCGTTGTCAAAAAACACTTTATCATGATGTTTTTCTGGGATGATACGCGCAACAAATTCAATATAATTGGACAGGTTAGCCAGCGGCCAATCTGTTCCATAGAGCAAGCGGTCATAGTTGTCCAGATATTCCAGCCATACTTTTAAGAAGCTAATATAGCCATGTTTGCTTTTAAAAAAATCCGGCATACTATCGATCCGCCCTTCCAAAATTCCCGAAAGGTCCGCAACTACATTTTCATTTTTTTCAATAACTGCTATAGCATCAACTAACCAGGGATTGCCAATATGACACATAACAAACTGAACCTGTGGGTAACGTACTGCTGCCTCATCCAAAGTCATCGGATGACTATATTTCAACAGGGCATTGCTGGTGGCTGTCAATCCAGTATGAATGGCCACCGGTTTTTTATACTGCATTGCCAGCTGATAAAACGGGTCAACCAACGAATCGTAAATATAGAAGTGATTATAGCCCGGATAAAGCTTAATGCCCACACAATTCTTTCTTTGCAAATGTTTTTCTACTAAATAAGCTTGCTGCACCACCTCTGCCTCGTTAAAGCAGGTGCTATCGAGCCCGATACAATAGCTAAGATAGTCAGGATAATGATGTTCGTTGAGCTCTAGACCACGGTTACCCATGACCACACCATGAACAATGTTATGCGCAGCATATTCATCTTTCAGATGCGCACTGGTATTTTTATGACCCGCCACTTCCGCAATCTGGTCAAAGTAAGGCTCCTGGCAGAGATGGATGTGAGCATCAATAATCTTCATTAGTATTAGTCCTTTCTAACAGGTTTTCTTATGCTTGTATTCCTATACTACCGTGCCTACAGACTGGTTTTTAGAAATAACGAAGATATAGCTTTATCATACCATCGTATACTACTAATGAAAAGAAAGCGGTAAAGTCGTTCCGAAAGACCGGTCAACGGAGCAATTTATATATGAACTTGCAGACGTTTTTTATCATATTATATTACGAGGAGGTGACGCATGCATATGAGACAATATGTGTCTCGTATTTATCCACCGCTACCACCAGCGATTCCATCAAAGCCAGTTAATTCTTATATCATTGATTGCATGTACACTGATACCTATGTATGGTTAAAAAATGGCGCGCAATTTTGGTTTTATCCTACAAGTGTACAGTATGGCGCAGTTACAGGGTATAGATGGACTGGCGCTTCTTGGACTCTATATGGCTTTGATTCGAGATTGATTGATGAGGTTTCTTGCCAACCGGTTCCTACACTCCTTTAAATTTCGTTTGGATAAGCTGTTGGGAAATCTCATATCTTTTATAGCAGACAGAGCTGCCCCCTTAACGGACCATCCTCAACTCTCACCAGGAGCCATATGGCTCTTTTTTTTTATGCAAACCTGTCCGCGAAAAAGGAGCTATGTTATAATGCATAGGTGAACAGTATGAAGGAGGATGGAATTTTGAATGTACCGAGACAAAAACGAATGGCTATTATTAATGATATAACCGGTTTCGGCCGCTGTTCCGTAGCAGTTGCCTTACCGATTATATCGGCCATGAAGATACAATGTTGCCCCATGCCTACTGCCATCTTATCCGCTCATACAGGATTCTCTAAGTTTTTCTTGGATGATTATACAATGCGTATGCGAGAGTACATGCTTAATTGGGAAGAACTGGGTATAGAATTTGATGGTATTTGTACTGGTTTTTTAGGTTCAGCAAAACAAATCGATATTGTCATTGAGTTTTTGGAAAAATTCACAAGTAACTATACGACAATTATTGTAGACCCGGTTATGGGTGATTATGGAAAACTTTATTCTTCCTACACCCAAGAAATGTGTCATGAAATGAAACGTTTGCTTAATTATGCCCATGTTTTAACGCCCAATCTTACCGAGGCTTGCAGGTTATTGGATATTCCATACCCAAATCGCGTCTTGACAGCTCAGGAACTCGAACATATTGCGCAAAGTCTTTGTGCCTACGGGCCGCGTAAAATTGTCATCACCGGTCTATCAGACGAAAATAATATGCGAAATTTTGTCTATGAACAGGGAAAACCCTATCGGATAATTAGTGTGCCAAAGATTGGCGAGGATCGTTCCGGTACTGGCGATGTATTTGTGTCGATTGTAGCTGCCAATTTAGTGAATGGGATTGATTTTGCTGTAGCAGTAGAAAAAGCAGCAAATTTTATCAGTAAGACGATTGCCTATACGGTTAAACAGAATATTCCACTGCAGTATGGAATTTGTTTTGAAGAATATTTAACCGACCTCAAATAATTATAATAAAAGGAAGTCATTCTATGTTACTTTACACAGCTAAAAATGGTGAATATGAAAGCTTGACGGCTTGGCTACAGCGCGAGCCTTTGCGCAAGACAAATGTTTATGTGAATCTTACTAATCAATGTACCTGCGCCTGTACTTTTTGCCTACGCAATACGAAGGAATCGCGTGAATCTAATTCACTCTGGCTTAAGCGGGAGCCTTCTGCGCAGGAAGTGATCGCAGAATTTGCAAAATATGATATAAATAATTTTAATGAAATTATTTTTTGCGGTTTCGGCGAACCGACGCTGCGCTTGGAGGCTTTACTAGAAATAGCTAACTATCTAAAGCAGCGCAATAAGAATATCTCATTGCGGATTAATACCAATGGTCTTTGTGAGCTTCAGGCAGGCAAAGAAATTGCCCCTTTATTTCAGGGACTGATTGATACAATCTCAATCAGTTTGAATGCTTCTACGGCCACAGAATATTTGCGTCTGACGCGTAATCAGTTTGGCATCCAATCCTTTGATGCTATGCTAACCTTCGCTGTTAACTGTAAGAAATATGTTCCTCATGTTGTACTGACAGTTGTCGATTGCATTGGCAAAACAGAAATTGCAGCCTGCCAGGCGCTTGCTGATAAACTTGGCCTAACATTGCGCGTGCGGCCTTTTGAATAACAAGTCATCCGCTAAATAAAAACAACACGACACAGTAACAAGTCGTGTTGTTTTTATTTTCTCTGCAGTTTCAAGACTATTATTTTCTAAATGCCACATTATATTGTACTAGTTAACGGCAAAATATTGTGCAACATCACTTCCGGTAGCGAACCAGACGGAACCACGTTGCTTTATATACTCCAGCAATTCTTCCACCAACGAAATTCTCCCGGGAGTTCCTATGGTCTGCGGATCTAATTGCAATACATAGCATAGTTGCTGTTCATAATATCCATTGTATTCTTCAATCCAGTTTTCCAATACTTGTGCATAGCTTGCTATTCGTCCCTGCCCCACCGGAAAAGCCGGGCGATAATTGAACGCAAAATAAGGAAAATCAAACAATGCCCAATGAACCGGAATTTCTAAAATAGTATCATTATGATCATTTAATTTTATTAGATAGGGTCTGTCATCATTGCTCAGTGAACTCGAATACTTAAACCCTAATTCCTTGGCAATCGCTAGGGTCTCTAACGTCAGCTCACCTTCCGGCGCACGAAAGCCGGCAGGAATAACGCCGCAATTTTCTTTTATCAACTTTATCCCTTTTTCTATAGCAGCCCTTTGTTCGTTAACCGGAAGCAGGGCATAGTTTTCATGTTCATAGCCATGATGCGCTATTTCATGTCCTCGCAATACAATTTTCTGCATATAGCTTTTATAAATTTCAGCTACCTTACCCGGAACAAAAAATGTCGCCTTAATCTTAAACGCCTCAAACACATCCAAAAGTCGGTCCAACCCTCTAGTCATTCCGTATTCTCCCATCGACAAAGTTTTAGGTCGGTCGATACAGTCGGGCGCAAGCGAAAGCCAAAAATATTCCGCGTCCAAATTAACAGTAATCATAACTGCTGTTTTGGCCTGATTCGGCCACTTATGTTTACTACTGTCCATTATACTTTCTCCTTCGGATATGTCGTTCGCCACCAATTTGCCACCTCTTCGCCCCGCGCGCACCACACATCTTGATAAGCTGTCACATGTTGCAACAGCTTCTCCAACAGCTGGCTTCTTCCCGGAGTCCCCGAAACCTGCGGATGCATCATAAATACACAACATAAACCAAAGCGGTAGTAGCCGTCAAATTCACGCTTAAAATTATCTAGTACGCCTTTATAACCGGCGATACGATCCTGCCCCACAGGCTCAGCCGGAAACATATTGTACGCTGTCGCCACATAGTCATCCAGTTCCCATCGCGTGGGAACTTCTATAAAATCTGTTTCCACTTCATTCAGTATGGTGCGGTAAGGACGATCATCCCCCCTCATCGAACTGGAATAGGAAAATCCCATTTGATGTAACAAATAAGGCGTTTCAACCGACCAGTCCCCCGAGGGAGTCCTAAAACCGCTGGCTGGTTTTCCAATAATATCTGTGTATATTTTTTGACTTTTTTCGATGATTTCAATTTGTTCTTTTACCGTCTTATCAAAGAATCTTTCATGCGTATAACCATGATGACCAATTTCATGACCTTCTGCGTCAATCTGCCTAATAACCTCAGGATACGTTTCCGCGATCTTTCCCGGAACAAAAAATGTCGCAGGCACATGATACTTCGCCAACAAGTTCAAAATTGTATAAACACCACGATTTGGCCCATATTGCCCAATCGACGTTGATCTAATAAACTTATCGCCATTGGCGTAATCACGATTTCCGCTTATCCAGGTTGTATCGCCATCCAAGTCAAAAGTAAACATGACGGCACATTTGGCCTGATTCGGCCATAGTATCTGCTCCATAAATATATTCCCTCTATCAAATCAAAATAAATATGCTGCTTATATTTTCCCAGCGTTCCACCACCGCGGAATACTTTTCGGGCATGGATAGGAACTTTTGCTGTGACATAAGCCTTGCAAACAGCAAAGCTCGATCATACTAATTAAAGTAAATGCAGGATCTACCACCGGAATGCCAATCTGTTCTGCTACTGCCTTGCCAAGACCGGCAAAGCTTAAACAGCCTAAAATAATAACCTGTGCATCATCTTTTTCCTTACATTCCTTACCTGCAGCAACAAGTTTAGCCAAAGTAACATCCAGGTTCGCTCTAATATTTTCTAGTCCAAGTTCAACACTTCTTACTGATGCCAAGCGAGATATGTCTACTCCGGTTGTTCTTACAAATTCGCTTTTCTGGGCAACTCGCTGCTGCGAAGTAGTTAACAGCGAGAATCTATATCCCAAACCGCAAGCTACCTGAAAAGCGGTTTGCCCGCCACCAAGCACCGGTATCGTAAGCATTTCACGGCAAGCATTTATCGCGGGATCGCTTAAACAATACAATCCAACTGCATCAAAGCCTTCCTTTTCCGCCAATAATGCCCGCTTCACAATCTCTGCACCCGCCAGCGCCACATCGGTCAAGGAATCTATACATACATTGGTTTCAGTCAAACAATCCATGGAAATGACCGTATCGGGCCGAGCAATACTCATAAGCATTTTTTCTCTCTGCTCAAGTTCTTCTCTGCTCATCCCCGCGTCGGGATTTATAATCTTGATGCGCATAATTAACCCCTATTTATTCCAATGTATTTGTATTTTAAAGCATTTTCTCTAAAAATTGTTTGGCCCGTTCCGTCTTAGGATTACTGAAAAATTCTTCGGGTGTTGCCTCTTCAATAAGTTTTCCGCCTTCGAGAAAGCAGATTCTATCAGCAACTTCCCTGGCAAATCCCATTTCATGCGTCACCAGCGCCATCGTGATTCCTGTTTTAGCCAAAGCTTTAATAACTTGCAAAACTTCTTTTACCATTTCAGGATCGAGCGCCGATGTCGGTTCGTCAAAAAGCAGCGTCTCCGGTTCCATAGCTAAAGCTCTGGCAATAGCCACCCGCTGTTTCTGGCCTCCTGAAAGTTTCTCCGGGTACACATTGGCTTTTTCCTCCAAGCCCACTGTTTTCAAGAGTTCCAGGGCTTTTTTCCCTATCGAAAGCTTATCGGCACCCTTCGTCTTAATCGGGGCATAGGTCATATTCTCTAAGACCGTCATATGCGGAAACAAATTAAAATGCTGAAACACCATTCCAACCTTTTTCCTAATTTCAGCAATATTGGTTTTTTTATCGGTAATATCTTGTCCATCAACAAAAACAGAGCCTTTTGTCGGCACTTCCAAGAGATTGATACAGCGCAGCAATGTGGATTTTCCTGAGCCCGAAGGTCCGATAATCGCTATAACTTCGCCATTTTGAATAGAAACGGAAACATCTTTAAGCACTTCCAAATGTCCGAAACTTTTATAAACATTTTTAACTTCTATCACTTCTATTAACTCTCCTTTCCAATACATCTGCAAGCAGGGTCAAAATTCCGATCAGCACATAGTAAATAGCCGCACCTATGATGAGTGGCTCAAAAGGTATAAATGTTGTATTCATAATAGTTTCTGATGCTCTTAACACATCCATTACACCAATGGTTGCTACCAAAGAAGAATCTTTTAAAAGGGCAATACTTTCGTTTACCAAGGCTGGCAATACATGTTTTAGGGCTTGGGGAAAAATAATATCAACCATGGTATTAAAATAAGAAACGCCCAACGCCATCGCGGCTTCTTTTTGTCCCTTATCAACAGCTTGGATGCCGCCGCGTAAGCTTTCCGAAATATATGCTGCTGAATTTAAGCCAAAAGTAATCACGGCTGCATTAAGCGCCGGTATTTTATAGTCAAACAGCTGCGGTGTTGCATAGTAAATAATAAATAATTGTACAAGCAACGGAGTTCCTCTAAAGATAGATGTGTAGAAATTGGCTAACCATTTTAACGGTTTAATATTGGAGACTTTTACAACAGCTATAATGATTCCCAATATAAATCCAGCTATTGTCGATAATACGGTAAATTCTAATGTGACGCCTACCCCTTTTACTAAAAGCGGTATAAATTCGACCATTTTATGAAACTGCATTAACTATTACTCCTTTACTGACTCCTCTTATCTATATAATACATGCACAGCTTATGTAAGAAGCAGGTCTCACGGCGGTTTTATTTCTCTAATTATCTGTTTAAAAATTATTGTCTTTGAATTGTAAATCATACATTCAAAGACAATAATTCTAAACAAGCTAAAACAATTTATGAACTTAAGCTTACACTTCGGAAGGCCTAGCTTATAGCCCCTATACTACAGGGCATTCAAACAATATCTTTACTTATTTTACGACGTACTCGTCACCAACCCATTTTTTAATGATTTCATTGAGCTTGCCGTTTTGTTTCATTTTGGCAAGTTCAGCATCAAAAAGCTTTGTTAATTCAGAGTTTTTCTGACAAGCAATGGCAAACGATTCATCCAACGGAATGGTTTCTTCTGAAATAATATGCTTTTCTAATGTATTATCTGCATTAAGGAATTTCTCGCTTTGCAATGCATCAATAATAGCTGCATCAACACGACCATTAACAACTTCCTGTACAGCAACCGTGCTGGAATCTACGGAAACAACTTCGACTCCCGGTATACTTTTTGCCAATTTTTCATAAGTGCTGCCAAAAGAAGTCGAAACTTTTTTGTTTTCCAAGCTGTCTTTAGTCGTCAGGTTACTACCCTTCTTGCATAAAATTGCAGTTTTAGGAAAGAAATACGACTCAGTAAAATCTGCGTTTTCTTTTCTTTCCGCAGTAGGCGAAATTCCGGAAATTACAAAATCAGCCCGCTTACTTTGCAGTGCTCCGACAAGGCCCGAAAACTTCATATCAGTAACTTCATAAGTAAATCCCAGTTGTTCAGCAAGATAATTGACAATATCAATATCTACACCTTCAAAAACCTTATTTCCGTTAGCATCCATTTTCACAGACTCAAACGGTGGAAATGTAGCATTAACCGCAAGAACTAATTTTTTACCGGCTAACGGCTTACTAGCATCCGTTGATTGGGCAGCTGGTTTATTGGCACTGTTATCGCTTGAGTTTGTGCCACATCCCGCTAACACAGCAATGCAAAAAATACAAAGGATACAGGAAATAATTGCTTTGGAGAATAATTTGTGGTTGTTCATAATTATACCTTCTTTCGTTTTTTCAGAAAAGCTTCTATTACTGGCACATATTTTTAATTATAACTACTTTGTACAAATTATAAAATAGTAATAAAATAATTTTTTATAGTATAAATATAAATTTTTCGTTTAAGGCAAAAAACTGCTTGGTATATGGCAGCTATTTTCTCCGGCTTCCTCTGATTGTTCGACTGCTATATCATCCTGTATCTGTTCTCGTATATATTTTGCTATACCTCTTTATTTCGTTCTAACGTATCGACATACTACTCTTTACCCAAAAATTTTCGATTTCCATACTTAGACAAAAAACCACCGGATGGTTTTGAAAACAAACCGGTGGTTTTTTGTCACTTTATTGGGTTGATAACACCTTGCAGTTTGGAGGGTTCAGCGGTCCACGGCCCAGAACGGGTTGACGGGAGATTACTGCTTGATCTCTGAAATACAATTGCGTTCTGATGGTCACTTTTTGAGTGACACAAAGAGCCATTTTTTATTGCCATGGATACGTTAAATATAGCTTTATGGGCAGCAATGGCATGCTTAATTCCCGCGCTACTTGACTGTAAAGTTCTTCTTTCACACTGGAAAACAGAATGGTTGCATAAGGCGCCAGGGCTTTCTCAAGCCGTTTTGTACCTTCGAGAAACTCTCCAGCTGTAGTTTGCGGTCCATTATTGGAGTTATTAACCATATGGATCTTTTCCAGTTTTATATGTGATATGCCAAGGATTTTCCCCATGGTTTCATCTATATGCTCAATGTCGTAGCTCCATGGGCGAAATGCATTGAGCACATAATAGATCGCCGTGTCCTCCCGGTTCAATTCCTGCTGAAAGCCACCAATAGAACGGGCGCCAATATAGTCACCACCAACATCCAAAACGGTGAAATTCCCTTGGTCTTTAAGCAGCGGACGTACACCGCCCACGACTGTCGGCGCATCATAAAACTGCTCCTGATAGTGAACGTGAATGTCTGTCGCGGTTAGTCTATCCTCCACGTCGCGGGAGCGAAACAGGGGTTTGGTCATATCCATATCAACCTCACCAATAAATACGAAATTTTTCTGTGTGCCAATCAGTGACTTTAAATCCATCTGTACCTCATTCTTTCAGGTTAAACTACTACCTTGGTGAATGTATGAGCAATCTCCTCACCCCAAAGTATGCATAAGCCACCTTCTGTCAGAGATTGCATTTCATTTTTTCTGGAACGCTTGGAAGTGAAACTGCCGTCTTCATCGTTAAGAGTGTCCACGATTTTCCCTGATAATGCAGCCGCCTCCTAAGTAAGCAAGTCCTACACGGATATCCTTGTAGGACTTGCTTACTTTTCTTTACATAGCGGTGGCGCTTATGGGGAATACTCTCTCCAATAACCTGCTACTCGCCCTCATACACCGCAATCTTGGTGGAGGTCGAAGCAAAATTAATAATTAAAAGCTATCTCCATAGCTATTTTATTTTCTTGCAGCTACGCCGATACTCATGCCCTTTTCAAAGGCTTGACGGTTAAGCGGCAACAGCTTAGGCTTGCTGCCAAGTTTGTGTTCAATCGTATTCCAAATTATCTGCGGCTCAATAATTCCGGTGTAACCTACATAGACACCCAGCATAATGATATTTAGCACCTTGGCATTGCCTAATTCCAGCGCAAGCTCGGTTACTGGGGCTTCTACGATAGTCACGTCGTCACGACCAATGTCGTTGGACACGATGGAACTGTTAATAAACAGGGTTCCGCCGGACTTGAGAGTATTTAAAAACTTATCCATCGACGGCTGGTTCATAACCATCAGGTCGTCCATTTTATCTGCCACAGGAGCACCGATGTTCTCGTCGGAGATGACCACGAAGCAGTTTGCGGTACCACCGCGTTGCTCTGCGCCATAGGACGGGAAAAAGGTGACGTTCATGTCAGTGGAATCGCAAGTGGCCTGGCTCAAGAACTTGCCCAAAGTCATGACGCCCTGCCCGCCGAAGCCAGCAACACATAAATTTCTTTCCATGTTCTTTCGCCTCCTTAACCGTTGTCCCGAATTACACCAAGCGGATATTCGGTCAGCATTTTTTCGTTGAGGTAATCCAAGCTCTTCATGGTATCCAGACCCCAGTTGGTTGGGCAACTGGTAACAATCTCAACCATACTAAAGCCCTTGCCATCCAACTGATTCTGGAAAGCCTTCTTAATAGCCTTGCGAGTCTTTAAGACGTTCTGCGGCGTGTTGCAGCTAGTTCTCTCTAGATAGTAAGGAGCGGTAAGCTGGTTGAGAATTTCGCACATGTGCATCGGATAACCGTGCTCCTCAGCGATACGACCCTTGGGAGCGGTAGACGCCTTCATACCCAGCAGGGTGGTCGGAGCCATCTGCCCGCCGGTCATGCCGTAGATGCCGTTGTTGATGAAGATAACGGTAATATTTTCGCCACGGTTAGCGGCGGAAACGCTTTCACCGAGGCCGATCGAAGCAAAGTCACCGTCGCCTTGATATGTGTAGACAAGGCTCTTTGAGTTGGCCCGTTTTATACCAGTTGCTACCGCACAAGCCCGGCCGTGCGGTGCGGTGACGTTATCATAGCTCATGTACTCCATATGCAGGCCGCAGCAACCGATGCCCAACACAGCTACTGCGTTGTCCATCTGATTCATTTCTTCGAGCACTTCGCCAATCAGTTTTATGACCGTCGAGTGCATACAGCCGGGGCAAAAGCCACTGACTACGTCAGGACGAAGGCCCTTGGTTCTTGCGTAAATCTTTTCCACGTAATTCGCCCTCCTTAAATCAGCTTGGCCACGGCGTCCATGACCTGCTCTTTTTTCATAATATTGCCGCCGGAGCACAGGCATGTCTCAATGGGACAACGTCCCTTGACTGCCAAAGACACGTCCTGCAACATCTGGGCGGGAATACTCATTTCCACATCCAGAATGGTCTTAACCTGACCATAATTCAAGTTTTCGATAGCCTCATAAGGGAACGGATTAACGGTAATCGGACGGATTAAGCCGACCTTCTTGCCGTCGGCGCGGTACTTATCTACAACGGTCTTAGCAATCCGTGCGGAAATGCCATAGGCCACCATAACTAGCTCGGCGTCCTCCACCTTATATTGCTCAACCTGTACATCGTTTTTCTGCCAGTTGTCATACATAGCAGCTGCTTCCTCGTTGCCCTGCTGCATGACTGCAGTAGACCAGTTACCCGGCTGAATCCATCCCCGTTTTGCATAATCAAGTTCGTGGCCGATAGCCGCCCACGATTTTTTGCCGTCCTTGATGGCAGCAATTTCCGCATCACCCTTCATTTCAGGCATGACGACAGGCTCCATCATGGTACCGATAACGCCATCGCAGAGAATAAGTACAGGGTTGCGGTCACGGTCGGCGTAATCGAAGGCCGCAAAGGTCATATCGACAGCTTCCTGCACAGTTGCAGGGGCAAACACCATCATTTTAAAGCCGCCATTGCCGCTGGCTTTTGTCGCCTGCAGATAATCCATTTGAGCAGGCTGGATAGAACCTACACCAGGGCCGCCACGGGATACGTTGGCGTAAACCATGGGAATCCGGGCAGCAGCACAATAGCTGATACCCTCGCTCTTCAGGCTGATGCCCGGACTGGAGCTTGAGGTCATGGAGCGGGTACCGGTAGATGCCGCGCCATAGACCATGTTGATCGACGCAACCTCGCTTTCGCCTTGGATAAACACGCCGCCCACCTCAGGCAAACGACGAGAAAAATATTCAGGAATTTCGTTTTGCGGAGTAATCGGATAGCCCGCAAAAAAACGGCATCCGGCTCTTACTGCTGCCTCGGCGATGGCCTCGCAGCCCTTCATAAAGACACGTTCCATTTTTCATAGACCTCCTTATTTGTAAACTTCAATTGCCGCATCGGGGCAGACCACGCCACACATTTTACAGCCGATACAGGCCTCTGGCTTGACGGCAGCGGCATACTCATAACCCTTGCTGTTAACCTTGTCACCGATGGCAAGCACCTGCTTGGGGCAGAACTTGACACAATAGCCGCAACTCTTGCAGCTCTCGCTACGGATTTCTACTTTTGGCATGTTAATTTCCTCGCTTTCTTGTGATTTAACTGCCGCTTACCGCGCTGGCAAGCACGATGGATAAGTATTTCTCCTCCGAGCTGGAGGCCCGAGAGGTCAGGATAATAGGCTGGGCACTGGCAATAAAGCCGACCTGCCCTTCATGAGGAAGTCCGCCTTAGCGACAACTACCTCATTGTCGGCCACATCGTAGATGGCGACATCAGGTATCACTACGCCGAGCCGCCAAGGATTTCAAGAATTTTCGGCTTATCGCCGAGCAAACCAAGAGTGACATTACCCTTTTTTTGCCGCCTTAAACACCGCTTCCAGAGTGTGCTTGTCCGTTGATACAGCTACAATCACACGTTTTGGGCTTTTGAAACCTGACTCTCGCAATGATTTAGTCAAAGCTTTTGATTGCCATACTATTGCGGCTTCTTTCCATATCTTATATGTTGCAAGATTTAGTCTAGCACTTTTTGCTGTGGGAAACAAGATGTAAATAAAATTTTAGAATGTTTTTTAATCAAAATAAGGCGATAGTGGCTGCAGGTACTTGATTTTACTGGAAAAAACTGATACGATAAATATCTCATATCTTGCAAGAAAAAAGAAATTGGTGAAGGCATTTATGGCTATAATCAAAAAAACATCGCTGGTTGACCAGGTGTATGAAAAGCTCAGAACTGATATTATTTCCCTTCAGCTTCCGCTTGGAAGCAAGCTTAATGTCAACGAACTGCAGACCAAACTGGGCGTGAGCTGCACGCCCATTCGTGAGGCGGTGAACCGCCTACAACTGGAGGGCCTGGTGGAATACGAGGTCAATGTGGGGGCACATGTGCTGACCCTGACCGAGCACGACGTGGATGAGATTCAACTGCTGGCTATGACTCTTCATAAGGCCGCTATCTATCTGGCTATGAAGGATGGGGACAAGTCGAAAATCGCGGCTGATTTTAAAAAGTATCTGAAGGAATACCGAGCGGCAAAAAGCGTTCAAAGTGAGGTAATCGCAATCAATATGATGGTTGGCACCTTTTATAAAAATTGCGGCAACCGACGCTTGGACAACAGTATGATTTCCATTCAGGGGCAGCAGCTTTTGCTGCGCTATGTCTATGCCAACTGCCGGGAGACTCGTGGTGCCGATACGGCCAGCTTTGCGCAGATTCTACAGGGCGTACAGGCAGGGGATGTTGGGACGGTTTTCCAGGCACTAGAGGAAAATGCCGAGCAGATGACTTCGGAACTAAAAAAGTTATTTAATTCACAAAACTATGGGAAATGTTTCTCGCTGATCTGAGAAAACCCTCGCCCTACTGCTGCAAAGCAGTTAAGGCGAGGGTTTTTGTTGTTTTGCCCCGAATATGATTATAAGCTGTAAATATATACTTCCATACTTTTACGCTCGGTAATGGCCATACTTATTTAAGTTGTACCATTCTAAAACAGCAGTTTCTGGCTTTGCTTTCAATAATAGTGAAACTGCTTTGGCAAACTCTAACGAAGCAGAGCCATTGGCCGTAACTACATTAGAATCACAGACAGCTTATTCCTCTAATTTATTTTATCCAGCCGACGTTTAATTTCCTCTTGGAGTTCGGGCGGAGAAATGACACGCACTTTATCAAAGAAACTGAAGACCATTTCTGCCGCCCACGCCAAATTGGAAACTTGAAACGTCTTCTACCTGCTCCTCACTGGCTTCAGAAAAATATGTGCAGATTAACTTCTTTCCACCCTTCATTCCCACAAATATCAACCCACAAGAAAAGAGGAAGTAGCCGCTAAAATATAAAAGTTATTATGCCGAGCAGCCCGCAAAGCAGGGCTGCTCTTGTGGATGAAAATCCAATTTGGGCAATATGGACGAAGACTATAGCATTTTTATTGATTTTTCTGGCAAAACATATTAAAATTACCTAAGATAAATTAATAGTATTTTATGCTGATCAGATATCTGAAGGCAAACTTTATTCTTACATGTAAGAGTAAAGTTTGCCTTTTTTGGTGTTTAAAATCAAGGGGGCTTAATTGAAAGGCGAGATGCCACTTTGTAAGGCGAGACGCCATTTTGTAAATCGACAAGTGAATATTTGTAAACCAAACGCAGTTTTTGTATTCGA
>JAGGAD010000070.1 GCA_017889625.1 Bacillota bacterium | reverse complement strand
AGGCGAAGCGTCAAAAGCGTCAGGCACTGCTAGTACGGCAACCGGCGTAAGTTCCACAGCGTCAGGGACGGATAGCACGGCAACAGGCGAAGGATCAACAGCGTCAGGAACTGATAGTACAGCAACCGGTGAAGGTTCAACAGCGTCAGGTACTGATAGTAAGGCGAAGCGTCAAAAGCGTCAGGCACTGCTAGTACGGCAACCGGCGTAAGTTCCACAGCGTCAGGGACGGATAGCACGGCAACAGGCGAAGGATCAACTGCGTCAGGGACAAATAGCACAGCAACGGGTGTAGGTGCAACTGCATCTAAGACGAATAGTACGGCAACAGGCGAAGGATCGACAGCGTCAGGTACAAATAGTACAGCAACTGGCGTTAGTGCAACTGCATCGAAGACTAATAGTACGGCAACTGGTGCTAGTTCAACAGCATCGGGTATAGATAGCACAGCAACGGGTGTAAATGCAACAGCTTCGCGCTATGCTAGCACGGCAACGGGTGAAGAGTCAACAGCCTCGGGTAATTATAGTACGGCAACAGGTGCGAGCGCAGTAGCCTCAGGTAATGATAGTACGGCAACAGGTGAAGAAAGCACAGCGTCTGGTGAAGAAAGCACAGCAACCGGTGAAAGTGCAACAGCCTCTGGTGACGGGAGCACGGCAACCGGCGAAAGCTCAACGGCCTCTGGAACGTGGAGTACAGCAACCGGCGAAGATTCAACGGCCTCTGGTATCGGCAGTACGGCAACCGGCGAAGGCTCAACGGCCTCTGGAACGTGGAGTACAGCAACTGGGTCAAGTGCAGAAGCGTCTGGTGTAGGGAGCACGGCAACTGGCGATGGGTCAACGGCCTCTGGAACGTGGAGTACAGCAACCGGAGCATTCTCTACGGCCTCTGGCAGTTATAGTACAGCAATGGGTGAAGATTCAACGGCGTCTGGTATCTACAGCACGGCAACCGGGAAAAGTTCCACAGCGTCAGGAACTGATAGTACAGCAACAGGTACTAGCTCAACGGCCTCGGGAACTGATAGTACAGCAACCGGCGTAAGTGCAAGTGCCACAGGTGAAGAGAGCACGGCAACAGGTACTAGCTCAACGGCCTCGGGTACTGATAGTACAGCAACCGGTACTAGTTCGACGGCCTCAGGTACTGATAGCACAGCAACCGGCGTAAGTGCAACGGCCACGGGTGAAGAAAGTACGGCAACAGGTGAAGGTTCAGCGGCGTCTGGAACCGATAGGTACTAGTTCAACGGCGTCAGGTACTGATAGTACAGCAACTGGTTATAGTGCAACAGCGTCAGGAACCGATAGTACGGCAACTGGTGCAAGTGCAACCGCGTCAGGAACCGAAAGCACGGCTATTGGTGCAAGTGCAACAGCGTCAGGTACAAATAGTACGGCAACTGGTACAAGTGCAACAGCGTCAGGAACCGATAGTACGGCAACTGGTTATAGTGCAACAGCGTCAGGCACAAGTTCGACAGCATTAGGTAGCAATGCTTCGGCTACTGCTTCCAATAGCGTAGCCATAGGTGCCAATTCAGTGGCTGACCGGGCTAATACCGTTTCGGTTGGTTCAGCAGGTAATGAACGTCAGATTACTAATGTTGCAGCAGGTACGGAAGATACCGATGCAGTAAATGTACGCCAACTGCAAACGACTGGAGCAATGGCAGCGGCCTTGACTGGTTTGGCTCCGCTGTCATATGATCCTAATGCAAAATTACAGGTAGCTGCCGCTGTAGGTAGCTACGGACGTCAAAATGCTGCGGCTTTAGGTATTAACTACTATTTTAATGATGCGGTTATGGCTAATTTCGGTTATACCTTTGATAGCGACGATTCGATGGCTAGAATGGGTATATCCTGGAAACTGGGTCGGTCCCACACTAAGGGGACGGTTATGGCTCCGGACAGCTCAGTTATTGAGTCTTTAGAAGCTAAGGTTCAAGAACTTAAGGCTGAAGATAAACAAAAAGATGACGAAATTAAAAAACTACAAGATCAGATTAATGAGTTGAAAGATTTAATGCTTCTTAATTAGTCATCACCAGCAGAATAGCTAATTAATTAAGATAACTTAGTGAAACGCAAGTTTTGCCACTTGAAGAGGTGTGCAAGCTTGCGTTTTTTTTGTCCGGCTATGCTTAAATTTTTGATTATTCAAAATAATGACGAAAAAGTCTGCTGATAGCTGGATTTTGAAGAAGGTCCGGTTTGGGCGGTTTTTTAGATTTTGATGAAGGAGGTCATTGTTATGCCGACTGTAGAGTGTGATCGTAAGGATTGTGATCTGCATGGAATTGAAATTTGCATTGCCAAAAGGGTGAGATGGGAAAATGGGAGCTGTCTGGATTACCGGCCGAGGCTTGGACGGGCCATACTTGAGGCTCCGTTTAATGCAAATTGTTATCGCGTTGGTGGCAGATACCGGTCTAGCCGGGTTACGGGGGTGTTAAAGTAGCGGAACTCTATTTATCAGGGGAAAGGGGAACCATAAGTTGAATAGGTTAGAACTACAGGAAAAATTCACCAGCGAAAATATTTGGACTAACCTTTACCCACTTAATGATGCCCAGCCAAGGCAAGTGTTTTGTATAAGCAAAAAAAATAGCTGTTGGGAGGTGTATTATGATGATTGTGGTTTAAAACTTGGGTTAATGATATTTGATAATGAAGAAGCAGCATGTCAGTATTTGTATAACAAGTTGCATAAAATATTGCGGAATTTAAGTTTAACCTAAAGACAATCATTTATGCCCCAATTGTCCCGGTAAAAAAATGGCGCTGGCTGCAAAATCCCACAAACCCGTAAGAAGTGTATATGGTAAAAGGTTGCTCCCGTGTAATTAGCTGGAGGTGAGTACCATGTAGCTTTTTGGTAAAGCCGATGTACTAGGAGCGCACACAGACGCCTGCGGCGTCTATTTTTATTGGGGGGAGGGTATGGATGTGGTTGATAAGGAATTCTGTTTGGAACATAGCGGCTGCACGGCTAGAATCACCCAACTGGAGAAAAATGATGATGACATTTTTAAACGGCTTCGTGAACTGGAAAGGGCGGTTTGGAAAGCTGCCGGGACCAGCGGTGTTGTCACCGCGATTTTAGTAGCGCTGCTAGAAAGACTACTGCGATGACCATATGCACAGCAAAATCAAACCCACCATGCAAATTAGTGCTGCGTATATTGTCGGGATAGAAATACCATGTGTTAAAGGGAGAGTAGTAATAGCTTGAGGTGAACCAAATGTGGGATGACTGTCTAAGTTGGGTAAGCAGTGGAAGCATTATCGCACTTTTTTGACAATTGCTCTGTGGCGGTTAGGGGGGCCAACTATTGGCTAAAAATTTCAAAAAGATAGCTTGGCTAGCTTGCCACAAATAACGCTTGCTAAAAGGGTGGACCAGCCCGTTACCGGGACTTTAAATAAAAAAGTATCAGCCACTGGCGATGAATCAACAGTCGGTTGGGAGTGTGCTGGGGGCCGAAATACTCAGGGAGGATTAACAATGTTAGGCGATCTGTCAGCAAAGTATGAGTCGAATGGCGATCCGGGGGCGGTATCTAATGGTGATGGGGATGCCAGTGGAGTTTCCTATGGTGTATACCAGTTTGCAACTAACTCTGGAGTGCCGATGGAGTTTACTATGTGGCTAAGCAAGGAAGGCTACGCCTATGCAAATCAGTTAGCCGGTGCCGCTCCGGGGACTACTGCTTTTGGTCAAAGGTGGCGAGCGGTCGCTGCCACTGATCCAGACGGCTTTTTAGCCGCACAGCAAAAATATGCGACGTTGGTGTATTATGAACCGGCTAAAAATAAGTTAGAGGCTAATTATTATTTTCCGGACAACCATCAGGAGGCTGTTCGGCAGGTTATCTTTTCCGCTGCGGTTCAGTACAGCTCCTACTATTTACCGGAGTTGTTTTTTACTGCCTGTAATAAATTAGGTTATCAAAATTTATTCGAGGTAGATGCTGTTGATTTTGATGCTGCTATGATTTTGGCAATTTATGACGTTCGAGCGACCGATGAATGGATAAACGGCAGTACGGAATGGTGTGCGGCTTTAAGGAACAGACTTTTGGATGAATGTATAGATGCGTCGGCCCTTTTGAAGAATCAGGATTAAAATGCTGTATACTCTGGTCGATGATTGCAAGTTTTTATTTGTTATTATAAAAAATAAAAGTTTTAAGTAACGCCCTTTGGCTATTATTGCCAAAGGGCGTTACTTTTGTTGTATCGTTATATAATTGAAAGGATACTCGTCAGTATTTGCTGAGCTTATTAGAAGAGGGAAAGGTTGCTGGTTGGCGAATATATAGAGATAAGAACTATCAGGGAAGGTTGAAAGATAATGGCTATGAAAATCCCCCGGGGGCGAAAGCCAATTGCGTTGCTGTTAGTGATGTTGTTAGGTGCATTAGTAGTATTAACTGCGCGGGTTGCATGGATTCAGTTTGTTAATGGCTCTAAGCTGTCGGAAAAGGTGCGAAATCAGTTACAAGAGAGTCAGGTATTGCTTTCGTCACGGGGGACGATTTGTGATAGAAACGGACGCGGGTTGGCTATAAGCAATTTAACCAAGTCCTTATATGTTAATCCAGGAATTTTAAATAAAGATCCAGATACGTTGGCAAATGAATTGTCTGCAATATTAGGGATGCAGGCAAGTGAAATAAAAGAACGGCTGATGGTTCCTGGTGGTTTCGTTTGGATAAAACGAACGCTTGAGCCGGAGATTTATGACAAGGTAAAAAACCTGATTGACGAAGAAGGAATAAAAGGTTTAGATTTTATTGAAGAAAGTAAACGTTATTATCCCAGTGATCGGTTGGCTTCTCAGGTAATTGGTTTTGTCGGAACCGACGATGTAGGGCTAGCGGGCGTTGAGATGACGTTGGACAAGCAGATAAAAAGTGCGGAAGTGCGTCAGCCGATAGACACGGATAGTTATGGCATCCCCATTTTTAAGTCGATTTTGACTTTTAATCCGTTTAAGCAGGGCAAAAACGTTAATTTAACTATTGATAGCACTATACAGTTTATTGTCGAGCAGCGGCTTGACAAGGTTATGAATGATACCAAGGCTAGAGCAGCGACAATTATTATGATGAATCCCCACACCGGAGAGATTTTAGCCATGGCCTCGCGGCCTACCTATGATCCTAATTACTTTTATCGGGCTAATTCTGCAGCGTGGAATAACCGGGCCATATCTGTGGTCTATGAGCCGGGGTCAACGTTTAAGACAATCGTGGCTGCTGCTGCGCTGGAAGAAAAAAAGGTTCGGCCCGATGAACTATTGGTTGATAAAGGCTATATTGAAGTATCAGGACGGCGAATCCAAAATTGGAATGGCCAAAGTTATGGCACGGTTTCTTTCCTGAAGATTCTTGAGGAGTCGATTAATACCGGTTTTGTTCAAGTAGGAATGCGGTTAGGGGCGGTTTGCCTTAATCAATATGTTCGTGCCTTTGGGTTTGGCCAGCCTACAGGGATTGAATTACCTGGTGAAGAAAGCGGACTATTGTTTGAGACGAAGAACATGCGGGACTCAGACTTAGCAACAATGTCTATTGGGCAAAGTATTGCGGTTACGCCACTGCAGCTGTTGACCGCCGTGTCCGCGATTGCTAATGATGGAGTACTCTTAAAACCACATATTATTAAAGAAATTTACAATGCTGATGGCTCGTTGGTTTTATCAATGCCGCCTGAACAAATTCGTCAGGTGATTTCGCCGGAAACGGCTAGGGTGTTAGCAGAAATGATGGAAAAAGAGGTTTCTGAAGGCGGTGGTCAAAAAGCTGCCGTTACCGGTTACCATTTTGCTGGCAAGACTGGTACTGCGGAAAGACTTAATGAAAGCGGCTCCGGTTATGCGCCAGGGGAATATATCGCGTCGTTTATTGGTTTTGGTCCGGTGGAAGATCCGCAAGTGGCAATGCTGGTAGTGATTGATTCGCCTGAAGGCGTTTACTATGGTGCACAAATTGCCGCGCCGGTGTTTCATGATATAATGACAGAAGTGATGCGTTATCTAGGCGTGCGTCCGCTTCGAGGTACTCAGCCGGTTTTAAATCTTCCGGCAGCGATGCCAGGCTCTACTACAATTAAGCTTGGTCAGCCTGCACCAAACGGCAAAGCTTCAGTACCTGATGTTACTGGCTTAACAATTAGGCAAGCTGGAATTGCTATTAGTAATGCTGGCTTGGCGATTATTCCCCAGGGAACTGGAGTGGCGGTTAGCCAGAGCATTGCAGCAAATGCTATTGTTGATCCGGGCACAGAAATTATTGTAAATTTTGAACCAAGATAGGGAAAGTGACAAACTAAAGTGGGCGGCCTAAGCCGCCCGGTTTGATTCGTTACTGCATTGTGTTGCCGCTGGTGCTGGTGGTGCTGGCGCTGGTGGTACCGCTGACGTTGGATTCATACTGTTCAATCATCCGGCGGACCATGTGACCGCCGACTCTACCGCAATCGGCTGAGGTCATCGTGTTCCAGCCCTGAGAGCGAACTCGTTCGGCGATTCCCAATTCGGAAGCAACTTCGAACTTCATCCGGTCAAGCGCGTTTTCGGCTTGGGGATTGACTGTCTTTCTGCTTCTTGCCACAATATCACCTCCTTCAGGCACTATTATTATGACTCGCTTGGAGGTTATTATCCTGTAAAAAGGCCTGTTAGTTTGTGGTATCTATGGAAATTGGAGCTCACATGGCGAACTGTATAGACAAGACTGGAATTGGAAATAAATTCACATAATTAAGCTAATGAGTGAGTAATTATGGATGAATTCAAGGAGCTAGATTTAGCGGTGTTGGATTTAGTTATTATTGAAAATGATGGTAATCTTATGTGTTCGCTGAATTTAATAGCGGATAAGATGTGAAAATTACCGCTTTTAGTATAACCGAAGGTGAAGATAAACCATTTAAATATCCAATGGTATTTAAAGAATGAAACACTATTATTATTGATAAAATGGACTTATTGTCTTATACTAGCTTTGATATTGATGCAGTCAGAGAAACGAGCTATAGTAATTCATCCGATGGTTAAGTTGAGTGAGGTTTCTTGTAGGCCTAATGCGGATTTGGAAGAATGGTTTTTGGTTAAAGACTCAAATTGTGATAAAAGGTAGGGGTTAAATTTAAATGAGTGAGCTAATTGAAATTCAACAACAAATTGAAGAACTTCGCCAGGCACTTAACAAACTGGTGGTTGGTCCTAAGGGTATCAGTGGAGCTAATGACAATGATGCAGCATCCGTGAGTGCACAGTTAGATCGGCTGATAGTCCGCTATGAGCGACTTAAAATTACTGATGAGGGGAAGATGAAGTCGGCTAAAAGATTAAGTAGTTTAAAAAAAGAGTGGATTAGTACAAATTAATTTTGCTCAAAAAGTTAAATCATATTGAATTACCTATATATGCGCTTAAAATAGCGTCATGGGTACAGAAAAAAGTATTCTGTACCCATGACGCTATTTTAGTAGGGATTTGACAGTTGCTGTCGAATAAACTCAAAGATACAGATAAGTGCTGTGGATAGGAGTGATAGTTATGGCTAGACGGCGTATAATAGGCGGCAGTAGCGGTGGTCATGGCGACGCTGGGATGATGCGGTGGCTACTGACGTATTCTGACCTAATTACATTATTAATGGTTTTCTTTGTGGTTATGTATGCTATGAGCAAAGCTGATACGGTAAAGTTTAACGCGTTAAAAGAATCGCTGGCAGTAGCTTTGCAGCCGGATGGTGCTGGCGCAAGCCTTATTTTAGATCACCAAGGGGCTACACTAGTAGACCAAGGTAACCAAAATGCGAGTGCTCCTCAGAGTGAGGAAGACTTTCAAAAGATGATTAATGAAATAAAAGCCAAGAGCCAAGAGCAGAACCAGATGGGTTTTATTGTCGATGAGCGTGGGCTTACTATTCGCTTTTTAGACAGTAGTTTATTTGATTTAGGCAGTGCAAATTTAAGACCGGAAGCCTTTAAACTGCTTGATGCAGTAGGTGATTCGATAAAAAATAATGGCCGTTATGTACGGGTTGAAGGTCATACTGATGATTTGCCGATAAATACATATCAGTTTCCGTCAAATTGGGAACTGTCAGCGGCTCGTTCAATTGCGGTCACTCGCTATTTGATAGAAAAGCATAGACTTGATCCTAGGCTATTGTCCTCGCTAGGGTATGGTGAATATCGCCCGCTTTACCCTAATAACGCAGAGGCCAACCGGGCTAAAAACCGACGGGTCGATATTGTAGTATTACGTACTGAACGGGCGGGAGGTGAGATAAGTGCTAATTCTAGTATCGGACCGGTAACTAATTCACAGTAAAAATGAAACGGAGGGCATTCTGTGATTGAAGATAAAGACTGGGTAACTTTTAAACAAAAATTATTTAATAAATCAGCGATTGACCTAAACCAATATAAACCTGCTCAAATGCAGCGGCGTATTACAAATTTCTATACTCGTCAAGGTGCCAAAACCTATGTCGAATTCTTTAACATGATTGAGGGCAATAGTCAGCTATATAAGGAATTCGTTGATTATTTGACTATAAATGTAACTGAGTTTTTCCGTACGCCGGAGAAATTTGTAGAACTCGAAGAAAAAGTTATACCCGAATTATTATCCGCCAATTCTCGGCTTAACATTTGGAGTGCGGGCTGTTCTATTGGTGCTGAACCGTATTCGCTGGCCATGATTCTCAAGGATATAACACCTCAAACTAAGCATCGGATATTAGCTTCCGACCTGGATGTAGAAATGCTTGCGAAGGCTAAAGCTGGAAGCTACACTGCTAATGAATTGAAGAATATTGCGCCATCGAGGTTAACAAAATATTTTTGTAAAGAGAATAATAATTTCGTAATTAACGATGAAGTAAAAAGTCGGGTAGAGTTTGTTCGACATAATTTATTGCTGGATAAATTTGAGACTGGATTTGATCTAATTTTGTGTCGTAATGTAGTAATCTATTTTACCGAGGAAGCAAAAGATGCTTTATATCGGCGCTTCTTTGCTGCATTGAAACCGGGGGGGGTATTTTTTGTCGGCGGAACGGAAGCAATATTAAATTTCCGGGAAATGGGCTTTCAACATTATTTGCCGTTTTTTTACCGGAAGCCGCTATAATAGCCCCCAGCCGGAAAATAAGCGAAAAGTTTGGATGAGATTGTAAAGTAAAGTTTTTATAAGAGTTCGCTCAGCGACATCATTGGCGGCAACAAGATCAATCGTTTTGACTGCTTTGTCACCAACAAGAAAAATAATTTCACCGATTTTTTGGCCCTGATAAATCGGGGCTTTTATTTTTTCCGGTAAATCAACTTCAACCGTGACAGCATCATAGTCAGTTGCTCTAACTGTGATTGAAGCCGGTCCATCAACGATTGCGGCTACTGCTTCGCTTAGCCCACTTTCAATAGCAATATTCCCCAAAACGTCGCCGTCATTTGCATAATCATATAGATCATAATTATCAAACCCAAAATTTAATAACTGTAACGAATCGTACCAGCGGGAAGAATCGTTGAGAACTACGGCGATTAGTTTTTGATTGTCGCGGGTTGCGCTTGACACTAGGCAGGGGCCAGCTTCATTAGTTGTGCCTGTTTTTATGCCATCAACATCGTCGAGCATCCAAAGCAATTTGTTGGTGTTGCGTAAATTGACATCTCTATCCCGTCCTCTGCGATCGTGCCATTCAATCTGTGTTTCTCTAGTACTTACAATCGTGGCAAACTGCGGCAGAGTCAGTGCATAACGGGCGAGCGTGGCCAAGTCGTGAGCCGAGGAATAATGACCAGGTGCACTAAGACCATGTGGATTGCGAAAATGAGTATTGGTGGCTCCGAGTTCAGCGGCTCGCTTATTCATCATTTCAACAAAAGCATCTTCTGACCCAGCCAGGTACTCGGCGATAGCCACGGCTGCGTCATTACCGGAACGCATCAATAAACCGGTAACTAATTCTGCTAGACTGATGTTCTGACCTGGATATAGATGCATTGATGAGCCGCGCGTAGATGCAGCGTAAACGCTGATTTTAGCTGTTTCCTCTAATCGTCCACTTTCAATAGCAAGAATTGCCGTCATGATTTTTGTCGTACTAGCGGGTGCATTTCTGGCATCCATGCTTTTTTCAAATAGCACTTGACCGGTTTTAGCGTCCATCAAAATAGCTGCATTTGCCTTGACGGCAGGAGCCGCGAGCGCGGCTGATCCCCAAAGACAATATATTAGCCCTATAAATAATAAGAAAAACCGGATAATCGAAATAGATGACTTTCCCATAAATGTTTCCTCCTGCCTAAAACTAATAAAATTATATTGCGCCTAGCTACTGATAATGCCGAAAACCAGTAGGCATTGTCATAAGCTAGGCGCAATTGGCAGGCGTACAATACTTCATTTATGATTTTTTAAACGGTTTTAATTGTTGCCAATGAGACTGTATTAATTGGTCGTAACGTTTGATAGAAGCTGTCCTCTCATTGCGCAAAGCTTGGATAACACTGAGAAGGTTTTGATCGAAAGCATAGACTTTGTGCTTGGGTACAGAAATGGGCTTAGCATATTCTTTTAATTTAGTTGCAGCTTTTAAATTTGTCTTACACTCCTTAATAACCGTTGCTGGCTCTAAAAGATCAGACCCATCATAGCGGTGTATAAGGCAATTGGGCTGTACTCGATCAAGAATATTTTTACTCTCGCCTGTTACAATAATGTTACCACCACAACCAGGACAGGAAGTTGTATCTAAAGAAACTTGGGTATAGCAATTGGCACAAATTACATCGTCCATAATAGCACCTCCACCCCTAGTGTACCCTAAAACCATAAATTAACGCACAAATATCCTTGCAGTAGCAATGATAATTATACGGGATTAAGTGGTGCATAAATAAAAAATTAATAGGGTTTTTAGCCTTTATAGTACACACATTTTTGATTCTGATATAGTTTAGCCTGCTTAACACTTGGTTAATGATACTAAATATGATACTATGAATTCAGGAACTCTTTAGTGGAGTTAGTATTATTGTCAAAATTGGAAAAGTTATTAGGAACAATCTGAAGACAGTCCGATTTGAAGAACTGGATAAGGTACTTATTCGGGTTGGATTTGTGAGGAGACAATCTGGTAAATGGACAAGTCATTTCGTTTATAGAAAAGATGGTCAGAAGATATCAATACCTTACAATAATTCATATATTAAGCAGGTATACGTATTAGAAGCAATTGAACTACTAGAAAACTTTGGAGAGGATGATGAATGATGAGTAAGGAGAAAACTTTTCAATATTACATGAGTTTACCGTATACGATCATCCTAAAGGAATCTCCTGAGGGTGGTTATGTTGCAAGCGTTAAGGAATTACCGGGATGTTTAACACAAGGGGAAACTAAGGTAGAAGCCTTGGAAATGATTGAAGATGCAAAAGCGGGTTGGATTGATATATCTTTGCAAGATGGTGATGAAATACCAGAGCCTACAACAGAAGAGCGGTATAGTGGTAAATTCGTTGTAAGAGTTCCGAAGTCATTACACAAGTCATTAGCGGAAAGAGCCAAAGAGGAAAACGTAAGCCTGAACCAGTTGACAGCCTATTTATTATCATCAGGTGTTGGTAAGAAATCCAATTTATAATCATTAGTACATTGCCTTGCCTTAATTGGTAGGGCATTTTTCGTGTGTTGAAACAATAATACTTTTTTTCGCTACCAATACCATGACAACACATATTTAGAGAAGCGTCAAAATAGCATAGTGTTAGCACCAGACTCATCTGAGAGGATTGAGTTTCTTATAAATAGAATTGGCGAACAAACTGGTGGTATTAAAGTCGAGTTTGAAGAATGGTTTTAGCTAATAGCTAAGGACACTGTGCTTGCGAGGATAGTAACTAAGTTGTAATCTGGGGCTTTTAAAATATATTTATACACTTGATATCATATGGTATTAGGGGTATACTAATTATTGGTAACAGCGCATGATTCCATGTGATAGTTCAAAGGGAAAATACATAAGAAATGCTTTAGGCATAGCTATTATAAGGTTTTAAAAATGGGGTATTAGCTCAGTGGGAGAGCGCTTGATTCACATTC
>JAGGAD010000106.1 GCA_017889625.1 Bacillota bacterium | reverse complement strand
AAATAATTATTTTGCGATGGATTAACTAGAGGTGGGTAAATGGCGACAAACATCAATGCGCGGGAAGTCGCGTTAAAAATTATTGGCGAAGTGGACACCGAAGGGGCATATGCCAATATTGCCTTAGCCAAAGAACTTGGCCGGCATAAACTTGGCGATCAAGATCGCCGATTTGTTACTGAACTGGTGTATGGCACAGTAAAAGCGGGCAATACGATTGACTGGATTCTCAGTCACTATAGCAACCGGCCGCTTAACAAAGTACCAGGAGTCATTCGAAACATTCTGCGTATGGGAATATACCAGGTGTTTTTTTTGTCTAAAGTTCCGGCGTTCGCCGCTTGTAATCAAGCGGTAGAATTGGCGAAAAAATACGGTCATGCCGGTACCGTAAAATTTGTTAATGCCGTGCTTAGAAGTGCCGTGCGAAATCCGGAAAAGGCGGTTTATCCCGATAAAAATAAAGATAGCGTAAAGTACTTGGCGCTAACATATTTTCATCCCGAATGGCTGGTGAAAAGGTGGTTGAACCGCCTTGGCGTTGAACAAACTGAAGAACTTTTAAAATTCAATAACCAGACCCCGGCGCTTTCGGTTAGGACAAATACCTTAAAAATTACTAGAGATGAACTACTGATAAAACTAGCTAAAGAAGGCGTAACTGCCCAGCCTTCGGAGTGGACACCGGAAGGCATAATATGTCTTGAATACCCGGCGCTGTCAACCCTCGGTACATTGAAACAGGGACAGCTTCAAGTACAAGATGAAAGCTCAATGTTGGTGGCGCATGTACTAGCGCCCCAGCCTGGCGAATTTATTATCGATGCCTGTGGGGCACCTGGGGGAAAAAGTACGCATATTGCGGCCTTAATGAACAATCGTGGCCGGGTAGTATCTGGTGATATTTATAGCCATAAACTAAAAATAACCGAAGCCAATGCTGCGCGATTGGGTATTACCATAATTGAAACAAAAGAAATCGATGCCACAAAACTGGATACGGTATATGCCGGACAAGCTGACCGGGTGCTGGTAGATGCGCCGTGCTCGGGGCTGGGGGTTCTGCGCCGCAAACCGGATTCCAGGTGGCGAAAAACTAAAATGATGCTAGAAGAACTGCCAAAACTCCAGGGGGCTATTTTGGCCAGCGCCGCCGCCTGCGTAAAACCTGGTGGCGTACTAGTCTATAGCACCTGTACCACCGAGCCGGAAGAAAATAATCAAGTTGTTGCCGCTTTCTTAGCGGCTAACCAGGAATTTATTCTTGAGACTACCGGTGAATATTTACCCCAAGCCAGACCGGAACAGACGATCCAGCTGTGGCCGCATCGTGATGGCGTGGATGGATTTTTCATCGCCCGGATGGTAAGAAACATCGCCGGAGGAATCAAGAGTGACAAAAACTAACTTATGCGGGATGTTTGTTGAGGAAATAGTAGCCGCAACTAGTTCCTGTGGTTTAGAAAAATATCGCGGCCGTCAGCTGGCCGAATGGATTTACCAGCGTCAGGCCGCTGACTTTGAAGCAATGACCAACATCCCCAAAGCTAAACGTGAACTATTGGCTGCGAACTTTTCCGTGGGAATCGTTACTTTGCAAGCAGAACAAGCCGCCGCGGATGGCAGCACCAGTAAATTTCTCCTGGCGTTAAATGACGGTCTGGCGGTAGAAACTGTGCTGATGCGCCACCGCTACGGCAACAGCGTTTGTGTATCCACCCAGGTTGGCTGCGGCATGGGGTGCGTTTTCTGTGCCTCCACCATTAACGGAGTGGTCCGCAACTTGACCGGCGGCGAAATTCTGGCCCAAGTACTGTATGCTGACAAAGTTCTGAGTCAAAACAACGAAAAAGTTGATTCCGTAGTCATCATGGGATCAGGCGAACCCTTGGCTAACTACGATAATGTCTTAAAATTTATTCGCCTGTGCCATGAAGAATATTGCCTGGGAATGAGTTATCGAAGCTTTACGCTTTCGACCGCCGGACTGGTCTCGGGAATTGACCGCTTGGCGGCAGAAGGATTGCCCATAACCTTGGCGATATCGCTTCATGCTACTAACAATACAGAACGGTCTCTTTTAATGCCGATTAACGAAAAATACCCCATGGAACAAGTAATGGCGGCCGCTAACCGCTATGCTACTACGACCGGGCGGCGGGTGACCTATGAATACACTTTGATTGCCGGCATCAACGACACCGACCGCCATGCTCGCGAACTTATCAGTCTCCTGAGAAACCGGCTGGCTAATGTTAACCTCATCCCAATAAACCCAGTCCCCAAACAAGGCCTGCACCGCCCGGATAAAGCCAGCATCAACCGCTTTGTAGAAACCCTCAAGCGCGGAGGCGTCAATGCAACTGTACGCCGGGAAATGGGAACGGACATTCGTGCCGCCTGTGGTCAACTTCGCCACAAAGTCTTGAACGAAGTCGATAATACATAAGAAGAACATATAAAAAAGGTTTGTGCTATGAAATTCATATCGGCAAAAACAATTATATCTGGCTATATGAGCAGTAGTGCTTGGTTTGGTAACAACTATACTATGAACATCTACAAAGGTTGTTGTCATGGTTGTATCTACTGTGACAGCCGCAGTGAATGCTATCAAGTAGAAAATTTTGATGAGGTACGAGCCAAGGAAAATGCCCTTGCTTTAATTACTCATGAGCTTAAGTCCAAACGCCGGACGGGAGTAATTGGAACAGGGGCCATGAGCGATCCATATAATCCTTTTGAAAAGGATTACCGCTTAACAAGAGGTGCATTAGAACTAATTGATGCTTATCGTTTTGGGGTATCCATTGATACGAAAAGCGCTTTGATAACAAGAGATATTGATGTATTAAAATCAATAAAAAAGCATTCGCCGGTGCTTATAAAAATTACGATTACGACTGCTAATGATACTCTTTGTGAAAAGATAGAGCCGAATGTAGCAAAACCGTCAAGAAGATTCGCGGCGATTAGAGAACTTTCTCGTAATGAAATTTTTTCTGGAATATTGCTGATGCCAGTTCTTCCGTTTATCGAGGACAATGAGAGAAATATAACCGATATTATTCGTCTTGCCTATGAAAACGGGGCGAAGTTTATATATCCGGCATTCGGAGTAACCTTGCGGCAAAATCAACGGAACTGGTATTATAAAAAGCTTGATGAGCATTTTCCTACCATTAGACAAAAGTATATAAATCAGTTTGGCAATAACTATGAATGTAGCTCACCAAAGGCTAAGGTACTGTGGCAGTTATTCCGCCAAGAATGTGACAGATTTGGCTTGCTCTATAATATGGACGATATTATTAATGGCTATAAGCAAGGCTATGGGGATGATCAGCTGTCCCTATTTTAGAT
>JAGGAD010000069.1 GCA_017889625.1 Bacillota bacterium | reverse complement strand
CTTTGTTTTGTGGAGGAGCCTGTCACCAAGGGCTCCTCCTGTTTATTTTCACAACTAAGGAGATGTTTATTTTGCCCGCTACCGCTTTTTATGGCTCAATCATAATCTTTATTGTCACCTATATTATGATAATATGGGAAAAAATCCCCCGCATGATCGTAGCAATGGCCGGAGGAATCATTATGCTGCTCTTGGGGTATTTAAGCCAAGAGCAGGCAATCAAAGACGATATTGATTTTAACACCTTAGGCTTATTAATCGGGATGATGCTTCTTGTTGCGATTACCCGCCGCACCGGAGTCTTTGAAGCCGTCGCCATCTGGTCAGCTACCATTACCCAAGGCTACGCCCTCAGACTATTGGCACTACTGGCGATAATTACAGCTTTTGCCTCCGCCTTATTAGACAATGTAACTACCGTCTTATTAATTGTCCCCGTCACAATTACACTAACAGACAAACTAAATATCAATCCAAGGCCATTTTTAATTACAGAAATCCTCGCCGCTAATATTGGTGGTACCGCTACCCTCATTGGTGATCCGCCCAACATTATGATTGGCAGCGCGGCTAACCTAAGCTTCAATGCTTTTATCAGCAATTTAGCCCCAGTCAGCCTGTTAGTTTTTATTATAACAATTGGTATTTTAGCCTTACTATACAAAAAAGACCTGCAAGTAAACGAAGAAAATCGTCAAAACATTTTAAAACTCAACTATAAAGACGAAATTACCGATTGGCGACTACTAAAAAAATCGTTGACCATCCTCGGCCTGACCATTCTTGGCTTTGCCTTACACGGAATACTAAACCTTGACTCTGCGACCATCGCCCTGGCCGGAGCCATACTCCTCATGATAATTAGTAAAGTAGAACCAGAAGAAATCCTGCTAACCATCGAATGGCCAACCATCTTCTTTTTCGTCGGTCTTTTTGTTCTAGTCGGCGGACTTAAATCCTCCGGCGTAATCAAAGCCCTTGCCCAATGGAGCCTCCAGCTAACCCAAGGCCAACCCCTGGAAACCTCACTGTTAGTCCTTTGGCTTTCCGCCATTGCCTCAGCCTTCATTGACAACATTCCCTTTGTCGCTACCATGATTCCCCTATTACAAGAAATGAGCCAAATCTCCGGCCTTAACCTAGAACCAGTATGGTGGTCACTAGCCTTGGGCGCATGCCTTGGTGGCAACGGCACCTTAATTGGTGCCTCCGCAAATCTCATTGTTGCCGGAATTGCCGAAAAAAATGGTATCACCCTTAACTTCCGCCAATTCTTCAAAGTGGCGTTCCCACTTATGCTGTTATCCATATTAATCTGTCATGGCTATGTATACCTACGATATTTCACCTAATCTCGGCCCCGTAGCCGCCTTCCCCCACCATCTTCATCATAAAATAATTTGACATACTCCATAAAATTCGCGTATTCTGTACACAGACCAGTAATTTGCAAACTAAAAAGGATGCTAACATAATGAATACTAAAACCGATTCCCGCGAAAAAATGCTTGCTGCAGCCTCCCGACTCTTTCAGCTTAAAGGCTATAACGCTACCGGATTAAATGAAATTTTGCAAGAAAGTGATTCGCCTAAGGGATCTTTATATTATTACTTTCCCCACGGAAAAGAAGAACTAGCGTTAGAAGCAATCAAATTAGCAAGTCAATCCGTCCAACAAAAAGTAAAATCCGGCCTAGCTAAGCATTCAAATCCGATCCTCGCAATAGAACATATTATCAAAGACATGGTCCAAGATTCAGGTAAAGAAGCTACCGTTCAAAAATTTTCGATAAGTTTATTAGCATTAGAAACACATTTATCAAGTGAGCCCCTAAGAAAAGCTTGTGAACAGGCGTATATGGATTTAGCCGTCATTTACGCCGAAAAATTAATTCAAAGTGGATTCCCGCAAGAAATTGCCCAAGAATTAGGTATCGTTATTCAAGCAATGATTGAAGGAGCAATCACCATATCCCTTACCCAAAAAGCTCCGGCCCCGCTTATAGCCGTTGGTAATCAAATCAGTGTTTTATTACATCATTATATTTAGCTTACCAACTTGCATTGCGCGCAAAATATATAGACCAGTCTAAATATATTAAAGGAGAGTTTTATGCACAGCGAAAATAAAAAACCCTACAACGTAACCGCCATTATGATTGTCCTGTTATTTGGCGGTTTCATCTCCCTGTTTAACGAAACAATTCTCAACGTAGCCCTGCCAAAATTAATGACAGAAATGCACGTTGCCGCAACCACCGTACAATGGCTTGCCACCGGCTATATGCTAATCGTTGCCATATCGGTATCAATTTCAGCGTTTCTCCTTCATACTTTCACTACCAAACAACTATACTTAGGAGCAATGACCTTACTCTTACTAGGAACTGTTTTAGCGGTATTTTCAAACTCCTTTCCCGTACTGTTGCTGGCAAGAATGGTCCAAGCTACCGGAACCGGCCTCCTCATACCAATTATGATTAATACCGTCTTAATAATAAACCCACGGGAAAAACATGGTTTCGTTATGGGAATATGTACCTGTGTAATAATCCTGGGCCCTACCCTCGGACCAATAGTTTCTGGAGCCTTATTACAATTTTTCAATTGGCAGGCATTATTCATATTATTAGTCCCTTTAATCCTTATTTGCATGGCCGGCGGTGCCCTATTCTTAAAAAACGTATTCGAAATAACCAAGCCCAAAATTGACTATTTATCAGTATTGCTATCAATCATCGGTTTGACCTCCATCATCTACGGCATAAGCGTACTCGGTTCAAACTTAAGCACCTTAAATATCCTGCTTATCTTTACCCTGGGGATAATCGCATTAATCTTATTTAGCACCCGGCAATTAACCTTAGAACACCCTCTCCTGGACATCCGGGCCTTCAAACATCCCTATTTTGCCCTCGGAGCAATCCTGGTTATCGTCATGCAAATGGTACAATTCTCCATGAATATGCTTCTGCCCATGCTGCTCCAAGAAGGATTAAACGTAACTTCTTTTATCTCCGCCATGGTTTTATTTCCGGCCTCCATTGTCAGCAGCCTGATGAATACCATATCCGGCAAAATCTATGATAAATTCGGCGGGAAAACCCTAATCCCCCTCGGCTTGCTAATAACCTGCGGCTTCTTAGCGCTGCTCTCCCGCATTCAACCAGCCACCTCGATAATAACAATTGCTATATTAAACTGTTTTATCTACCTAGGAATATCGCTGGCCTGGTCCCCGGCTCAAACCAATGCCCTTAAACAACTATCCATGAAAGCGCAAGCCGATGGAGTTGCAATCCTAAACCTATTCATTCAAATCGGGGCTGCTATCGGGACTCCTTTATTTATCGGTCTCATGGCCGCTGGTCAAAATAATTATCTATACAACCTACCAAATACAAACAACCTTGAAAACCAGATACCAGCCCTCTACAGCGGCTTTAATTATTCACTCCTAATTGCCACCGGCATTATTGCCATTGCTTTTCTTTTATCCCTATCGTTTAGACGTAAAACCAAACCTCAAGCGCTTCAGGAAAGCCTATCCTGCGCTGAAAAATAAAGATTAATAGCACCAGACTCTTACAGCACCTTAATAATTTTTCAGGACCATAAATTTGACCAAAAAGGTTGTTCCGTTAATTGAAGAAGTCACTTCGATCTTTGCTTGATTCCGCTCAGCGATTCTATAGCAAACTGATAATCCCAAGCCAGTTCCACTCTCCTTGGTACTCACAAAAGGAGTACCAAGCCTGCTTAACACTTCCGGGGGGATGCCTGGTCCATTGTCCTGAATAACCATAATTACTTTATCATTCTCCTGGTAGGTTTTAATACTTAGCATTCCCCTAGCTTCCATAGCTTCAAAACCATTTCGTACTAGATTTAAGATAAGTTGTCGTATTTCTTTGTCATCATAACAACAAGGAGAAATATCACCTATATCGGTTTCTAATTCATGTCCCAACCGAAAAGCCTCTGCTTGTAACAATGGGAATAGTGCATGAATAGTACCATTTAAGTTGCCAGGTTTTAAGTCAACTCGTTTGTTTTTGGCCAGCGACAAAAACTCTGTAATAATCTCATTCGCCCGGTCCAATTCCTCAATCATTGTATCGAGCTGATTTTGGTATTCGCCAAACTGGTCTTTCCTTTGAAACATTTGCAAATAACCGCGTACGGTCGTCATGGGATTGCGTATCTCATGGCCTATTCCGGCAGCCATCTCGCCCACAAGATTGAGACGATCAAACCGCGCCAATTCCTCTTCATATTTTTTTTGCTCGGTAATATCTTTGGATATAACCACAAATTGCTCCTTTTCCAGACTATATGCCCACATTCTGATCCAGGCTTTCCGAATTTCACTGTATACCTCAATCGTAATTGGCTGACCGGTCAAGGCCACTTCGGCAAATTTTTCGCGAATATCCTCGTCTAAATCAGGAAAAACATCTTTGACCCGTCTGCCGACGATATTTTCCCCATTATAAAGCATACATGCACGATTAGCGTCAACGAACTCATTATCTATAAAATTCCCTTGTTCGTCTAACACCACCCGCAAAAGTGCAATCCCCATCGGTATATTATTGAAAAGCCCGCGATAACGGGCCTCGCTAATGATGAGTGCTTGCTGGGCTTCTTGGCGTTCCCTGATTTCCTGTTTCAGCTTCGTGTTAATCTCGCAAAGCTCTCTTGTTCGTTCGGCTACATTAAGTTCTAATTCAAGGTTAAGTTTTGATTTATCCAAGTTCTGAGCCATCATTTTTCCTCGCCGTTAATAAACTTTTTATATTTCATTCGACGTTAATCGTTAATTCCTTCCACTAATAATATTTTTTACCAAAAATATTAAAATAATCGGTATCCCCCCTTATCACTATCACTGACTACCAACAAGCGAGGGTCTGCCGCATTCTTCAATGCGGCAGACCCTCGCTTTCTCAATATCGGAACCAAAAACTCAAACAGAAAACTTCTATATAAAGCAAAAAAACCGCTACATTAGCGGCTCCCAACTATTTGCTAAAAACAACAAGCAAATTTTCTCTCATCCAATATTACTTACTATTTTTATAACCTATACCATAGAAAAATGGAAATGGCGCTGCGGGATACTTTGCAATAAGTTCAAGAAGTTTTTTCATTTTTATCTCCCCCCTTTTCTTAATCCTATAATAACAAAGAATCGGAAGGTTGTCAATAATAATTATCTTTTAATATAAATAATCATTTATTCTAACTATTATAACGACTCAAACTATTACAACTAGTTAATAATAATATACTATATTCTACATAGTTTTGAATTCAGCGAAAATACAACCATATGCTGCTTTAAACCAGCATCCTCGGCTAAATTTACCACAACCACTTATTAATTGCTCCTTAGCTGCCGATATATAACTATAAACTTTATATTAAACCTTGATACGATTGGAGAGCGATTATCTTGAAACGAACTATTTTATCTGTCCTGGCATTATCTTTTATCTGGATATCCAGTTGGGGAATTGCCATGGCAACACCATTAACTTTAGCCGTTTGGCCCATGACCTATAATCCTAAAATATCCTCTGAACAAGAATTACTAGCGGCAGAAAATAACCTGTATGAGAACTTGGTTCTCTCCGGTAAATACAATATCCTCGACCGTAGCAAACTCAAAGCGATAGTTGCCGAACAACTTGTTCAGTCCGTTAACGAAGCGGATAACCTGGCTGATATCTGCAAAACCATAAATGCCAATAAAATTGTCTTTTCCCGCCTATCCCGAAGTACCTCCGGCGGTTTTACCATTAATCTGAAAATCGTCGATGTAGCCAGTGGCAGAGTCGAATACTCTAAAGAAATTACCGCAGGTAATTATTCCGCGGCAACCTTGGGTAAATTTGCCGCGGCAGAAATTATTATGAAATATCCGCTATTGGGACAAGTAGTCGATAAAAGCGGCAACTACTATACCATAGATATCGGTACAGACCAGGGCATAAAAGAAGGCGACCGCATTTTTGTTTCCCGCAAAAATCCCATTCCTGGCGATAACGGCGATCCATTATTTGAAAAGCAAATTCGCATCGGCACCATTAAAATAACTTCGGCCAATGAAAAAACTGCCTTGGCAGAACTAAGCTCACTAGAAACTGCCGCCATTGGCGTTGCCACCGGCGATGATATCTCTCCAGAGCCTATCCCCTTTAAAAAACCGATCATTTTAACCGTTCCCTCCTTGGGCACGGTTAAAGCCGGTAAACTTATCTTGAACGACAACATACAGCAAAAATATCTGACCGGCAGCAACAACAACGGACCGGCCTACCACGACGGCAAACTAGACTTAGATGCCCGCGAAATCAAGGCCGGCCATGTATATTTCTTCTATCCAACCCCCTATAACCAACTTGCCGACTATATTTTAGAAGGAGAATTTTCCTTCCAACAACCCCTAAATGAATATCACAGCACCTTGACCATTTCCTTTAGAAGCAACGGCAACTACGAAAAACAAAACGCCTATGAATTATTTATCAATAATAACGGGCGCTACTCCGTAGACCTTGCCCTAAACGGCCAAATCTTCCCTTTAGTGCCAACGCAAAACAGTTACAATTTGCTTCGCGGCAATGGCCCGAATAAATTCAAACTCGTCATTGTCGGCTCTCACGTCGATATCTATATCAACGATAAATTTTTGACCGGTTTTATCGACGAACGCTATGACAAAGGCAGCCTTGGCTTCATGACCTTTAAAGGCAGTCATACCCAGATAAAAAACGTAGAAATTCGGGAAATATCCGCTAACTAACTAAAAATTAAGGCCCCCCACACAGCATATCCGTTGCTCTGTAGGGGGCCTTAATTTATTTTCCATCTATTGGGGTTGTACTCAGCACCTATATTTTATTCATCTTCTTGGATGATCTTGTTGGGACTAGCTAAACGCTTCAAAACTTCTTCAATCTCTTGTTCCGATTTTTTAAAACCCGCTATTGACCAGCTATCTTCTTACCAGCCTCAGCCGTAATATCTTGCCCGCCATAAATTGCTGTACCCTTATCAAGAACAACCGTTAACCCTTTCGCTTCCGCAACCGCTTTTACTGCCGCTTGAACCTTATCGTTAATCGGTGTAAACAACTCTTGTTGCTTGGCATTCAACTGTTGCTGGAGCTGGTTATGATAATCTTGTTTTTCCTGATCACTCATTGTCGCCGCTTTAGCCTCAAAATCCTTGTTCGCTTGATCTAGCGCCGCTTGCATAGCCGTTTGAGCTGCCGCCATATCAGGATGCTGCGACATTAACAACTTAAAATCTGCCGTCCCAATATTAGCCGAAGGTGACGCCGCTACCTTACCATATTGCGAAAGAGCCACTCCGCCAACTCCCAGCAAGAAGAAAACCGCTACCACCAATGACACAAGCTTAACTTGTTTCTTATTAATCTTAAGCATTTTGCTTACCTCTTTCCTCTTCATATACCCATTTGCTATTATAACAACGTTCCCATTTATCTTCAACAACCTTCAACATTAGTTCACAAAAATGCCATACTTTAAATTAACTATATATCGACCAAATAACTCTGGACAAACTGTTAACGCAAACTTAACTTAACCTTAACCGCCGCTCTAGTAAATAGGACTAAAATTGCAGTAGACAATTATACCCAAGTCACCCAGTCAAACTGATTAAACATTAGAGCAGGAGGAAGTATCTTGGCCGAGGAAAAAAGTTTGTTTGATTTATTTAAAGAAAAAGATAAAAATGTAAGCCGCCGCTTATTTCTTAAAACTTGCGGAGCCTCAGTATTAATCGCGGGACTGCCATTTAATTTAACCAAGCTGTTTGCCGCCAATACCAACCTATCGACAGCTACAGCCGGTAATCACCTTACCCTAACCTGGCAACTTGATCCGAAAACTACCCAAACCATTGCCTGGAGCACCGATACCAATATTACTACCGGTACAATTCAAATCGTCAAGACCACCGCCCATCGCAATAATGGTTGGCAGCATGCTTTATCCCTAGAAGCCGCTACTGAATTATTTAGCACTAATACCGGCGATATTAACCTTCATTACGCAAGCGTTACCGACTTAACACCAGGCACAAATTATACCTATCGGGTGGGCAGCAACGACAATTGGAGTGAAGCGGCTGATTTTACAACTGAACCCAAGGAAGATACCCCCTTTAAATTTTTAGTATTTGGTGATTCACAAAGTGGGTTGCCAAAAAATCCCGAATACGGCCCATGGCGTACGACTATTCAGAACGCCTATGCCGCCAATCAAGATGCTGCTTTCTTTATGATGGTAGGCGATTTAGTAGAAGTAGGACAGGACTACACCCACTGGAAAAATTGGTACGACGCGGCTAAGGAAGTCATTGAAAAAATTCCTAACATGGCGGTACCAGGCAATCACGAAACCTATGACGTCCCCGAAGAAAACCACTCCGTTCTTCCCTACTACTTTAAAGAACAACTCCGGCTTCCCGGCAATGGCCCTAATGCCTTAAAAGGTCATGTATACTCATTTGATTACGGCAACACGCATTTTTCAGTTATCGACAGTCAGGAACAAGAAGAAGGACAATATGTTCCCAATATGCTGGAATTAGAAGCCGCTTGGTTAGATAAAGATTTAGCCGCAACAACTAAACAATGGAAAATCGTATTATTCCATAAAACTCCCTACTATAATAAAGCTTTTCGCTCTAATGAAAAACTAAAAGCTGCGTTAACCCCGATCATCGACAAACATCATGTCGATCTTGTAATCAACGGCCATGACCACGGCTATTCTCGCACCTACCCCATTTATCAAGACACTTTTGTCGATACCCCGGCCAAAGGTACAATTTACCTGGTAACCGGCCGCAGCGGCAATAAATACTACACGGACTTATCACAAAAAGTCTGGGATGCCTTCTTTCATGATCCGCAAGCCGAACCAAACTATATCGTAGTCGAAATCGCTAAAACCACCTTGACCTTTAAGGCCTATACCCAAGGAGGAAATTTGATTGATGTTTACACCATTGACAAAGTAAACAACACCGATCTCCCCCGTACAATATTACCAGAACGTTCAAATGATACCCGCCTTGTTATTTGGGGAAATATGCTGCAAACTCCGCTCATCAATATTCCGCCCAAAAAAATTGCTAACGCCTGGTATCTTCCCTTACGCAGTTTCATTGAATTTATCGGTGGTGAAATTCAGTCAACCGCAGCTGGACAAATCGCCACTAACTACAATAATACAGCGATAACCTTCACCCTAAATGAACAGCAGGCAATCTGCAATAATCAAGCAGCAGCCTTAACCGCGCCGTTAGTTCTTACCAAAGGAACTACCCTGATTGCCGCCGAAGACGTGAAAAACTTATGGAAATTCGCGTACCGCTATGATGCAGCTACCAATATGCTGTTGTTGGCAAAATAAACAACCAGGCGGCCTTCCCGCCATAACCTAACCAAGCAAAAATTACTATACAAGAAAAAGAGGTACTTAAATGTTTAGTTTTAACACCGGTGAACTTGTTTTAGTGCTCGTTATCGCCTTAGTAGTCTTTGGCCCAGGAAAACTCCCCGATGTTGGCAAAGCTATTGGCCGCAGTGTAAAAGAATTTCGTCACGCCACAACCGGCGAAGGTGAAGAAGTAAAAGAAAAAACCGAAATCACTAAGCCCGCTTTGCAAATCCAAACCGAAGAAAAAAAATGAGGTCGCTCTATGCCAGACATGAATCCTGTAAATAACTGTCCCCCCATCGATTTTGGAGCAATGACCCTCATCGGTCACCTTCAAGAACTACGTAAACGAGTGCTTATTAGTATCATTGTTTTCGGCATCACCAGTAGCATCAGCTATTTATATTCCGGCAACTTAATCCAACTATTAATATCTTCCGTTAGTAAAGTGTATTTCATGAATCCAGCCGAAGCCTTTTTTGCCTATCTGAAAGTTTCGGCCTTCTGCGGATTTATTCTGGCGCTTCCTGTTATCCTGCAACAAACCTGGAGCTTTATCCGCCCGGCCCTTACCCAACAAGAACGCAAGATTTTCCGCCGTCTCCTCCCCGCTTCCTATATACTGTTTTTAGCCGGAATAGCTTTTTCCTATTACCTGGTACTGCCAGCCGGGATTAAATTCTTTATGAGCTTTGCTACCGACGAACTTCAACCGCTCTTTTCATTAGGTCAATACCTATCATTTGTTATTTCTTTTCTACTGCCGTTTGGCTGTATCTTTGAAATTCCCCTCTTTATTATCGGCTTAGCCCATTGGCGATTTATTGACTCCCGCTTCTTAGCCAAAAAACGCAAAATCATTTTTGTCCTGGCCTTTATCATCGGTGCAATAATTTCGCCAACCCCCGATATCTTCTCACAAATCATGGTAGCCATACCCATAATTATTTTATATGAAGTTAGCCTCTATATCGTCAAATATGGTCTGCACAAATAAAATACTTGTGCTGCGAAAAGGAGCGAATGACTAGTATGAACAATAATAAAAATTATTGGAAACACTTCCTGATAACCGGAATGACTGCGGTTACGTTGGCAACAGGGACAAACCTTGCTGACCTGCAACCGGCTCATGCCAAAGTCGCCTGGGACGGCTTTGACTTCGAGGGCCACCGCGGTGGTCGCGATGCCCGTCCAGAAAACACCCTAATTTCATTTGCCTACGGCCTGGAAATTGGTGAAACCGCCTTAGAAATGGATATGCAGCTAACCAAAGATGGTCATATTGTTATCAGCCACAATCCATTCTTAGCGCCTTGGCTGGCGAAAGGCCCGGATGGAAAATACGTAGAAAAAGAATTCAAATATGATATACGCACCATGACCTTAGATCAAATCAAACAATTTGATGTTGGTACAATGAATCCTAACTATCATGGCTGGGAAGACTACTATCAAAGCCATGGCAAAACACAAATTTCCGTTCCGGGTACCAAAGTACCCACCTTGGAAGAAGTCTTTGAATTAGCAAATTCTTACGGTAATACTAAGGTCAATTTCGACATAGAAACCAAATCCTATGCCGATCCAATGGATCCTGGCTACAAAAACAATCCCGCTCCTGCCGTATTCGTGAAAAAAGTTGATGACATTGTTAAAAAATATAACATGCAGGATCGGGTTACGCTGCAAAGCTTTGATTGGCGGACAATCCGGGAAATGAAAAAACTCGACCCCGCTATAACTACCGTAGCGCTGATAAATGAAGAACCATCCTGGGGCTGGGTAGAAGGCTG
>JAGGAD010000017.1 GCA_017889625.1 Bacillota bacterium | reverse complement strand
TCCGCATGGTAATGGCCAAAGGAGTCGGGAGATGCAGTGCCCAAAATGTAAATCCGGTGAAATTATTCGACAACAGTAAAAGCTCATTAAGTTATTGTTTTAGTTCGTGGAAGGATATCCTCTTTATGAAATATATTTCATAAAGAGGAACCGTATAAAGATTAAAAAGGGGAGAATAAAATGTACTCTGAAAAGGTTATGTAACATTTTATGATGCCTCGAAACATTGGTTTTATGCTGGAACCTGATGGTCAGAGAATGGCCGGAGACTTAGGCTGCAGCGATAATATGAAGATGTTTATTCAAGTTCAGGGGTGTTGGCTCAACCATGAAAATTGCGATTCCTTTAGCAGGTGGAAAACTCTGCTCCATTTTGGCCATTGTGAACAATTTGCGATTGTTACTGTAAATGATGGTAAAATCTCGGCGCAGGAACAACTAACCTCACCGCCGCACGCCCCTGGTGTTATTCCTAACTGGGTAGCCGACAAAGTTTGTACAGATATTATTGTTGGAGACATGGGTGAAGCGGCTCAGGCGATTTTTGAGCAGCGTGGTATCAAAGTGCTGGGGGGTGCGCCGTCCGAGACTCCAGAAAACCTGGTTGAACTATATCTGCTGTGGTCATTAACGTTATTTATGATTGACTATAATAGGTTGTTAATAATAAACTGCACCAAAAATGTTAGAAATGTCTAATATTTGATGCAGTTTATTATTTTATATATTGCCATCAAATTTATGACAAATATCCATCAGCGACTGTAATGGCGGAGAAATGTATTTGTTTTTATGATAAACAATACTAAAGTCTCTTTTAAAAACGATATTCTTGACCTCAAAACTTGCTAAGCTACCACGGGCCAATTCTCGGATCACAGCTCGGCGCGAAATAACACTGGCACCTAGTCCAGCCATGACTGCTTTTTTTATTGTTTCTGCATTATTGTATACTCCGGCTATTTTAATTTTTATATCATTTTGGTTTATAATATTTTCAAATAATTTCCGTGTCCCGCTACCAGCCTCCCGGATAAAAAAATTTAATTCTACCAAATCCATTGCTGTTATCTCATTTTTTCTCAGAATGTTATTGTGCGGCGAAACAATAAAAACCAACTCGTCCAACATAAAGGGGTCAGCAATTAAATACTCCGAGTGTGTTTTGCCTTCCAACAAAGCCATATCCAATTCGTCTTTTAATAGCATTGCTTCTAGTTCAGCCGTATTATGGATTTCTGAAAAAATTTCCTGTTGAGGATTTAGTTTGTTCATGTACGTTAATAAATCCACCAGTACGCATTCACCAATTGTAACGCTCGCTCCGATGCGTAGTGTAAAGACTTCTCCCAAGGTGCGCATAGCCGACTCGACTTGTTGATTCAAATTTACGATATGCCGGGCATAGGTAAGCAGGCGTCGCCCAGCGTCCGTGATAAATAGGCGGTGTCCCAGCCTCTCAAATAAAAGTATCTTATAATGCGACTCGAGCTCATGAATTGCTAGGCTTACAGAAGGCTGTGTCATATGTAGTTTAGCGGCCGCCCTAGTCATATTGTTTTCATCACAAACGCAGATAAAAATTCGCATATGTCGTAAAGTCATTTTTCTCCTTATATACAAATACCTATTGTTTTTATAAAATTATATTATTTTACATATAAAAGAGCAACTGTTAGACTACAAAAGTAAAAGGAGTGATTTATATATGAACATACAGTATATTAAAGGTATTGCATTTTCATTAATTTTCGCTATTCCAGCTTATTTTCTTGGACAAGCGTACCCTATTATCGGTGGGCCGGTTTTTGGTATTTTACTGGGTATTATTGCTGCCAGTTTCAAACGACCTGCTTCTTTTGACGGCGGCATTCGCTTCACCGGTAAAAAAATTTTACAGTATTCGATTATTCTGCTGGGATTTGAAATGAATCTTTTTCATGTACTGGATATTGGTGCGAAATCATTTTCAGTCATGATATTTACTTTGGTTGCAGCATTTTTCGTTGCCTATTTTGTTGGAAAAATGCTAAAGATTGACGATAAAACGACCATTCTTATTGGTGCCGGTACAGCAATTTGCGGTGGTTCGGCTATTGCCGCCGTTGCACCCGTCATCAATGCCCAAGATAAGGATGTCGCTTTTTCTATTTCAACCATTTTTCTATTTAATGTGATCGCAGTATTTATTTTCCCTTTGCTTGGCCATCTTTGGGGACTTTCCGATACCGGTTTTGGTATGTGGGCAGGGACGGCAATTAATGATACGTCCTCAGTGGTAGCCGCTGGCTACTCATATAGTAGCGAAGCAGGCAGCTATGCCACGATTGTAAAGCTTACGAGGGCGCTGATGATTGTACCAGTCTGTCTATTCTTTGCTTCTCTCATGGCGTATCGAGAAAGAAAAAACAACTCTATACAAATGACAAAAATCTTTCCTTGGTTTATTCTGTGGTTTGTCGTAGCTTCCATCATCAATACAACGGGCTTTTTACCAGGTACTATTTCGCATCTTTTAGGTAATACAGGGAAATTTGCAATCATCTTAGCAATGAGCGCCATCGGACTTAATACAAATATAAAAACGTTGATCGAGAATGGTCGGCGTCCCATAGTCCTTGGCCTAGTATGTTGGGTTGCTGTTGCTGTTGTCTCTCTAATTATCCAACACAATATAGGACTTATCTGAACCATTACCGAATTCGTGGTCAAAAAGATTTATTCTTATGGAAGCTAATCTGAAATGGTGTGGTAAAATTGAACCGGATAGAGTTAGTGATAAGGTTAGATTGGACTACTAAAAGAATGGTCCGGCACAGCTTCACCACAGAATGCTCCTTGCGGTTATCGCTGTGTGATAAGCAGCAAAAGGAATTAGAAGCAATGCTGGATGATATTATTATTGAAAATAAAGCGGCTTTTTTGGAACTGGCTAAATGATGCTTCTGCCGGACGCACCATAGGAAAATAACCGCCTAGGTTAACGATTTGTTGACCTAGGCGGTTATTTTGGTAGAAGCAGCTTCGGTTTGTGCGTCGTTTAATAGCATCTAATAACAATTATAGTGCTTATCTAGCAGAATAAGAAATAAATGGGTTATTACAAGTAACAGTAAAAAGGAATGATTAATGGAAAAGAAGTGTTGTAGTGTTTTGCTGTATATTGTATACTGTATACAATATACAAAGGTTGTATGTTTACTATGAAAAACAGATAGTTGTTATTAAACTATTGAAAGCAGGTATTGTGATGCGGAACGAACGAGATTTTATTGGTGATATGGAAGTATCAGAAACTGTGTATTATGGAATTCAAACATTACGGGCATTAGATAATTTTTCAATAACAGGACAGAGCTTGGATTCAGAATTTATTATCGCGCTGGCGATTGTAAAAAAAGCAGCTGCCCTAGCAAATATGAAGACTGGTAGACTTGATTTACAAATTGGTAATGGAATTGTAGAGGCAGCCACAGAAATTATTAACGGTACTTGGCATGAACAGTTTGTAGTTGATCCCATTCAGGGCGGCGCAGGAACATCAATTAACATGAATACGAATGAAGTTATTGCAAATCGTGTACTTGAGTTGCTAGGCCATCAAAAAGGAGAATATAGTATCGTATCGCCAAATAATCATGTAAATATGGCGCAATCGACTAATGATGTAATGCCAACTGCCATTCGTATTGCTACTATCTCAAAAGCAAAAAAGCTAGTAGAAGTTTTACGGGCGGCAGTTGAGGCTTTTCATAAGAAAGCCGATGAGTTTTCAGGGGTTTTGAAAGTGGGGCGGACTCATTTACAAGATGCTGTTCCGATTCGGCTGGGACAAGAATTTGAAGCATATGCGGCGGTCTTGGGACGTTCAGCAGGACGAATCGAAAAGGCAATGCAGGATCTACTGACTATTAATATGGGCGCAACGGCCGTTGGTACGGGGTTAAATGCAGAGCCAGAATATATTAAAAAAGTAGTACAAGAAATAGCTTGTTTAACTGGTGAAAAATTTATAACCTGCGCAAATCTTATTGATGGGACACAGAATACCGATGTTCTGGCAGAATTCTCAGGTAGCTTAAAAGTATGTTGCTTAGCACTTTCAAAAATTTGTAATGATCTCCGTCTAATGGCGTCTGGACCGAAATGTGGCTTAAATGAAATCTACTTAGAACCGCGCCAACCTGGATCTTCGATTATGCCAGGAAAAGTAAATCCTGTTATTCCGGAAGTCGTCAACCAAGTTTGCTTCCAGGTGATAGGCAACGATGTGACAATTGCCTTGGCTGTAGAAGCGGGACAGTTGGAGTTAAATGTAATGGAGCCGGTAATAGCGTTTAATCTGTTTAATTCTTTGTCAATGTTAACCAAAGCGCTTACCGTATTTCGTGCCAAATGCATTACGTCAATTACAGCGAATGCGGAAAGATGTAATGCGTTGGTTGATGGAAGTGTGGGCATTGTTACTGCACTTGCACCTTATATCGGATATGAGCAATCAGCTAAAGTGGCTAAAGAAGCGATAGAAACAGGCAAACTTGTACAGCAGATTGTCCTTGATAAGGGACTATTAAAAGCCGAAGAATTAATGATTATTCTATCACCGGAAAATATGACTCAACCTGGGATCGTTGGTAGTACAAAATTACAGCACGCTGTTTAATTAGAAGTGGTATGATAAGCTAGACACTAAGTTAAGCGCAAATTGTAGTAACCGCTAATACTAGTGATGAACAAATAGTCTTTTTGGCGTTTAGGATTAGTTAAGGAAAGCTTATTGTTGATAACTTGGTTTTCGTGATATGCTTAATAGTATTACTGAAAGGAGCGAGAAAATGGCGGTTGTAAAATGCACGAAATGTGGGACAATGTTTAATACAGATGGCGCAATATTAAAACCGATAGGTGATGGTGGATATTTAGAATGTTGCCCGAAGTGTGGAAGCACGAGTGTATATTGTGTAGACGAATATCAAAACGATGAGGATCGATTATGGGAGGAATTTTAGGAAGGCCGACAGTCGGCCTGGGCCAGCTAAAAATGAAATTACCGAATGTTAAAAGCCTTGCGTAAGTATAACGAACTTAGGTAGGGCTTTTTCCTATTTTTCGACTTTATATTAACACAGGATAAATATGAAAAATTTTAAAGTATGACCAGACTATAAGTAATTGATTATAGTCTGGTCAGAATATTGCTTATAGAAGAATAAAAATGATATAATTGAACGTCAACAATGACACTCTCCTTTTTGATAGTTTTGTGTTGTAAGTGAACTCAATTATACTAAAAAAGGGGATCATTTTTTTTGTATAAGAAACTCTGCACCCTTTGATATATAAAAAAAATCTAAAAAAACAGTATAAAAAAAGTTTACACTTACGGATTTAATAGAGGAGGATCCATTATGAAAATTTCCAAGAAAGATGCCTTGAGCTGGTTTGAATTTTTTGCGCTATTGCCTGAGGAAGAGGAACTTATGATAAAACAGCAAGAAATTGTTTATGCTACCTTTGCGCAAATTGAGGCAGCGATCGATCATAGAAATGATATGTTAATGTCGAAAATTAGAGGCTTAAAAACTTTAGAGAATAGAACTTTTTTTGTGGGAAACGAAAACCAATTTCCCCAAGGCTGTCGTTCTTGTCTGTTGGGTACTGGTTTGAGTGCTATTAGGAAAACAAATAAATGTAACTTAGAGTGTAAGTCCCACTGGCATTTCCTACGTTTATTTAGAGCCATTCATGGAAATTGAAAAATACTATTCGGTAATAAAGAAATTTAGTGATGCTCAGATTCATCAACATTTATATACAAATGGCACTTTAGCTACGGAAGAGACATTGAAAGCATTAGGGGAAGCCGGTCTTAACGAGCTACGTTTCAACCTTGGTGCTTCTAAGTGTTCAGACAAAGTCATAGAAAATATTGGAATAGCGAAAAAATATATTAAAAATGTAGGTATTGAAACTCCCATGACGCCTGAGTTTTTTGAAGCTTTTTTTAAGAAAAAGCAAGCGATCTTGGAGACAAAACTCAATTTTATCAATTGTGCAGAATTACATTTAAATGAGAATAACATAGACAATTATTATGGGGAAAATATGTATATTTCCAGGCACGGCTATATATCTCCAATTTGGAGTAGGGAATTAACGCTAAAACTCATGGAAATAGCCGATGAAGATAAGTGGGATTTAGTAGTACATGATTGCTCAAACTATACGAAATTTGCTAGAGATTTAAATTTGAGCAGCAAAGAGGGTAAGTGGTTCGGCGCCAGTAATTATGCAGGTGAGTTTTCCCGGATTCCATACGAAGCATTTTTACCAATACTTCGTGATGACAATTTCAAATTTTTAAGTGAAGAAAAATTGCCTGACGGCTATAAACCAGGCGAACTGATTTTTTAGAGAGTATTTCAGATATTTCCTTCCTTCTTTCAAGTAAATACTGAATCAGACTGTATAGCTTTATGAAAGGGGTTTGCGTTATGCGAACTTAATATGGAGCGAGACGGTAATTGATGCCTATTGTGGTACAGATACGATCTCACTTTTTCTAGCTAAACAGGCGAAAAACGATGCAGCAGCGAATCAGGGGGGCGGCAGACTGTGCGAAAACGCCTGATTTTTCAGCTCTAATATTTCAGAAATATTGTTTTAACTAAAATAGAGGCAATCAAGTAGTTTGTATCCTACTTGATTGCCTCTATCAATTGCTATGCTCCCATAATCTTGAACGCACGTTTTAGGGTATACATTAAGCAATGCATAACGGCCTAACTTTTCACTTTTTCAATACCGCGCAACAAAAAATGAGTATATCCCAAAGTACATTTTATTGTTGCAAAGAGATAAAAGCTAAGAATTGGAGTGGTCTTGTTTAATACAGGCTCCAGTGGCGCTATACATCTCAACATTCCGAATACTTGAGTATTTCAGCAAGCGGAGAAGAAGCATTTTCGGGTTGTGTATTAATAATACAGTCCATAAACTCTTGGCTATTTGATATAACTTGTACTAAGCCGGTGTTGTCTTTTACAGTTTGGATCAACTTATTGAACATATCAACTAATAGCGGATCGAGTCTTGAAGTCATCCCAAAATTAAGCAGGAGATTGGGGCTATCTTCCAAGTATTCTCCCAATTCTATCAGCAGGGACTGAAAACTGGTAAACGTAATACTTTGGTTAATATATAGGTGAATAAAATTATTGTCCTTAGGGCTGATGACATAAGGGGGGATACACTCAGGGGTGACATCGACTAACCCCTTTACGGTATCCTGTGATTGTAGGCTGTCCCAATGTTTTTTTTGATCGGAATTTTGCTGGAGTACATTCTCTATGACTTCAGCTACTTTTTCTTGCCGAATTGGTTTTACAATATAATGGCGAGCCCCTCTTTCCAAAGCATCAACAATGCTTGCACGGGATTCTGTAGCGCTAACCACGATAATGCGAGCGTCAGGGTGGATAGCCATAATTCTCGAGATGGCTTCAGCTCCGCCTGCCCCTTGCATGGTTAAGTCCATCGTTATTAAATCCGGCTTTAACCGAGCATATTCTACAAAAGCCTGCGTAGCGTTGGTAGCCTCGCCTACGACCACATGTCCTAAGGCTGTAACAACATCTCGCAGTGATTGTCTGGCAAAGGCTGAATCATCGGTAATCAGAATGCGGGCTGAGTGGCGTTTGGCGGCTTTTTCTCGCTCGCCATAGGCGTGTTTAAGACAACTGATCACCTCATGATGTTTGGCTTTATCAAAGGATTGCTGTAACACGTTGTTTATGACCGTAGACACTGCTTCTAACGACAAAGGCTTGATAATATAGTGTCTGCAACCGCGTTCCAAGGCATCTAAAATAACGTTCTTCTCTTGATGCGAGCTTACCACCACAATACGGGCCTCAGGATCTGCCGCTATAATTTGGGAGCTAGCAGCCGCGCCGCCAAGCCCCCCCATAGTCAAGTCCATAGTAACAAGATCGGGTTTTAACTTTATATATTCTTCGACAGCTTGTTCGCCATCTTTGGCTTGACCGATAACATTATGACCAAGGTCTGTCACAATATCGCTCAGGATATTTCTTTCCAACATAGAGTCATCTACAATGAGAATATTTGCCATGTTATCGCCACCTTTAATTGGTTTTATCCGGGCCATTATACGTTATTAGCCCCAGTATTATCCTCTTATTATTAAATCGGTAATTTTTCGCTTGGCCTTAATAGTGAATTTTTCAATCAAAATGATTGTCCGGTAAACGCTAGGTGCGGGCAAAACGTGTAGAAAATGCGGCTCTGGTGAAAAAAAAGAAACCATGCTATATTTTGTATCAGAACTGCATAGTTCGTAACTTTACAAAAAATAGCATGGGCCCAAAGTTAGCCGTTGGTAATCAGTTAGATACCAATCCTAGTAAAAAAAGACTTCTAGTCGTTGACGCGCTTTATCTTTTTCAACAGGACTAATAATTGCAGTGCTTCTTCATAAGTCAGGTTGTTTGAAAAATCCGTGCAAGTTTGCCAGTAAAGGGGCATTGCTTGATTTAGTAATTGACAACCTTCAGAAGTAATACTTACATTAACCATTCGTTGATCCTCTTCGTTTATTGTTCTGATAATAAAATGATGTTTTTCCAGTTCAATAAGCTGTTTGGTGACAGAGGAACGACGAATGCCAAGTCTTTTGGCAATTACGGAAGGTTTAAAAGGAGTGGAACTAGTGCTAGTACTGGCTAATATTAATAATAGATTTAATTTGCTTTCAGAAATATTGCATTGTTCTAATGCGTCGTTTACGCAATCTAATACATCGTCGGCCAAGTATAATAATAGTTGGCCTAATTCTGCTCGGGGCTGTGGGGGAATAATGATTGAGTTATCTTTCATGCTCAAAACTCTCCTGCTTGAATAGTTAACCTGGCTAATTATTAGTATAAAATAAATCAAGTTGTTTATCAATGTTGAGTATAGCGGTAGGTCTGAAAGTAATAATTAAATTAGCCAGAAACATCCATAAAATTTTACATGTACAAATGATGAGAAACATTAAGCAGGATCCGGTCGTCTACATCATTTTTGTTAAAAGGATATAGACGAAAACGTTATTTTTTTTTATACTAATAATTAGCTAGGCTAATTAAGGGCAGAATTTTTATTGTTAGGGAGAATATTACGTATTGTTCTATCTGATAAAACGAGATGACGGCTCTATATTGGGGAGAACAAAATAAAGCAGAAATGGACGATGATGTATATATGAATTATAATTTTTCAATGGAAAAAATTGTTTTAATCATTGTGATGGTTACTTCGTTTTTAACGCCATTTAGCGCTAGCGCCATTACAATTGCTTTGCCAACAATCGGTGCAGAATTTAAAGCTGGACCCGTATTGTTAAGTTGGGTAATTGGGGTTTTTTTATTAGTAACGGCAGCTTGTTTATTGCCATTAGGTCGGTTGGCTGATATTGTTGGCCGCAAAAAAGTATTTGCTTTAGGGGTAGTGCTATTTACAATTTCTTCCCTTATGTCCGGATTTTCCTGGTCGATGATGACACTAATTTTGTTCCGTGTCGGGCAAGGGATTGCCAGTGCTATGATTTTTAGTACGGGCATGGCCATTGTTTCCCTTGTCTATCCGGCTGAAACCCGTGGAAAAGCGATGGGGTTTATTGCTGCGGCTGTTTATATTGGTTTGTCGTTGGGGCCTGTACTTGGAGGAATTTTGAATTATTACGTGGGTTGGCGCAGTATCTTTTATTTTACGGCGTTACTCAGTGGTTTTGTCTCTCTACTAACTATTTGGCGGTTAAAGGGAGAATGGATATCTAACAAAGGGGAAAAATTTGATAAACTTGGCAGTTTAGGTTATATGATTGCTCTGGTTTCTATATTATATGGCTTATCAGAAATAACGCGAGCCACATGGGCGAAATATGTTATGGTAGTCGGCGTATGCCTATTGCTGGTGTTTCTATATTATCAATGGAAACAAGATTGTCCGATTTTTCCGGTACGGTTATTTTGGAGCAATCAAGTTTTTGCATTTTCTAATTTGGCAGCCATGATTAATTATAGTGCAACCTTCGCTATTAGCTTTTTGCTTTCACTATATTTGCAAGTAATTATGGGGTATGATTCGCAAATATCCGGTGTTATTTTATTAGTGCAGCCGCTCGTTATGGCATTTATTTCTCCTTTTGCCGGATCACTTTCGGATCGTATCGAACCAGCTATTGTTTCTTCTTGTGGTATGGCAGTAAGTACTGTAGGCTTGGCATACTTTATCTTTATTACGCCTAAGACTTCTATATGGATGATTATTGCTGATTTGGCGCTAATTGGTTTAGGCTTTGCACTTTTTAGTTCTCCTAACAATAATGCTATTATGGGAAGTGTAGAGAAGAAATATCTTGGTGCTGCTGCATCCGCACTTGGTACGATGCGATTGATTGGGCAAGCGCTAAGTATGGCTATTGTGACCCTGCTGTTATCTGGTAATTCCGGCAGCAATGCAGGAATGGGATTTACCGAACAATTGGTGCAAGATTTCCACTTAGCCTTTATTATTTTTACCATTATTTGCGGGATAGGGGTACTTCCATCATTAGTGCGCGGCAAGGTAAAAAGTGTGGGATAGCTATCAAATATAGATGCTGAAAGCATAACTAATTACCGAGGTCTTGGTGCAAGAAATAAAGCCATGATATAATTCCATAAACTTAGAGGCTGAGGTGAATTTAAAAACCAAAGAATAAAGTGCATATTTATAGGGGAATTATCTGGCGATGCAATGGTAGAAGTCGTTTTTGAATGATTAGTATCCTTATAATAGATAAGCAGACAGCAATCCAATCGGGGGGGCTGTCTGCTTATCTATTATAAGGCAAGTTTATGTTTTCGAGAGGCTGTTCACGTAGCATTAGTAGTTCTAAGCCTGGGGAGCAAATTAGTCAGTATAGCTAAATTGCTCCTTATAACTGCGAAGCAGCACCAAATGCGGTGCGCATAGAAGTCTGGACACAACCGACCTTCTCACAGTCACCGACCATAAAGAAACGTTCTGCCGTGCCAAAGAAAGAAATGGCCTCGTCGCGCAAGGCATTCATACCTCCTGAAATGACAATATCATCGGCTTCAACAGTTTGCTCATGACCATTAACATCCAGGTATATTATCTTGCCTTTTTCAATCCGAGTTATTTTAGTATTTGTAATATAACTGAAATTGTCCAGCTCTTCCCACACGTCGCGGACAGTTTCTATATAGTGAATAGGGGTAGCATCGGACGCAAGTCGGTTCTGCCTAGTAAGAACTGTAACCTCGTGCCCGTTCTGAGCCAAAAATATGCCAGTTTCAGTACCGGTCTCTGACCCGCCAACGATTACTATCCGCTTACCAAGAGTGGCGTGGTCGCCATAAACGCTGAGCGCTGTCCGCACAAAATTATTTTCCACGCCTGGTATATTCGGGATATTAGGCTCAGCTCCAACCGCTGCAATAACTGCATCATATTTTTCTTCTCGTATAAGCGCAGGTTTTGCCACCGTATTCAACATTACTTGGACATTTTCTTTTTTTAATTGCCTAACCAAAAAATCTTTAAAATTTTTCAATGGCCATTTGAAAGACGAAAAATCTGCATGCCGAAGCTGTCCTCCTAAATAGCTGTTCTTTTCGTACAGAGTAACCTTATGTCCGCGTCTCGCTGCGATAATAGCAGCTTCCATACCAGCAGGGCCGCCGCCGATTACTGCTACCTTCAACTTTTCTCCGGTTGGAGCAACCAACTGTTTTACTCGGTGCGCCAGCCCTATCACTGGGTTAACCGAGCACACGCTGGACCAAGGTCCTGTCATTGACGGCACATGACATTTGTTGCAGCGAATGCATGGTACTATATCGTTGGCCTTCCCTGAGTAAATTTTTTTATAATACTCGGAGTCACAGATAAAGGCACGCGCCATGCCGATAAAATCGGCCTTTCCAGTGGCAATATATTCGTCATTTTCATCTGGATTTTGGAAACCGCCAATGGGTGCAACAAAAACTTTTGCTCCGCTTTTCTTTACGGCCTCCGCATATTGCAGGGTCAGGTGTTCCCCTTCAACAGAATTATAGCCAGTAGGGTGAGAAGCAGTGGCGGTACCGGCCCTAAGTTGAATAATATCAATGCTGCCTTCCGCCAGCTTGGCAAAGTCAATGGTATCTTCCAAAGTGGCTCCGCCGTCTTCATTGCCGCTGATTAAAACCTCTACTAAAAAATCTTTGCCGCATACTTCTTTGATTCGTTGACAAATTGCCAACGGAAAGCGGACTCGATTTTCAAGACTTCCTCCATACTGGTCTGTTCTTTTGTTTCTAAGCGGAGACAAAAACTGAGCCGCCAGTGGCCAACGATAGGCCATATGGATTGTCGCCATATCAAATCCCAAATTTTGATAAAATTTAGCCCGTTCGGCATGCTCTTCCACTACATTTCCAAGCATTTCTTCGGTAATAGCTTTGATACCGGCTGTATTGCCTATCATGAGTCGCTCAATGTGTTTTTCATTTTTCAGGGCGCTTCCCATATCCATGCCCTCAATTTCCGGCATCGGGGGTTCGTCGCATACCCCATACCCTTTGGGCCCGAAGTTCATCATGGCAATAGATATTTTCGAGCCGTAAAAATGTACGGCATCTGCTATCTGGGAAAAGTAATTCTGGACGCTTGGGTCCTTAATATTAAACATAGGAAAGCGTTTGCCATCTTCATTAAATGATTCGCGCTGATGTGGGTGTGTCCAGTCGGCAAAAGTGACGATTGCCGCTCCATTTTTAGCTAGGTTCGCAAGATGATGGATAATAGGCTCGGCCGGGAAGGGTTCTGGCCCTTGTAAAAAATGAGGCAGTGCATTAGACGCAATCATCCTGTTTTTTAAAACGACATTTCCAATACGTATTGGTGATAAAAGATGATTATATTTGCTCATAACATAACACCCTTTCCATATTTTGTTACCATTATAGCGCTAACGATTCATTGCTTACAGACGAATATTTGCATCTCCTCATAGCCTAATCGCATAGGCGTAATGCGATTTTCATTGTCTTAGCTATTGGCAAATATGTATAATAGCTTTATACACCGGGAAAGGGCCTTTAAATTATGACAACAGATCAAATGAAATATTTCTTGTGCGCGGCGGAGCAGTTGAGCTTCACGGCAGCGGCGGAACGGCTCTATATCACCCAACCCTCCCTCAGCCGCCAGATTGCAGCGATTGAAAAGGAATTAGAAGTCCAGTTGTTTATCCGCAGCAATAATACCGTCCGCCTCACCCCGGCAGGAACAGCCCTATACAAGGGTCTGATTGAGCTCTATCCCACCTATTTAAATATGGTAGAAGAAGTAAAAGATGTGAGCTCCGGGATAATTGGACGGCTTACTATTGCCTTGCTTGAAGATCAAGTACTGGATAATGTGCTCGTTTTGGCAATGGGAACACTGTTAAAAAAATATCCTAACATCGATATCAACATTAGCCGCCGCGACTTTCTTTCCTTATACAACGGACTTATTGACGGTTCCATTGATATTGCAGTGACGCTGCTCTATGATGAAGAACCGCCAAGCGGAATGAAAAGTAAGCAACTTTCCGTGCAACACTTTTATCTGGCTGTTTCAAAAAATCATTCGGCAGCCGGGCAAAAAAAAATAAACTATCACGGAATTGCCCGAATTACAGAAACCCTTCCGCTAATGATGGTCGCACTTGAGAGCTTCGCTCCGCCCATGCGGCAAACCTTAAGCAACTATATTGATTCATCTAAATTTGTGAAAAAACTCCCCATGCGGCTGGTACAAGCCGTTAGCTATCTTCCTCTATATGTATCGGCCGGACTTGGCATTACAATAGTAAACCAAGATAATATCCTTAGCATTGATCCGAATGTACGGTTAATTAAAATTGAAGACGGTGACACCATTAGAAAAGGACTCCTTTGGAAAGAATCCAACGTCAATCCAATTATCAATATGATCATAAGCGACGTGGAAAATGAGTTGAAAAAGCTTTCCCTTACTTAACGTTCACGATTCTGGTGCAAAAAACGAAACAATGAGATACTCTTTCCATAAAAATGAAAAGTCAGGTAATTGTCAATGCTTGATGAGATTTGTTGAAATGTAAGTTAGGAAACGATAGTGTAAAAAGTAAGAGCCGGGTTCAGGTGAAGCTAGAAATGCTTCTTCTGTTCCCGGTATTATTTTGTTTGAATAAATTTTATTTTCAAAATATTAATCGTGTATTCCTTGGTGATAACTAGCATTTAGAAGTAACATGCAATGATCTTCTATTTTTCTCATCAATGTTGCACATATATTGTAAATCTCCATATTATAAAAATATAACATGATAGAGGAGGGAAACATTATAAAAAAGATATTTGTAGCAATATTCATGGGGTTATGTATTTATGGCGGAGCAGTAAATTCAAATATCTGTAACGCCTATTATAATGAATACGACATTATTCAATGGAACTATCAACGAGAAAAAATTCAGGTAGATGTAGCGAATACTATTGCTACTTCCCAAGATGTGGTTGCATATTTTATGGAAAAAGGATATTCACCGAGTGATATTGTAATGGCTGGATTATTAGCTGGTCAAAACAATAGTACCAATGTGCACATTAGCAATATAAACGAAATCCTGTTAAAGAAGACTAATAATAACAGTTGGCAGGATATAGCTACTAATATGGGAGTAGATCAAAAAACTTATAATCAATACATGGAGAGGGCAAAACGATAGTCTAAAATAGTATCATCAGTATGCCGCAAGTATTACGGTTTAATCGTCGTAGTGCTTGCGGCATTGTATTTTAATTTTTAATTGCAATAACATGCGATCTTGATAAAACCTAATGAAGAAACATTGTTTAAAGATAGTATGAAATTATGTTAATGAGTGTCCAAAACTGACTTGGCGGAGTTTTCACCGGCCATACGCCCTGAGTTAACCGCAAAGCCAAAGCCGTGGCCGCTCATTGACACGTTATAGACATCGGCATCAGCCCCGCCGAAATCGACCCCAGCGACGTAGAGGTTTGGTATAGATTCAAACCGGTCGTTTAAACCTTCAAACCGTTCGTTAACTCTGATGCCACCATGGGTTATGATCATATCGGGACCGGCTTTTACCGCATAATAGGGCGGGGTTGTAAGGGGATACAAATAACGCCTTTTTTTGGCGAAAATTGAGTCGCGGTTTTTATCGCAGAATAAATTATACTCTTCCACTGTATTTTTTAAAGAATCAAAGCAGCAGCCGATAAATTCGGCAATACCAGAAAGATTATCCGAAACCTTCAGAATTCCCCCTTTTTTTGCCGCGGCAATGGTTTCTTCAAGATGATTCTCGGCATCGAGGGGTATATGGATAAGTTCAATGATATCGCGTCCTTCAATCAAGTCTTTTTCAAGCATAGCGCTGTCAAATAAAACCCAGACCGCAGCTCCGGGTTGACGGAGGCAGGCATTTGTCGCCATAGTAAAATCATAGACTATTTCCTCATTGGTAAATCTTTTGCCCAAAGAGTTTACCCAGATATTGTGTGGTTTCCCGATAAGAAGGTTTAGAGGTATGTATCCTTTTATCTTTGGCGCAGCTATTTCCATGGCGAAATTGCCTTCTATACTGGCACCGGCCTCAAGCGCCAGCTTTATTCCGTCACCATTATGCCGCATTCCCGCGCCTTGAGCAACTTGAGAAGGATCAAATTTTGGATAATACTCCGATATGAGTTCAGGATTTCCGGCAAACCCACCTGTACAGATAATTACTTTTTCAGCTTCAACCTTGACGGTTTCACCGTCTTTACTTTCACACAGAACTCCGTTTATAAGACCGCTTCCGTTGAACAGCAGATTTTTTGCCCTTGTTGCTGTTAAAATTCTTACGCCGGATTTTTCACAATAAGTATTCAAGGCATCTATAATAGCTTTTCCGGCGTTCAATTCAGTAGCGGTGATATGAAATACCTCGGGTGTTTGATTAGGGATGTGGTGCACTACGTCAGTAAATTTAACGCCTTTATTTTCCAGCCAGCCTATGGTATCGCCGCTTTTGTCAATAAGGGTTCGAACCAGCCTTCCGTCGAGCTTCCAATGGGAATACTCCATACAATTTATAAAAACTGCATCAGTATCCGCAAAAATTAGCTTTCGTCTTTGCACATAACTGTCCACGCCGAAAATTCCCCTTGGAAACAGTCCGTTGCCACCGACCACTGCATTAGCTTCTATTACGACAACCGACGCTCCCGCTTCTGCAGCAGCCGCTGCTGCAGACATGCCCGAAGCTCCTCCTCCGATTACAGCTATCTGTGTTTTATACTCCATTTCATAGCCTCCCTCATAGTTATACATAAGAGTAAAATGCATTTATTTGGAAACAATTGTGAATCAGGGCCACTGTGCTGGATAATTTCGTTAGAGCGCATTTTATAGCAATAGCTTTCCCGCATTAATAATATCATTAACAGTTTCTTCCGAGCAACTTTTATCAATGTCTTATTATTGTAATTTTGGTAGTAGCTTTTATATTTGTAAAAAGCCAGGCCAATTAGCGGTAATGATATGAATTTTATCAATGATTTTGTGTATGAAAGCCTTTAAAGACTTTGCCACAAATAATAAGCATATACATTTAAAATGTAACGAAAACTATTACTATATAGAAATTTTTGACAGAAATAACATTAAGGATTATAATAATTATTATAAAACAATTATTATAATGAATCGCGAATATTTATTCATAAGATGATTCATTAGGTTCTATCATTCATCGTGTAAATTTAAAACCAAAGAACCGTTAGGACCAAGTTCCCCAGTCGTGCTAATGCCGACTATGACATTGTGGGGGATTTATACGCTTGTTCCGCTTTTAAAGCAAGCGTTACAGCCGAATGTTAAACTAGTCTATTAATGTACTTGATTAATAGAAAATTAACCTGAAGGAGAAATGGATATGGAAGAACCGGTAATCAGCCAAAAAAGTCCGATTGCGGTTGAACTTAAGAAAGGCGAGACCTATTATTGGTGTGCCTGTGGAAAAAGTGCTAAACAGCCATTTTGTGATGGATCACACCAAGGAACGGCATTTACACCGCTGGCATTTACGGCGGAAAAAGAAGAAACCGCTTATTTGTGTGCGTGCAAGCAAACCAATAAGCCCCCCTTCTGTGATGGAACGCATAAGAAACTATAAACTATCGTTCCTAATAGTATAAGAAGTTTTTTTGAATAAACTATGCAATTAATTAGTTGGCATAGCAAATGTAGGCGATTCATTTGCTATGCCGCTAGATATTTAATAAGAAGAAGCAGTGACGCTTTACCTAAGAGCTTTGGCGGAAGTGCTGAAAATAAATTTATTAAACCATAATATTTTAGATGTTGTTATTAAACAATAGTTTGAAAGGGGATGCCGGTATGGGTAAACTTGAACATGCAGAAAAAATTGGGTTGAGAGACAAGGTGACCAAAAAACTAATTTGTGTCTATCCTTATAAGGTTGAAGGTAGTGACGCAGAAATTGACAAGTTGGTTCGTGATTGGTATTACAAACAGAGCTGCCAGGCCGAAGATCAACTCTTGACCGCGTTTATCGACGTTTTGACTGAACAGGAAATAAAATCACGGAAATAACAGTAAGGTCTATTACGTGGTCAAGCAAGAAAAGAAATATACGGACAAAAAGGCCGAAAATGAGCTTTACCGGCACTTGAAGTAAATGTATTTGTAATTGGGGAGGATTTTATGAAACTCATTAATAAATTAATTTTGATAATAATTGTGCCGATTGTATTATTCACCTTGTTGAGTTATTTTTATGTTATTCCACAAGTGAAAGAGGCCATTTATCAGGAAAAAGATCTGCAGCTCAAGAGCAATGTGGAAAGTGTATATTCGATTATTAATTATTATGCTGATATGGCTAAAACCGGATTAATAACAAAAGAAGAGGCGCAGGCTAGAGCAATTGAAGTTACAAGCAAAATTCGTTATGCGCAAACAGAGTATTTCTGGATTGACAATACCAATTACATCAATATTATGCATGGTGATCAGCCAGAAACGGTTGGGGAGGATAGGAGCGATAAAAAGGATATAAAAGGTAAGTATACGGTAAAAGACTATATCGATGGAGCAGTACAAAATAAGGAAAGCGGTTTCTACGAAAATCTTTGGTATGCTAAACCTAATATATCTGATCCGTTGCATCGTCGGGTGTATGCGAAACTCTATGAGCCTTGGGGCTGGGTAGTTTGCACAGGTATTAATGTAGATGATGTAGAAAGAACCGTTTCGAGGGTAACCGTGGTTATTATGCTAGCGGATCTCTTCCTGATTATTGCTGCGCTAGTATTTACATATTGGTTTTCGCGAAGAACCATCACCCAACCGCTAGAACTTATAATTGGCAAATTGCGTGAAATGGCTGATAGTGGTGGCGATTTAACGAAAACAATTGATGTGCATAGTAATGATGAAATTGGTCGGTTAGCCAGCACTTTTAATGAGATGACGAAGAATTTACGTCAAATAGTTAAGCAAGTAGCGCAATCTTCTGAGCAAGTAGCTTCCGCAGCAGAAGAGTTAACCAGCAATGCTGAACAAACAGCTCAAGCGACTAATCAAGTAGCGGGGGCAATTTCAGATATTGCTGTAGGTTCTACGGAACAAATGAATGCAGTTACGGAAACATCTGCGGTGATGGAACAAATAGCAACAAGTAGCCAACAAATCGCTGCCAATACTAATCAAGTGGCAGTTCAGTCCGCTCAGGCAGCTGATAAAGCAAGGAACGGCGGAAAAGTCGTGGATAAAGTAATTAATCAGATGACCCATATTGAAAACACGGTAAATGCTTCGGCTGCAGTAGTCGTTAAGCTGGGCGAACGATCCCAGGCAATTGGTCAGATTATTGATACTATATCGGCAATTGCGTCCCAAACCAATCTTTTGGCCCTTAATGCAGCTATTGAGGCTGCGCGAGCAGGAGAGCAAGGACGGGGATTTTCCGTTGTAGCAGAAGAAGTTAGAAAGCTTGCTGAGCAATCACAGGAGTCAACAAAACAAATTGCTAGTTTAATTGAGGCGGTTCAAGAAGAAACGAATAAGGCCGTACTGGCGATGAACGATGGAACGAGGGAAGTTAAGATTGGTGCTGAGGTAGTCAATGCCGCAGGAATAGCTTTTAATGAAATCTCCGAGTTAGTCACTCAGGTTTCAAGTCGGATTAGAGAAATTACAACGTCTGCCCAACAAATGGCTGATAGTAGTCAGCACATTGCCAGTACAGTTAAAACGATAGATGACCTAAGTAAAAAATCTGCTGGTCAGGCGCAACACATTTCAGCAGCTACTGAAGAACAGTCAGCCTCAATGGAAGAAATAGCATCTTCAAGCCAGCACTTGGCTACACTTGCTGATCAATTACAAGAAGTGATTAATAAATTTAAGGTCTAGTGATTTGTCAATGGCAAAAGCGTTATATCGTATTATGGCAAAAGGGCTGCGCTGAAACACAAGTTTCAGCGCAGCCCTTCTTTGGATAGTTGGTTTTTTAGGCGTATACTTCCAAGGCTTGAAGAAAGTCCTGGACTAAATCGTCGGCATTTTCTATCCCCACAGAAATGCGGAGTAGGCCCAAGGTAATACCCATCTTTTTCCGCTGTTCTTCAGGAACGTCATAATGCGAGGACATGATAGGGTGGGATAAGGTGGTACGGTAACCACCGAGTGTCATGGCATAGTGGGCTAGATTTAGGCGGCGCATAAAGGCGTTAATTTTGTCCTTGTCATCAGGAAGGACAATACTAAGCATACCGCCGAAGCCGTTATTAAACAGGCGATTAGCCAGCTTGTGCTGCGGATGATTTGGAAGTCCTGGGTAGTTGACTTTCAGTACATATGGGCTTTTTTCCAGAGCTTGGGCAAGTTTGGCGGCATTGGCCATTTGTTTTTCCAGGCGAAGGGACATGGTACGCATGCCGCGTTGTACTAGCCAAGCGGTAAAGGCATCGGCGGAAGAACCAATCAAAACCTGAAGGTTATAGGCTTTATCGATGAGTTCACGTTTGCCGGTAATGGAACCGCAAACTGCATCGCTGTGCCCGTTGGCAAATTTGGTAAGACTGTTGACGACCATATCAGCGCCGTGTTCTAAGGGGCGAATACCGATAGAAGTCATGAAGGTATTGTCAACAATCAGTGTGGCACCGCAAGAATGAGCGACAGCCGCTATGGCATCAATATCTACGACGGTAATCATGGGGTTAGCAACGGTTTCCGTGTAGAGTACCTTGGTGTTTTTTTGTAGTGCAGCTTTAACATCATCCAATTTGGTAAAATCAACATAAGTAACGGAGACGCCGAAGTCGGATAGAATTTTGCTGAAGATATCGATAGTTTCTCCATAGAGGGTTTGATCTGATAGAATGTGGTCGCCTGATTTAACGATAGAGAGTACGGCTGTGGAAATGGCGGCCATGCCGGAAGAACAGATGATGGAATTATCGCCTTTTTCCAGGTAGGTTATCAATTCGATAAGGGCAGTGCGGTTTGGGTTGCGGTTACGGTTGTAGCAAAAGCCTTTTTGGTCATAACGATCTTGTAAGTCATCGAGGTCTTCCACGTTATAAGCGGTTGTCAGATAAATTGGCGCTGTTTCCGGGTTAGTTGCGGGGAGATTAATGTATGCGCCTTGATTTAGAAGTTCTGTTTCATAAGAAAATTCTTTTCTGTTCTTTTTAAACATGTTGATTCCTCCTAATAGTTGAGTCGATTATATTCCGTAGGTAATGATTGGATCATTTGCGTTAATAGCGAGGGAGACTGTAATAAATAGAATGACAGCATCATATGCAGCAAAAATTTCTTCTTTAGTGTTACCAAATACATCTTTGATTTGGCCGATTTTTTGCCCCTTTCTAACAGTATCTTTTAGATTTACCGAAGGATACCAACAGCCGCTTTCTGAAGCGTCTATATATTCTGCTTTGGTAATTTCGTATGCTTTTTGCCGCGGAATTTGTACTGGTCCTTTGAGTAAATGTAGATGGCGTAATAAGTTAGTTATATTGTTTTTGTAGAAAATTACTTCTTCTAAGTTCCAAAGACCTTTACCGCCAAGTTCAATGAGTAAACTGGGAATGCCGCGGATGGCTGCTGAATTATAGGCTCCGGTTGTAGCGCTTGACTTTACAATAAAATCGGCATTGAGTACTTCGGCGGCTGCTTTTGATTGTGCCACGACTTTTTCGTCAGCAATTCCCGGATAATACACATAGGGGGGCAAACTTTCATGAATGTCACCGCCGTGCAGATCAATATAAAAATCGGCCCGATCCGAGTATTCTGTTGTAATCGTATAAGCAATGCGGTCCGAAATGGTTCCCATTTTATCTCCGGGAAATAGCCGATTGATGTTTTTCCCATCTTCAGGAACAATGTAGGACATACGGGCCTGAAATGCTTGTATATTCACAGGGTGCAAAATAATTAGCTGCCCTGACACTGTCAGTGGGTCTATTTCTTGAGCCAGTTCTATTGCTGTCTCTATACACGGGTATTCTCCGCCGTGGATACCGCTGGTAATAACAACAGTTTTTCCTGCCTGAATACCGTTAATAACAGTAAGCGGTATAGAAAAGTCAGAGGCATAAACTGGTGCAAATCCTGATTTCTTTTCTCCTGGTTTAACCGTGATTTCTCCAAAGGTGATTTCTTTTCTCATAGGTGAACCTCCATTCAAAAATATAGCTGGCTTTTGCCTAGGCAATATACTCGTGACAGGCACAGCTGTGATCATCGTTTACTTTATAAAAACCGGGTTCATCATTGAAGCAATGTGGTTTTGCATTAGGGCATCTGGTGGAAAACCGGCAGCCTGGAGGAATGTCAATCGGGCTGGGCAGATTTCCTTCGATAGCTGGTACAGAACTTTTTTTCCGGGGATCGACGGATGGCAATGAATCCAATAGTATCTTCGTATACGGATGAAGCGGGGAGGTATATACTTGATCTGTAGTTCCCAGTTCGATAATTTTACCAAGATACATTACGGCAACTCTGTCGGCAATGTAATGAACGACACGCAGATCATGTGATATAAATAAAATGGTAAGTCCGTGCGAACGCTGTAGACTTTGTAAGAGGTGCAGAATTTGGGCCTGGATTGAAATATCCAAGGCGGAAACTGCTTCGTCGGCAATTAAAAATTTAGGATTTACCGCAAGTGCACGGGCAATTCCTATCCGCTGTCGTTGGCCACCGGAAAACTCACTAGGAAATCTTTCGGCCGTATCTTTGTTTAAATTCACCATATCCAGAAGTTCATTGATTTTAGTCTGAGCTTCTTTTTTCGAACAAATATGATGGTATAATAATTCCTCGTGCAACATGTCGCCAATGGACATTCGCGGATTTAAAGAAGAATATGGATCTTGGAAGATCATTTGGCATTCCCGTTTAGCTGTTTTTAAATTAGCTTTATCCAGCGAAGCAAGATTGTTTCCTTTAAAAATGATGTCGCCGGAGTCGGGTTTGTACAGATTAATAATTGTTCTTGCGAAGGAACTTTTTCCGCAACCGCTTTCTCCTACTAAAGCCAGAGTTTCGTTTTCAAAAATATCCAGAGAAATTCCATCAACTGCTTTTACTGCCTTTGATGGACGCCGTAGGACGAAGTCAGTCAAACTGCGGGAAAGTGGAAACGATTTATGCAGATTTTGGATTTTAATTAAAATGTTTTGTGCTTTGTCAGACATGCTGCTTCATCCTTTCGTGCAATTAATAAGTCCGGTGCAGCCTTCTAATTTATGGAAATAATGACAGCGGGCAAAATGACCTGGTGAAATTTCTTGCATGGTCGGCAGTTGATCTTGACACAAAGTTTGGTGTAGCTGACACCTGGAGACGAAGGGACATCCTTGAGGCAAATCAGAAAGACTGGGTAATGCTCCTGGAATAGGTTTCATTTCTTCGTTTCTGGTTTGTTCTTGCGGCAATTTAGGCAAGGCATCCATTAAACCTTTAGTATAGGGATGTCGAGGAGCGGAAAAAAGGGTATATGTATCGGCCATTTCGACAATATAACCGGCATACATTACGGCCACCCGGTCACACATACGTCCCACAACGCCTAAATCATGAGTAATCAGTAAAATACTTACTCCGAAGTCTTCTTTAACATGGTTTAATAACTTTATTATTTGGTCTTGAATGGTAACGTCCAAAGCGGTTGTTGGTTCATCGGCAATGAGTAGTTTAGGATTTCCGGCCAAGGTTATGGCGATCATGGCCCGCTGTCGCATACCGCCGCTATACTGAAATATATATTCGTTCAAACGTTTTTCAGGTAAAGGAATGCCGACTTTATTCATGATCTCTATGGCGACAATTTCTTTTTCTTTAGAAGATAGCTTCGTATCCCGTAATTGTTCAAATATCTGTTTTCTAATAGTAAGAACCGGATTTAAAGCTGTCATCGGGTCCTGAAAAATCATACCGATTTCTTTGCCTCTTATTTTTCTTAAATCTTTTTCAGAAAGCTTCAATAGGTCGGTTTCATTATAATAGATAGTTCCATCCGTTATTTTAGCATTATCAGCAAGTAATCTTAAAATAGCGCGACTGGTTGTGCTTTTGCCACAACCGCTTTCACCTACAAAACCGAAAGTTTCGCCCCGGCGAATGGAAAAAGATATTCCGTTGAGTGCGTTTAATGTTTGACCATTCGAGGAAAATTGAAGTTTTAGATTGTCAACTTTCAGGATCGTGTCCTTTGCCGTATTCATAAAATCACCTTTTTCTTAAGCTCTGCCTTTGCGAAGTATATCGGACAAGCCGTCACCGATTAAACTAAATCCAAACCCTGTAACGACTAGGAAAATTCCGGGGAAAATAGTAATCCACCAGGCTGTGGAGAGAAAGGCTTTTCCGCCTGAAATGATAGCTCCCCATTCAGGTGTAGGAGCCTGAACACCTAGGCCGAGATAACTCATGGCAGCACCGGAAAGCATGCACATTACAACATCGGATGCAGCGTAGATAATGGCGCTGCTCAAAACATTAGGAAGAATGCTTCTGGTGATAATGCGAAAGTCACTATAGGCTAACACTTTAGCTGCTTCTACATATTCCGCGTTTTTTACAACTAACACTTCACTTCGGATTAGCCGGGCGTATTCTTTCCAACTTACTAGCCACATTGATAAGAACAGAGCCCATAGGCCAGCTTGCTCAATGGCAACAATGGCAATTGCAAGAACCATATAAGGAAAGGCCATAAAGATATCAACGGTTCGCATAATTAATGAGTCGATTTTCCCGCCGTAATACCCTGAAATCAAGCCTAAGGTTGTTCCGATTATGAAAGGAATTAGTACGGAAAATATTCCGATCATCACATCAATTCTGGTAGCGTAAATAACCCGTGAAAAAATATCCCGGCCAAAATTATCGGTTCCAAACAGGTGCAAGTCAGATGGAGCCTTCAATATGGAATCTGAGGCGATGTCTGTCGGGTTATAATGGGTAAATGCTCCCGGGATAAAGGCTAAAACACTTATTACGATTATAATAGTCAATCCTGCCAGTAAAGAAGGATTCAACTGTTTACATTTCTTTAGTTTTATCATTTAGAACCCAACCTCCTAGCTAAGTTTTACCCGAGGGTCAAGAAAGGAATAAATAATATCCGTTGCCAAGTTAATTACCATGACCAGAAGTACGAATAACAGCACTACGCCTTGAACAACCGGATAATCACGGGCATAAATGCCATTAACGAGTAAAGCACCTATTCCAGGCAAACCAAAGACCGTTTCCACTACAATGCTGCCGCTGAGCATTGTAGCAATCCTCATAGATAGCAGAGTTGTTGTCGGAATCAGGGCATTGCGCAGAATATGATGAATACCGATTTGAAAATTGGATAAGCCTTTACTGCGGGCATAATTGACATAGTCGCTATCTTTGACATCGATGACGTTGTTTCGTAAATTTCTAATCAGAACAGCGGCAACACCAATGCCTTGGGTAATTCCCGGGAGAATAAGTCCAAGAATATGCTCTTCGAAGGTATTTCCCCAGCCGGAAACAGGAAACCAGTTTACCTGGACACTGAAAAGAGTCAGTAGAACTAATCCAATCCAAAAAGCCGGTGTTGCCAAAGAAAGTAAGGACAATAATCGAAATATATAATCTACTGGCTTATCTTTGTGTATTCCAGAATAATAGCCTGGAATAATACTGAATAAGAGAGAAAAGAAGAGAGAAGATATAATAAGCCAAACGGTTGTCATGAGTTTATCACCTAATAAAAGGAGTACCGGTTCTTTATATTTAATTGAAGTGCCTAAATCAAAGCAAATTAAATTTTTAAAAAAGAGATAGAATTGGGTAAAATAGGACTGATCTAACCCCATTTTACTACGGAGCAATGCCAACGATTCTGGAGTTGCCTTTTCGCCTAACATAACTAAGGCTGGATCTCCCGGAATTAGCCGCATTAAGAAAAAGATTAATATGGTGGCGATAATGAATACTGGGATTATCTGCAAAACTCGTTTGAGGATATAACTTAATAAGTCCATGATTCACACCCCTTTATTTGCGGCTTGTATAGTGTTTTTGATCAAAAATAAGATTTTTTGAGATCTCCGTTATTCTAACGGAGATCTCAAATCGGAAAGAAAAATGTAACCTGTGAAATAGTCTGTAATCAAAATGCTAGTAATTAGTAACTATTTAGTTTTTACCAAATTATCGAATCGGTAAGCGCCCAGCGGAGTTTGCACGAAGCCCTGGATGTTCTTTTTCAACGCAACCGGGAATTCGGAGTGATAAAGGTTAATTACCGGAGAGTCATCATATAAAATTTTCTGCAGGGTTTTATACATGTCGGCCCGCTTATTATCATCCAATTCAATGCAAGCCTGTTTAAATATTGCACTAGCGGTTTGATTCTGATAGCCTGTATAGAAGCTTTTAGACACTTTATAATCCCAGAAATAACTACCCAATTGGGAGGGGTCTAATAGATCATCCGTCCAGGAACCAATGACTATCTGGTGTTTCATATTATTTTGTCTTTCTAATAAGGATGCAGTGTCTAGCGAAACCAGATTTACTTTAACTCCGGCTTTAGCCCATTGTTCTTTTATAATTGTAGCAATTTGCTCAAATACTGCATTACCGGAACGAACCAATATTTCTACTTCGAATCCGTTAGGATAGCCTGCATCTTTAAGTAATGCTTTAGCTTTTTCTACGTCATAGGGTGCTGGCTGGATTTGATCGTTCCAGAACAAGCCGTTCTTCGGCATATAAGAAATGGCTGCCTCGCCGTATCCATTTAACACCATATTGACAATATCTTGTTTATTGGTTGCATACAGCAGCGCTTGCCTTACCTTGGCATTGCCTAAAATCGGATCGGTTGTATTGAATACTAAGTAACGATCGCTGGTAGAAGGAATTCCCATAGTTTGAATATCATTTGCGTTCTTCAGTGTTGCCATACTGCTATAAGGAACATCGGTAATAATATCTACGGCACCGGACTGCAACTGCATCACTCGGGCATTGTCATCTGGAACAACCACGAACTTAATTTGCGCTGTCTTAGGTTCGCCTTGTGCATGGTAGTAGGGATTCTTTTCAAGCAGTAGATAGTTATCTTTTACCCATTCTTTTACATAGTAGGGGCCGGTTCCAATTGGACCTTTTTCTGCATAGCTGCCGGCTTTTTCATAGGCTGCTTTCGATTGAACTGTCATGTTAAACATGGAGAAGTAAGATAATGTTGATGCATTTGGTTCTTTAATTTTTACAACAAGTGTTTGGTCATCAGGGGCCGTAACTTCAGTAATGTTTTCTGCAGCAAATTTCCAATATTTTTCTGCAGTATTTTTAGCCCGTTCAAAGGAAAATACCCAGTCTTCTCCTTTTACAGGGGTACCATCGGAAAACTTAAGATTAGGTATTAAATGAAAGGTATAGGTTAGCCCATCAGAACTAATCTCCCAACTTTTGGCTAAACTTGGTTCAATTTTTTTCCCGTCATCACTGGCCTTTACGAGACCTTCTAATAATAGTGATAACGTCCAAATGGAAGTATTATCATTAGTAGAAGTAGGGTCTAAATCGGTAATGTCGAGGTTTCTGGCGATTACAATTTGACTTACCGCCGATTCATTTTTTCCACAGCCAGCAAGAAAAACGCCAAAGAGTACTATACACAAGAATAATGAGACAGCCTTTTTCATGATTAACATCTCCTTTTATAATGTAAATGAAAGCTATGAGCTTTTTAGTAGTATTTAAAAGTAACCTCCTTTTCCTTAGTTTCAATAGTTAAATGCTATTTTCTGTTAAAAAAAAACAAAGGGGTGTTTTTTAATAAAAACCCCTTTGTTTTTAAGATAATGTCATGTATTGAATTGATATCATTATAAACTCTACCATAACTATAAAGTCAATTATTATTTCAGAATCAATATTTTATGGTTAGTATCTGATGTGAGGAGTATATACAAAGAAAACTTCATAGTATAATGTAATAATGGAGATGCTTTTTGCAGAAAGTGCAGTAACGTGTTTCTTTATCAATGATAATATAAAAAGATAAGATCAGCAACTAAGAGGGAGGTTGTTTGTATGGATGATTTGTATTCGATTGGTGATACAGCAAGAATTATGGGGATTTCCGTACAGACATTGAGAAATTATTCTAATTTAAAGTTATTGGAACCACAGTATATTGATCCCGAGACAGGGTATCGCTACTATTCTTTTAAACAATTTCATTATATTGACCGGATTAAGTATTTAAGAAGGCTAGGGCTGTCTTTACCGGAAATTGCTGAAATTTTAGAAGAGGGAAAGACCGATAAAATGTTAGCCTACCTGGAAATTCAGAAACAGAGAATAGCTGGTGAATTGGAAAAGATACAGGAAACGTATGATGACATTCATTGGTATATTAATTATTTTAAATACTTAGAGCGGCATCATTTTGATAATATTCCATATGTGTCTCATTTGGATAAACGATATGTGATGTTTGTTGATTATTTGGAAAGTGATACAGTAGAAAGTGTTGAAACCAGATTGGCAAAACTGAAAAATAGCCAAGATCTAAAATATCGTCGACAATATGGCTATATTGCCGAATTTGCGAGCTTGGTAGAGAAAAAGTTTGTAGCTAATAAATATTTTATCTACTTAAAAGAAAAACCTTTCGATGAGGCAAAGTGGTTTTGGGAATTGCCCGCCGGTGAATATTTGTGCTTCCGGGGGAAAATCCGTACAGAGAATTGGAATCCAGAATTTATCGCGGAATATTTTAAAAATCACAAAACTCCGCCCTATGTAATCGCTAATGAATACGAAGATAATTTAGTGGAATATCATAATTGTCCGTATGAAATCCAAATACTTGTTACTGAAGAAAAATAGAAAGATATTGTAACAGGTTGTGTAAAGAAAAGATTGACTCTGTATCAAATATAGACTATACAATGACCTCAACCAAGGTTGAGAAACGATGAAGTTACACCGATTGGCTAGCCAATTGTTGTAACTTTATTCTTTAAAATTTGATATGGTGGTGATGTATTTATGAAAAAGGAAATGAATTTTAGTGAAGCAACTCAACTGTTGTATGAAGGTGAAACCTTAAATGGTTGTTCACTGAAGCCAGAATCTTTCCCTATTTTTTTAACAACAGCTTTTACGATGGGAAATTTGGAAGATGTGCAAAATACATATGATGAAAAAGGTTATACTTATGTACGTACGCGTAATCCCAATCGTAATGCATTAGGAAAAGCCATTTCGTTTATGGAAAGAGGTACTCATACTCTTATTTTTTCATCGGGCATGGGAGCCATTACTACAACCTATTTTTCGTTGTTAGAACCAGGCGATCATTTTATTGCCAATTCGAATATTTATGGAGAAACATTTGATGCAATTAACTTATTGCTGCAAAAATATGGTGTAAAAGTTGATTATGTAGATTTTGGTGATTTGCCGGCGGTTCAAGCCGCAATTAGACCGGAAACAAAAATGATTTATACGGAAGTTGTAAGTAATCCTACTGACCGTCTGGCGGATATTGGGGAATTGGCAAAACTGGCTCATTCTTGCGGTGCTTTGCTGATGGTGGATAATACTTTTACTACTCCGATTGCTATTAAACCGATCGCCTTGGGCGCTGATATTGTTATTAATAGTCTTACCAAATATATTAACGGGCACAGCGATGCCTTGGCAGGATCGATTACCGTAAATGATGAAGAAATTTATAATAAGATACATACAATTAGAATGCTTACGGGAACATCCGGCTGTCCATTTAGTGCCTGGATGGTTTATCGGGGTATCCATACGATGGATTTACGGGTCAGAAAACAAATGAAAAATGCCGCTTTGCTGGCTAAGGTGCTGAATGACCACCCGGCCGTACTGCATGTAAATCATCCTTCGCTGGAAAGTCATCCTCAGCACGTTTTGGCGGAAAAATTATTTAAAGATAATGAGAGTATGACCGGGATGCTGAGTTTTGAAATGCCGAATGATGCGAAAAAAATTAATCAATTTATGGACAGATTGCACTTAGCGCACTATGCGCCTACTTTGGGCGGTATTAGAACTACTCTTTCCCATCCGTTGCATTCTTCGCATCATCATGTTCCACAGGAAGAACTTAAAAAAATGGGGATTTCCTATGGTCTTATGCGGATTTCCGTAGGTATTGAAGATGGGGAGGATTTAATTGCCGATTTTGTGCAGGCTTTAGAAGTGTTTAACGGCTAGTTTTTACGGTTAAGGCAGAAAGGAGGATTGGTGTGGACGGATTATCAACCATCATTGAAACAATTGTCCAAGAAGAAGTAATGCAGCATAAGGAAAGCTTCCGGTATCGTGAAGCTATAATCGGGTATGCGAGTGCGCAAGACCCGCTCTATGCTAAACTTAGCGATATTCTTAAAACAAAACAGCTTCATCCTAATGAGATACTGCCGACGGCGAAAACTGTTGTTGTGTACTTTATACCGTATTCCCTTTCGATCATTCAAAAGATTCAGGGGAAAAACGTAATTGTACAAGAGTGGTCGGATAATTATACCATTACCAATGCTCTTTTAGAAAGAATTGGGTGCCGGCTAAGAGCCAAATTACAGGATAGAGGAATAAGGGCGGAACATGAACCGCCCACATGCAACTTTGATCCTATTGAATTAACGACGAAATGGTCGCACAAGGCTTCGGCGGTAATTGCCGGTATTGGCACTTTCGGTCTAAATCATCTTATAATTACGCCAAGTGGGACCGCCGGAAGGCTGGGCAGTATAATTATTGATGCCGATATTCCGCCTACTCAAAGACCGGAAACCTCGTATTGTCTTTATTATAAGACGGGAAAATGTAAAGTGTGTGTTGAAAAATGCCCAACAGGCGCATTGACGGAAACTACTTTTGATAGGTTTCGCTGTAATGCTTATTTGGATGGAAAAAATATTCATGATTTGCAGCAGGGGTGTGCTATGTGCAGTTCGGGGCCCTGCGCGGCTAAAGGATTTTGTTAAAGGGGAATATCATGAGTACCTACACCGATATTGAACACGAGAAGGCGTTAAGCGAAACCTTATATTGGGAAAATAAGCAGCTAACTGACAAAAAAGCGTTTTTTGCTTATGCGCAATATCAATATGCACTGAAAGACTATATAGAAGCGGTTGCTTGGTATAAAAAAGCAGCAGATGAACAGTATATTCCGGCCATATATCAGTTGGCTTATTGTATGCGGTATAGTTTAGGTATTTCGTCTGATTGTAAAATTGAAGAGCGATTATTTCAAACCGTGTTAGCTCACGATGATGGTGGATACGAAACAGCGGTAAAGTACCGGCTTGGTATGAGCTATACCTATGGATTTGGAACACAAATCGATGAGGTAAAAGGGCTGGCGTATTTTAACCAGGCAAAAGAAGAACAGCCGCAGGCCATTTATGAACTGGGTTTATATTATAAATCGGGAAAAGGTGGGGTAAAAGCAGATAAAAAAACAGCAGAAACATATTTTCGTGAAGCGTATGACCGGCATTGTGAACAAGCTATTTTTGAGCTATTTGCCATGTTTGAAGGCAATTTTGAAGACTTTGCATATGTACGTGAAATAAAAGAAGCATACTCCTTTAAGTTAGGCCAACTGATGCGAGTTGCGGAATTAAGACCGTGTAAAGAGTATTTCACCAGGCTTGCTGACTTGTACCAACAAGGGTATCCCGGAGATACTAATGAAAATCTGGGGAAATTTGCACGGTTGGCCCAAAAATATTTGCAAAAAGCAGCGGGTGCGCTTGTATAATAACAATCTGTGTTTTTGAACTTGGGGGAAAGGAGAAGATTAAAATAGATATTAAAAATGTTGTCATTGCGGGTGCCGGGCTTATGGGTGCCTCTATTGCTCAAACCTTTGCCCAATTTAACTATCATACTGTTTTATATGCGCCGAGAGAAGCAAGCTTTCAACGTGCAAGAAAAATTATAGTCGATTGCCAAGATATCGCAATAAAAAATGGGATAGTAACGACAAAAGAGTCGGAAAAAATACAAAACAGTATTATTTACACAATGGATAGTAATTGTTTTAAAAATGCTGACTTAGTAATTGAGTCAATTCCGGAAGTATTAGAGAGTAAGATTGAATTTTTACAGATGCTGTCAGAAGTGCTGCCAGCCGAGTCAATAGTAACGACAAATACTTCAGCGATTTCAATTAACGAACTGGGAAAACATATAACTCATTCAGAACGGTTTTGTGGAACGCACTGGTTAAATCCGCCGCATATCATACCGTTAGTTGAAGTGGTAAGAAGTAAAACCACAAGTAATGCGATTATTGACACGTTACTAGCTGTTTTGAAGAGTGTTAATAAAGAGCCGGTTGTTCTAAAAAAAGATATAAAAGGGTTTATTTCCAATCGTCTGCAATTTGCCTTGTTACGGGAAGCAAGTTATCTTGTTGAGAACGGTGTGGCGACACCAGAAGATATTGATCGTACCTTAAAATATGGTAACGGAATTCGTTATTCTTGTTCGGGGCCATTTAAAATTGTAGATTTGGGTGGGATAGAAGTTTTTAACAATGTTGCTAAATATCTTTATCCCGATCTGTGCAACAGTAATGAAAAAAATAGTTTATTGGAAGATATGATTGCAAAAAAATGTTACGGTGTAAAATCTGGCCAGGGATTCTATCATTATACTGAAACAGAAGCGTTAGAAGAAATTAATGAACGAGATAGAAAAATGTTAGAGGTATTAAAAATTTATTAAGTATATATAACCGTTTTATATACGAATGGGGGAATTGATATGCTAAGAGATGCATTACCTAAGATTATTACCGAGACCTTGCCGGGGCCCAAGGCGCAAGAATTGATTACTCGCCGGGCAGACGCCACTTCCTCGGCTGTGCGTTGTGCATATCCGGTTGCTATTGCCCGTGGCGAAGGGGCGATGCTGGAGGACGTAGACGGAAACTGCTTTCTTGATTGGGTAGGTGGAGTTGGGGTTTTAAATATCGGATACAGTCAACCAGAAATCATCGAAGCGGTAAAAGAACAGACGGAAAAATATTTTCACGGTATGTTTAATATTGTCACCCATCAAGGATATGTACAATTGGCGGAAAAACTAAATGCTATAGTACCGGTAAGAGGGGGCAAGAAAAAAACTTTCTTGGCAAATAGTGGCGCAGAAGCCGATGAAAATGCCGTAAAGATTGCCAAGTCATATACTAAGAGACCAAATATTATTGTATTCTCCGGAGCTTTTCATGGCCGAACAATGCTTACTATGGCAATGACGTCCAAGAAAGCCTATGCCATTGGGATGGGACCATTCCCGGATGGCATCTATCGGGCCGAGTACCCTTATCTTTATCGAAAGCCGGAAGGTATGACCGAAAAACAGGCCCTTGATTTCTGTATCAATTCGGTTTATAAAATATTTGAAGAATGTTCGCCGGCCGATCAGATTGCGGCTATGGTATTAGAACCGCTTCAAGGCGAAGGCGGATTTATTCCGGCGCCTATCGAATGGGTAAAGGCGTTGCGGGCAATTTGTGATAAGCATGGAATTTTGTTGATTGCTGATGAAGTCCAAACCGGCTTTTGCCGGACCGGTAAAATGTTTGCCTCGGAATATTGGCAAGAAGCCGGCTGTGAACCGGACATTATCGCTGCGGCAAAGTCTATCGCGGCAGGGCTGCCGATCAGCGCCGTAATTGCCAGCAGTGAAATTATGGACGGCGTTACCCCGGGGGTTATTGGCGGTACATTTGGCGGCAATGCCTTGTCCTGTGCCGCGGCGCTTAAAACTATCGAACTTATGGAAAGAGATCACCTGGCCGAGCGGTCTCAAGAAATTGGTAAAAAAGTGACGGCAACTTATGAATCCTGGAAGAAAAAATATCCTGTCATCGGCGATGTGCGCGGGCTTGGCGCCATGATCGGCCTTGAACTGGTAAAAGACCAGACCACCAAAGCGCCCAATGACGAATTAGTGGACAAAGTGGTCCAGTATTGTGCGCAGCATGGCCTAATTATTGAAAATGCCGGTGTTTATAAGAATGTGCTGCGGTTCTTAGCGCCGCTGGTCATTACAGATGCTCAAGTCGATGCGGGGCTTACAATCTTAGAAAATGCAATTAAAAGTTGCATGTAGGAGTAATCTTAGATGAAACAATTTAGTTTAGTGCCGGATATTGTGTTAGTTGAAACCTGTAGAGAGTTTGTAGAAACGCTGGGGATTGGTGCGGGTGATTTAATTATTACCAGCGAGCATACGTACACGGCTTATTTCAAGGACTTGGTAAAAGGTGCTGAGGTAGTTTTTATCCGTAAATATGGCCAAGGTGAACCAAGTGATGAAATGGTGGAAGCCATCTACCGTGATATTAAAGATATTCAGTATAACAGGGTAGTGGCTGTAGGCGGCGGTACAATTATTGATATGGCTAAATTATTTGCTTTAGCGACGGTCTCACCGGTAGTAGATTTATTTGATCATGTAATACCGGCTGTAAAAGCCAAAGAATTGCTTATTCTTCCTACGACTTGCGGCACTGGCAGTGAAGTGACAAATATCTCGATCTTGGAAATTAAAGCCCGTCATACCAAAATGGGGCTCTCTGTGCCAGAATTATTTGCCGATAAAGCCGTATTGATACCAGAACTACTTGCTGATTTGCCGTTTAGATTTTTTGCAACAAGTTCGATTGATGCGTTGGTCCATGCGATGGAATCTTATTTGTCACCAAAAGCTTCTCTGATTAGCGAAGTCTTTTCGGTACAGGCCATTGAAATGATTCTTTCCGGCTACCAGAAAGTAGTGCGGGGGGGCGAAGTAGTCAGAAAATCGCTGCTGAATGATTTCTTAATTGCCAGTACCTATGCCGGCATTGCCTTTGGCAATGCCGGGTGCGGGGCGGTACACGCGATGAGTTATCCGCTGGGTGCAGTGTATCATGTGCCGCATGGTGAAGCCAATTATGTGATATTTACTGGCGTTTTTAAAACATATCTGAAATTAAAGCCTATGGGAAAAATCGAAAAATTAAATAGCCTGTTAACAATAATCCTTGATTGTAAGCAAGAGCAAGTATATGATGAGCTGGAAAAGTTACTCAATCAAATTCTGCAGAAAAAGCCACTGCACGAATATGGTGTGAGTAAAGAAGAACTTCGTTCTTTTACGGAAAGTGTAATGAAAAAACAAGGCCGATTAATGGCTAATAATTATACGGAACTAACTAAAGATATGGTTTTCGAAATCTATAACCAATTATATTAGTAAATAAGCTACAAAGTTAAACCGTCTGCGACTAGTTGTTTGCCGCAGACGGTTTAATTGTTGAATAACGACTGGGCTTAATGATAATAAGAGACAGGTCCTTTAATTTTAGGACCTGTCTCTTATAAAAAAACGACGGTAACAGTTTGCTTTACTGTATATGTTTTATCAAGGAAGCGGCCACACCGACATACTGTGACGGGGTTAAGGCCAACAGGCGTTTTTTGTCTGCTGCTGGCAATTCTACACTTTCGATAAAAGCTTTGATGTCTTCTTCGCTGATGCCTTTGCCGCGAGTAATGGCTTTCAGCTTATCATAGGAATTGGCATGGCCGTGTTTGCGCATCACCGTTTGTACTGCTTCGGACAGAACTTCCCAAGCATGGTTCAGATTGGCGGCAAGGGTCTCTTCATTAACTACTGTTTTTCTAAGACCTTTTAAAGTATAAGTAATGGCAATATGTGAATGGGCGATACCTGTGCCAATATTGCGTTGCGCCGAAGAGTCGCTAAGGTCACGTTGCAAACGGGAGATAGGCAGCTTGTTGGCCAGATGGTCAAGCACGGCGTTGCTCATACCTAGGTTTGCCTCTGAGTTTTCAAAGTCAATCGGATTTACTTTATGCGGCATGGTAGACGAGCCAACTTCACCAGCAATCGCTTTTTGCTTAAAGTAGCCAAGCGAAATATAAAGCCACATGTCACGGTCAAAATCCAACAGAATATTGTTAAACCGCGTAAGAGCATGGAATGACTCTGCCACATAGTCATGGGATTCAATCTGAGTTGTCAGCGGATTGTATGTCAATCCCAAGCCTTCGACAAAAGAACGGGAAACCGTTTCCCAGTCTACTTCCGGATAGGCAATACTGTGCGCATTGAAGTTGCCGACGGCACCGTTGAATTTACCCAGATATTCCTGGGAACGAATTTGTTTTACCTGGCGGTTCCAACGGTAGACAAACACGGCCAGTTCCTTGCCTACCGTTGTCGGTGAGGCTGCTTGTCCATGGGTGTGGGCCAGCATCGGGATAGCTTGATCTTCTTTCGCCATAGCCGTAACGGTCTGAACCAGGGTTTCGGCTGCCGGTAACCAAACATCTTCGATGCCGTGCTTAAGCATTAGCGCATAGGAAAGATTGTTAATATCCTCTGAAGTACAGGAGAAATGGATAAACTCCAGTACATCAGCCAGTGATATGCTTCCTAGGGTTTCACGAAGAAAATATTCTACCGCCTTTACATCGTGATTGGTAGTGCGTTCAATTTCCTTAATCTTTAGCGCGGCCGTTTCATCAAAATTTTTGACAATGTTGCGCAAAAAAACAATTTCGTCTGGAGTGAATTGGCGGATTTCAGCAAAAGCAGGATTGCCGGCCATGGCAATGAGCCACTCCACTTCGACATGAATACGGTATTTTATTAAAGCCCATTCCGAAAAATAGTTGCCCAAAGGCTGGGTAATGGCTCCATACCGCCCTTCCAGTGGTGTAAGTGATTTAATACTCATATTTATTCCTCAACATTCTTTTAAAATTAACAGCATCCATGAAACTGTCGACAAAAATCTATGCCTAGTATTATACTACATTACAGTATTAAAATGCCACGCTCTAAAGTAAATTTTTATGAAACCCAGCAACCTAGTGAATAGTTACTGGCTTTGTATTTAGTTTAGACCTTGAGCAAGTATGAAACATTTCCTTTATTCATACAGCCCATTAGATTTATTTCAATTACTACATTACCATAAATTTAGTGCAATCCCCGACAAAATATTATAATGGACTTCTGGCGATGGAGTAAGTAACTGCGTACGGATTTGTCTTTACTAAAAGAATAAAATAGTGTGATTGACGCTGTAAATGCAAGATTTATAGTAAGGAGGTCAAGCCGTTTTTCAAAATGACATTTTTTATCGCTTCCAAACTTTAATATATTAAAGTAAAATAGAAATAGATTATAGGGAGAGTGGAGGCGTAAAGCGTGAAAAAATTAATAACCGTCATGTTGCTTGTATTGCTGGCAAGTGTATTGGTAGCTGGATGTGGAACCAACCAGAAAAAAATTGTGGTGGGCCTTGATGACAATTTTCCGCCTATGGGTTTTCGCGATGATAAGAACAATATTGTAGGTTTTGATGTAGATATGGCTAAAGAAGCCGCTAAGAGATTGGGAATGGAAGTCGAATTTAAGCCCATTGACTGGAACAGTAAAGAAGCCGAACTTAGCGGTAAGCGAGTAGACGTACTGTGGAATGGACTTACAATTACGGAAAAGCGTAAGGAAAATATTTTATTCACCAATCCGTATATGGAAAATCGTCAAATTATCGTTGTAGCTGCCGATTCGGCGATCAAGACCAAAGCTGATCTGGCCGGCAAGGTGGTTGGTGTACAGGACGGCAGCAGCAGTATTGAAGCCCTAGAAAAAGATGAAACTACCACCAAATCCTTTAAAGAACTTAAAAAATTTGGTGATAATGTAGCTGCCTTGATGGACTTGAAAACAGGACGTCTGGATGCCGTTGTTGTAGATGAGATCGTAGGCCGTTACTACATAGCTAAGAAACCGGGTGAATATGTTATTCTTACTGAATACTTTGGCTCGGAAGAATATGGCGTAGGGATGCGCAAAGACGACAAAGAACTGTTAGCTAAACTGCAAAAAGCGTTGGATGAGATGAAGCAAGACGGAACCTCGGCAAAAATTTCTCAGCAATGGTTTGGCGAAGACATTGTAAAGTAAGGAAGTAACAAATGGAATATATACTGAGCATATTACCGCCGTTGCTGGAAGGTACGGTAGTAACACTGCAAATGTTTTTCTCAACTATCATTTTGGCCTTACCGCTTGGGCTGCTGTTGGCCTTGGCACGCATCTCGAGATTCAAGGCCCTTAGCAGTGCGGTCGGGGTGTACATCTGGCTATTTCGGGGAACCCCTTTAATGCTGCAGTTATTATTCATCTATTTCGGGTTGCCATTTGTGCCATACATTGGCGTACGGCTGCCAGACTTTTCGGCTGCTATGGTGGCCTTTGTGCTGAATTATGCAGCGTATTTTGCTGAAATATTCCGGGCCGGGATTCAGTCCATTGACCGTGGGCAGTATGAAGGAGCTAAGGTTCTGGGAATGACGTATCGGCAGACTATGCAGCGCATTGTGCTGCCGCAGGTTATCAAACGAGTACTGCCGCCGGTAAGCAATGAAACCATTACTCTGGTCAAAGATACCTCGCTCATCTATGTTTTGGCCATGAACGATTTGCTTAGGACCACGCGGGCAATTGTGCAACGTGATTTTGATACCACGCCGTTTATTGTGGCTGCTGTGTTTTACCTGATTATGACACTGGTGCTTACCTGGATGTTCCAGAAACTTGAACAAAGGTATGCTGTATATGATGAGTAGGGGTATAAGCTATGAACATGATTAAAGCTATCAATATTCATAAAAAGTTTAATAATTTGGAAGTATTAAAAGGCATCTCGCTGCAAGTTAATCAAGGCGAGGTCATTGCCATTATCGGTCCTTCCGGCTCCGGCAAGAGTACTTTCTTGCGTTGCTTAAACCGTTTGGAAACTATTGACCAGGGTACTCTCGAAATCCAAGGAGATATTTTGGCGGACAGTGGGCCTGACGGTCAGGTGCGCTATGCGACCGAAGCTGAGGCCAGGCGAATTTGCCGCCGAATGGGGATGGTATTTCAGCAGTTTAACCTATTCCCCCATTTCACAGTATTAGAAAATCTTATTGAAGCCCCGCTTACCGTCAAAGGCGTTAAACGGGAAGAATTTGTGCCGCAAGCCGAAGAACTACTGCACAAAGTAGGATTAGCCGAAAAACGGGATGTTTACCCCTCACGGCTGTCAGGGGGGCAAAAGCAACGAGTAGCTATTGCCCGGGCGCTGGCCATGAATCCGGATATTATGTTGTTTGACGAACCTACTTCAGCCCTGGATCCAGAACTCACCGGTGAAGTTCTGAAGACTATGCGCAAACTGGCCGAAGAACATATGACCATGATTGTTGTTACTCACGAAATGGCTTTTGCCAGAGAAGTTGCCAATCGTGTAATCTTTATGGATAATGGCGAAATTGTCGAGCAGGGGGACCCGGAAACTGTGTTTGGCTCGCCTTCTCAGTCCCGGACAAAAGCATTTTTACAAAGAGTTATATAGACAAATCCAAGGAGAAAATGATTGTTGCTTGGCGACCATGGTGGGGGACTCCTGCTTTCATTATGTCACAAATTTTTCACACTTTCGTAACATTTCTGTACAAATAAAGTTATACAATAACAATGTCAGAGTTAAACTTTTTTTCGTTTCGCCTTACCAAATGTAAGGCATCTTTTTTAATAAGGGAAGATTATCGTTGAGAGGTTGACGTTATAAAAAGAACTCATCACTAAATTGTGATGAGTTCTTTTTATAACGCCTTTTTCTCGCTAACCCCTCCATTAGGTTTATCTAGCGAAAAAGAGCCACGAATTGGTCGACAAGTTCCGGATCAAATTGGCTTCCTTTATTTAGAGTCAGTTCATGCAAAGCTTCTTCCTGAGTGCTTTGGTGCCGATATAATCTTTTTACCGTCATTGCCGAATAAGTGTCGGCGATTGCCAAAATCCGACCGGCGAGAGGAATATTTGTTCCGGAGTAGCCGTAGGGATAACCCCTGCCGTCATAGTGTTCATGATGGTAGGCGATGGCGTTAAGAACAATGTCATTGATGTCCGTTGCTTGTAACAGATTTATTCCATCTTTAACATGGTATTTTATTGTCTTATACTCGTCATCGTCCAGCCGACTAGGTTTTCGCAATATTTCATTGGGAACCACCAATTTACCAATGTCATGCAGATATCCTGCCAAACGTAAATTTTCCACATCGGCAGAATTTAGACCAATTTTTTTTGCCAGTAAAGTGCTGTATTGTGCAACATTCAAGGAATGCACATAGGTATACATGTCTTTTTGCGACAATACTTTAAATAGTTCCCGGAAACGTCCGGTGATGCCAATTTCGTTAGTACAGTTGTAAAAGCTGGTAGGTTGGGAAAACTTATTACAATATATGGCCTTATCAGCTAAACTCAGGAGTTCTTCAATATTTGAGGTAGCAGTTACTTCTGACTCAGCAATACCATATGAAAAGGAAAGGTATATTGGTATCAGCTTGGGGTCGGGTATATAGCTTTTATTGCTTAGTTCTTCTAATATTTCATTAACCGATTTTTGCATTTTAGTCTCTTTTATTAACAGCAAGACGAGTTCATCGCCCCCCATCCTGCCGGATACTGTGTTTTCGCCAGCCACCTCGCTCAAATTTTGGGCGAATTGATGCAGCACTTGATTGCCGACCAGATGCCCATAGGTATCGTTAATATTTTTGAAATTATCAAGATCAAAAAAGATTACGATGAGCTCCTTTCCAGCACTAAGCAATTGCTGTCCAACCTCTACAATGTGGCTGAAGCTATATAGTCCGGTAAGCGAATCGATAATACTGGTATGATAAAATTGGTCGCGTTCCATTGTTATACTTCTTATGGCGCGGGCGTACCTAGCCATGAGCACAGCTAGCAGAATAGTGCCAAGCATTTTTCCCACCGTCACCGCAATAAACGATTCAGTTTGATTTATTAAAAAGTAAAAAGATAGAGAGGCAGCCGCAATAATTGGAAGGAAAATACCAGGTAGAACTGGCGCGTACAATACTCCCGAAAAAAAGATAATAGTAGTAAAATGTTCCCAATTGATGGCTGGCATTGATTGCATGACGAAAAGCAGTCCGTGATGGATAATAAAGGCGGGGATGACAAAAATATAGGCCAGCCGAGTTTGCCGTTTTGGAAAGGCGCAAAGCAGCAAAAACAACATTAGGCTGATAGCAATTTGGCAGACGCCAGATGGAAGGTCAGTAAAAAAATAAATCCCATAAATACTAAGACCACCAATATACAAAGAAAAATTCATAATAGTAACTTTTATCGTTGGAGAGTCATCAAACCCCAAATTCATAAGACATTTCCTCCTTTGAACGCCCAAAATGCTATGGGCAGTAATATACCATAGCCCATAGCATTCTTCGAAAACCGCGGCCTGGCAATCCTGGTCATATAAATATAACTGTAGATCCATAGCTTTGCGTCCCTAGCTTTCACTAGGTTTGCCAAATATAAATTATATGTCAATCGTCTCATAATTCGACAATTAGAACAATTGAGTTTTCGACAAAAAAATGGAATAATCCTCTTTTTATGATAATCTAAGGAAAAAAAGATTGATCTCCCGGATTCATGACGCTGATGTAAAGGTCTTTGTTACATTAAAATAGTGATGAAAAATGAGATGACATAAAATAGACCGGCCTGATTGTGGCTGGTCTATTTTACGATTCAATTGCAAAAGAATAACTACTTCTCTTTATGGTTATATTAGCCGCATCGCTCGCTAAAGGTGGTGACCCAATATGCAAGTGCAGTCCATCCAGCACTATGGCACAGAACGCTGGGGCTGTCTTAGAACAGTCATGTTGCATAGTCCGCGCGAATCTATAAAACAGATGAACAACATTACCACAGGATATTATTTATTCGACTCAATTCCTGATGTCGGCAAATATTTGGCGGAGCATGCAGCTTATAAGAAATTGTTACAATCTCACAACATCGAAGTCTTAGAATTGAGTGACTATGTACAATACCATAAAAGTTTTATGGATACGCTGCCAAGCCTTGCATATCTACATGATATAGCAGTAATCACTAGGAAAGGAGCTATTCTTTCTCAGATGGGAGGCGGACGGCAAGGCGAAGAAATTGTAGTAAAGGAAGCGCTGACCAGACTAGAGATACCTTTGTTTCACGAGTTTTCGTCAATCGACCATTTTGAAGGGTGTTTACTGCTTTCACCAGAAATTATACTAATTGTTTGTACCGAACGACATCATCGCCAGTCTATCGAAAACTTAATCCCCAAAGTGCTTACCCTATTTGATGAAGTCATTTATGTTGAAGCTCCCAAAGCCCGCCGGTTCATGCATGCCGACATGATATACGGCCAGGTAAATAAAAACCTAGCCTTGGCATTCTTGCCAGCTTTCCTTTCGGTATTTCATATCACGAACCAGCGAAGCGAGCCTATTGACTTTAAAAGCTTCATGGCATCAAGAGAAATCGAGATTATTGACGTCAGTGACCAAGAACAAAAAAACTGGGCCTGCTCCTTCGTGCCGTTAAAACAAAATGTTATTTTTCACTATGACATCGCATTGTCTGCCCAGACCAAAAAAGTCCTTTATGGTAAAGGGGTTGAAATAATAGAATTTCACCCTAATGCAATATTAGCAGGGGGTGGTAGCCTAAGGTGTCTTACCCTGCAAATATTTCGGCAATAAAATATTATCGCGGTCTAACTTCAGCAGTATCATTGACCAAGTTTATAATGATGGATTGACGTTCTCAGGATATTTTAACTACTTGCAGGAAAATCTTAAACTCGGTAGAAATTATATAATGAATAATATATCTTGAAGCCAAAGACACAGCACAATGACTCTGCTGTGTCTTTATTTGTAACGGAGGAGATTATGGTCAGTTTGGATAAAACTATTCTCAATAGAATAATGCAAGTGCTATTTGTTATCGGCTGTTATATATTAGTAAGTTATTCTAATGCCACTGCGTTTTTATTTGCCGTAATTTCTGGAGTGCTTCTTTATAATCAATATCTAACCAACAATAATCAAGCTCAAAAAGGGAACATATTTGTTATCATTATGGGGATAGCTTTCATTGGAATACTTGGGATTATTAAGATTCTCTTGCTGGTAATAAAATAGAAGTTAGGTCTTTGAAATAGTCAGACACTAAATTTTAAAAGCCGTTTGTAAAATTATTGGTTAAACAATGCGGGGAAGTTTTGCAAACTCTTCCTTCAAGACCGGAATTACCTTAAAGAGGTCGCCTACAATACCATAATGCGCTATTTTAAAAATAGGTGCTTCTGGATTATTGTTAATTGCGATGATCAGCTCGGAATCCTTCATTCCCAGGGTATGTTGCAGCGCGCCGGAGATACCACAGGCAATATAAAGCTTCGCCGCTACCTTTTTACCGGTTACGCCGACTTGGAGTTCACTGGGGACCCAGCCGGCATCTACCAATGGTTTTGAAACTCCCATAGCAGCCCCGATGGAATCAGCAAAATCTTTAATCAAGGCCAATTTTTCGGCATCACCGATCCCGCGACCGGCTGATACAACGATCTCGGCATTATCAAGAGTCAATACTTTATCTGCTCCGGCAAAGACCGATGTAAAATTAAGCAAAACAGTTCGAATTAAAGTGGCAGGCGTAACAATTTTCTCGGCAATCACATCGCCGGTACGGCTTTTATCAGGCTGATTGCCTCTAAAGATGTTACTGCCGATAGTAGCCAACTGAGGACGGCTCTTGTTTATGATCTTTGAAAAAAGCTTACCGCTAAAGGCTGGGCGAATCCATTGAACCTCATCGCTGTCTGCGGCAAAATAACAATCTATTGCTTCGGCCACCAGACCGACATTAAGACGGGTAGATAAACGACCGCCCAAATCACGTCCGTTGGGAGTTGCACCAATCAGAACCACCAAAGGATTATAGCTTTTGACCAGTTGTTCCATCGCATATGTATAACCATCGGTCGAATAATTTTCATAGTCAGCACCTGACACCGTCAATACCTGATCCGCGCCATATAATATGGCCTCGTTAGCCGCTGACTCAACTTCTTGGCCGATCACAACCGCCACTAATTTTTCCTGACGAGAATCAGCCAGTTCACGGCCCTTGCCAAGAAGTTCCAAGCTAACCGTTTTGGATTTATTTGTAAATGTTTCCATGAAAACCCAGATATTCTTATTCATTATCATTCCTCCTAGCCGATCGTGCCAAATCAAGCCCCAAATTTTTAGTCGTTAAAACTTCAAACTCCGCTTTTTTAGCAGCCATTCTTGCTTTGACGGTTGGATTACGAGGAGTATTGCAGTTCTCGATAACGGTACACAGAACCGGTAGCTTTGCTTGAATAGTTTCAAGCCCACTATTATTAAGCCGTTCAACTGTTACAATATCATCGGTAAGGTCTAATTTTTGGACATTAGTTAATTGGACAAATCCCAACCGTTCGGCAATAGCTGGTCCAACCTGGCCGGTATAGCCGTCGTAGGCCTGCTTGCCGCATAAGACGACATCGGCACCGCCGAGTTTTTTAATAGTCTCTGCTAATACATAACCGGTGGCTAAAGTATCAGAACCGGCAATAGTGTCATCGTTGATAATATAGCCTTTATCGGCTCCGATAGAAATGCAATCCCGTAAAATTTCGGTCGCTTCCATACGTCCCATGGTAATGACAGTTACGGTTCCGCCATAGGCTTGCTTCAGTGTTAAGGCTTCCTCCACGGCATTTTTATCAGCGGGATTAATCATTGAGGGGGCACCGACCCGAACTAAATTATTAGTTTCCTTGTTAATTTCAATTTCTGATATAGCGGGAACCTGCTTTATACATACGGTAATATGCATTTTCCAGCCTCCTAACTTTGCTTTTAAGTTAGTATGTCAGATAAGGGGATAAAAATATATTTAAACATTTGACAATTATTATCCAAAGATATACAATATTAATTGTAAAAAATATTAAAAGTTACTAGTTATGACTAATAAATAAAAGATGAGAGTGGGGTTTGTGAAATGAGTGGAGACATTAAGTTTTATCGCTGCAGTATTTGTGGGAATATTGTAGAGCAGATTAAAACCGGCGGGGGTCAATTAGTCTGCTGTGGTAAACCTATGGAAAAACTAGAGGCTAATACCACCGATGCCGCTGTTGAAAAGCATGTTCCTGTTGCTGAATGCAAAGATGGAAAATTATTTGTTCGCGTTGGTAGTGTCGAACATCCGATGACCGAAGCCCATTACATTGAATGGATTGCTGTTGCTGATGGTGCAAGTACCCAGCGTATTTCGCTTTCGCCGTCAGATAAACCTGAAGCAACTTTTGCAGCTAGAGAAAAGGCCGAAATCTATGCTTATTGCAATCTTCACGGTCTTTGGAAAACTACCATCTAATTAGGAGGAGATTGAACGATGAATTTAAAAGGATCTAAAACCGAAGCAAACCTTTTAGCCGCATTTTCCGGAGAATCTCAAGCAAGAAATAAATATACTTTCTATGCGTCCAAAGCCCGTAATGAAGGATTAAACCAGATCGCGGATCTTTTTGAAGAAACAGCAGGTAATGAAAAAGAACATGCGAAACTTTGGTTTAAACTCTTACATGACGGGATGCCTGATACTGCTGCCAATCTAGTAGATGCTGCAGCAGGGGAGCATTACGAATGGACGGATATGTACGCCGGTTTTGCTAAAACCGCCCAAGAAGAGGGCTTTACCAAAGTTGCCTACCTGTTTGAAGCAGTAGGGGCCATTGAAAAAGAACATGAAGCAAGATATCAAAAACTCCTTGAAAACATAAAAGATGGCAGTGTTTTTAAGCGCGAAGAAAAACAATGCTGGATTTGTGCAAACTGTGGCCATATTCATTACGGCACTGAAGCTCCGAAAACATGTCCGGTTTGTGATCATCCCCAAGCTTATTTCGAAATTAGGTCTGCTAATTATTAATGATACAGATAATGCTAAGGTAACAATCCTCTCGATATATGGGAGGATTGTTTTTTTTAGTGCCGAAATTGGCGGTTTTTTACTTTGCTTCTAGGTAAAAACATAAAATAGGGGTTGACTAGCCAATATAGATTGTGTACAATTTAATTGTACACAATCTATATTGGCTGGAAGCAGTAAAGCGAGGTATCAACTATGGGAAAAACGGAAAAAAAAGTTGACTTATTTATCGTTGGGGCTGGTGTTGCCGGGTTGACAGCTGGTTTGTATGGTTCTCGGATGAAATTGAATACCTTGATTTTGGAAGATGAACTTGTTGGCGGGCAGATTAAAAATGCTTATATAGTTGAAAACTTTCCGGGCTTTAACAAGATTAAAGGCAGTGAGTTGATCGATAATCTAGAGCAGCAAGCAATGCAGGCTGGGGCGGTTGTTGATGAATTTGATAAAGTGGTTGCTGTTACTTTAACAGACAACGAAAAAATTGTTGAAACGGAAACAGCCATTTATCGGCCTCGTGCTGTTATCATCGCTTCTGGGGCCAAACGGCGAGAACTTCCGGCGGCGGAAGAACAAAAGTTTCGTGGTAATGGGGTTCATTACTGCGAATTGTGTGATGGTCCCTTATATGAAGGGAAAACGATCGCAGTTGTTGGCGGCGGAAATGCCGCGGTTGGCGCAGTTGAGTTTTTAACTAAATATGCAAAAAAGATCTATCTTATTAATCGTTCCGCCAAGTTGACGGCGGAAACGCTGCGACAGGAGAAGCTTGCGGGGTATGCTAATGTTGAAATTTTACTTAATTCGGTGATTACTAAGATTAATGGTGAGTCTGTTGTTGAGTCCGTGGATATTCAAAGTATAGTTGATCATCAGACCAGGGTACTGGAACTTGACGGAGTTTTTGTCAATATTGGTTCCTCGCCGCGGACGGAGTTGTTTAAAACTTCTATTAAAACCGATTTAGCTGGTTACATTGAGGCTGGAGAAACTTGTGAAACAAATATTGCTGGCGTATACGCGGCTGGTGATGTAAGAACGAAGCCGATTCGTCAATTGACTACTGCGGCTGCTGACGGCACGGTGGCAGCCCTATTGGCTGAAAAATATATTTTGCGTCAAAAAGAAAGTGAAAAAATGGGGGCTGAGAAATGATTACAGTGTATACTTCAACGGATTGTCCGTGGTGCAAAAAGACCAAGGATTATTTAAAACTGAAGCAGGCAGAATTTACCGAGATAAATGTGGAGACGGATTTAGCCGGGCGCAGTGAACTTTTGGCGCTGACTAATCAGCTCAATATTCCAGTACTAAAGATTAATGATCAGGTTATTACTGGTTTTGACCGGGAAAAAATTGATGAGCAGTTAGCAATTTTAAAAAAATGATATGTATATATTAGATTGGCTAATATTAAAATACTAGGAGGCTATAAAAATGAGTGTTTATGATTTTACAGTAAAAATGATTGATGGCAAGGACGTTTCGTTGGGAGATTTTAAAGGAAAGGTGCTCCTTATTGCCAATACGGCCAGCAAGTGCGGGTTTACGCCGCAATACCAGGAACTGCAAGCGTTGTATGACCAATATACTGATCAAGGGCTGGAGATTCTCGGGTTTCCCAGCAATCAATTTGCGGAGCAGGAACCAGGCAGTAATGATGAAGTGCGTAGTTTTTGTCAGCTGAATTACGGTGTAACCTTCCCCTTGTTTGCTAAGTCTGATGTACGTGGCGAAAACGCTAATCCCCTATTTGCGTATTTAACAAGTCAGATCCCTTTTCAAGGGTTTGATCTAAACCACCCGATTGGGAAGGGGTTACAAGAGGCTTTGGAAAATAATTTTCCCGATTACTTATTGGGTGATTCGATTAAATGGAATTTCACAAAATTTTTGATCGATCGTAATGGAAAAGTTGTAGGCCGCTATGAACCGACAACCACGCCGCTGGCGATGAAGGCTGATATTGAAAAATTGCTAGGATAAATAGTAAGTAGCGCGCACTTATTGGGTAGACTAGCTATGGTATATCATCATTTAATTTGATAAAATAAAAAGCACGAATTAAATCAAATGATGAAATGAGTAATTATTATGGATAAAGATAGTCTGCTTAAATTAGATAATCAGTTATGCTTTGCTGTCTATGCCTGTGCGAAGGAGATTACAGGTTTATATAGACCAATATTGGATACCCTAGGACTGACTTATACGCAATATATTACGCTGTTGGTTCTCTGGGAAAAGGATGACGTTACCTTAAAGGAATTAGGCGAAAGACTCTTGCTAAATTCAGGCACCTTAACCCCGTTGCTCAAAAAAATGGAGGCTGCGGGAATATTATTTCGAGAGCGTAGCAAAGACGATGAACGAAACCTTCGCATAAGGCTTACCGATAAAGGCCGAGAACTAAAGAAAGCTGCTTATGAAATACCAGAAAAGGTTTTTTGTGCATCGCACTTAACAATGGAAGAAGCTACGCTGTTGCGAAATAAATTGAAAGAATTATTGACGAGGCTATCTGTCACCAAGAGATAAAAACAATTAATTAGTAAAAAAAATAAAATAATAATAGAAATTTTGGAATATTAATGGTAAAATATACCTAAAATAAAATATAAAAACAACTGGGAGTGTGTTGCACAATGGCTAAATATGTATGTACCATTTGCGGTTATGAGTATGACGAAGCAGTAGGAGATCCCGATAACGGGATTGCGCCTGGAACAACCTTTGATAGTCTGCCAGAGGATTGGGTTTGTCCGACTTGCGGCGTTGGTAAAGACCAATTTGAAAAACAGTAACCAACAAAAAATGTATAAAATATTGGAAGGCCCTCCTCACCCTTAACAATGAGGAAGACCTTCCAATATTTTTTTATGCCGATTATGGTATTGCTGGTGATTTATATTAAATAATTGCTAATTATAAAATAAAAGGTGAGGCAAAATTATTATAAAAATACAATTGCATTTAATACAAATATCACTTATTATAATACAAAAGAGGAAAATGGTAATTATTTAATTACTAGGAGTGTTAGTAACTATGACCAAAACCAAAATTTACAAAGAAGCCTTTGAATTATCGCAAAAAACGGAAGGAGTTATATATTTATATTTATTGAATGGTAAATATAAATACACGAAAGAGGCCGAATTTCCGGCAGAAGTAGTTAAATATCAAAGTCAAGGGAAAAAAGTTGAAATATATCGTACTCTCTACAAGGGAAAGGAAATATAAGAATAGTATGACTGGATATCAAAAGCAAGATAAAAAGGGTCCAAATCCTAGAAAGTGCGAGGATTTTGGCCCTTTTTTGTATTGCGCTGATTAATTGTTTTAGGCCTTATTGCTTTGCTGTAAATGGAGAATGCAGGTTAAAAGCAATAGGATAAATTAATTTGAGTTGCTATTATAATTAGCCATTTTGTCCTTGCGCTGTTGTTGCATTGTAACAAAATAATTAATAACATTATCAAAAAAAGATACAGAGTATTCCGGATCGCAGTATTCAATACATATTGCCATTCTGGTAATGGTCTGATTAAGTTTATCAGTATTCCCGAGTTGAACAAACAATTCGCGGGCGGCGTCAAAGTATCTGACGGCTTCTTTATATTTTCCCCATTTTTGGAAGCAGATACCGCGGGCTAAGGTTAATTCTGCGGTATCACTGACATGCTTGCCGCTGCTGGTAAAACTAGCTTCAGCACCATCATAAGCAGCTAGGGCTAATGAAAAATTACCAATAGAACAATAGGCATCGCCGACAGCCATGCTAATTCTAGCCATTTCCCTAGTTTTATTGGCTTTTTTTAGTACACCCATGGCGTAATCATAATATGCTAGTGCTTCTTGCAATTGCCCGTTTTGGCTGAGAAAATCCGCTTTGTTAATAATTTCTGTAGTACTTAGTTTTCTTAAGCTTAACTGGGCAAGCCTAGATGCACCCTTATCTGAAGACCATTTTGCTGCTGCTTTAAAGCCTCGCACCTCATCCTTTATTGAGGCGGACTCATCTAAGTCTAAGGCAGCCCTAATACATTCGGGCCACGAAGTATTGGGGATTTTAAAGTCCTCATTATCAAATACCTCTGAGTTGTTTTTCAATAAGTATGCGACTTTGTCGTCGTCGGCTAAACTTAAAAAATAAATAATTCCCGCCTCGATTACATCGGAAATAGGGACTTCCTTTTGTTTAAAAATATTAATTGCAGTAGCATTAACCCTGGCGCTAACTGTGGTTTTCTCATCAGTGACATTGGTTTGCTTAGCTATTATAAACACCTTCCTTTATAAATAAAGAATATATTAAATTTAATATATAGTAAACAAAATATTGAAAAATTATTAAAGATTATTACAGCTGATACAGTAAAACTGTTAATAAAAATAAAAATGTAATATAGTACTTGAAAAATGTAATACAATAAGTTATAATGTAATACATAGAGAGATAAAATGTAATACATTATAACAAGGACAATACAAAGGAGTATGTTTATTATGAAAGAAAAAATTATTGTAGCTATTTTCGCATTGATGTTATTAATTAATGGTGGTGTGCCGGCGGTGAGTCATGCTAGCGGCAACTACAGTGAGTGGTGTACTGAGGCAGATGCTTATATCGGCACAGTAGGCCAAACCATTTCGATTCCTAAGAGTGTTGTATATTATCTATTAGATCAAGGCTATAGTTTGGGTGATGTGATTACCGCTGGCTATTTGGCGGAAAATACCGAACCAGTAAAACCAGCCGCGGTTTTGGAAAGTGAGAAAAACGACCAAATAAATCAAGCTGTTGGTGATATTACTAAGGTACTTGAAATGAAGAAAAACACTAATAAATGGGACGATGTAGCAAAAACCTTAAACATTGCCCCAGAAAATTTCAAACAAGATATAGAAAAAACGAAGCAGCTGCTTAGTAAGGAACCTCGTTTTCTATAGCTTAAAATTATCCGCATTGTAGGGGCTTTAGTCAGCCTGAAGATTCAGGATGACTAAAGCCTTAGTTGTATCTGGAGATAGCGGGATTAAGGTTAGTCTAGCTTAATAATCGACGCCAGTGAAAAAAGGATGATGATGCAGCGGTGATCAAGAAAAAGTTGTTGCTCTCGCTGGGGATGGTAAGAAATTTATGTAAGAAATATTATCAGAACATATCTTACACAGCCAGATTAATGGATAAGTCCAATCGTAAAGAAGCGCAGTTATTGAAAAAAATAAAGTTAGATTAGCTTAAAAACTTATTTGATAGGAGTCTGAATATGGATCTAAAAAAGAAAACAATAGTTGTGGGCCTTATATTTTTTGTCTTGCTTTTTATTGGTGGGATGCTACTGGTTTTAAGAGGTCACGATGCGGTGGCACTGGCCATTGAGAAAAAAGAAGGGATTTTGACAGCGGAACAAGTGAAGCTTGCCTTTGAAAATGTAGGAGGGCGGTTAGTTACTAAACAGGTTCAGGAATCCCAAGAAGTAAAAAAAGGTGATATCCTGATGGTGCTTGATAGTACCGACGTGGATTTGTCAATACAACGTCTACAGACCCAAATTAACCAAATGGATGCTAAGATAGGTCAAATGAGTGGTAGTATTGCTATCGATTATGCTAAAACCTCAACAGCTGAGGAGAAAACCTATCGGCAAATTGAACAGCAAAAAGCTGCACTTGATGCGGCTAAAGCTACCTATGATAATCAGCAGCTAAACTATAATCGTAAAAAGGCGTTAGCTGATTCCGGTGCCGTATCTCCGTCAGAACTCGATAGTGCTCAAGCCGCACTTGATGTGGCCAGTGCTAACGTAAGTCAGCAGCAAAGCCTCCTTGATAAAATGCTTGCGGGCAGCAATGCTGGGGCGAAAAGTCAGGTTTTAGCCAGTGGTGATGCCAGCAATGTTTATCTTCCGGAAATTGACCAGCAGCGTCAAACAATCGCCAACAATCAGTATAGTGTTCAGGACCTTATGCAGCAAAAACAGAATTTGTTGGTGCAACTTAAGGAATTACAGGTTAAAAAAGATCGCTTGACGCTAAGGGCGCCGGAAGATGGTAAAGTGCTTCAGATTATTGCTAGGGAAGGCGAAATGGTAGCTCCGAATTCGCCGGTTATTCTGCTTGAAACTAAAAGGCAATATTATGATATCTATGTAGACGAACTTGTTGCTTCAAAACTGCAAGTGGGAAATCAAATTGTTGGCGGGGTTGTAGCAAATACTAAGGAGGTAAAAGGGACTATTCGTTTTATTACCGCTGCACCTGGATTTGCCGATTTAAAAATGAGTCGCGAAAAAGGACAAGCTGATCTTGCTGCATTTCAAATTCGGATCTATGTAGAGCCAAGCGAAGATTTACTGCCGGGAATGACAATTGAGGTGAAAAAAGATGCGATTCTTAAAAGATGAGCTCACGTATTTCTTCTCTGGCCAAGGCATGCCGTATCATAAAGTATCATTAATGATTGCCATTGTTGTTACGCTGCTGTTTTCCGTAATACTTTCGAATAATTATATTAAAGATGGTAAAATTGCGGTTATTGATTTAGATAACTCAAAATTTAGCCACGAGTTTATCGGAAAAATGAATGCATCGCCCTATATTAAAGTTGAAGCTATAATCAATGTGCCTACAGATCCGAAAACACTGTTATATCAAGATAAGTATCTTGGGGTTGTGTATATTCCGAATGGCTTTGAAAAGAAGCGTTATGATAAATCAGAGAATAGCATCGGGGTTTTTTATGACAATACAAGCAGTGCGCAAACCGGTGATGTTAAAGGGGCGCTAAATACAATTGTCGCTATCGAAAATAATATTATTGCTGCTCCTGAGATTGCGTCACAAGGTTTAAACTCAGAGCAGACGGCAGCGGTTATCGGAAATATTTCAATTAATGAGCGGCTGCTGTTTAATCCGAATGGCTCTTCGAGTAATACCATGATAATAGGTTTTTTGTTCTTCTTTTCTTCAATGTTTTTTGTATTTGCCTTTATTGGCATGATAGCTCGATTGCGGCTTGTACATAAATGGGAAGATCAGCTGCTGGCGGGGAATCCGTTTGCGCTTATGGCTAGAGCATTGCCTTACTGCGGTTGCCTTTTAACTGGCCTTTTTGTTGGCCTGGGGATATTGCGGGTAGTAGGTGATCTAATGTTTATCGGAAATGTTTTTACCTTCCTATTTGCGGTTGTACTGTATGTACTTTCGCTCAGCTTTATATGTATACTCTTTGGCTGGGGAGCTGCCAATCCGGGGGTGGCTATCAGCAAAATGATTTTATTTTTGCCAGGCGGGTTTATTCTTGGCGGATATACTGAGCCGGTTGCACTTCTGCCGGAATGGATAAAAATTATAAGCCATGTATTTCCGCTTACTTGGATGTACCATTTCACCAGAGATATTATTTTGCGCGGGGCTTCTTTTATGGATGTCGGCCAGGAATTTGGTGGTTTAGTCATATACACGGGAATTCTAGCGGGGCTTGTTTGTCTGTTCTTTTATCGCGAACGCAGGAAACTGCTGCAGAATGCTTGATGTTTCGCTCGATGTATAATTTTGGATAATATAGAAGGATATAACCTGGAGGAATTTATGAAAAAAAAGAAAACCTACCTTACTGCGTTTATGCTGCTTTCTTTTATGACAGTAGCATTCCCGGCCTTTGCCGAGGATACATTGACATTAGACGAAAGTATTAACCTTGCGCTAAACAATAATGAGCAAATCCAAGCGGCTGCCAGTGGTGTAGAAGCCGCAAAATGGAATTTTGCTAAAGCCAAAGGCGAAAAAAATATGTCGGTGAATTTGTCGCATACATCTTCGGAAGTTGGTGGCAAGTACTGGAATGTTTTTTACCTATATGATCTGCCCACAAAATATTTTATGAACTCGGTATCGGCAGCGATGCCCATTTATACCGGTGGCCGGATTGAAAGTACAATTAAAAAAGCGGAACTGGGCACACAAATTAGTGAGCTCGACTTAGAAAATACTAAGCAAGATATAAAATTCCAAACCACGAAAGATTACTACGATATTTTAGCCTGTCAAAGCTTTCAGATGGTTAGGGAAGAAGCGGTAAAACAGCTTGCTGAGCACTTAAAAAATGTAGAAACCCAGTACGCAGTAGGTACAGCGACCAAAGCGGATATGCTGCGGTCGGAAGTAGAACTGGCTAATGCCAAGCAAGCTTTGATAACAGCAGAAAATAACACTAAAAAGGCCGTCTCGGCTTTTAATCAAGTAATAGGGCTGCCTATCCAAAACAATACGGGAATTAAGGATAGTCTGACGTATGAACCAAATGATTACAAGCTAGACGCTTGTATGGCCTATGCTTTTACGCACCGGCCGGATGAATTAGCGTCGCAAAAAGCAGTTAAACAAGCGGAACTTAGTATTAAAACCGCTGAAGCCAATAAAAAATTAAATGTGTCTTTTAATGCTTTATATGGAACATATGATACTAAAATTGATCGGTTTGACACTAAACAATGGATGGTTGGGGTGACGGCGAATATAAATGTGTTTGACGGAAATATAACAAAGTCAGGCGTAAAATCCGCGGAAAACCTGTTGGATCAGACCAGGCATCAAGCTAACAATATACATAATATTGTAGAACTTAGTGTCCAAAATGCCTACCTTGATATGCAGCGGGCCGAAAGTAATATATTAGCAACTAAGGCGGCTGTTGCTAAAGCCAAAGAAGATTTCTCCCTGGCTCAAGCTCGTTATGGCGTTAATCTGGGTACTAACCTAGACGTAATGGACGCCCAGGTGGCTTTTACACTAGCTAGAAGCAATTATATTCAGTCGCTTTATGACTATAATGTAAGTAAAGCCGAACTGGAAAAAGCTATTGGGAAAACTGCTGAAATAAAAGATTGACTTATAAACCGGAATAATGTTAAAAACCTCATAATCACAAAGGCACAGGAAAAACGGGACTTTCCCACTTCCTGTGCCTTTGTAACTTCTTTCATTTTACGCTCAAGGACGGGTGGTATACTGTAAAGGCAATAAGCCAAAACAATAACCCCCAGCCCTTCTTTTAGGCTGGGGTGAGGTCAGATATTTGATTCAACTGGAGCTTGTTTAATTGCCTTATGGGGTAAAGGATCAAGTGGTAAATTAACGGAGATATATTCACCAGCTTGGTATAAGACTTTATCAACTGATTCCAAACCAAGATTCTTGCTCCGAATGGTTATCCAGGAAGTTATACTATCCTCAAGGAAAACTTGTGATTTGTCATCGGCGGCGTTGGCCGAAAAGGTTTTGCTGAATAAGCATTTTCCGGTATTCCCGTTGTATATATTAAGAATGGCCGTAACCGTCATGTCTTTGCCATAGCGGAAAATGGCGACCTTTTCCTTGCGCTGAAATGGCTGAAGTTGGAGATAGATGATGTAGTCGATATTGTCGTTTTGGACAGCATCAACAATGACACTAGGTGAAGGAAACGTGCCGTTATTAAACAAGTTTTTCTTGTAGTTGTCGCCGGAGACTAAGTTATATATCCCGTCTACTTTTTTGTGAAAGAAGTTCATCACATGCTCATCTATTGCGGAGTTAAAAGCGGAGTTACTATTGTTATTATAAACAATAGCAATGCTGGCTTTCTGTCTTTCTTGAGCAAAACCGAATTGCGGCAGAAAGGCCGCAATTACTATTAGCAGTAATAGTAAAAGTACAAAACGCATTGAACGTTCAACTCTTTCCAATTATTTGGTTTCAGGTAAACGAGCAGCTATAATGGAATTCATTTGTTCAATAGTTTTATCAAGGGCTTTAAGAGAAACCGATTTATTGCCTACGCTGCCAATCATAGTGGAGTCAGATGCGAATTCGGTAAATTTGCCGTTGTATAAGTATTTGCCGCTTTTAAGACTAATAATTTTAATTGGAATTATGGCGGTCATATTAATGCCTTGCGTGAAGAAAGTAATTTTTTCTTTTCTAACGAAAGGTTGAAGTTCGCAATATAGGACGTAGTCAACATTTTCACCTCTAAAAGCATCGACAATATCTGTACGTTCGGCGGTTGTAATGTCAACAATTCCTTGTTTGCTTAAAAGCTCTACGTATTTGGTACCCGGAACTACGATATATTTGGATTTTAACAAATTGTCAAAGTTAGTCATGATTTTATCGGTTAAATCATTGTCATAAGTGGTCTTGGCGTTATTTACAAACAATAAAGCGACAATTGGACGAGGATCTTCGGGTTTAGCGGGTTGGTCGGGTTCCGGATCAAAAATATTTGCTAATGCAATGGATTGTCCTAACATCATTAAAATAAGGAAAAATGCAATCGTTAGTGTTTTTTTCAAAATAATCCCTTCCTTTTCGAAAATTTAACATTGATTTTTCTATTATTTTTATTTTTTTAAAATTTAAGACTCACCCTTCCTAATTAGAAAATTTTATAACTACCATAAAATTCATTCGGTGGGAAAAAATTAAAACCTTTTAAATTTTCAAAAAAGTTTATAAAAAACAATAAGAAAAAATAAAATTTAGCCTAAAGCTGGGAAGCAAACGATTGATTTTACTAACTGCTCACGGGAAGTGAACAACAAATCAAATAGTAAAGATAATAATAGGAACTATTAGGGAAAATGATATAATAATCTTGACTAGCGTATAAGAATCATCACCATTACATACCAAATTTCTACTGCGGTAATGACAAAATATAAAACAAATCAGTCTGGGGAAAAAAGGAGCGCTGATAAGATGTTTCATGACATAGTTAAGAAAAATCGAAGCTATCGCCGGTTTTATGAACATGAGAAGATAGCCAGGCAGGACTTGCTAAAATTAATTGATTATGCCCGCCTGACACCTTCGGGAGCAAACTGGCAGGCGTTGAAGTATTATCTGGCCTGTGAACCAGAACTTAATAGCCAGGTCTTTCCGACACTGGCCTGGGCCGGATATTTCAAAGCGTGGCCAGGCCCGGTGGCCGGGGAGCGTCCAGCCGCCTACATTGTAATTGTTCAAGACGAAGAATATAAAATGAGCAGCCCGTTTGACTGTGGGATTGCGGCGCAAACCATTCTGTTGGGGGCGGTTGAAATGGGCCTTGGCGGCTGCATGTTTGGCAGTATTCAAAGATCAAAATTAAAAGAAGTGCTAAATATCCCGGACCACCAGGAAATCTTGCTCGCTATTGCTATCGGCAAGCCGAAAGAGCAGATTGTCATTGAAGAAATACCGCTGGCGGGAGATATTAAATATTGGCGCGATGATAACCAAATCCACCACGTACCCAAACGTCGTCTGGAAGATATCATTTTAAATTAGGCATATACGGTGTTGTTCTAAAGGGCAAGCGAGTTATACATTTTTTGCTAATAGCAGCCAAAGTTAGCTGGAATTGACAAAACAAATTTGTTATTGAGGGTGAGACGATATGAGTAAAACTTGTGAACAAAAGGTAATTGCGACAAAAATGTATGATGGGACGACGTTTCCGGTTTATTATCGCCAAGTGTTGCCGTTGGATGCGCCGCGAGTGCGGTATACAGGCTTTAAACCGGAGAAAATAATGTTAAAGGCGGGCAGTGTTAGACGGGAGGGGGCTTTGCCGCTGCCTTGCGATATTATGCTTGAACGCGATGCCGCCATCCCGCTTCGGGATGGGACGATCATTTACGCCGATATATTTCGCCCGGTTGGAGCGGGAAAGTATCCGGTTATTATGACCTGGAGCCCTTACGGCAAAGAATACGGCGGACAGTGGCTGGATGATATTCCCGGACGGGTAGGCATTCCGCTGGCCGCGACTTCACAGTTGGAACGGTTTGAAGGGCCTGATCCGGCATATTGGGTTAATCAAGGTTATGCTATTGTTAATCCCGATAACCGGGGGGCCTATAGCTCGGCAGGAAACATCCACTATTGGGGAACCCAAGACAGTGAGGACGGCTATGACGTTATCGAGTGGGTGGCGGCTCAGGTGTGGTCGAATGGAAACGTGGGGATGTCAGGAAATTCTTGGCTGACAGTTTCGCAGTGGTTTATCGCCGCCGCGCAGCCACCACATCTAACGGCAATTGCTCCTTGGGAGGGATTCTCCGACCATTTTCGCGACAGCGGCAACCGGGGCGGCATTCCCTGTCCGGAGTTTCCGGAAATGATTTTTGCGACATTTGCCAGTAACGGGTTAGTAGAAAATCAGCCGCGGATGATTGTGGAATATCAATTAATGAATACTTACTGGGAAGATAAACGGGCCAAACTGGAACAGATTACCATACCGGCGTATGTTGTGGCCAGCTACACCAATCCGGCCCACACCCACGGCACCTTTGCCGGTTACCGGCAGATTTCATCGCCCAAGAAGTGGCTCCGGGTTCATAATAGCAACGAATGGCCAGATTATTATCAAAAAGAAAATGTTGCCGACTTGACAAAATTCTTTGATCGTTATCTTAAAGGCGAAGATAATGATTGGGAGGCCACGCCGCGGGTACGGCTGTCGGTACTTGATCCGGGCGGCAAGGATACTGTGAACCGGGTGGAAAGCGAATTTCCGTTAGCCCGGACGATTTATAAAAAACTATATTTGCAGGCTGGGACCCATACCTTGTCGCTTACGCCCGCAGCCAAGATCGAAACCAATGAATATGACGTCAATGCCGTCCAAAATAAAAAGACCTATCTAGTGACCTTTGATAAGGATACCGAACTTACTGGTTATATGAAATTGCATTTGTGGGTTCAGGCTCAAGGTGCGGACGATATGGAGCTTGCCGTAACGGTAGAAAAACTCGATGTAGAGAAACAGCCGCTAGTCGATCCCCATACCGGATTAGCGGTTGCCGCCACTGGGCAGCTGAGGGTTTCTCACCGGGAACTTGATGAAGAAAAGTCTACCGAAGCGGAGCCGTACCTCAAAGCGGTTCGGGAGCTCAAACTGAACGCGGGGGAAATCGTTCCGGTTGAGATTGGTATATGGCCGATGGGAATGATCTATCATAAAGGTGAGTCACTTAGGTTGACGGTGGGCGCTTACAAACCGTCTGATGAGCGGATTCCATTCGGTAAGGCTAAAATTGAAGTGCCGACAACCTGCTTTACTTTTGATCCTAAAGCAAAACCGCCAATCCAGACGCTTGGCGGCCAGGCCGAGCAGGTGGCGAATATTGCTGATTTGGTACAATCGCCGCCAACCCGCAATAAAGGCAAGCATATTTTTTACACCGGTGGCATCTACGATAGTTATTTATTGGTACCGGAAGTTCCGAAGAAGTAAGGTAAGCCGGCACCCCAAACAGCTCAATAATAAGTCTTTGAAAAAATCTTTATAATGAAAAATAGCCAAAGCCAGGGATTACCCTGGCTTTGGCTATAGAAAGTATAAAAGGTTACCGGAATTTGTAGGAGCTGTGAACGTTCATATTGTACCATTAATTTATGAAAATTTAATGAAAAAGAGCTTGTTTTAAATGAAACTATAAATTTTTTTGTACTATAATTTTGTCGGTTTCTGCCTCTTATATATGATGGGATAAGTTAAAGTATTGGCCACACACGAACCGGCACCAAAGTTTGCGCTAAACCTTTCTTGTCGGTTAAAAAAATATAAAAAGATGCAAAAAGTGGGTACATTACACTGTCGTTTTTCGTTAAATTGTAATAGAGTAAATATAGAGGCCAGAAATAAATAGTTTGAGCACATAGTACCAGCGCAATGATGCCGTTCTTCGACAGCATGGTCATCATCGAAGAATACTAATTATCTCGAGAATTTGAAAATACATAAGCAAATTTTATTAAAATAATTAGCATACTAAATATTTTGCTAGTCTTAAAGCAGGAATGAAGAGTAAAAGGCATATTTTCGCAAAATGAGTATTGTTCATTTTGGCGGTAGTGTTGCTTTTTTAAACAGAAGAAAGCAATGATTTTTATTAAAATAGTTAGCATGCTAATTATTTATAAATCTTAAATTAATGAGTTGAAGGAGGGACGAAGACGGAAAGACATACTTTTTCATAAGTATTGTCTACAACTGAGGGGAAGAGGACTAGTAATACGCTTGTTAAGGATCATCTAAGAAGGGAAATAGTTATGCAAATTTCTGTTATTAACGCTCCTGTTCTTTGGCTACTAATTGCTGTAATAAGTTATTTATTTTCATCACCTTCATTAGACGAAAATAATAATAAAGAACCTTTTCGGCAGATTAGTAGCTCAAAGAGGAAACGAACAGTATATTCATTAGTTATGGCTACGGTTATCCTGGTGGGATTATTGGCTTGTAATGCAATGAATTTGTAAAATTTTCGAACCATGATTTAAAGATCAAGAACAGATTAAACTAAATTATTTATGCTAATTCTAGATTCTGTAGATAAGGAGTTCTGCTATCAAATGAAAATGATGTTGAGAGTATTTCTATTTATGTTAGGGTTATTTTTTATGGGCTTGGGAATCAGTCTAATTACTAAATCAAACTTAGGAACTTCGCCAATCTCGAGCGTTCCTTATGAGCTTTCCTTGATATTCCCTATTACTATTGGTGAATTTACTATTTTATTAAGTCTGTTGTTCATTATTATGCAAATGCTGATATTAAGAAAAGAATTTCCCAAGGAGCAAATGCTGCAAGTGTTTGTCGGCCCGTTTTTTGGCATTTTTATTGATGTGGGGATGTACTTGTTTAGATTTTTAAATCCGGATTATTATGGGGATAAGATATTGGTGTTATTACTTGGCTGTGTCGTATTGGCGTTAGGTATATATTTTGAAGTCGCGGCCAATGTGCTTGTAAATCCAGGGGAGGGCATTGTGAAAGCGATTGCCATTAAAATAAGAAAAGAATTTGGAATTATAAAAGTTATATTTGATGCTAGTTTGTTTTTGATTGCCGCAGTAATCTCGCTGACTGCGTTTGGTACCATCAATGGATTGGGTGTGGGAACAATTGTTTCAGCGTTGATTGTCGGATATCTTATTAGATTCTATGGCTTTTTCTTTAAGTGGCTGATATCGTTTACGCCATTGCCGGCGTTGAAATAAGCTATTATGACGTTCTGCTAATGGATGAAAGAAGTTCGGCTGTAAGTCTTCGTGGTGGGTTAAGAAATGCAACAAGTTAAATAAGATGGTAAAAGTGTGTACTTTACACTGCCGTTTTTCGTTGAATTGTAATAGAGTAAACAGAAAGGTCCGCGATATTCCGACTGTAGCTTAAACCGTGGGGAAGACGTGAATAGTTTATATTCTGGTTTATTTAACATTAATATATTAGGAGGTAGTTCAATGAATTCTAATGAAAAAAAACTACAGACAATCTTAAAAAAACGTGGCATTGACATGGCGAAAGTTGTTGATTCTCAGGATTATAAAATTCCAGAAGCAAAAGAAAGTTCTAAAAGGCTCATGGATATTTATTACAATTTAAAAGTTACTGCAGATATGGAAGCGCCATATTGGTACAATAGGACTTGGTGGGAAAATGATGGTGATGTAACCATAGTAAGAAGAGCTAAAGCGATGGCATCTTGCTTAGCACACATGACGCCGACAATTTTACCTTATGAGAAACTTGTTATGAACAAGACAAAAAATGTTAGAGGGGCATTCCCGTTCCCTTGGGTTTGTGCCAGTTTCTTTAATGCCCAGGCCGAAGCTTTAATGAATGAAGTGGATGCTCCGGCCGAGAGTGAAGCCGATGCAGTCAGCGTGGTTGGCGCTGGCGGCGGTAACGTTACGGAAAGCTATGGAAATGTTATTTCTCTTGCTAAAAAATTTGGGATGAGAAAAGAAGAAATACCGGTTTTAGTTAAAACATCGAAGCCTTGGGATGGAATTTCAATTGAAGACTTAAGTGATAAGTATGCGAAGTTGACACCTGGTTATGATCAGGAACAAAGTATTATGAATGCGGTTATTGCGATGTTTGATTCTTGGGCAATCCCTCAGGGCCGTGAAGTAATTAACTATTATATGCCGTTGGAGTATGGCTTTGATAGAATCATCGAATTATGTGATGAAAAAATTGCTGAAGTCATGGGTGAAGCCGGTGATGATGGTATCCTTGGTATTAGTAGAGGCTATTACTATGTAGCAATGAAAGAAATTACCAAAGGGTTAAGTGCTTGGTGTGAAAACTATTCAAAACGAGCTCAATATTTGGCTTCAATTGAGGCCGATCCAGCCTTAAAAGCTAACTATAAAAAAATTGAAGCGGTCATGGGGAATATTGCCCATAAAAAACCGGCAAGCTTCTGGGAAGCAATCCAGATGACTCTCTGCTGTCATTTAGGGGTTGTTAATGAAGATCCTCAGTCTGGTCTTTCAATTGGTAGACTTGGGCAAGTATTACAGCCATACTACGAGAAGGATATTAAAGATGGTGCCATGACTGACGAAGAAGTAATTGAAATTCTTGAACTATACAGAATCAAAATTACTTGTATTGAATGTTTTGCCTCGGCTGGTGTATCTGGTGGCGTTCTTTCCGGTAATACCTTTAACAATCTTTCATTAGGGGGACAGAATTATGATGGTCTTACCGCAGTTACTCCTTTGGAATATTTAATCATTGAAGCCGGGATGAGAAACCAAACTCCTCAGCCTACCCTGAGTGTGTTATATGATGAAAAGACCCCGGAAGACTTTCTTATGAAGGCCGCTTCCTGCACGAAATTGGGCCTTGGTTATCCTGCGTGGATGAACAATCAAACCGGTATGAACTTTATGTTAAGAAATTACGGACCGGAAGGCATGGATATTGTTGATGCAAGAGCGTGGTGCCTTGGCGGATGTCTTGAATCTGCCCCAGGATGCTTCTTGCCGCTTCACTATAATGGAAAAGTAAACATGATTCCTGGTGGGGCATCACCTACCTGTGGTACGGGGGTTCATTTCGTTGCGTTGCCTAAAGTTCTTGAACTTGTTTTAACAAACGGTTTAGATAAGAGAACCGGAAAACAAGTATATCCAGCTCACAATAGGAAGCTGGATTCTTATGAAACAATGATGGATCAATGGAAAAAGTATATAGAACTTACTACAGATGTTCTTAATCGAGTTAACAATATTCAGATGGATCTTTGGCGAAAAAAGAACATGCCGGTTGTTAACTCGTTGCTTAAACCTGACTGCTTTGCAAAAGGCCAAGATATTGGTGCAATGGGATCAAGATATAATTCAACTATCAACTTCGAATCCTGTGGTACGATCACATTTGTCAATGATGTAGTTTCTATTAAGAAAAATGTCTATGATGATAAGAAGTTTGCAATTGAAGAAATGACCGATGCAATGATTAATAACTTCGGATTTAAGACTGCGTATGAAACAGGCGTCTTCTCACCTGATTTCAGAGAGAGCACGGAAAATAGCCCTAAATACGAGGAAATTTTTGCGGCCTGCGTAAATGCGCCGAAATATGGTAACGCTGACATGTATGCAGATAGTATTTTAAAAGAGTACCAATATTATATGTATGACATGCTGCATAAATTTAAGTCGTACTATGGCAAACCTTTATATATGTGCCAGATTTCGGTATCAACCCATGGTCCGCAAGGCTTTGTAACTCTGGCTACAGCTGATGGACGACTGGCCGGCACAACTTATTCGGATGGTTCAGTATCGGCAGCGGCAGGAACAGATAAAAATGGTATTTATGCTATATTTGAATCGGCAACCGTTTATGATCACTCAATGGAGCAGAACTCACAGTTGAATTTGAAACTTCATCCGACCGCCGTAAAAGGGCTCAATGGAACAAGAAAACTTCTTGATGTGGTACGGGCATACATGAGAAAAGGCGGATTTCATGTTCAATTTAATGTTGTTGATACTAAAACATTACGGAGTGCTCAAGCTACACCAGAGAAGTACCGGGATCTTATGGTTAGGGTAGCTGGATTTACTCAATACTGGTGTGAAATCGGCAAACCAATCCAAGATGAAGTCATTTATAGAACTGAATACGATGAGGCTTAATAAAAAACAGTCAATGGAGGTAATCGTGATGAGACATTATGATTGTAAAAACTATATAAATTTAGATTGTGAAAAGGGAATGTGTGCATTAAGCAAGAGTTTGGCACCTATTGATGGGGAAGGAAGTCAGGCTTGCCCTAATTTCATACAAGCTGAAAAATGTGGAAATTGCACAAAATTCATAAACCCCGATAAATACGGAATGGGGACATGTACGGGATTGGAAAAAGAAAACTGGGCCTACGCTACATGTGGTGCTTCCGCATGCTCTGGCTATAAAGCGTAATCGGGTAATATTATGAACCAAAAAGGTTTAATATTTGATATCCAGAGTTTTTCCGTGCATGATGGACCTGGCTGCAGAACGAATGTATTTTTTGTAGGCTGTCCCTTGCAGTGCAAATGGTGTGCAAACCCAGAAAGCTGGATTAACAAAAAACATATTATGTTTGCTGATAAAGTATGTAAATGGGAAAAGGGCTGTCGGGCATGCAGAAATGTATGTCCGCATGGCTCAATAAAATTTGCTGATAATGGCGAGCCTATGATTAATTGGAATGTTTGCCGGGAATGTGAAACCTTTGATTGTGTTAATATTTGCCCTAATAATGCCCTAAAACAGTGCGTCAAAGAATATACGGTGGATGAACTTGTGGCAATCCTGAGACGGGATTTCAATAACTGGGGTTCCGAGGGTGGAGTAACATTCTCTGGTGGAGATCCATTAATCCAGCATGAATTTTTTGTTGAGGTCTTGAAAAAATGCCATGAACGTCATATTCATAAAGCAATTGAAACTAGTGGCTATGCAAAACAAGACGTGTTTTTAAAAATAATGAAATACATTGACTTTGCCTTCGTTGACGTGAAGAACATGGACAAAGAAAAACATAAACAAGGGACCGGCGTCGATAATGAGTTAATACTTTCCAATATTGAGGCCCTTAAAAAGTCCGGTTGGCAGGGACGGCTTGTTCTAAGACAGCCCACTATCGCTGGCTATAACGACAGTGATGAAAATGCATATAAATTAATCGAATTCATGACCAAAAACTCATTGTATGAAATAAATCTTTTGAAATTTCATCGGCTGGGATCGACTAAGTGGGATCAGTTAGGAAAAGATTATGAATACAATAAGCATGGCGATGTGAGTGAGGAAAAAATGGAACATCTTCAAAAATTGTATTTAGATAATGATATAGTTTGCTATATTGGTGACAATACTGCGTTCTAAGGGCTAAATTAAATTAGGAAAGAAATGGTATATTAATTACCATTTCTTTCCTTTATAATATAACTATACAAAATATTAAAAAGGACTAAGAAGTATGGAGCTTAATAACATATACATATATGATTATATAAAGGAATATTTGAATGAAATATCCATTGTAAATTATAAAAAAGGACAATATATAACGCGTTCTGATGAAAATTTTAACGAAATTTTTTTTGTTCTAGCAGGCAATGTTAGAGTTGAATGTGTCACGGAGTATGGCAAGAGTTTTCTAGTTGATGAACTTTCTGAAAATGAATTTGTTGGTAAATTTAGTTATATGTATGAACAAAATCTATGTTGTGATATCAAAGCAATAACTAATGTTGTGTTATTAAAAATAAATAAAGATATTTTTGATAAATTACAAAAAAATCCTGAATTTCTGAAAGTATTCTTATATAAAACCAGTAATAGAATGTATTACATGTATAAAAAGCTAATGATGAAAAATCTGTTTAGTCTGGAAGAAATATTTGCTTTTTACTTATTGAAAAACTCTGGAAGTGACATATTTAAGTTTAAAAGTATCCATGATTTAAGCAACATCTTTCCAATAAGTAGGAAAGGTTTGTATAATGTAATTAATAAGCTAATAAAGAAAAGGTTTATAAAAAAAGAAAAAAATTCAATTATTATTATCGATAAAGAAGAGTTGTTAAAACTTTCAGTGCATGTAAGAGAATTTAATATGATAAATGATAGTAAAATTAAGTTTGATATTTAAGAACTGCCTAGGTTAACGATAATGTTGCCCTAGGCAGTTTATTTTAATGTTGGCTAAGAAAAAAATATAAAACAACTAATGAAATAAAATAATTATATTATTTCATATTGTCCTATAAAATCAAATTCGACATATTATTTATAATTTATTGTTATTATTGTAATAATTGACATGACATTAGTAGTGAGATAATATGAAAATAAAAGGAATAGTTTGAATTTATACATATTGTCGTTACAAATCTAAATTATTAATATTTTGTCAACAATGTATTAATTAGAAAATTTGTAATTTTACTAAGTTGAGGTTATCTAACAGCTAAATATTCCAATAGTTCTAAATACTTACATAGTTTTACTGGACTAACGCTACGCTAAATTATGTCGCTATCTCTTTAATAGGATAGATTTATTAAACCTAGCGCTTGCTAAGCGCATGAAAGGAGCTGACAACGCTACACAAGACAAACAAGAGCCGAGGTAGAATCAAAGCGTCCAGCAGATTCGAAACTAAAAGTGAAGGAAACATGGAAACTTTTCTTTTTGTTTAACTATGACTGGAAGCGGTGGGGTTATCCAATCCTTAGAATGGACTACTATGGTTGAAAAAGATTTGTTAATGAGGTGGGAAAGTATGAAGAAAAGTTTAATTGCCGTACTTATGATTGTAATATTTTGTTTTGCCGGTGTGGCATCCGCGGCCACAAATTCCTTTAGTGATGTTCCAACAAGCCATTGGGCCTATAGTGCAGTAACCAAGCTAGCTAAGGCCGGGATTATCGATGGTTACAGCAATGGTACCTTCGAGGGAAATAAAACTATTACCAGATACGAAATGGCGCAAATTGTTGCTAACGCTATGACTAAAGCTGATAAGGCCGATCCCGAACAAAAAGCCTTGATCAACAAACTTAGTAAGGAATTTGCTGATGAGTTACAGGCGTTGGGAGTAAGGGTAGCAAACCTTGAAAACAATGCGAATAACTTCCACTATTTCGGTATTTTTGGTAATCGCTTTGATCACATGAAACAATCGGGCGTTACGGATCGAAGTGCTGTTATTGTATTCGATACCTTCTTTAAGATTAATGACAACTTTACCCTGGTAACCCAAAACGAATTGCACCGGATGTACAGCCCAACCGCTGAGCAGTGGAACAATAATGGTAATGGCAAAACTCCGAATGGTAGTGCTGATTGGCAGCATTTTGGTCTGCAGGCGTATGCCGACGGCAAATTTGACGGACTGAGCACCAAATTGGGCCGCTTTACTTATATTCCAGCCTATGGCATTACTCACGGTGATTATCTGGAAGTCAGTGGAGCCCAGGTAACCTTTGGCAACAAAATCAAAACCACCCTGGTTGCAGGTCAGGATACCAACTATGTGCCGCAGGGCACCTACGCCAGCATGAACTATAAAGCAGCTGATGTAGTTGCTGCGGTTAGCCCTGTTACTAATGTAAGACTATCCTACCAGCGCAACCAAAGTGGTATTGGCTTGGCACCTGCAGTTGCTTATAGCGGTGATGATAATTACTATAACTACTTTGAAGGTGGTTTTGATACCAAGCTTGGCAAGAATCTGTCTTTTGAAGCTGCCTATATCAAAAGCAGCTACGACGATGCCAATAAAGGCTATTACGCCCAGTTGAAATACAAGAACGCGATTCCTTTCGTTGCCAATACTTATGATGTATATGTTGCCTATCATAACTTGGAAAGCAGTTCAATCATGTACAATGATCTGCGCTACTATCCTGATATGAAGGGGGTCCGCGTCGGCTTCCATTATACACCGTGGAACAGTACTTTATTGACGGTATGGTATGATATTCAGAAATATATCGATACTACAACTACTGGTCTTGAGCCAAGTGGTGGCACGGCTTACGCCGGGGAAAAGGACAACTTCTTCCGGGCTCAGTTTGACTTTTTCTTCAAATAAACCTAGCTGCCGATAAATTTTTTCAAGGAGCGATGGTCGTCAGGCCGTTCGTGGCCTGGCGCCATCCCCGAAATTAATCAGTTAACTTAAGTGGAGAGCCTAGCTGTCTTTTCAGGAAGTCAGGGTCTGGTTGCTAAGAGCCTTTTCGATTAGAACTAAATTAATTTGGAATAATAATGCATACATGAAAATCTAAATCGATCTTAGTACTATAAACAAATAGGAGAGAAAATAATGAGTGATAAAGTAGTGTACCCGAAGTTTCGCTGGTATATGTTCATCGCACTCTGTTTAGCGACTGCGACAAACGCAGTTTCTCTGATTGCGCCGACTACGTTAATCGGTCCGATCGCTAACACCTTAGGAGCCTCACTGGGCGAAGTTGTTGGTGCTACAATGGGAACATTTAATTTTTTTGGTGCTATTGCTTGTATTGCCGGTGGGTGGTTACTTGACCGGTTTGGCATTGTAAAGGTATGGGGTACCTGCCTGCTATTAATGATTATTGGTTCGGTATTGATGCCGTTTTTTGGTGATACCATCTTGGGCTTAGGCGTGCTCAGATCTATCCAAGCTATCGGGGGTGGTCCCATCATGGGCTCCTCAGTCCGAATTGCGGCAGAGTGGTTCCCGAATCATGAACGCGGGCTTGTTACCGGGGTTCAAGGCGTGGCAATGGGATTGGGAATAGCGTTCAGTTTCATGATTTCGCCGGTAATCTTTGAGGCTACGGGAAATTGGGCAATGACGCTGGCGTGTCTAAGCTTTGTTGGCATTATTGCTTTGATCCTTACGATCATCGCGGGCTTTGGTCCTAAGGCGCCACAGCTGGAAGCCCGCGAAATACCGGCGGCTGGCTCCGAGAGTGCCTTTAAGTTGGCGATTAAGCAGCCTGCCACGTGGATGGTAGTTGGTTGTGTAATTTTCGCTAGTTGGATTTACCAAGGGTTTAATGATATTGTACCTAGCTACATCGCTATTGCTCCGCCGGTAGGGCTGGGAATGGGGCCAGTGACAGCCGGTAGTTACATGTCAATAGTTCAGATTGCTGCCATGATTGGCGCGATCTTGAGTGGCTTCGTTGTAGAAAAAGTGTTTGGTGGCCGTTCCAAGCCAGTGCTGGTCATTGCCTTTATCGCTTTTGCAGTATTTATTTTTGCGATTAAGTTTGAGGCTGTAACTGCTGGTGGATCAGTGCTTTTAGGTGACCTGGTTTTGGCTGGGTTGTTCTTGTCAGTGCTTATGCCAGTGTCTAATGCCTTTATTGCCAAAAATTACCCGGAAAATGTTACCGGCAGATTGGGCGGACTGGCCCAGGGGATTAACATGTTCGCAGGAACGGTGGGAGTTTCAGCTGGGGCTACGGCGCTGCATATGACCGGAATGTACCAAATGCCAATCAACATTATCGTTTTCGTTGCGATTATTGGCTGCATTCTTGCGTTCGGTCTAAACGCGCCCAAGGTTTTTGCTACTAAGCAAGGTTGATTCTCAAAATGACTAAAGACCAGGTTTATCTGACCAGATAAACCTGGTCTTTAGTTTTTCTAGCAAGGCTTTTGCTGTGCCAGGCGAGGTTATTGCCATTGACATTATTTTTCAATACTAATATATTGGTTCTAATAATATGTTGGCGAGGAATATGTGAATGAAAGGAGGCACACCAACATACAGCAATTTAAAAGCGCTACCCCAGAAGCAATTAGAAAAACAGTGGAACAAGCCGGGCAAGAAAACAATCCCGTTGAATTATCCAACCAAAAACCTGATATTCTAACCCTTCGTAAAAACCCTATTACTTACACAACTCAGCAGGAAGCAGCCCTGAAAGAAATAGCCGCTTTTTTGTCTGAACGGAAAGAATCTGTCTATATTCTTTCCGGCTATGCCGGTACCGGCAAAACTACGATAGCGGAAAACCTTGTAAATTATGTACAAGCTATCAATAAAGAATGTATCATCACAGCTCCCACCAACCAAGCCGTTAAGGTCTTAAAAGAAAAATTCGGTGACATAAAAGTCGCGTTTAAAACCCTTCACTCAATACTATACGGTTCTCCCGACCCCGACACCGGCGAGTGGATACCAAGTGTTACCTTTAAACATCATCATGTGATTTTTGTCGATGAAGCTTCGATGATTAGCAAAACCGTTTACACTGACCTCATCCATGAAATCAAGCTAGTCAAGGCAAAAGTGATCTTCTTCGGTGACAACTTTCAACTTGAACCAGTTGGTGACGATCCGGAGATCCTAAATCACAAAAATTTCGAACTCACCGAAGTGAAACGTCAAGGATCTGACAGTGAAATCCTTCTCTACGCAACCTGCCTCAGGAACTTCAAACACATCATCATTCCCAATGAGTCCCGTGGTGAAGTCAATATATTGGGAAAACAAGCTACCGCTAGAGCCTTCCTACAGTCAGTCATTAATAACGAAAATAGTATCTTTATCATCGGCACGAACAAAGCAAGACTCGTTCTCAACCGAACCGCCCGTCAAGTTAAGTTTGGTGAAAATATAACGAGTCAGCCCCAAAATGGCGATAAAATTATTTTTATCGGCAATGGTACATACTTTGTCAACGGCGATAAACTAACGCTTGATCAGGTTGCCATCATTACAGCAAAAAGTCTTCCGATCAGAGATAATGCTCAAAAAGCCCTCGTTTCTGTTGAAGGTTGTTTGCTTACAAATGGAAAATATAAAATTCTTCTTTTGCCAGCCACCGAAAAACCATCCGTCTATCATGGACAATTCATTGATGTTGATAAACACTTTCCCCTAGCTTGGTGTGATAGAAACATCAACACCAGCCGGTACGAACTATCCAAAGACGTATCCATCGCCACCTATGGATACGTCATCACCGCTCACAAAAGCCAAGGTGGTCAATGGGAAAAAGTCTTCGTTCACCAAGATGCTTTCAGAAATAATCCCCGCTGGCTTTATACGGCGGTCACTCGTGCAGAAAAAGAACTTACCCTCACCAGCGAATCAAGTTCCTACAAACGAACCTGGGATCAGATTGTGAAAGTAGCAAATAATTACTAGTTAACGAATTGCAAAACTCATCAGTTCTTCATAGCTTTTTCACAAGTTCTTCATAGTTGATGTCTATAATAATGTCTATAAATCAAATGAAGGATGGTGCGAAGCGTTATGATAATGACACATTACATGGAATTATTATCTCTCAACCAACCATGGAATCTTATTATTTACATGGTTATTCCGGTGGTATTAGCAGAAACACTAGTTGCAACAGAGTTTTTCACGGTATTTCTTCGTGGTTCCAATGCGGGTGGCTGGAGAATCTGGAATAAGTGGCTGGGGATTGTGCTAGGTTTCTATTTTTTAGCTGTCTTCCTGAATTTAATTACAACGGTTGTTCCCCATATTCAGTGGCGTGGTACTGCTGATATCCTCGCCGTGGGAGCCTACCTCAGCGGTGTTATTCCGCTGGTTGGCATTGCCTTACTGGAACTTGGATTAATCGGCAAGCGTAAAACAGATAATCAGAAAATGAAGCTTCATTTTATTATCTTGATCGTCTTTCTTGTTGTGAATCACGTAGCGATGGTTTTTGGTATGGTTGATCCAACGCTTATGGGGTGGAACTCCAATGGCGGTGGCGAGCATATGCAGCATATGGAAAACATGGGTAATATGCAAAATATGGAACATATGGAACACCAGTAAACAAGTAGGCGAAGGTGGCGCTTCCAGAAGGAAACGCACCTTCGCCTACTTACTATAACCACCAATTGTCTTACGAAATTTTCCAGCAGAGGAGTGGGCTTTACCACCGACGAATTATTAATAAAAAAACTGTGTGAGAGGAGGAGTAGGTTATGGCCCAATATTCAGTACTGATTGTTGATGATGATGCCAAACTGACTCAATTGCTCAAGACCTATTTTGATAAAGCGGGATTTATTACCTATATGGTCAATGACGGCTTAGATGCATTACAAGCCGTGCGTGAAAAAAAACCGGATATCATGATTCTGGACTTAATGCTGCCTGGACTTGATGGGTGGGACGTATGCCGAAAAGTCCGCCGGGATAACGATATACCGATTATCATGTTAACTGCCAGGGACGAAGAAAGCGATCGGCTGGTAGGTCTTGAAATCGGAGCGGATGACTACGTGACCAAGCCATTTAGCCCTAAGGAAGTAGTTGCTAGGGCTAAAGTTATTTTACGCCGCGCCCATAAGGAAGTCGTAATGAACGAGCCGATTAAGGTGGGCGGGCTGACGATTGATCTTGAATGTCACCAGGTAATGAACGGTAGTCAGCTGGTGGAGCTCACGCCCACCGAATTTAAACTGTTAGAAGTTTTGGCAACTAATGCGGGCAAAGTATTTAGTCGGCTGCAGATTGTAGAACTAACCCAGGGCTATGCATTTGATGGGTATGAGCGAACCATTGACGCTCATATAAAGAATTTGCGCCGCAAACTAGAAAACAATTCAAAAGAACCTCGATATATTCTAACCGTATATGGGATTGGCTATAAATTTGCCGGTGGTGGCGATGAATAAAATCAATAGCATTATCTATCGGATTACCGGATTTACCTTTTTGGCGGTGGCCATAACCGTGTTTGTTCTGATTTATTTGGCGAATACGCAGATGACTGAACTGTTCAAAGAATACCTGGTAGTGCAGCATATGGAGATGAGTCAAGGCGATCTGATGGGGCAAGCGGGTGGTCAACCGCTGATGACCATCATGATGGGCCCCCTGGAACATACATTCCTCGCATCGGTTCATCAATCGCTTATCTGGGTAGGACTAGGCATTTTGGCAGCCGGATTGGCGGCCAGCTATGCTCTGGCCCGTAGCATTACAGTTCCGCTTCGTAATTTAAGCCGCGCCGCCGAACAAATTGAGAAAGGCAATTTGGGGCAAACGGTCTTAGTAGAAACCAGGGATGAGATCGGTCATTTGGCCGTGATCTTCAATCGAATGTCGCAGACCTTGGCAACCAACACGAAGCTCAGGCGGCAACTGCTGGCCAATATCGCCCACGAACTGCGGACACCGTTGGCCGTTATCCAGGGGAATCTGGAAGGGATGATCGATGGTGTGATTGAACCAAGCCCAGACCAACTGAGTTCACTGCATGAAGAGGCGGTGCGATTAAATCGTCTGATTAAAGATTTGCGGGATTTATCATTGGCGGAAGTTCGCCAATTGGCCTTGGAAAAACTGCCCACCGACATGAATCAACTCATTACCCGGAGCTTGATGAAGTTGAAATCCCTGGCCGATGAAAAACAAATTAAGGTGAGCTGCACCCTGGCGGATAATCTGCCGGAAGTGGTAGTGGATGCTGACCGGATGAGCCAGGTGTTCGATAATATCCTGATAAATGCCATCCGCTATTCTTTGTGTCAAGGCCGGGTGCAGGTAACCACGGCTATGGTTGGGAATCGTGGACATCAATGGCTGAAGGTGGCGATTGAAGACAACGGTCCGGGAATTCCCCCCGACGATTTACCGTATGTTTTCGATCATTTTTACCGGGGCGATAAATCCCGGGACCGGAAAAGCGGTGGATCCGGCATTGGGCTTGCTATTGTCAAGCAACTAGTTGAAAACCACGGCGGTCAAGTGAATGTCGAAAGTATAGTGGGGGTGGGCAGTATCTTTAATGTACTGCTGCCGGCTGGGCCAGCAGCGAAACCAATGGTTTGATGCCTAACCGGAAAACATGCACCAAGGCAGGGTAAATATTAGATCTGAAAATTCGTTGTGAAATTGTTACAGTTTAGTAACAAATTTGCAACGTAATTGTCAAAATAGCTTGGTACAATTTACCTATAAAAGCTAACGATCGGCATAGTACAGTTCACCCAACCTTTCTGTATTATGCCGGTCGATTATATACATACAATAATGTAAGGTTTTGTATAGCTATCCCTTAGCCATTGGTGAGGGGATAGCTATTTTGATAGTTAATATTTTGAGGCCCTTTCAATAGCTTGGTTTGCCTTTACAAATAAGGAAATAGAAAGTACAATAATAGATGATTTAGCGCGGGCTTGGACATCTTTATCGGATAAGTCGACATTAAACTATGGTTTCCGGTTGCTACTCAGACTTGGCGGAAGCCTGGTCTTTTTAATTATAGGCGGGGTCAAATGGTGGGTCGGCGGGAAAGAATATTGACAAATGAAGCAGCCCGGATTACTGAGATTACATAGAGGAAGAGGGGACATAATATGGTTCCGGTAAAGAATCGAGTAAGATTTGTAGAAACTGATTTGATGGGCGTGGTGCATCACTCCAACTATTTTTGCTGGTTTGAAATGGGACGAGTGGAATACATGCGCCAGGCTGGAGTTCTGATAACTGATTTGTTGGCAGCAGGAATAGTGTTTCCGATAAGTGATGTCAGTTGTAAGTATCGCGCTTCGGCGAAGTTTGATGACAATATTACAATTGAAACAACCCTGGTGGATTTAAGCAAAGTGAAAATGATATTTAACTACCGAGTTGTGCGCCCGGAAGATGGAACCCTTCTGGCAACCGGGAGTACCAAAAATGCATTTTCCGACGTTAATGGTAAAATAGTAAGGTTACCGGCGCAATATTTTGATTTATTGCAAGCCGCTTTATTAAAAGAACAAATCGGCCCAGCTGATGAATAAGAACAATCCTGTTATGGAAAGTAATAACAATAGCAGCGGCAGGCATGATATGCTCAGGGATGATTGGCATAGAATAGATGGCGCTAAGAGAGAATAATTAAAAAGGGGGTGCGCCATGAAGAGTGCGGCAATCGGTGTCTTTGATTCAGGTATCGGCGGTTTGACGGTTGTAAAAGAACTTGCTGCGCTAATGCCGCATGAAAAGATCATTTATTTTGGCGACACGGCTAGAGCACCTTATGGTTCAAGGCCGCCAGCTCAAATTATTGACTTTATGAATCAATTTTTACGGTTTTTTGCTAAACAAGAGGTAAAGATGGCGGTGGTTGCCTGTAATACGATGACGGCACTGGGGTTAGAAGCTGCCCGGAGTATGTATTCATATCCCCTTGTGGGGATGACCACTGGAGTAAGGACGGCCCTTGAGGCTACTAAAACAAAAAATATTGGAGTTATTGCCACTCAGGCTGCTGTTGCCAGCGGCAAACATGGCAAGATGCTTAAAGAACTTGATGACGCGGCCCGGTTTTATCCGCAGGCTTGTCCCGATTTCGTGCCACTAATTGAGCAGGGCATTTTAAGTGGCTCGGTTCTTGAAGCGGCGGCTAAAGAATACTTAATACCGCTAGTTAAGGCTAAGGTAGATGCGCTTATTCTGGGCTGCACGCATTACCCATTAATTAGTCCGTTGATTCAGCAGATTATGGGTAAAACCGTGACGTTGGTTAACCCGGCGGGAGAGACGGCGCGGGCTGCTTATCGTGAACTAAACAAACGTGACCTTTTGGCAAGTACCGGTGAAGGTTCGATAAAAATTGGGTTTTCAGGCGATTCCGTTATGGCCAGAGACCTTTCCCAAAATATTATTCGTGGCTGTAAAAGCGAGTTTATTAAGGCAGAGCTAGAGGAATACGCCATTATATGACGTATTCTAGTTAAAAGATGGAGGCGGTTATATATGGATTGGTTGGTATATCTTATAGTACTTATTATTGTGATTGCTGTGGCTATCTGGCTGTATGTTGCCCGGCAAGGAGATGTCGAAGTTGAATTTTTAGTAGAACAACGTACCGAGTTTACCCTGACTAATATTAATGCTAATACGGCGGTGTTTAATTGCAAAGTTCCTTTCGTTAACAAGGGAAATCAAGATGGGACAATTATGGATTGCTATACTAGACACCTTTTGCCGCAGGAACAATTTGATGCCGTCGAATTGTCATCATGGCTGGCAACTGAAGCCCGGCCTCGTACCGACGGTTATTTTGAAGCGTTGATTGTTCCCTTAAACACTGGTGAAACAGTCGACGTTACGATGAAATTTACTGCTAAAAACGGCGATATCCGGGCGGCTATGGCGGATATGGTTGATTACACGGTAGACATTGTCTATCAAGTCGTGGGCCGCGGTGAATTATATATTACCAAAAATCGGATGACCGTTACGGCGGATGAACTTATTAAGTCACTAAATTCTAGTACTGCTAAAGCATAGGAGGATAAATAAATGGAACTGGAACTTATACCGGTTAAGACAAGAATACTGACACCCAAGGATGATATTGTCGATACCATTGAAAAGTATGCTAAAGATATGATTGGGCCGGACGACGTAGTGTCAGTGGCGGAAAGCGTGGTAGCTATTACCCAGGGCCGGCTTGTTACCCCGGAAGAACTGAAACCGGGCTTTTTGGCAAAACTCCTGTGCCGGTTTGTGCCGCAAAAAGGAAGTTTGTCTAGCGCCTATGGCATGCAGTCGGCGATGGCGGTTGAAGGCGAATGGCGGATGACCTTTGCTATGCTGATGGGACTTTTAGCTAAGTTTGTTGGCCGTAACGGGGTATTTTATGAATTGGCTGGTGAGCAAGCGGCACTGATTGATGATGTGACCGGGACCATGCCGCCATTTGATAAATGCATTGTCTATGGTCCGCATAAACCCAATGATGTAGCGGAAGCCATTAAACAGCGACTTGGCTGCTACGGGGCTGCGGTAGCCGATGTCAATGACCTTAAGCGGGCAGCTGTACTTGGGGTCTCCAAGGGAATGCAGCCGGAAAAATTAGCGCGTATTTTGATTGATAATCCCTTCGGCAATGCCAGCCAACGAACACCAATAGTTATTATAAAAAATTATGCTAAAGTTGCAGCACAAGCTACTGCTTAGTGGCTTAACGGAGAGGGTAGACTAACATTGGACTATCCTCTCTATTTTTTGGTAAATCGGAGCTGGCCAAAATGAGAAAGCGGGGGAATACGATGTTGCTGGGCATTGATGTTGGTGGGACCTTTACTGACGCGGTTGTAATAAGTAATGCCAAAATTTTAGCACAAGCAAAGTATGCCACCACTCACGGCGACCTCATGGAGGGAATGTTGGCGGCCTTAGACCTGGTGTTAAGCGGTATCGACACCAGCCAAATTCAACGGGTGGCACTTTCGACCACGATTGTTACCAACACCGTTGTAGAAGGAAAAACTGATAAAGTTGCTTTAGTATTAATGCCGGGTCCGGGGTTGGACATTGCCAAAATGGTACCCCAGGAACCATATATAATAAGTGGCTATGTTGATCACCGGGGGCGTGAAGTAGCCCGGCCAGACGAAAGTGAAATTAAAGTCGTATGCCGTAAGGCCGAGAAAATTGCGAACTTTGCTGTGGTCGGAAAATTTGCCGTGCGTAATCCGGCGATCGAACAAGCGGTTGCGGCGATGATTAGACAATACGTCGCTCCGGCTTATATAACTATCGGGTCGGAAATATCCGGTTCGCTAAATTTTTGGCGGCGGACTAATTCCGCCTATTATAATTCTGCGGTTTGGCGGCAGTTTGGGATATTTGCTACGGCGGTTAACCAGGCCCTAACTGTACGGGGCATAACTGCTCCGGTGTACGTTCTCAAAGCTGATGGCGGGACACTGCCACTAGATACAGCGCGAAATTATCCGGTTGAGGCGATATTTACCGGGCCTGCGGCAAGCGTATTGGGAATCATGGCCTTGGCGGCACCGGAGGGGGAAGCGGTTTCCCTGGATATTGGCGGTACAACTACCGACATTGCCCTATGGCGGGATGGCGTGCCGCTGTTTGCTGAACGCGGGGCCGTAATAAATGGTTATCCCACCGCGGTACGTTCCTTCTGGCTGAGCTCAGTAGGAATTGGCGGCGATAGCCTTGTCCGGCGTCAGGGCGGTGTGTTGGCGGTCGGACCAAGTCGAGAAGGTCCGCCGATGGCCGTTGGCGGGCCGAAGCCAACCGTGTCAGATGCGATGATCGTTGCCGGGATAGCTTCCTTTGGTGATCACGCTAAGGCGGTGGCGGCGATGGCACAATTGGCTGAGGGCGAACAAGATGTCAAACTGATCGCTAAAGAAGTATTGCAAGTGGCGGCTGGAAAAATTACCACAGCTATTGGCGATATGCTGGCGGCGAAAGCGGCTGAGCCGGTTGAGCGGGTAGCCGATATAATTTCCAGTAACACTATTCAGCCTAACCTAGTGGTAGGAGTTGGCGGTGCAGCCGCTGGAATAGCCCCGCTGGTTGCGGCGCAGTTAGGCGTAAAGGTTAAGGTGCCGAAAGGCGCGACGGTAGCCAATGCAGTTGGGGCGGCGGTAGCTAAGCCAACGCTGGCGGTAACCTTTAGGGCCGATACCGAAGAACGGTATTTTACAGTAGCCGAATTAGGCCTTCAAGATAAACTAGAAAATAAGCGCGTATCTCTTAATGATGCGGAGATACTTGCAAAAAAATATTTGGCAGAGCGAGCCGCGCAGGCTGGTATCGGTGTGGGAAAAATGGAAACAGTATACGCAGAAGAGTTCAATTTAGTGCGGGGCTTTCAAACTGTTGGCAAGATAATAACTTGCCAACAGCAAATAAAACCTGGCGTATTTACCGATGTGGCGATTGAGGAGGGGGAATAATGCAAGCAAAACCCTTGGGGTTAGTGTTCTTCCCGGCGTTTGACTGGGCAATTAGCCCGACCCATCCGGAACGGGAAGAACGGCTTTTATATACACGGGATCAGCTTGTTGAAGAAGGCCTCCTGGACATACCCGGTATTAAAGAATATAAGCCGCGACTCGCGAAAATCGCTGATGCCGAACGAGTTCATATTGGGGTGCCGGATATCGCTTCATTAATTACCGATGCCCATTTAGTATCCGCCGGCGGTGCTATCACCGCCGCTGAGGCGGTGGTAAGCGGCGACGTTGAGCGAGCCTTTGCCTTAGTCAGACCACCGGGCCATCATGCCATGCGGGTAGTGCATGGTACGCGGGGCTTTTGCACGATAAATATTGAAGCGATTATGATAGAATATTTGCGGCGGCAGCGGGGCATTGGCCGGGTGGCTATTGTCGACACCGACGTTCATCATGGTGATGGAACCCAAGATATTTTCTACCATGATCCGGATACGCTATTTATTTCCTTTCATCAGGATGGACGAACCCTTTACCCAGGCACTGGCTTTACCGATGAGGCGGGAGGTCCGCGGGCTTTTGGCACTACCATAAACCTGCCGTTGCCGCCGGGCACAACCGATGAAGGAATGCATTATATCCTTGATAACCTAGTATTGCCGATCCTCGCAGACTTTGCCCCGGACCTAATTATTAACTCTGCTGGGCAGGATAATCATTACAGTGATCCCCTAGCTGGCATGGCAGTTACGGCTCAGGGGTATGCTAGATTGGCAGATAAGCTAAAAGCCGATATTGCAGTCCTTGAAGGCGGTTACTCTATCGAAGATGCCTTGCCGTATGTAAACACCGGCATCATATTAGCGATGGCTGGATTAGATTATCGTCGGGTTGTTGAGCCGGATATTGCCCGGGCTCCCAAGAGCATTGCCCGGAATACCGCTTATATTGAAAAACTTGTTCGCCAGCAAATGGGGTTGTGGCAAAATCGCTTTTCACTAAGCCGCCAGGCCTGTACCAAGGCGGGGGACTACTGGCAGCGCCAGCGGCACATATACTATGATGATAGTTCCATTAGTGAACAACAACTAGAACGGGTGCGCGTGTGTACCAAGTGCCATGGTTTTATAACAGTCGAAAGTCAGTCTAATGGCGATTACCAAGGCGACTATAAGTCGATCTTTGCCGCCATTATTCCTAGAGAACCTTGTGCCGCTTGTCGGCAGCAAGCTAAAGATGCTGCACTTTTGGCAAAAACACAAGGACAGTTTCAACACTATATAATTCAAGATAAAGAAAATGATTTTGTAGAGCGGCTCTGACCAGAGTCACGAGGAGGAAAATTTTATATGACGCGCGTAGATGGACGACAAGCGAATGAACTTAGACCGGTAAAGATAACCCGCAATTATTTAAAACATGCTGAAGGATCAGTATTAGTAGAATTCGGTGATACTAAAGTGCTGTGTGTTGCTACCGTGGAAGAAAAAGTACCACCGTTTATGAAGGGCAGCGGTTCCGGGTGGATTACCGCTGAATATTCGCTATTGCCACGCTCTACCAAAACCCGTAATATGCGTGAAGCGGCTAAAGGCAAAATTACCGGACGGACACATGAAATCCAGCGGTTGATTGGCCGGGCCCTTAGAAGCGTCACTAACTTGTCGGCATTGGGCGAAAGAACAATTTGGATTGATTGTGATGTTATTCAGGCTGACGGCGGAACCCGCACCGCGGCAATAACCGGAGCCTATATTGCCTTATTTGATGCTGTTAATACCTTATACACCGAAGGCAAACGCTTTCCGGTGACAGACTTCTTAGCCGCGGTGAGTGTCGGCGTAGTAGATAATGAAGTACTGTTAGATATCTGCTATGAAGAAGACAGCCGGGCCATGGTTGACCTTAATCTTGTAATGACTGGCAATGGGGCAATGGTAGAAGTCCAAGGCACGGGAGAAAAACGCCCGTTTACAAAACAAGAACTAACCTCGCTGTTAACAACCGGGGAACAAGGAATTAATGAAATAATTGAATATCAAAAAGAAATCCTGGGAGCAATGTCGTGGCGAGTGGGACGCGAAGGATGAGAGAAATTATTGTAGCGACTACCAATCAAGGCAAAGTTAAAGAATTGGCAATGGCTTTAGCTAATTTGCCGGTTAAGCTTATTTCTTTAACTGAACTTGGCGAGAAATTGCCGGAAGCGGAAGAAACCGGTGAAACCTTCCTCGCTAATGCAGTGCTAAAAGCCACGCACTATGCGCTTTGTACCGGGAAGGCTTGTCTCGCTGATGATTCGGGGCTGGAAGTCGACGCGCTGGACGGAGCCCCGGGGGTATATTCGGCACGCTACGCCGGAATGGGGGCGACTGATGCCGAATGCAATAAAAAACTCTTAGCAAATTTGGTTGGGATTGAACCTAATAAAAGAACAGCTCGATTTCGTTGTGTATTGGCCTATATTGATCCTGACGGCACATTGTTAACCGCTGAAGGCGTATGCGAAGGTGTTATTTTAACAGAAGCCAAGGGGCATGGCGGTTTTGGCTATGATCCGATCTTCTATATTACGAAGCTAGGTAAAACATTAGCTGAAATAGCCCCGGAAGAAAAAAATGCGCTTAGTCACCGAGGCCAGGCGGTACAGAATATCGGGCCGAAGTTAATGAGGTACTATAATGAGGATAGGAGTTATTAGTGATACTCATGGGAATACTAAGGCAATATTAAAAGCGGTCAAAGCAGCCGGGAAAGTAGAACTATGGCTGCATGCTGGCGATAACTGCCGGGATGGCAAATATCTGGCTGATGTTACCGGAACAAAGGTAATTGCCGTCGCTGGTAACTGTGATGCCTATGGAACCGCAAAACCTGACGAATTTATTCAAATCGGGGACAAAAAAATATGGCTGACCCATGGCGATAATTATCAGGCGAAAAGCCGCATAAAAGAACTGGCGCAGTGGGCCAGACAATATGAAGTCGATGCCGTAATCTACGGACACTCCCATGTACCGGATATAACCTGGCAGGATAGTATTCTGCTATTTAATCCTGGCAGCCCGGCCTTGCCGCGGGGCGGCTCTAAATCCAGCTGTGGGATATTGTCGCTGAATGATAAAAATATCTTTGAAGCACTCCAGCTAGAAATATAAGGAAAATTTTAATTTCCAGCTTTTTCTTCGTCTGGAAATATGCTATACTATATAATACTACTTGAAGTGTATGAAAATTTTTCAAATTGAAAAAAACATCGTCGTAGGTCGGTAACCCGGTCTACGACGAATGTATATAACCCTATTGCCAGAAAATTTACACGAAAGAAGGTAGAATTATGAAAAAAACTAAAACCATGGATGGCAACACAGCAGCGGCACATGTCTCGTATGCGTTTACTGAAGTTGCGGCCATCTACCCGATTACTCCGTCCTCTCCAATGGCGGAGAGTGTTGATGAGTGGGTTGCAGAAGGCAGAAAAAACATTTTTGGTGAACCGGTTAAAGTTGTAGAAATGCAATCTGAAGGTGGGGCCGCTGGTGCTGTTCATGGCTCCTTACAGGCAGGCGCATTGACTACTACATATACCGCATCCCAAGGTTTACTCCTGATGATTCCAAATATGTACAAAATTGCTGGCGAATTATTGCCAACAGTATTTCATGTCAGTGCTCGGGCGCTGGCTGCCAACTCTCTCAATATTTTTGGCGATCATCAAGATGTAATGGCTGCTAGACAAACCGGGTTTGCACTTTTGGCCGGCAGCAGTGTACAACAAGTTATGGACCTTGCGGCAGTAGCTCATTTATCAGCAATCAAAGGCCGGGTGCCGTTCGTCAACTTCTTCGACGGCTTCAGAACCTCGCATGAAGTTCAAAAAATTGAATTGCTTGACTATGCTGATCTAGCTAAATTAGTCGACTATGAAGCCTTGGATGCTTTCCGCCGTCGGGCGCTTAATCCTGATCATCCGGTAATTCGTGGTACCGCACAAAATCCGGATATCTACTTCCAAGAACGCGAAGTATCCAATAAATATTATGAAGCTACTCCGGCCATCGTTGAAAATTATATGGCTGAAATTAACAAAATAACTGGCCGTGATTACCACCTCTTCAACTACTATGGTGCGAAAGATGCTGACCGCATGATTATTGCTATGGGTTCAGTATGTGAAGCTATTGAAGAAACTGTAGACTACCTTAATGCTCAAGACGAAAAAGTCGGGCTGTTGACGGTCCATCTATACCGTCCATTCTCACTTGACCATTTCTTTAAATACATTCCTAAAACCGTAAAGAAAATTGCCGTACTTGATCGGACCAAAGAACCGGGTTCACTTGGCGAACCGCTGTACCTTGATGTTAAGAGCGCTTTCTACGGCAAAGAATGGCAGCCGCTTATTGTTGGCGGTCGCTATGGCTTAGGCTCTAAAGATGTTATTCCGGCCCACATCGTGTCAGTATACGACAATCTCAAATTGGCTCAGCCGAAAGATAAATTTACGGTCAGCATCGTTGATGATGTTACCAACACCTCATTGCCGGTTGGCAAGGATGTTGACACCACTCCGGCTGGCACTACGGCTTGTAAATTCTGGGGCTTAGGCTCTGACGGAACTGTTGGTGCCAATAAGAGCGCTATCAAAATTATTGGTGACCATACCGATATGTATGCGCAGGGCTATTTTGCTTATGACTCCAAAAAGTCCGGCGGGGTTACCGTATCGCACTTGCGGTTTGGTAAAAAACCAATTAAGTCGCCATACCTTATCAATAAAGCTGATTTTGTCGCTTGCCACAATCAGTCCTATGTACAAAAATATAATGTTTTAGAAGGAATTAAACCTGGTGGGGTCTTCCTGCTCAACTGTACCTGGAATCAAGCTGAACTGGAAGAAAATTTGCCAGCTTCGATAAAACGCAATATCGCTAAAAATAACATCAACTTTTACACGATCGACGCTGTTAAAATCGCTCAAGAAATTGGTTTGGGCGGACGCATCAACATGATCATGCAGTCCGGCTTCTTTAAATTGGCCAACATTATTCCGGTTGAAGAAGCACTGGGCTACCTGAAAAATGCCGTTGCATCTTCTTATGGCAGCAAAGGACAGAAAGTCGTTGACATGAATAATGCTGCCATTGACCTTGGCGTTAACGCTTTGGTTAAAATCACGATCCCCGATGCGTGGAAAAACTTAAAAGATGAAGCTGACGCTAAGAGTGATGCACCGGAATTTATTAAGAAAATACTCATTCCAATGAATCGTCAAGAAGGCGACAGCTTGCCGGTTAGCGCTTTTGTCGGTATCGAAGACGGCACCTTCCCCTCAGGTACTTCCGCTTATGAAAAACGCGGCATTGCAATTAATGTACCTGAGTGGCAACTGGAACACTGTATCCAATGTAACCAGTGCTCGTACGTATGTCCGCACGCTACTGTTCGTCCGGTACTGGCCAACGAAGCAGAACTGGCCGCTGCCCCAGCTGGCTTTACCGCTAAAGCAGCAACTGGAGCTAAAGACCTCAGCTTTAGAATTGCGGTCTCGCCGCTTGATTGTGTAGGCTGTGGCAACTGTGCTGAAGTATGCCCATCCAAACAAAAAGCTCTGGTAATGAAGCCGATCGCTACCCAAATGGAACAAGCTCCATTGTGGGACTATGCCATGAAGCTAGCACCTAAGGCTAATCCAATGAATAAAGAAACCGTTAAAGGCAGTCAGTTTGAACAACCACTACTGGAATTCTCCGGTGCTTGCGCTGGTTGCGGCGAAACTCCATATGCTAAACTGATTACCCAGCTCTTCGGTGATCGGATGATGATTGCCAACGCTACTGGCTGTTCCTCAATCTGGGGCGCTAGTGCACCATCAATGCCATACACCAAGAACCATCGCGGCCATGGCCCGGCTTGGGCCAATTCGCTGTTTGAAGATAACGCTGAATATGGCTTGGGCATGTTTACTGGTGCGAAAAAAGTCAGAGAAAATTTGGCAACCTCAATAACCAAAGCCCTGGAACTCTCGGTAAGTGCTGACTTAAAAGCGGCGATGAACGAATGGCTTGCCAATAAAGATAAGGGCCAAGGTACCCGGGACCGGGCTGATAAACTTATTGCCTGTCTCGAAGCCGAAAAATCGGCTGACCCGCTCCTAAAAGAAATCTATAAAAATAAAGACTTCTTTGTCAAAAGATCACAATGGATCTTCGGTGGTGACGGCTGGGCCTATGATATCGGTTACGGCGGCTTAGACCATGTACTTGCCTCCAACGAAGATGTCAATGTTTTCGTATTCGATACCGAAGTATACTCCAATACTGGTGGACAGTCATCTAAATCCACCCCGACCGCAGCCATTGCGAAATTTGCTGCCAGCGGTAAACAGACCAAAAAGAAAGACTTGGGCATGATGGCGATGAGCTATGGTTATGTATATGTGGCTCAGATCTCCATGGGAGCAGATAAAAACCAGACCCTTAAAGCAATTGCGGAAGCAGAAGCTTATCCGGGTCCATCTCTCATTATCGCTTATGCTCCGTGTATTAATCACGGCCTAAAAGTCGGTATGGGTAACAGCCAGTTAGAAGCAAAAAGAGCCGTTGAATCGGGCTACTGGTCAATGTACCGTTATAACCCGTCGTTAGCAGAAGAAGGTAAAAATCCATTTAGTGTTGACTCCAAAGAACCGACCGCGGACTTCAAAGAATTCCTGATGGGCGAAGTTCGTTACTCCTCACTAAAACGGCAATATCCTGAAGTTGCCGACAAACTATTCGATAAAACCGCGCAAGATGCGGCGGAACGTCGGGAATCATACCAACAAAAAGCTAAGTCGTTCGAAAAATAATAGTTGCGAAAAAAACTAAAAAGCAGCAAGGCTGGCGCGAGCGCGTCAGCCTTGTTTACTATAAGGTTGTCCTAGAACGAAACATTGGTTATAATTGGGCTATATAGAATAAAATCGAATCGGGTCTCAGGCCAGAAAAATAAGGAGATGTAATTAGTGAGTATCCAAGAAGAAGCGATAAAATTGCATAAATTACACCAAGGTAAACTAGAAGTGGCAAGTAAAGTGCCACTAACAAACCGTAAAGACCTAAGCTTAGCCTATACTCCGGGAGTAGCAGAACCTTGTTTGCAAATTGCTAAAAATAAAGATTTATCTTTTGAATATACCTGTCGGGGTAACATGGTCGCAGTAGTAAGCGATGGGACCAGGGTTCTTGGCCTTGGCGACATCGGGCCAGAAGCGGCTATGCCCGTAATGGAAGGCAAATCAGTCTTGTTTAAAACTTTTGGTGACGTTGACGCGGTGCCGATTTGCCTGGACACCAAAGACCCTGACAAAATTATCGAAACCGTCAAATTGCTGCAACCTAGCTTTGCCGGGATAAACCTCGAAGATTTTTCCTCACCTAAATGCTACGAAATTGAAAATCGGCTCAAAGAAATAATGGATATCCCGGTATTCCATGACGACCAGCATGGTACCGCCATTGCCGCGGTAGCCGCCACCATTGGGGCCTTGCGCCTAGTTAAAAAATCTCTGTCCGCAGTTAAAATAGTAGTTAATGGAGCTGGAGCCGCCGGAACGGCTATCGCTAAACTCCTGGTTCATGCCGGCGCGCAAAATGTAATTCTGCTTGATTCAAAAGGAGCGTTATGTGCCGGGAGACCTGGCCTGAACCAGGTGCAGGCTGAACTGGCCGAAGTTACCAACAAAGAAAAACTTCAAGGAAAACTGAGCGAAATAGCCAAAGGCGCAGATGTACTGCTGGGCGTTTCTGCGCCAGCGGTATTTACCACTGACATAATCAGTAATATGAACAGCGATGCCGTAGTGTTAGCCATGGCAAATCCCGTTCCAGAAGTTATGTATGACGTTGCTAAGGCCGCAGGAGCCAGAGTAGCTGGCACTGGGCGCTCAGACTCGCCTAACCAAGTTAATAACGTAATGGTATTTCCGGGAGTCTTTCGCGGGGCCATCGACGTTCGGGCCCGGCAAATCAACGAAACCATGAAATTAGCCGCAGCCCACGCGATTGCGGGACTTATTCAAGACCATGAACTTCGGGAAGACTATGTAGTGCCTGACGCTTTCGATCCAAGAGTCGCTCCGGCAGTAGCGGCTGCAGTAGCCAAGGCCGCGATGGACAGCGGCGTAGCCAGAATAAAAATTGATCCGGAAACCGTCAGGGCTAACGCCGCCGCTAGAATAAAACTTGGTCGATAGGAGGGTGGAAAAAATGCGGGTAATTACAGCCCAAATGGTAACCAAAGCCGTTGCCGAATTAGCAATAAAAGCCAACTACTATCTGCCGGAAGATGTTAAAACGGCCTTGACCCACATGCATAACCAGGAACAATCACCCCTTGGCCAGGAAATAATCAATCAACTAATTGAAAATGCGGCTATTGCCGCCCAAAACGACGTGCCCATTTGCCAAGACACTGGAATGGCCGTTATTTTTCTCGAACTTGGCCAAGAAGTACACATAGACGGTGACTTACAAACTGCGATAAACAATGGGGTAGCAACCGGCTACAGTGAAGGCTATCTCCGGAAATCCGTAGTCGCTGAGCCCCTATTCAATAGAAAAAACACCGGCAATAATACCCCGGCTATTATCCATACCGAAATTGTCCCTGGCGATAAACTTAAAATAACCCTGGCCCCGAAAGGCTTTGGCAGTGAAAATATGAGTGCGGTAAAAATGCTCAAACCATCAGACGGCGTTGCCGGAGTAAAGAAATTTATCCTGGACACAGTCTTGGCGGCCGGAGCTAATCCCTGTCCGCCGATTATCGTCGGTATGGGTATCGGCGGCACAATGGAAAAAGCCGCGCTATTAGCAAAAAAAGCGTTGCTAAGGCCGATAGATCGCCATAATGCCAACCCGGACTACGCTAAACTCGAAGAAGAACTACTAACCCTGGTAAACCTAACCGGCGTCGGGCCGCAAGGCTTAGGCGGCACCACAACCGCCCTGGCCGTTAACATTGAATACTATCCCACGCATATTGCCGGCTTGCCGGTGGCGATTAATGTAAACTGCCACGCTACCCGTCATGCCGAAACACTAATATAAGGGGGCTGCTAACATGGCCGCACCAATCAAAATAACAACGCCGTTTACCTTGGAACAAGCCCGTGCTCTTAAAGCGGGTGACCTTGTACTTATTACCGGCACCGTATATACCTCACGGGATGCCGCCCATAAAAGAATGACCGAAGCCTTGGCTAAAGGCGAAACCCTGCCCGTTGACTTTCATAACCAAATAGTCTACTATGTCGGCCCAAGTCCGGCAAAACCGGGCCAGCCTATCGGCTCAGCCGGACCGACCACCAGCGGACGAATGGACTCATACACCCCGCAGATGTTGGACCAGGGCTTGCTGGGGATGATTGGCAAAGGCTATCGCTCGCCTGAAGTAATCGCTGCCATGAAAAAACATCAAGCCGTTTACTTTGCTGCCACCGGCGGTGCGGCGGCGCTTATTGCCGCAACCGTAAAAAGCTATGAAGTAGTAGCCTACGCCGATTTAGGGGCCGAAGCCTTAGCCCGAATGACCGTCGAAAACTTCCCGGCGATTGTAGTCATAGACAGTACAGGCAATAACTTTTACCTTGAAGGACAAAAGCAATACTGCCGTCTGCCGGCTGATAATAACTTATAATCAACAAAAAAACTAACCAAAGCGCGTTTAACCACGGCGCTTGGTTAGTTTTTTAAAAAAATCTTGACATTGCTATCTATAAATGATATTCTATTAACGTTGTCGCTGACAATGGCTGAAATACAAAACAAAATGTTATGTAAAATAAGTTGTTGACATAGCACAAAAAGATATAGTATAATATATCTTGTGATTGACGGGGCGTGGCTCAGTTTGGTAGAGTACCTGGCTTGGGACCAGGGGGTCGCAGGTTCGAATCCTGCCGCTCCGACCATCGAAAACTTAATATGCGGGTGTAGCTCAACGGTAGAGTTCCAGCCTTCCAAGCTGGCTGCGTGGGTTCGATTCCCATCACCCGCTCCAAATTTTAAAAGCCGCAAGGCGGTTCCTGTGTGAGCTGGCTTGCGTTTTAGTGTTTAAACTTGGTTGAGCATTAGAAAAAGTATTGCTCCCTGCCGTTCAAATGGTAGAGTGGTAGATCAAAGGGTTTACAGACAAGGAGCTGCAGTTAAGTGGTAGAACGCCAAGAAAAAGAAATCGCTGAAGCACCAGCCAGAAAACTGATGATTCAGTTTATCTGTCCGAAATGTGATCATGACTTGGCCTGGGCCTATGAGTCAGCTAGTGTTTATTGTCGTGCCTGTGATCGCTGGATTACAGTTGAACAGCTAAAACGAATTAATCCGGCCAAACTAGATCCGAGTCAGGATCAACTATTGCTTTTTGTATAATACACCATTCAACGGGGCGTGGCTCAGCTTGGTAGAGCACCTGGCTTGGGACCAGGGGGTCGCAGGTTCGAATCCTGCCGCTCCGACCATAATATAACTATTGACTAGTTATTATGACAATGGTATAATAAATGTTGTTTAAAAAATAACAAATAAATTATGTCTTGGTAGCTCAGCTGGATAGAGCAACGGCCTTCTAAGCCGTGGGTCGTGGGTTCGAATCCCGCCCGGGACACCA
>JAGGAD010000016.1 GCA_017889625.1 Bacillota bacterium | reverse complement strand
CCCATACCGAACACAGTAGTTAAGCCCGTATACGCCGAAAGTACTTGGTTGGAAACGGCCTGGGAGGATAGGTAGCCGCCAGTTAAAACCACTCATTTTCTGAGTGGTTTTTTTGTGTTTGTCAGGCCCTTATTGTCAATAGTAATAAAATAGTATGTAAATAAAAGTAGTATATTAATATATATTCTATTTTTACTGAAAATTGGAAATATATGAAGTACTATTGACAACTTTGGGTATGCCTGATATATTGATTATTAACTAATTGTAAGAAAGTGCTTCTAGGGTTCCGCTGCTGGGCAGGTCTGGACCGAGCGATGCAAGGTGCAATAAGGTTGCACTACACCGTGAGTATAAAAAACTCTGCGGAAAGTTTCTTACATTGACTTGCAATGTAAAGAATTTTCCATATGGTTTTTTAAAAAAATGGCTTTCTTAAAATTTAGTTGGTTAAGAAGAAATGACTGGGCAAAAAGTGATAGCTGTAAGCCGCTTCAGAGAACCGGTGGTCGCTGCGAACCGGTGCGGGGGTTATTGCGAAATCTCACCCACGAGCTTTCCCGTTGAGAATAAGCTTTACGCATATTTTAGGCGGGAACGTTGCCGGGCGTTAACCGGAAGTCGCGTTTTTTTGCGGCGTAATGAGTAAAACAGTAGGGTGGTACCGCGAGTAAACGCCCCTATTGACGCTTAGATGGCGTCAATAGGGGCGTTTTTTATTTTTGAGAAGGAGGTAATAAAATGGAACAACGAGCTATCAAAATATTTGATACTACGTTACGGGATGGGGAACAGACGCCGGGTGTGTGTTTAGATATTGCTGAAAAACTGGAAATTGCTCAAGCTCTTGCCAAGATGAACGTGGATATTATAGAAGCTGGGTTTCCGATTGCTTCACCAGGTGATTTTGCAGCAGTTAGTGAAATTGCCGCGAAAATTAGGGGACCGGTAATTGCCGGGCTAGCAAGAGCAAACATTGCTGATATAGATGCGGCTTATAATGCGCTTAAAGGGGCTGAAGCAGCTAGAATTCACACTTTTATTGCAACAAGTGATTTGCATCTTGAATATAAGTTGAAAATGACTAGAAATCAAGTATTGGATGCCGCAGAAGCTGCAGTACGCTATGCTAAAAAGTATGTAGCTGATGTTGAATTTTCGGCAGAAGATGCATCTCGTTCAGATTGGACGTTTCTTTGCCAGATAATTGAGCGGACAATTGCTGCCGGGGCAGTTACGATAAACATCCCAGATACCGTAGGGTATACTACGCCTGCTGAGTTTGGCAAATTAATAAGTTATGTCCAAAAAAACGTTTCTAATATTTCTCAGGCGATAATTAGTGTGCATTGTCATAATGACTTAGGGATGGCGGTAGCTAATTCGCTGGCCGCAGTACAAAATGGGGCTAATCAAGTTGAGTGTACCATTAATGGTCTTGGCGAGCGGGCTGGTAATGCGGCGATGGAAGAATTGGTTATGGCGCTTAATACCCGACCTGATTACTATAAAGCAATGGCGGCAATTGATTGTAAGCATATTTATAAAACATCGCGCTTAGTAAGCGTGCTGACCGGAGTAAACGTGCAGCCTAATAAAGCGATTGTCGGCGAGAATGCTTTTGCTCATGAGTCGGGCATTCACCAGCATGGTATGCTGAATAATCCTTTGACTTATGAAATAATGCGGCCCGAGGATATTGGCCTCAGCCATAATTCATTGGTACTGGGTAAACATTCAGGACGGCATGCCTTCGAAGATCGGCTGAAGGATATGGGCTATGAACTAGGCAACGATAAAATTAGTGAGCTCTTTGTTAAATTTAAAGAACTGGCTGATCGAAAAAAAGTTGTGTTTGATCGGGATATTGAGGCGCTAATTACTGAAAAAGCCGCTGACCAGGCCGAATGGTATCGCCTGGTGTATCATCAGGTGATGAGTGGCACTCATAATCAAGCTACTGCTTCGGTGGAAATAGAAACAAGCCAAGGGGTGTTAAAACAAGCGGCCTGTGGTGATGGTCCGGTTGATGCCATGTTTAAAGCAATTGAAGCCGCGGCAGGAATGGGAACTATGTTGAAAGATTATCAGATTAAGGCCGTAACCGCGGGGGAAGATGCGTTGGGTGAGGCGACAGTTTGGTTGGAAAAAGCGGGCCAGATTGTTAGTGGCCGGGGGCTTAGTACTGACATTATCGAAGCTAGTGCAAAGGCTTATGTAAATGCAATTAATAAGATAGTGAATACCGGTGCCCGAGGAGAAGAAGATATGATGGCAGAGGAGAAATGATAGTATGGGAATGACAATGACAGAAAAGATTTTTGCACGTCACGCAGGGCTAGAAAATGTTGTTCCTGGTCAGCTTATTAAATGTAAAGTTGACTTAGTTTTAGGAAATGACATAACTGCTCCGCCGGCGATTAAAGAGTTTGAGTGTATTGGCCGGCCAGTGTTTGATAAAGACAAGATTGCGCTGGTACCCGATCATTTTGCGCCGAATAAAGATATTAAATCGGCAGAGATGGCGAAGCGCATGCGTGAGTTTGCAAAAAAACATAATATTACCAATTATTTTGAAGTCGGTCGTATGGGGATTGAGCATGTACTACTGCCGGAAGTAGGGCTGGTAGCTCCTGGTGAGCTGATTATCGGAGCGGATTCGCATACTTGTACTTATGGGGCAGTGGGGGCATTTGCTACTGGTGTTGGGTCGACAGATATGGGCGCGGCGATGGCTACCGGGGATACTTGGTTTAAGGTTCCAAGTAGTATTAAGGTTATTCTGAACGGTAAAATGCCACGTTGGGTAGGCGGTAAGGATATCATTTTGACTTTGATTGGCATGATTGGGGTAGACGGAGCTCGTTACCAAGCACTGGAGTTTGCTGGTGATGGAGTTGCCAATTTGACAATGACAGATCGGCTGACGATCGCTAATATGGCAATTGAAGCTGGAGCGAAAAATGGAATTTTTCCGGTAGATGATGTAACCTTAGAGTATATTTCACCGAAGGTAAAGCGCAGTTATAGTCCGGTAAGGGCGGATGATGATGCCGTTTATGATCGGGTAATAACGATAGAGCTTGATAAATTGACCCCGGTAGTTGCACTGCCGCATTTACCGGAAAATGTTAGACCAGTGAATGAGGTCTCGGAGACAGTTATTGATCAAGTGGTTATTGGCTCGTGTACTAATGGTCGGATCGAAGATTTGGCACAGGCGGCTGAGATTATCTCCGGACGGAGTATTCATCCCGGTATCAGAACTATTATTATTCCCGGCAGTCAATCCGTGTATATGGAAGCTATGGCAAAGGGTTATATTGAAACGTTTATTAAAGCCGGAGCAGTTGTCAGTACCCCAACTTGTGGGCCGTGTTTAGGTGGTTATATGGGAATATTGGCTGCTGGCGAACGGGCTGTGGCTACAACTAACCGTAATTTCCGGGGGCGAATGGGGCATGTAGATAGTGAAGTATATTTGGCTGGCCCAGCGGTAGCTGCTGCTAGTGCGATTATGGGTAGGATTGCAGGGCCTTGGGAGGTGAGCAAATGATTTTAGAAGGAAAAGTATGGCGGTATGGTGATAATGTTGATACTGATGTAATTATTCCGGCGCGCTATCTTAATAGTGCTGAGCCTAAGGAATTGGCGGAGCATTGTATGGAAGATATTGATCCGACTTTTGCCGGTAAAGTTAATGCAGGTGATATTATTGTGGCTGGTCGCAACTTCGGCTGCGGATCGTCACGGGAGCATGCTCCTGTAGCTATTAAAGCCAGCGGGGTGCCTTGCGTTATTGCGGATAGCTTTGCCAGAATTTTTTTCCGTAATGCTATTAATATTGGTTTACCGCTTATTGAACTAGGGGCGGCAGTAACGGAAATCGATAATGGTGACAATGTAAAAATTGATCTAAGTAAAGGTTTAGTGGAAAATATAACTAAAAACAAGTATTACAAAGTACAGCCACTGCCTGGCTTTATTCAGGAAATTGCTAATGCTGGTGGTCTTATCAGTTATATTAAGGGGGACCAAGTGTGAGTACGAGAAAAGTTGTAGTGATTCCGGGTGATGGTATCGGAACTGAAATAACAGAAGCCGCTCAGGTTGTACTGGATAAAGTAGCTAAAAAAGCTGGTTTAAAGCTTGAATTCAGTCTAGCTTATGCTGGTGGGGCGGCTATTGATCGTAATGGTGTACCATTGCCGGAAGAAACTTTGTCTTTGGTTAAAAATTGTGATGCCGTATTATTAGGCGCAGTCGGTGGTCCGAAATGGGATAGTGTGTCTCCTGATATTCGACCGGAGAAAGCCATTTTAGGTTTGCGTAAAGCGCTTGGTCTTTATGCTAATTTGCGGCCTATTCGGGTTTCAGAAATTTTAACCGACTATTCGCCGCTCAAAAGTGAAATTGTTGCCGGAGCGGACATACTTATTGTTAGAGAGCTGACCGGTGGGATATATTTTGGTGAAAAGTGTGAGTCGGAAACAGCAGACGGGGTTGAGCAGGCCTGGGATAAAGAATTATATAGTGTGCCTGAGATTTCGCGTATTGTTCGAATGGCTTGTGAGGCGGCGGCTAAACGTAAAGGCCGGGTGACTTCGGTGGATAAAGCAAATGTATTGGCTTCATCTAGATTATGGCGGCGGGTAGCTGAAGGTACAGTGAAAAATTATGCTGGTATTGAATTAAATCATATGTATGTAGATAATTGTGCAATGCAATTAGTGCTGGCCCCGAAAAAATTTGATGTTATCGTTACTAGCAATTTATTTGGCGATATCTTGAGTGATGAGGCAGCGGTAATTGCCGGGTCGATTGGCATGATTCCGTCGGCTAGTATCGGAGATGGTCCGGGGTTATATGAGCCAATCCATGGATCGGCACCTGATATTGCCGGACAGGGATTAGCAAACCCTATTGGCACCATTTTGTCCACAGCAATGTTGCTGCGATATTCGTTGAATGAATTGGTGGCGGCGGATAAAATTGAGCAAGCTGTAGATAAAGTGCTGGCTAAAGGTTATCGAACCCAAGATCTTTATAAGGCTGGTTTGACGAAAGTGTCAACTGAAGAAATGGGCCGGTTAGTGGCAGAACATATTTAAATGCTTTGAGTTATATAGAGAAATGCCGGGGGAGGTGGGACTAGATGAAACTTACTGGTGCAGAAGTTATGGTTCAATGTTTGACAGAACAAGGGGTTGACACTGTTTTTGGCTACCCAGGCGGGACAATTTTACCATTTTATGATGCAATGAATAATTCTTCGTTACGTCACATTCTTACTGTACATGAACAGGGGGCGGCTCATGCCGCCGATGGATATGCCCGTGCCAGTGGTAAAGTGGGCGTATGTATTGCTACATCTGGTCCAGGAGCGACCAATTTGGTTACGGGCTTAGCTGCTGCGTTTATGGATTCTATTCCGGTGGTAGCGATTACAGGCCAAGTCCCCACTACGATGATTGGGCGAGATACTTTCCAGGAAATAGACATTACGGGCATTACCATGGCAATTACTAAGCATAATTTTATAGTTAAGGATGTTACAAAATTAGCGGATACAATTCGGTATGCTTTTCGTATTGCTGCTTCTGGACGGTCTGGGCCGGTGCTGATAGATGTTCCCCGAGATATTCAGACCAGTGTGGTGGATTTTGAACCGCTAGCCGAATTTGAAAAGTATTCTTGGGCGGTTGGTGGAGAGATACTTAGCAAAATTAAAACCGCTGTTCAAGCTATTCAGGGGGCAGCGCGGCCAGTTATTGTTGTCGGCGGTGGTGCGGTTGCAGCCGATGCAGCCGATGAAATACGGGCACTGGCTGAAAAAATCAATGCTCCGGTTGTAAGTACGTTAATGGGATTGGGCTCATTTAGTGGTACTCATCCATTATTTTTGGGGCTTACTGGTATGCACGGCTGTAAAGTGGCAAACCAAGCTGTGTGGGAAGCTGATGTTATGATTGCGGTTGGCAGTAGGTTTAGTGACCGTTTGACCGGGGATCGGGATAAATATGTCGAAGATAAAACGGTTATCCATATTGATATCGATCCGGCTGAAATTGATAAAAACGTTGCGGCTCATATTGGTCTTACCGGTGATTTAAAAATTATTGTTGACTTACTTAATGGTCAATTGAATGATGGACAGCGGAGCAAATGGTGGATGCGAATAAGAGAATGTCAGCAGGATGAAGCGGTAGATGGTGATGAAAAACAGTTGTCTCCATCCTGGGTATTTAGCCATATTGCTGAAGAGACTTTTGGCAAAGAATGTATATTTGTAACTGATGTCGGGCAACATCAGATGTGGGCGGCTCAAAATTTAAAAATTGAAAAACCGCGTACTTGGATTACTTCCGGTGGTCTAGGGGCGATGGGGTTTGGGTTGCCAGCGGCGATGGGAGCACAGTTTGCCAAACCGGATAAGCGAGTAATTCATTTTGCCGGTGATGGTGGGTTTAAAATGACCGGAGCTGAGCTTTACACTATTGCGGCGCATAAACTGCCAGTTATTTCAGTAATTATAAATAACCATGGTCTTGGTATGATTCGGCAATTGCAGCATGTTTTTTTTGATAATAACTATACATCATGTGAGTTGCCGCCTAATGTAGATTTTACGGTTTTTGCGGCTGCTTTTGGAGTGCATGCCGTAGCAGTTAATAGTGCAGTAGAATTTGTGCAGGCGTTTAAACAAGCGTTAGCGTCTAATCAACCAGCGGTAATTGTGGTCAATATTTCAAGAGAAGAACTGGTAACCCCAATGGCTCATCCTAGTGGGGCAATTAATGCCTTTATTGACATGTAGGCAAGATATTTGATAGCAATATTTTTAAATAGTGTATTGACAAATAACAAAAGTACGATGATAATGGATACAATGTATTTTTAAGGATGCTATAGTGGTTGGAAGCGAGAGGAGGAGTATTACCGTGAAGCATGTACTGTCCATTCTAGTGCATAATCAGCCAGGAGTTTTAGTAAGAGTGGCTGGCATGTTTTCTCGCCGGGGTTTCAATATCCACAGCTTGGCTGTCGGCACGACGTACGACTTAGAAAGTTCACGGATTACAGTAGTTGTATGCGGTGATGACGGTATTCTTGAGCAGGTTATAAAACAACTGGAGAAGCTAATTGAGGTTGTGGCTATTCAGATTTTGCCGTCTGAAAGCGCGGTACGGCGGGGGATGGCAATGATAAAAGTTAATGCCGGAGGAGATAAGCGCGGTGAAGTACTTAAACTTGCTGATGTATTTAGAGCCAGTGTAGTTGATGTTTCTGAGCACACAGTAACTTTTGAAATTACCGGTGATGAGGATAAAATAAATGCATTTGCCGATGTTTTGGCACCGTACAAAATTATGGAATTAGTCCGGACTGGCCTTGTAGGCTTGGCCCGGGGTGATAATACTATTCACCAATACGAGAGGAGAAACTTTCATGAGCAAATTGTATTATGATGTAGATGCTAATTGGGATGTTATCAAGGATAAGAAGGTAGCTATTATTGGGTATGGTAGCCAAGGTCACGCCCATGCTCTTAACCTTCATGATAGTGGTGTAGATGTTACGGTAGGGTTGTATAAAGGCAGTAAGTCTTGGGCAAAAGCTGAGGGTAATGGCTTAAAAGTTGCCTTAGTAGCTGATGCAGTAGCGGGTGCTGATATTGTAATGATTCTGTTACCTGATGAAAAACAAGGACAGATATACCGTGATAATATTGCTCCTAATCTCAAAGCTGGGGCGGCGTTAGCATTTGCCCATGGGTTTAATATCCATTTCAATCAAATTGTACCGCCGGAAAATATCGATGTATTCATGATCGCGCCGAAAGGTCCAGGTCATCTTGTACGCCGGGTATATACCGAAGGCGGCGGTGTACCTTGTTTGATTGCGGTTCACCAAGATTATACCGGACATGCCCATGAAATAGGTTTAGCATATGCCAGGGGCATTGGTGGTACTAGATCCGGAGTATTACAAACTACGTTTAGAGAAGAAACCGAGACCGATCTATTTGGTGAACAAGCCGTCTTGTGTGGCGGTGTTACCGAGCTTATCAAAGCTGGTTTCGATACTTTGGTTGAAGCCGGTTATGAACCTGAATCGGCATACTTTGAATGCATGCATGAAATGAAGTTGATTGTGGACTTGCTGTATGAGGGCGGGTTGGCAAAAATGCGGTACTCTATCAGTGATACCGCTGAATATGGCGATTATATGATTGGTAAACGGATTATTACTCAGGAAACCAGAGCTGAAATGAAAAAGGTTTTGTCTGAAATTCAAAGTGGTCAATTTGCAAGAAACTGGATTTTAGAAAATCAAGTTAATCGGCCAGAGTTTAATTCTATTCGTCGCAAGGAAGCGCAGCATCCTATCGAGAAAGTTGGTAAGGAACTGCGGGGCATGATGTCTTGGTTGCAATCTAAGTAAAAAAACTCCTATTAGCGTATTGCTAATAGGAGTTTTTTTTGAGATAGTAGTGGAAAAATCAATAGGTAAACGATAATAATATAATAGACTATTTTCTGGTGGGAGGTGGATGAGGTGATATCTAACCATTATAAAGCAACTTTAATGTTGATTGGAGTTACGACCGGATTTTTTTGTAGCTATCCTTATAGCCATACCTTTCTTGGCGGACTTATTGCGAGTGGTTCCAGTGCGGCAATGGTGGGGGGACTGGCGGATTGGTTTGCCGTATCGGCACTATTTAGGCGCCCGCTGGGGATTCCATTTCGCACCGAAATTATTCCCAGGAATAGAAGGCGGCTTGAACAAGCTATTGTTGAAATGGTGGAAAATGAGCTACTTACCAGTGAAAATATTCGCGAGCTTTTAAACCATCATGATATTGTAGAAATTTTGGTTCGTTATCTTGATAAATATGGTGGTAAAGAAGAAATAAAGAAATTAGGGAAAAAGCTAAGCGATGAGATTATGGTGCAAATAGATATTGAACAGGTGGCGGCAGTGTTGTCAAGACTAGTGAAAGAAAATGCTGACAGAATTCGGTTGGCAGAGCCGCTGGCAGCAATAATGATATGGTCAATAGACAAGGGATATTTTGATAGTTTAGTAGAATTTGTACTTGATGAACTTATTCGAGTATCCGGCGAACCTGAAATTAAGGCCTTGTTTGGGACAATGTTTGAAGAAGCGAAAAAGGCCTATGAACGAGACCTGCAGCAACGGCAATTTGTTGGAAGAATAGTAGAAGGTATGGGGTTAACGCGACTGAGTGTTGGTGCTGTTATAGCCGAAAAATTAGCGGCTTTAATTGGAGAATTAAAGTTTGTCCAGCATCCGGCCCGAGTTAGGTTAAGACAGAATGCAGTTTTATTAGCGAAGAAGCTAGCAAATGATGAGATTCCAGCTAAACAGGTTGAAGCTTGGAAAAACAAATTATTTGATATGCTGTTAGATTTGCCGGAAAAAATTAGTAAGATTATGCGGAGTCTTCAAGCGGGGCTAACGACTGGAGCGGGAAAGTATTTTCTTCATGCGCGAATTGATGGAGAAGTTGATAAGGCTGTTGCGAAGCTATATTATCGGCAAGGTGATCAAGCGTATTTAAGTGAGATGCTTAAACAGGCAGTATTAATGATAGTTGAGACTAAACACAATCAGATTGGAGTAATTGTACGTGAGCGACTGGAGCAGTTCTCAACAAAAGAGCTAGTGGGGTTTATTGAGGCGAGGGTGGGTAGTGAACTGGCTATAATAAGGATAAATGGTTCGGTAGTTGGAGGCTTAGTTGGTATGATAATTTATTTAACAGGGTTTTGGTGGTGAAAATGTCAACTAATAAATTTAAGCGTCGGGCTAACCTGATATTAGGCGTTGTTGGGACCTCATTTGCAGCATTAGCGGGGATTAAGTATTATTATCCTCAGCTAACAGGCGTTAAGTTAGCATATATGGTAGCAGAAGCTGCTTTAGTTGGCGGGATTGCCGATTGGTTTGCAGTGACTGCGTTATTTAAACGGCCATTGGGATTTCCTTGGCATACCGCATTAGTTCCAAGGAGCCGTGATAAAATTACGGCAGCAATTGCGGGAACTGTAGAGACTGAGTTGTTTAGTAAAGACTTGTTGAAAAAAAAGCTTGACGGAGTTCGGCTAATTGATTTTGCGATTGATTGGTTGGCTGAGCCAGGAAAAAAGGATGCATTAAAGGAAGAGCTTAAGCACTATGTAGTCGGCTTCTTATATAAACTAGAACCGCAGACTGTAGCGAGACAAGGACAATATTTTATGCGAAACTACTTAAAAAGTGTTTCGCTGGCCCCCGATTTAGCAAGGGCTTTACAATGGGCAATTAAAGAAGGTAAGGTAGCGGTTGTTTTAGATTATTTTATAAAAGAAGTTCAAGCCTTAGTTAGCCGACCAAGCACCCGACAAAAAATACTTGAATATCTGGAAGGGTATAAAAAAAGTAAACGCAAAACTTGGTGGCAAAAGCTAATATTCGATACTGCGGAATGGACTAATACGCTTAATTTAACTGAAGCGGCCAGTGTGCTCCATTATGAATTAGAGGAGTTTGTGGTTGATTTGGCTGATCCTAAGCATCCGCTTCGCCGATTGATAGATACGAGCTTAAGCGAATTGGCTAAAAGCTTAGAATGTGATCCTCGGTGGTCCGAAGGAGTTTCAGCCTGGCAGCGGGGAGTAATATCAAGAATAGAACTGACCGATACATTTGTTTCATTTTTTAATTATTTCTTTACAGAAAATATTCATCTAATGGTTGCAGATTGGGTGGTGACAGAAGTAAGCCAAATTTGGGATGGAATGACCAATGATAATAAAAAGCGGGAATGGCTTGAGCAGCGCTTGAAGATAGCATTGTTGCAGTTAATTGATTTAGAACATAATTTAGTGGCAATGGTGGTCACCGATGCTATGGCCAGGATGAGTGATAATGATCTGAATAATTTTATTGAGGATAAGGTTGGTGAGGATTTGGCGTGGATTCGGATAAACGGATCTGTTGTAGGTGGAGCAGTAGGACTTATTCTGTATATATTTTTACACTATATCTATGAGCCATATATCGTTAATTTTGTGCAATTTTAATTTTAAAGGGGGCTTGGTTTATGCCAAGCCCCCTTTTAGGAGGTAATTATTACTGTTGTACCGACCTGAACTTGCTGGGCAAGCTCTAGTACATCCTGATTGTGAAGCCGAATACAGCCATGGGAGGAGTGCATGCCAATAGATGACGGGTTATTAGTGCCGTGAATACCATAGTGGATTAAACTTAGTCCTAACCACATCGCTCCATAGGGACCGCCCGGATTAGGCTGTTTAGTAATAATAGTGAAAACGCCAATTGGTGTGGGGGTAATAGATTTACCAATACCAATTGGGTATTTTTTAATAAGTATCCCGTTTTCAAATAAGGATAGACTTTTTGCTGACAGAGATATTCTGATAATATGGGGCATGATACCACCTCCGTGGTATCATATGCAGAAAAGTATCAACTCCGTTAATATCATATTTAGAAATTTAGAATTGTGGAATGAATTGTTGATTATTTTACATGAGATATCTTAGGTAAATGTAAATACTGGATAAGATAATGGATATCAGCATTAGCGGAAAGCCAATACGTAAGTAGTCGGTAAAGGATATATGATAGCCTTCTTGAGCGGCAATACCGGCGACAATTATATTAGCGCTGGCACCAATTATGGTACCGTTGCCGCCAAGGCAGGCACCTAAGGATAGGCTCCACCACAAGGGATCAAGATTGGTTAGCCCGAGATTACCTAAGTCTTTAATTAAAGGAATCATTGTGGCGACAAAAGGAATATTGTCAATAAAGGCCGAGGCAATGGCGCTAACCCACAAAATTAGAAATGATGTAGCGGTGAGGTTACCAGCGGTAATTTCCAGCGATTTTTGTGCTAAAAAAGTGATTACTCCAGTTTCGACGAGGCCGCCGACTAAGATGAATAAGCCGATAAAGAAAAATAATGAGACCCATTCCACTTTGCCGAAAATATGTTCTAGGCTATGTTCGCTGTTTTTTGTGCTTATAAGTAAGAGCAGACTGGCTCCCAATAGGGCTACAGTGCCAGATTCTAAATGAAAGTATTGGTGGGTAGTAAAAAGAAAAATCGTGAGCGCCAGGACAGCAAGGCATGATTTAAGAAGGGGGATATTATGGAGTTCATTAGTTTCATCCAGCTCCAGCAGTTTGCGGCGCATATCCATGGTAGTACGCATTTTTGAACCATATAAGATGGACATAATAGATAAGGTTACAATTAGGATAATTGCCGATATTCCTGTAAGGTTATTGATGAATGAAAGAAAGGTAAATTCTTTTACGGCACTGCCGATCATGATATTGGGAGGATCGCCGATGAGAGTAGCGGTGCCGCCGATGTTAGAAGCAAAGATTTGAGCAATTAAATAGGGTATAGGGTTTATTTTGAGTTGGCGGGTAATGCTGATTGTTACGGGAACGGTTAAGAGTACGGTGGTAACATTGTCCAAGAAGCCGGATAGAATTGCTGTAAGTATACTTAGGGCGAAAAACAGCTTTATTGGATTAGCATTGACTTTTTTGGCGGACCAAATTGCGAGATAGCGGAATAGGCCAGTTTGAGCAGTGATGCCGACGATGAGCATCATCCCTGTTAATAGGCCGATAGTATTGAAATCAATATGTTGAATGGCTTTTTCCTGGGAGATAACGCCAAGCGCGATTAACAGCATACTGCCAACTAGAGCAATAGTTGTCCGGTGAATTTTTTCGGAAATGATTACTCCGTAGACAATTATAAAAATAGTTACCGCTATAGTAATTTGTGTGGTCATTAGTAGTACTCCTTTGTATGGGTAAAAAAACAAAAAGGAACCTGCTGGTGACAGACTCCTCCATAAATATCCCCATTAATATAATTTTCTTCTATACTTGAATTATAAGTACGTTTAAATACTATGTCAATGTGTTTAAATGATGTATGTTTGATAAATTGTTACGAATTTTTATTATTTTACGATTACATCTTGCTTGCAGCTTCTGCTGCAAGTGGTGAACGCTCGCATTCGTCATGTTGGAGGGTTACCTGGAAACATAATTTCGATCCACACATTTTTTCACTGGCGTAACTCAGGCCATTAGACCGACTGTCGAGGAACGGGTTGTCAATTTGTTCAGGGTCGCCAAGCAGGATAATTTTGGTGCCAAGCCCAGGACGAGTTATAACGCCTTTAGCTTGACGTGGTGTTGCATTTTGCATTTCATCAAGAATCATCCAGTATTTATATAGTGAGCGGCCACGTTGATAGGCTAAAGCTTCTGTCTGGATGATGTGTTTGTCAAATAACATTTGCACAGTGTCTTCAACTTGGGCAATTTCTTTAGACTCAGTCATTGTGTGTCCTGACATCAGGGTAAAAAGATTATCACGAACGCCACGTAAGAACGGACCAATTTTTTCACTTTCTGAACCAGGGAGGTAGCCGATATCTTCGTCCATGGGAATGTAGGGGCGGCATATTAGCAGATGTTGATAATCTCGTGGTCGGCAGTCAAGGTGGCGATGAAGCCCTACTGCCAGCGCGTAAAATGTTTTAGCCGTACCAGCTGGTCCCTTTATAATAACAAGCGGCGCTTCTTCTGCGCTCATCATCAGGCATTCTTGCATAAAAACCTGTCCGATGTTGCGCGGCGAAACGCCGAAAGGATTGCGGTTACGGTATTTAAGATGAATAATCTTTTCACCGTCAAAGCGCCCAAGTGCGGAATGGCGGTCGTTATCGGTTGAACGAATAAGCAAAAATTGATTGGTGACAAATGAAGCTGAAAAAAGAGTATGATTAGTTTCATCGTATTGATTGAGCAATTCGGGGTCAAGCCAGCTGTTGTCATCTAAATGAAAGCGATCAATAGTAGCCGAAGAGGTATATACAATAGCCCTGCCGGTATACTGTTCTTCGATGGAAGCAACTTTGTCAGAGCGATAGTCTTCGGCCTGAATATTAAGAATCACAGCTTTAACTCTCATATTAGTATCGCGGCTTACCAATATTGTAGGTAGGCTAGCTTCAGCCAGACCTTTACAAATTTGAAGGATGCGGTTATCCGCTTTTGCGCGATCCCAGTGTGGCGGTAGAGCGGTTTCTAGGCAGTTGGTCTCAATTTGTAAAATTCCACCGTTAGAATTTAATGGTACGCCGTCAAGGAGATTACCTTTAGTTCTCAGTTCATCAATAATACGGCTGACTTGGCGGCTGTGGGCACCACGTTCAGTGGCCTCTGATTTAAAACGATCAAGTTCCTCAAAGACTACTTCTGGGATAATTACAGTGTGTTCATTAAAGGAAAAAATCGATTGGGGAGAGTACAGTAAAACATTAGTATCAAGTACATAATACTTGTTCAATGGAATCCCCCTTTTTTTGACAAATCCACCATTACACCTATATTATATCGTAAAATACAATGATAAGTACTTATTTTTATCATTGTTAACAAATTATTAATGGGACGGAAGCGGATAGTTCTAATACTTATTCATTAAGTAACATAATATGTGTAGCACAAATATGACAAGATACATATATTTTATATGTGTAGTTAAAGGTATGGCAGGAAGCTGATAAAATGGGGTGATGATATGCAGATCGGGATAATTGGAACCGGACGTATGGGGAAGGAATTAATAAGGCGGTTGGTGGATAAAATTCAATTAGTAGTATTTGATCGTAACCCGGTTATTTTAAAAACAGTAACCAAGGAATGGGATGTAATAGTGGCAGCAACATTAGAAGAAGTGGCCGAGTGTGGGGTTGTTATTTTGGCAGTACCAGATAAGGAAATCATCGGGTGCATGAAACTTCTTAATCAAATAGATAGACCAGTGGTCGTTATTAATGTTGCAACTAACATTACTCAGGCTAGTTTAGAGAAAATAGCAGCGTCTCATGTTCGTTGTATAAGTGCTAAGTTTATTGGCCATGCAGGAGAAATGGCGTTGGGGTTGGATCCGGTTATAATTATCAATGATAATCCGCCGGAATTAGCGACTATAGCCAAACAAATATTTTTGTTTGTAGGACAGATCGTGGTAGGAACTGCAGATTTGGTATGTTTAGTTAATACAGTCGCGGCCGAGAAGGCGATAAAGGCGGCGGTGGACATTGAAGCAATACTTTTAAAGCAGGGAATAATAGAAGATGAAATAATTAGAGGCGCAATTCGTCAGGTTGCGGCTGGCGTTATTAAAGCATATGCTGATCAGGAATTAGGGCCGTTTGCGAGAGAGATAGTTCGCAGGGTTTGTTCGAGTGTTAAAACTGTAAATGAGGAAAAAGAGGAAAAAACATGAAAAGTTAGTTTTGGCTAGCAGGAGAAAAGTTCTTATTGGCGTATTGAAATAGGAATATCATTTTACTATTATTGCACAAAAATGGGAGGGACAGATTTATGGAACAGGGAACTTTTCGTGTAAAAGCTGGATTAGCTGAAATGCTTAAAGGTGGTGTAATTATGGATGTTACGACACCTGAACAAGCAAAGATTGCTGAAGACGCCGGGGCATGCGCAGTTATGGCGCTGGAAAGGGTTCCCGCTGATATAAGAGCAGCGGGTGGTGTGGCTCGGATGGCAGATCCGACAATTGTACAGCGAATTATGGAAGTAGTAAGCATCCCTGTAATGGCTAAGGCCCGTATTGGACATTTTGTAGAAGCCCAAATATTAGAATCTCTTGGAGTAGATTATATTGATGAGAGTGAAGTATTAACGCCGGCAGATGATAAGTACCATATTAATAAGGAACAGTTTAAGGTTCCTTTTGTTTGTGGTGCAAAGAATTTGGGTGAAGCATTACGGCGTATTGGTGAAGGGGCGGCAATGATACGGACTAAGGGTGAACCTGGTACCGGAAATGTGGTAGAGGCAGTGAAACATATACGGATGGTAATGGCTGAAATTCGTCAACTGCAGAATTTACCGGAAGAGGAAGTGGCGGCGTTTGCTAAGAATATTGCGGCACCACTTGAGCTTGTAAAGGAAACAAAAAGACTAGGAAAGTTGCCAGTAGTAAACTTTGCGGCAGGTGGGATTGCGACTCCGGCTGATGCCGCACTGATGATGCAGTTAGGGTGCGATGGTATATTTGTTGGTTCTGGAATATTTAAATCAGGTGACCCGGCTCAGCGGGCAAAGGCTATTGTGGCAGCTACTACTTATTATAATGATCCAAGGGTCTTGGCAAATGTCTCGAAGGATTTGGGCGAAGCAATGGTTGGTATCGAGATATCCAATATACCAATTAATGAACGTATGCAAGAGCGGGGCTGGTAGTGATGAAATTTGGGGTACTTGCCTTGCAAGGTGCGTTTAGGAAACATAAGCTGATGCTTGAACATTGCGGTGTTAAAGCAATAGAGGTGAAAACAGCCGAAGAACTTGACGATGTTGATGGTCTGGTTATTCCGGGGGGCGAAAGTACGACCATCGGTAAAATGATGGTCGATTGGGGACTATTAGGCAAGATTCAAACCCGGGCAGCGGCTGGCATGGCAATTTATGGGACATGTGCGGGAATGATTTTATTGGCGAAGGATATTGTCGGTAGTGATCAACCGAGGCTTGGTCTTATGGATGTCAGTGTGCGTCGCAATGCTTTTGGGCGTCAGAGGGAGAGTTTTGAGGCTGGTTTAAGCGTGACCGCGTTTGGAAATAGTCCGGTGCGAGCGGTGTTCATTAGAGCGCCGTTTATTGAAAAGGCTGGAGCAGCAGTCAAGGTAATGGCCACGGTTGATCAGAATATTGTAATTGCTCGTCAAGGAAATATGTTAGTTACAGCTTTTCATCCTGAATTGACTAAGGATGACCGTATTCATAAATATTTTATTAATATGGTACAGGGGAAAGCCTAACCAATAATCCAGTGCTATGTAGAATTTTACTAGTTAGTCCGTACTCAAGTAGTGCGGACTAATGTGTTATGAGGGGAAATTTGAGGATGCAAGTATGCTAGCCGGGTATATTTGAAAATGTTTTTAGTAAGCTATTGGTAACAAATTAAAAGGAGCGAATGGCATAATGGAGGTTTCTAATAAACTAATCAATATGTTTACGGTCACTTGTCAGGATATTTCCGTAATTAGTGATGCATTTAGTAAAGAAATGGTTTTAGGTTTGGCCGGGGAAAAAAGTACATTAAAAATGTTGCCATCATTTTTAGCGATGCCTAGCGGAATGGAAACAGGTAGTTTTTTGGCGCTGGATTTTGGCGGCACAAATGTGCGCGCTGAAGGTATTAAGTTATTGGGAGCGGGTAAATGGGCAATTAATGGCCGTAAGGCGATACCATTAAAAAGCCTGGAAGGTCAATATGATTATATTTCCGCTGAAACTCCGGCTGAAGATTTGTTTGATTTTTTAGCTAAGATAGTGACAAGTGTGATGGAACCAGGCAATACATACGCTTTAGGTTATACCTTCTCGTTTGCTTGTAGCCAAGCATCAGTAAGTAGGGCTAAACTAATTAGTTGGACGAAAGAAATAAAAACGGCCGGAGTAGAAGGGAAGGAAGTAGGCGCGTTATTAAAAGAAGCCCTGGACCGTCAAGGCGCTAATAGTGTAACTCCGGTTGCTATTATTAATGATACGGTAGGTACGCTGTTGACAGCGGCTTACATTGACGGTAGCGCTGATATTGGAGCAATATGCGGGACGGGGTATAATTCTTGTTATTTTGATTCCACTACAGGGATGATTATAAATATGGAGTCAGGTAATTTTGCGGCATTACCGATTAATGTTTATGATGAGCAATTGGATGCGATGAGTGAAAAGCCGGGAACTCAGCGCCTGGAAAAACTAGTAGCAGGAAAGTATCTGGGGGAACTTGTGCGTCTAGTTGCGGTTGATCTTTTGGGGATTAAAGCGGAGCCATATTCATTGACTAGTGAAGATATGGCGGTGCTGGTTACGCTAGATTATTATGAAAACCCGGTGTTAACTAACTTAACTGCTTATGAAATAAAAATCGTGCGTGATATTGCTAGGATGGTTGTTGAGCGCGCGGCACGATTAGTAGCTGCTACTTTTCTAGGGGTTTTGAATCATATTGATGCTGAGCTTAAAGAAAAGCATATTATTGCAATTGATGGTTCCCTATATGAGAAGATGCCAAATTATAAAGAAGCTGTTAATAAAGCCATTAATGAAATGTTAGGCGAGAAAGCCGTAAATATAAAGCTAGAGCTAGTTAAGGATGGGTCGGGGGTTGGTGCAGCTGTGGCAGCGGCGAGTGCGTTATTGGCGGAAAATAATTATTAGTGATTATCGGGACTGGTGCCGCGGGGACTGTTCCAAATTGAGTTAATAGCGTGAGTGGCATTTAGCTGGGTCATGAGCCAAATATACATATCTCGGAGACTGGCTAAGTCAAAATGAGTGCTGTAGATAGCGTTCGCTACCCAAGCACTAAACCAGATGATTACAAAAATTATAGTAAGTCCACCCATCCATAACGTAGGCATTCTTAAAAAGTAGCCAGGCATGGTAGTATGCTCCTTTCATAAGTTTGGTACTATAAAATATGCAGCTAACTATGAGGGGGACAGTGCCAGTAGTAAAAATAGGATATTCCTATTACCGTAATATGAAATAACAATTTTTCAGAATAGTTTTTATCATTTATACTAGTCAGTGTACAGTAATTCAATTATTACAAAAATTAAACATAATACATATTGGAGGTTTTTTGATGGACATTCGGTTTGATGGTAAAGTTGCAATTGTAACTGGCGCTGCGCGTGGTATAGGTTATGTTTGTGCAGAAATGTTAGTTGAAAGTGGAGCTAAAGTAGCTATTGTTGATATTCTTGCTGATACTTTGGCAGAAGCTGTTGAAACCTTGGGGAAAAAAGGTACTGTAAAAGGTTATCAGTTAGATTTAACTAAAGTAGAAGATATTGCTCCTACTGTCAGCAAAATTAGGGAAGAAATGGGAGAAATTGATGTGCTTATTCAGGTTGCCGGTATTTTGGCAGGTAACCCAGCTGAAAAGATTACTGTAGCTGAATGGGACAAAGTAATGAATGTTAATTCTCGTTCGGTTTTCTTTATGATGCAAGCGGTAACCGGTCAATCCATGATTCCGCGTAAATCTGGTTCGATTGTAAACTTTGCATCAATTGCCGGGATCCGTGGTATGAAAGAGCCGCTCTGTTCGGCACACTATAGTGCTAGTAAGGGTGCTGTAGTACAATTGACTCAGCAAGGTGCGGTTGAATGGGCTAAACATGATATTCGGGTAAATGCAGTAGCACCAGGCGGTGTACTGACAAATGCAATGAAATCTGCTCCGCCTGAAATGTTGAAAAATGCTATCGAACCAATTCCGCTTAAGCGTTTATCTAAACCGGAAGACATTGCTGCAGGAGTTTGCTTCTTGGCAAGTGATGTTGCAGCGAATATGATTACTGGCCAGACGCTTATCATTGATGGCGGCGGAGCGGTTGTAGGAGTTTAATAAGAAGACCAGGAGGCATAGTAATATGCTCCTGGTTTTTTATTTGATAATTATATTTTATAGTCAGTGTCTATAAGTTGGCAATTTACACGATCGTGTTATACGTCAATTTTGGTCGAGATATTTATGAAGATAATCATTTGTATAAAAAATTTAGTTTAGTATAGTTTAGTTAGTGTAGGATTATTGTCATTATATGTAGAAGCTAAAATAAGGAAGGAGTGCTTATAGAAATGAAAGCTATTATTAATACAGATCAAGCTCCGCAGGCTATCGGGCCATACTCACAGGCGGTTAAAGCCAATGGGATGTTGTTTGTATCTGGACAAATTCCATTAGATCCGGTGACTGGCCAAATTGTGTACGGCGGAATTAGTATGCAAACTCGGCAGGTACTGACTAATTTAAAAGCTATTTTAGCAAAGGAAAAGCTGGCTTTGGCAGATGTAGTAAAAACCACGGTATTTCTCGAAAATATGAATGATTTTGCTGAAGTTAATAAAATTTATGGTGAATTTTTCACCAGTGAACAACCGGCGCGTTCAGCAGTTCAAGTAGTTAGATTGCCAAAGGACGTTAGTATTGAAATTGAAGTAATTGCCGTATATCCATAAAATGATGCTACTATGATTAAGTATTTTATATTTAAAAAGGTTGAATAATTAAGGTCTTTCCGTAGTTAATGCGGAAAGGCCGTTTATAATGGTGTGCCATACCAAGGGAGTTGGGTTGCAAAGTTTATTGTAGTGACGGGGTAAGGTGCTTTAGGCCAAATCCAATTAGCATTGAAAAAAAATACAATGAAAAATAAGTGTAAACGGTCTTTATTAACTGCAGGGGCCGCTTACACTTATTTTTTTATTGAGTAACAGATAGTAAGTAAATGTAATACTATACACTAAAAGTAAATTTACTAGTGCGAAAGGGAGTTTGGTATGAAGCGTAATATACTTATTTTAGCAATTATCATGACTATGTTGGTGGGTTTTACCGGGATTGCAATGGCTGGTACTCAAGATTTTACTCTGGTAAATAATACCGGTGTGGATTTATATGAAATATACATTTCACCTAGCAATACCGATGAATGGGAAGAAAACGTATTGCATGGCCATGTGCTGTATAATGGTAATAGTTTTTTTATTGGATTTTCAGGATATAGTAATGCTTACTGGGATATTAAGATTGTCGATGGTAATGGAAATTATGTCGATTGGCGTGATATTAATCTTAATAACGTTTACCGAGTTAAATTGTTTTGGGATGGTAATCAATATCGGGCACAATGTAATTAAGGCAATATAAAGTTCATAAGTTGGGTTATTAGTGAAAAACTGCTATTTATTATAGCAGTTTTTCACTAATTTTTGGTGGATACAAAATAATATTGAAAGTTTAGTTGGTAGCAGGATTTAGCTAGATAATATTGAATTAAAAGGTAAATCTAGTAAAATATGAAATGTAACAATGAACTCCTTCAGCTAAAAGTGGAGTTGAATTAACAACAAATGTCGGACTATTCAAAATATATCGACATGTTTCGCAAAATTGTGACAATAATTTAGTTGGTGACCATCTGCTTGGTAATGATTGAAGAGACATTTGGGGTGGGTTATTAAAACTTTTATAAAAACATGGTCGTTATGGAGGAGTAATATGGGAAAAACTCGTATTTTTGCTTCGCATGCCCTTATTAGGGAAGGGACGGATTTATATGTAATTCATAAGTATATAACTTTAGTATTGGAGATTGCATTGGATACTGGTGATATTATGGATTGTTGTGTCCCCATGTATTGTAGGCTTCATAATGATTTTATAACTAAAATTATTAAAGGACGAAACATGGACGATGTTGACGTTGTAATGAAGGAACTGGATGAGCGGGTACATACCTTGTCTAAGCGGGCATTACTTACGGCGTTTAAAGGATTATATAACCAATATTCAGTTGAAAAAAACAAACTAAAAATGTCGTAAAGACAGTTAAAAAGCTCCTTGACTTATACATAAAAGGAAACAATATTTTATTGTGAATAATATAATATTTAAACTACTCCTTTGAGTAGCTTGATTACGGTATGGGGATATCCTCCCGATATAAAGTAGGCAAGCCTAGCTCACATGGATACAACGTTGCTGGTTGTTGTATTTATTGGGCTAGTTTTTTTGTCTTTTTTATTATAGTTAGCAATATACTGGGAGGCGAGTATTCATGGAAAGTATTATACCGTTTGAGTTTGGCATTTCCAGATTGTATGTGGTCCGTGGTTGTGAAGGAACTATTGTTATTGATACTGGATCAGATACTGAACTGCCGGTCTATCGTGAAGCCTTTGAAAATTTTAGTATTAAGCCTGAGGAGATAAAACTTATAGTTATTACGCATGGTCATTCTGATCACTTTGCCGGAATTGCAGCAGTGAAAGACTTTGCGGGGGCGCCTGTGTTATGCCACAAGAATGCGGCTAAGGCATTGGCAACCGGGATAAATCCGGAGTTTGTTCCGCGAAATGAGCAGGGCGAAGCGATGCTGAAGTTGATTGCCGGTACGGTGCCGGTAGTGTCTAAGCCGGTAACTGCTGATATTTTTATTGATGATGAGTATGATTTAACCAAGTTTGGAATAGCTGGGAAAATTGTACCTACGCCGGGGCATAGTGAATGTTCACTGTCGGTGGTGTTGGAAAGTGGCGCGGCTATAGTCGGAGATATTTTAATCCCATCGCCGTTTAGCGGGGAACTTTGTCTGGCACTCTTAGCAACCAATGAAGTTGAACTATATATGAGTTTGGTTAAGTTATTAGATTGTGCCGATGTCTTTTATGGCGGGCATGGTGGTCCATACAGCAAGGAAGAAGTTAAGCGGCTACTGGATTAATAAGTTTAAAGAAAGTGTAAGGTTGTGAGGGGAGGAATTAATAGTGTTGAAAAGTTTTACCCAAATAATAGGAAAAGCCCGAGAATTTGGCCAGACAACGATTAGCGTTGCGGTAGCGCAGGATCGGGATGTGCTATTGGCGGTTAAAGCCGCCCAAGAAGCGGGGGTGGCAGAGGCTATTCTTGTTGGTGATGCTGGTGAAATTAAGCCGATGGCTAAGGAAATAGGTTTGATCGATGGATTTAGTATTATGCATGAGTTGGATTTAAAGCAGGCGGCAAAGACTGCGGTAGCATTGGTAAGATCGGGCCAGGCAAAAATTTTGATGAAAGGCCTTATTAATACTGGTGATTTCCTGAAAGCCGTGCTAAGTTCTGAAGGTGGTATCCGCTCAGGGCGGCTACTAAGTCATCTCACCTGTTATGAAGTCCCGGGGAACCCCAAAATTATCTTTTATACCGATGGGGGCGTAAATATTGCTCCTAGGCTGGAAGAAAAAAAGGATATTTTAGTTAATGCGTTAACCGCGCTTAAGGCGTTAGGCATAAGTCAGCCGAATGTCGCTGTTTTAGCGGCTAATGAACAAGTCAATGCCAAGATGCCAGCAACAGTTGATGCTAGAGCGTTGGCTAATTTATATGGCAGTGATGACAGCTTTAACGGAATTGTCGAAGGGCCCATTTCGATGGATGTGGCTTTAAATCCAGAAGCTGCCGGCCATAAAGGAATTATCAGTAATATTAGCGGCAACGTTGATTTATTTATGGTTCCGAATATTGAAGCCGGAAACCTTCTTAGTAAGGCCCTAATTTATTATGCCGGATTTAAAATTGCAGGGGTTGTTTTGGGGGCTACAAATCCAATTATCATGGTATCAAGAGCTGATACCGCAGAGTCTAAGCTTAGCTCAATTGCATTAGCCAGTTTGCTGGCAAACAGCGTAAAAAGGAGGAATTGATTAATGAAAATGCTATTAACCGGAAATGAAGCCGTCGCCCGTGGGGCCTATGAGGCTGGGGTTACTTATGCGGCAGCCTATCCGGGAACTCCCAGCACCGAAATTATGGAGACTGTCGCCGAATATAAAGGTGATATTCTTGCCGAGTGGGCCCCTAATGAAAAAGTCGCTTTAGAATGTGTTATCGGTGCGTCGTTAGCTGGAGCAAGGGTGTTGGCCACGATGAAAATGGTAGGTGTTAATGTTGCTAGTGACCCCCTCTTTTGTGCGGCGTATGCCGGGGTCAATGGTGGTCTGGTGCTGGTTAGTGCTGATGATCCGGGGTTGCATTCCTCGCAGAATGAACAGGACAATCGGTATTATGCTAAATTTGCTAAGGTAGCCATGGTTGAACCTAGTGATAGCCAGGAATCCAAGGATATGGTACTTGCGGCAATAGAAATTAGTGAGAAATATGATATACCGGTATTATTTCGAATGACAACCAGGGTCTGTCATGGAAAAAGCTTGGTGGAAACTGGTGAGCGGCAGCAGGTTGGCCAAAGGCCATATGTGAAAAATCTTCAAAAATATGATTTGGTTCCGGCAGTGTCGCGAAAACTACGAGCAGGTTTAGAAGAAAAACTTAAACGGCTGGAGGAGTTTTCAAATACTACTGACTTAAATTTTATTGATTGGAATGACAAGGGGATCGGCATTATTTCTTCTGGGGTGGCTTACCAGTATGCCCGGGAAGTATTTGGGACTACCGCATCATACTTAAAACTGGGGTTCACTAATCCACTGCCAATGGATAAAATAAGAGCATTTGCTAAAGAAGTGGGTATGCTGTATGTGGTGGAAGAACTAGAACCGTTTATCGAGGAGCAGCTAAACGCAGTGGGGATAGCCTGTATTGGCAAAGCAAAAATACCCAATATGGGGGAACTAACGCCGGATATTGTTGCTAAGGCTCTTTTAGATCAAATTCGGCCAACCATTGAGTATGATAGTACGAATATACCTACTCGTCCGCCAACTCTCTGTGCCGGCTGCCCACATCGCGGATTTTTCTACGAGCTTTCTAAACGCAAAAATATTATGGTTACCGGAGATATTGGCTGTTATGGTTTGGGTGGTTCTGACCCCTTAAATGCTAAAGACACTAGTTATGATATGGGTTCAAGTATTAGCATGGGCTATGGGGCCCAGCGGGCGTTCGAGCGTAATAATGAAAATATGCGAACAATATCGACTATCGGGGATTCTACTTTTTTTCATACCGGGATTAATAGTTTAATACATGTTGTATATAATCGCGGCAATACCATTACCTGTATTCTGGATAACCGGATAACCGGTATGACCGGCCATCAGGAAAATCCAGGCAGTGGCTTTACCCTACAGGGAATGCCGACAAAAATAATAGATATTGAAGAAGTGGTTAAAGCCATCGGGATTGAACATATTCGCAAAGTTAATCCGCTGAACCTTAAGGAGGTAGAAGAAGCCTTTGATTGGGCGCTTGAAATTGATGGACCGTCTGTTATCATTACGCGCTGGCCATGTATCCTGAAAAAGCAAAATGACGCTGACCACAAAGAATTTGGTGACTATCGGGGAACTTGCATGGTGGCGGAAGAAAATTGTATTGGCTGTAAAATGTGCATTAAGACGGGATGCCCGGCATTAAGGTTCAATAAAGAAAGCAAGAAAGTTAAGATTGATGCTTCGCAATGTGCAGGTTGCAAAGTATGTCTGCAGGTTTGTCCGGTTAAGGCAATCCGAAAGGTTGGTGAGTAGTCATGGCTGAAGTAAAAAATATATTATTAGTGGGCGTTGGCGGACAAGGGACCATTCTTGTGGGAAAAATTTTGTCAAGTGGTTTAATGAGGGCTGGTTATGATGTAAAAATGTCTGAAGTGCATGGTATGGCCCAACGGGGCGGTAGCGTCAGTAATCAGGTAAGATATGGGACTAAAGTATACTCGCCAATCATTGATAAAGGGCAAGCTGATATCCTAGTTGCGTTTGAAACAATGGAGGCGCTAAGGTGGCTGGATTACCTAAATCCTAATGGTAAAGCGGTAGTTAACGATTACCGTATTCCGTCTGCACCTATTTTAATGGGCAAAAACGATTATCCGGAAGGTATACTGTCAATAATTCAGGGTAAAGTGGATACTACGGTAATTAAAGCGGGGGAAATTGCCAAGAAACTAGGCAATTCACGGACGATGAATATTGTTTTATTCGGGGCGCTGGTTAAAGGTATGAACTTGACAGATATTAATTGGGAACAAGTAATTACAAGTATTGTTAAAGCTGGTACTGAGGATATTAACGTAGAGGCGTTTAGGGCCGGGCTAAAATAGGCAATACTTTATAAGGCATATAGTGATGATCCTCAAAATATAATAGTGTGGGACAGCAATAGTACTTTTTTTCGAGTTGGTGACAGTTTTCGTGCGAAAACCAGAATGTTTTGAAAAGAAAAAAAGTTCTTGACGAACTCAAAATGGTAGAGGTATTATAAAAGAGGAAAATAAAACCATAAAGTTACTCAACTGAGTCGCTTGGATTACGATAACGGGATAAACTCGCGTTATTAAGTTATCAAGCCTAGCTCTCTTGAATACAACGAAATTTCGTTGTGTTTGATTGGGCTAGGCTTTTTTGTTTTTAAATTTCGGGTAAGAAGAGGGGGGGCATAGATAATCTTAAGTCCCGAACAGGGGCATGGAAAAATGTTGGATGAGGATGAGGTGCTTATATGTTTGTGGTCAAATCAAATGAAGGAACGGTGTATGAAGCCTTAAACCATTTCAATATGTGGGGGACAAGAAAAATCGGTTCGCCTGAGGGGGCACAAAATGTAACCGTATCTATTTCGGAGTTTCTCCCTAATGGCGGCGCGACCATGTCAGCCTCGGCCAAAGAACGAATTTATTGTGTTCTCCGCGGCGCGGTGACTATTGGCGATGAAGCGGGTAATAAACATGAGCTAAATGAGAATGACATGATTTATATTCCGCCAAATGAAAAAAGAGATATGGCCGTTAATGGTATTGTAGCTGCCAGAGTCTTAGTTATCGTAATAAATATTAAGAGTTAAGGAGGAAGCTATGAAAATTCAGGATGTAAAAAAAATTGCTTTGTTTGGAGCCGGGACTATGGGGCCAGGCTTGGCGCAGGTCTTTGTCCTAGCTGGGTTTAACGTATCAATGTATTCTCGTAAAGCAGAAACTTTGGATAAAGCGTTGGCGGTAATAAAAACAAACTTGAATACCTTAGTGGAAAAAGGAGTCCTTGCTCGTACTGCGGTGAATGAGACGCTGGCGCGAATTACGCCCACCCAATCAATTGAAGAAGCCGCTACTAACGCGGATTTTGTTATTGAAAGCATTGTTGAAAAACTTGAAGAAAAGAAAAAGCTTTATGAAGCATTAGACCAAATTTGTTCGAACCAAACCGTGTTCACCAGCAATACCTCATATCTTAATATATTTGAAGTGATGCCTAGCCGGCGACTGGCTAAAACGGCAATCGCTCACTGGTTTGCACCGCCGCATGTTATCCCCTTGGTCGAAGTTGTAAAAGGGCCAGAGACTAGCCAGGAAACGGTTGATTTTACGGTTGAATTGTTGAAAAGCGTTAATAAGGTTCCGATTGTGATGGAAAGATTTGTACCAGGTTTTTGCATCAACCGTCTTTTACGGATAATTGGCCGCGAGGTATTCTTCCAGTTGGATAATGGCTATATTACGGCCGATCAATTGGATTTAGCCGTCAAGGCCAGTATCATTCCCCGGGCAATGGTATTGGGTTTTGTACAACGCTACGATTTCACAGGCTTAGATCTCAGTGCTAGAAATCTTCAGAATGCAGGATTCATTGAGCCTCCGATTGATAACGCTCCCAGTAGCCTGGTAGAGCGGGTAGCACGGGGGGAACTTGGAGTTAAGAGCGGTAAAGGCTTCTATGATTATAGTGATCGTAAGCTGGAAGAAGTCCTTAAAGAACGGGATCAAAAGCTAATGGAAGTTTTTGAAAATGTTCAGGATTTAATCTATAAGCGCATCTAAGATCGGGCCGGTATAATCCGTATTACTCGGCGGCGCTGGCTTCTGATTTTGTGACCGGGCAAATTGTCTATATTTACGTTGGGATTACTGCAATTGAGTAAATCATTCAGCAGGGAGAAATAGTTATGGAATACGACAAGGTTGTAACAACTACGGCTTGGTCACCCGGCCCGGGGTGTCATGGAGGCTGTGGCGTTAAGCTTTATATAAAGGATGGTAAAGTCGTTAAGGCTGAAGGGGATGAAACTCATCCCTTTAATCAAGGAAGAGCCTGTCCGCGGCTGTTGGCATTAACACAATATATGTATCATCCTGATCGGATAACCTATCCTCTTAAAAGAGTTGGCAAACGGGGCGAAGGCAAATTTGAGCGGATTAGCTGGGAGGAAGCTTTAGATACTATTGAAGCTAAACTCGGGAAGATTAAAGAAGAATCTGGTCCGGAATCAGTACTCTTTTGTCAGGGAACAGGGCGGGATATTGGCGGACCGATATCGTTTCTAGCATATTCCTATGGTAGCCCTAACTGGATTCAACTTGGTCTAGCCGGACATTCTTGTTATACGCCACGGCTGGGAGCAATGATGGCAACCTATGGCGATTATTCGGTGTTAGACGCGGCTCAGTTTTCGGAAAAACGTTATGATGATCCGGACTACAAAGTTCCCCAAATAATTATGGTATGGGCGCAAAATCCGATGCCAGGTTGCCCGGATGGCTTTTTTGGCCATTGGATAGTGGATTGTATGAAACGGGGCTCAAAGCTGATTGTTATTGACCCACGATGGACTTGGTTCGCTTCTAGGGCGGAAAAGTTCTTGCAGATACGGCCGGGAACGGATGGAGCGTTGGCCATGGCCATGATTAATGTAATTATTTCTGAGGAACTGTATGACAAAGATTTTGTTGAGCAGTGGACGGAAGGCTTTGAAGAACTTAAACACCGGGCTGCAGAATATACCCCGCAAAAAGTAGCGGAAATAACCTGGATTCCGGAAGAAGACATTATTGAGTCGGCTAGAATGTATGCTTTGGCTAAACCTGCTGCTATTCAGTGGGGGGTACCCATTGATAAATGTCCGGAAGGATCCACGGTTGCTCAGGCTATTACCCATCTTTGGTGTTTGACTGGAAACCTAGATGTTCCTGGTGGCAATGTTATTGCCAGACCGGCCTATGGTGTTACAACCTATCCTTTTTCTACCCAAGAAATGCACGAACTTTATGGTGAGGAATTCGTAAAGAACCTAAACGAAAAGCGAATTGGGGCCAATGAATTCCCCATGGTTCGCAATTTCCGGGGGTGGGCGCAGCCGGATTTGGCGGTCAAGCAAATGTTTACTGGAGACCCTTATCCAATAAAGGCTTGTTGGATACAAACCAGCAACATATTAGGTGGTCAGGCCGCTGATACCAGGCTTCACTACGAAGCCCTAAAAAGAATGGATTTTGTTGTAGTAGCCGATCTTTTTCATAATCCGACGACAATGGCTGTAGCTGATATTATATTGCCGGTAGCTTCTACGGCTGAAAAAGAGAGCTTCCGGTCTTGGTGGGTTCCGTTACAGGTTATTGTTCCGGCAGTTGAAGTTGGTGAATGTCGCTCTGACTGGGAGATAAACCTAGAACTTGCTAAACGATTTAATCCGGAACTTAGAAAACGGTATGACACTGTCAAGCAGTTAATTGATGATCGGCTAAAGCCTGCCGGAATTACCTATGATCAGTTAAAAGAACAGGGCGGTTGGGTTATGCCGCCTGAAAATTCGGCCTCAAGACCATATCGCCGATACGAAAAGGGACTGTTACGGCCTGATGGCAAACCGGGTTTTCGTACCACATCAGGCAAAGTTGAATTTGCCAGCAAAAGCTACCAAGATTGGGGGCTTGATCCCTTGCCTTACTACTCCGAACCACCGGAAAGCGAGGTCAGGACCCCGGAACTATTTAAAAAATACCCTTTGGTTATGGTGACTGGCCGCCGGTCATCCGTGTTCTTCCACTCCGAACATCGGATGATTCCTTGGCTGCGCGAGTGTGATCCATATCCGATTGTTGAAATTAATCCCAGTGTGGCCGGAAAAATGGGAATTGAAGATGGTGAATGGATTGTTATCGAAAATGACCGAGGCTCGATCAAACGTAAAGCTCAAGTTACGCCTATCGTCCATCCTAAAGTAATTAGTGTGCCGCATGGCTGGTGGCTTCCGGAGGAAGATGGCCGCGAACCTAATTTGTACGGTATCTGGGACATTAATTGCAACAACTTGGTGCATATTGGTCCAGGCGCAAAATCAGGGTATGGAGGTGGAGCCTATAAGACTGCGCTGGTGAGGATTAGGAAAGCAAACGAGGCGGTGGAATAGCGTGGGGAGAAAAGGCCTTTTTATTGACTATGAATATTGCACTGGGTGTCATACCTGTGAAGTGGCTTGCAAACAAGAAAATAATTACCCGGCTGGTCGCTGGGGCATTAAAGTCAATGAGATAATTCTTGAATCTTTTAATAAAGTAGAAATTAATTATTTGCCGTTTCCCACCGAATTGTGTAATTTATGCGCTGCTCGAATTAAGGGCGGTGAACTTCCGGCATGTGTTAAACATTGTCAGGCTAGCTGTATGAAGTATGGTGATTTGACGGACCTTGTCCAGGCGATGGAGCATAAAGCCAAGACAGTTTTATTTGCGCCAAAGTAAAAGTATGTAAGTTTGAACCTTATAAAGTTAATTATTACGAGGGCTACAGCAGAGTAAGGAGGTAAATCAAGAATGGCGGAACAGGTATTTACAAATATGACCAACGGGGGGCCAATTTCTGTTTATGTTAAGGACGGAAAAATTGTTCGTGTCCGGCCGCTGCAAGTACCGGAAAAAGAATTGAAGCCGTGGGTTATTAAAGCCGATGGAAAAACATATTCTCCCCCCAAGACTTTTCGTTTAGCACCGCCGGGGCATGCAGAAAGAAACCGGTTTGAGCCTCATAATCGCATTTTATATCCCCTAAAACGAGTGGATTTTGACCCCAACGGTGAGCGTAACATCCAAAATCGCGGCAAGTCTGGTTATGAGCGGATCAGCTGGGATGAAGCATTGGATATTGTCTCGGGTGAAATTAAAAGACTAACCGATGCCTATGGCGGTTCGGCCATTACTGGCATGACTTCGTCCCATCATAACTGGGGAATTGTCGGCTATAAAATGGGTCCATTTTCACGATTTATGAACATGCTCAATTATACGCCGGTTTTGGATAACCCGGATAGCTGGGAGGGGTGGCATTGGGGAGCGACTCACACCTACGGTTTTCAGTGGCGGTTGGGCATGCCGGAGCAGTTTGATCTCTTGGAAGATGCTCTGCAGAATACCGAAATGATTGTTTTTTGGTCTAACGATCCGGATACCACTCGTGGTACCTATAGTGGCCAAGAATCAGCGATCTGGCGGGTATGGTTAAAAGAGAAAGGGATAAAGACAGTCTTTATTGATCCATTTTTTAACTATACTGCAGCGGCAATGGACGGTACCTGGCTACCGCCGCGCCCGGGTTCGGATACTGCGTTGGCGATGGCGATTGCCTATGTGTGGGTCACTGAGGGCCTTTATGATAAGGAATATGTTGCTGATAAAACGATTGGCTTTGATGAATTCAAGGATTATATTTTGGGCATTAGTGACAATGGTATTGCAAAGACGCCGGAATGGGCTGAAGAGAAATCTGGTATTCCGGCCCGTAAAATTATCGCACTTGCCCGAGAATGGGCATCAAAAAGGACCTGCTTGAGTAGTGGCTGCCGCGGCGGCCAGGGAAGCGCCTGCCGTACTGCCTTTGGTACTGAATGGGCGCGGATGATGGTTCTACTGCAGGCAATGCAGGGGCTTGGCAAACCTGGGGTTTCCATTTGGGGCACAACTATGGGGGCGCCGGCGGATTCCAATACTTGGTTTCCTGGTTACGCAGAACCGCGGGGACAAATGGGTAAATCCGGCGTTGCCAAACATAAACTATCACTGCAAAACAAAACAAAACAGCGTTTGTTCAGACTGACCCTTCCCGATGCGATACTCACCGGCAAAGAAGATTTTTGGGGCGATGGTTTTTGCGGTCAAACCCTTGATCAACAATTTGTTCATAATTTGTACCCCATGGAAGGTCACTCGACGGTAAAAATGTTTTATCGGTATGGCGGTTCATTTATGGGAACAATGTCCGATACCAACAAATGGGTAAAAATGTACCAGAGCCCGAAACTGGAATTTGTCGTTACTCAAGATTGCTGGTATGGCAGTGAAACCAAATTTGCCGATATTATCTTGCCGGCCTGCACCAATTTAGAGCGTAACGATCTTGGCGAATGGGCGGCTTGTGGCGGCTATACAACAAATGCACATATTGGCAATAACTACCGGGTTATTGTCCGTGAACAAAAGTGTGTTGAGCCACTAGGTGAATCCAAAGCTGATTATGAAATTCTTACGCTTTTGGCTGAACGGCTGGGGTTAAAGGACCTTTACACGGAGGGTAATACCGAAGACGATTGGGCGCGATTATTTTTTGAGTCTTCAGATATCACAAAAGATATTTCCTGGGAAGAGTTCAACGAAAAGGGCTATTATATTGTACCAATTCCAGACGATTATAAACCAACACCCGCGATGCGTTGGTATTATGAAGGGCGGGAGTGTGACACCCCTGATACCGGCAATTCCAAGCGAGGTACGGAAAAGGCAAAAGAGCTGGGAACATATTCGGGTAAAATTGAATTTGCCGCTGAAAGCCTGCGTCAGAATATGCCTGATGATATGGAACGGCCAATTGTGCCGCACTTTATCCCATCCTGGGAAGGGTATAAGAGCGAAGTCCACAAAAAATATCCGCTGCAAATCATTATGCCTCATCCCCGATTTTCCTTCCATACTCATTACGATACTCATACTCCATGGATTAATGATATACCTTTACACCGGGTAGAAAAGGACGGTTATTATTGGTGGCCGGTGCGGATTAATCCAGAGGACGCTAAGGCCCGAAATGTGGTTGAAGGAAATATTGTTGAGCTTTACAATGATCGGGGCTCAGTCCTTTGCATTGCCCAAGTTACAGAACGGGTGCCGGTTGGGGTTATTCACAGCTATGGCTGTTCATCAAAGTACGATCCGTTGGTGCCTGGCAAGCCAGGAGCTACAGATAAAGCCGGTTGTGTTAATTTGCTGACTTCATCGAAATTAGTATCAAAGCACGCATCAGGGATGACGCCAAACTCATGCCTCTGCGAGCTTAGAAAATGGGAGGCATAAGAAATGGCTAGATACGGCATTGCAGTGGATGTTGAAAAATGTACTGGTTGTCATTCCTGTTTTCTTGCTTGTAAGGATGAGCACGCCGGAAATGACTATCCTCCGATTTCAGTAGCTCAGCCGGATATCGGGCATAAATGGCTGCGGTTAAGAGAAATAGAACAAGGTACGGGAACAAAAATAAAAGTAGATTACATTCCAATAATGTGCCAACACTGTGAAAAACCACCATGTATGGCCCCGGGGCCGGAAGGAGCGGTTTATCAGCGAGACGATGGCATTGTCATTATTGACCCACAAAAAGCTAAAGGCTGTAAAAATATAGTAAATTCATGTCCCTATGGCGCGATTTTTTGGAATCAAGAAAAAGAACTGCCGCAAAAATGCACCCTTTGTGCCCAGATGATCGATAATGGCGAAAAAACCACCAGGTGCGTAGAATCATGCCCTACGGGGGCATTAATCTTTGGCGACTTAGATGATCCTAAAAGCGAAATTGCTAAACTGCTTGTCGCAAAGGCCGAACAGGTTGAGGCTTTTAAACCGAAATTTGGTACAAAGCCTACTGTCAAATATATCGGTCTTCCCAAGCTGTTTATTGCCGGAGAAGTGCTTTTATCTGATAAGCCCAAGGACTGTATAAAAGGAGCCAAGGTCACACTAAAGGCTGATAATCAAGACAAAGTCATGGAAACTAATACCGATTTTTTTGGTGACTTTGAATTTAAGGGCTTAGACAGAAATATTGATTATACGCTTATCGCTGAATATGAGGGCTATTATCCTCAGGAAATTACCATACGAACCTATGCCAGTAAAAATGTGGGTGAACTTGTATTGAGAGCAAAATAAAAAATTTGTTTGAAGATAACGCAGTCAAAAAAGCTTGCCAGTACGGCGCATCAAACTAAGTGCGGGTACAGGTTACTAAACGGAGGTTTATCATGCAAGAAGTAGTAATTGTTAGTGCGGTTCGGACTGCTATTGGCAAAATAGGTGGAACGCTGAAAAGTGTTCTACCGGAAGATTTGGCGCAAGTAGTTGTTCGTGAAGCAATAAATCGAGCGGGTATTGAACCTAGCCTAATTGATGAAGTAATCCTCGGGCAAACCAAGCAAAGTGCAGATGCCCCTAATATTGCGAGAGTAGCAGCACTTAAAGCGGGAATTCCGATTGAAGTACCGGCGTATACCGTCATGCGGCAATGTGGCTCGGGGCTTCAGGCCGTAAATAATGCGGCACAGGCAATAATGTCAGGTCAAGCCGAAATTATCGTCGCCGGTGGAACTGAGAGTATGAGCAATGCGCCGTATTATTTAAGACGTGCCCGCTATGGCTATGGTGCGGGAAATGCGGTACTTGTTGATTCTAATACCGAAAGTCAACCTCGCTCACAGCCCAGTGAGAGTTATGGGGAGCTAACGATGGGCCTTACGGCGGAAAATTTAGCGGAACGCTATGGTATTACCCGTGAAGAACAAGACGCTTTTGCGCTTAGCAGTCAGGAAAAGGCTGCTGCGGCCATCACTCAAGAAAAATTTAAAGAAGAACTAGTGCCGGTAGCCGTTCCCCGAAAAAAAGGCGAACCGATACTTTTTGATATTGATGAATTTCCACGAAAAACATCACTACCAGAACTTGCTAAACTGAGAGCCGTATTTAAGTCCGGAGGAACAGTTACCGCTGGAAATTCCTCAGGGCGTAACGATGGCGCGGCTTGTCTCGTCGTCATGTCAGCTCGGCAAGCAGAAAAACAGAATCTAAAGCCATTGGCTGTTTTGCGAAGTCACGCGGTAGCTGGGGTTTCACCGGAAATCATGGGGATTGGACCAGCACCAGCTACGCGAAAAGCGCTTAAACTAGCGGGGCTAACCCTAAGCGATATTGGCCTGATTGAACTTAATGAAGCCTTTGCCGCCCAAAGTTTAGCGGTAATCAAAGACCTTGATCTCGATCAAAGCATAATTAATGTTAATGGCGGAGCGATTGCCCTGGGGCATCCGTTGGGGTGTTCAGGTGCACGGATATTGACAACACTTATCTATGAAATGAAAAAACGTAATGTCAAATATGGACTATCGACTCTTTGCATTGCAGGTGGTCTAGGCATTGCGGATATCATTGAGTTAGTTTAGATTACACCAGCCAAAAAGAAGGCGAGGACCGGCCTATGAGCATAAAAAGGCGTTGGATGTTTGTAGCAATAGGTTTTGTTATGATGCTGGTGGTAGGGTTTCTTGACGCTTGGTCAATATTTGTATTGCCGATAGAATATGAGTTTGGCTGGAGCAGAGATCAGACATCTTTAGTATATAGTTTGGCCATGATTTTCCTTTCTGCCGGAATCTTACTTGGTGGACCGTTGGTGGATTATAAAGGGCCGCGGGTAGTGGCATCAATTGCGGGTATTTTATTGTGCTTAGGATTAATTACTGCCTCCTGGACTAATAGCCTTTTTCAACTGTATGTTTCCTATAGCCTGTTGTGTGGTTTGGCAGTAGGGATATTATACAATTGTGCAATTGCGACGGTGGTGCGATGGTTTCCTGATAAGCGGGGGTTGGTAACTGGCCTGTTAATGGTTGGTACAGGAGTAGGCAGTTTAATTTTAGGTATTTGGGTTGCGCCATTGTTTAAATTTATGAGCTGGCGAGCTGTGTTCCGAATATTGGGGGCAATAAGTATGATCGTAATTCTTATTGCCGGGCAATTATTGAGAAATCCACTGACGGTACAGGAGACGCCGGCAGGACTAACCCCAAAAGCCGGGGCGGTTGATTCAGATAAGGAATATACCTGGAAGGAAGTTTTAGCGCTGCCGGCTTTTTGGGGCATATGGTTTTGGCATTTATTTGTGATATCAGGTGGTCAGGCGGCTTTGGGACATATTGTTCCGTTTGGGGTAGAAAAAGGTATTAGCGCTAACCGGGCGGCAATTGCGATGGGCGTTTTGGCAGTTTTTAATGCCTTTGGCAGAGTGATGTTTGGCTATTTAGCCGATCGCATAGGAAGAAAATTTGTGATGGTGATGGCGTCACTTACCACCGCAGTTGGGATTGGGGCGCTGGCAATCTTGACTCCCAACTGGGGTTTTGGCGGATTGATTGTTGCTGCAATCCTTATTGGCATTGGTTATGGCGCGGCAATACCACAAGTGTCGGCGGTAGTAGGGGCATTTTTTGGCACAAAGCATTTTGGTGCTAACTTTGGGTTGGTTTCTACAGGAATTGCGGTAGCCTCGGTCATTGGTCCTTATCTGACCGGATATATAAAAGCTCTGACTGGAATTTACGAAAGTAGCTTTTACTTTCTTGCCAGCATTGCTTTAATTAGCACTTTTATTGCCTTCTTTACCAGCAAACCCAAGACAATGAGAACTTAAGGATATTGTTAATATGTGGGGGTATCAGAATGGAAAATAACCATATTTTCGCCGCTCATGCCCAAGTGCCGCAAGGCACGGATATCTACGAAGTGCATAAGTTTATTACCATTGTCATGGATGTTGATATGAAAACAGGAGAAATCACCGATAGTTCGGTTCCTATGTATTGTCAGTTGACGAGCAACTTTATTCTCAACTGCATAAGAGGAAAATCATTGGAAACTCCGGAGGTTATTATTAAAGAAATTGAGGAACGAGTACACACATCAACTAAACGGGCATTAATTACGGCAATGAAAGAAATCTGTAGCCGATATAGTGTTGAAAAAGGTAAGACTGTAAAAAGTCAAGCGTAAAATAGGCAGGCCTGGCTCATGTGACGTATCGATTTATTCGCTGTGTTTTGTGATCTGGGTTTGATTTTTATAATCACCCATCGAGGTAAAAGTAAAGGAGGCCACAGAGATGGACGATCAATCATTGCGAGCTAAGCTGGCCGAATACACTGCAAAAGTGGAAAAAACTATTGCAAAAAGACCAGAACGGAAAAACCTTGAACATAACCGACTGTATACGCCGTTAGACCTTGAGGATTTGGACTACGAACGTGATTTGGGTTTTCCGGGAGATTACCCCTATACGCGAGGTGTACAGCCGACAATGTATCGCGGTCGATTTTGGACAATGCGGCAGTATGCTGGTTTTGCTACGGCTGAAGAATCCAATAGAAGATATCGGTATCTCCTTGATCAAGGTCAGACTGGTTTGTCTTGCGCCTTCGACCTACCCACTCAGATTGGCTATGATTCGGATGATGGCATATCTGAAGGGGAAGTAGGCAAAGTCGGCGTAGCTATTGATTCGTTGGCGGATATGGAATTATTGTTTGCAGGCATTGACTTGGGTAAAGTATCTACCTCCATGACCATTAATGCGCCGGCAGCAGTACTGCTGGCCATGTACATAGCAGTTGCTGAGAAACAAGGGGTGAGTGCTGATAAGCTAAACGGCACCATTCAAAATGACATCTTAAAAGAATATGCGGCTCGGGGTACATATATTTTTCCACCAAAACCGTCAATGCGGTTAATTACCAATATCTTTGAATATTGCTCCAAGAATGTGCCTCAATGGAACACAATTTCAATTTCCGGCTATCATATTCGCGAAGCCGGTTCTACTGCCGCTCAGGAAATTGCTTTTACCATTGCCGACGGAATAGCCTATGTTGATGCCGCCATCAAGGCGGGGCTAAATGTTGATGACTTTGCCGGGCGGCTGTCATTTTTCTGGAATGCCCATAACAACGTTCTTGAAGAAGTAGCTAAATTTCGAGCGTCTAGGCGGGTTTGGGCCAAAGTTATGAAAGAACGGTTTGGCGCTTGTAATCCTAAATCACTGATGCTTAGAGTCCATACTCAAACCGCAGGTTCAATGCTTACCGCCCAACAGCCGGAAAACAACATCGTACGAGTGGCGCTTCAAACGGTAGCAGCTGTACTTGGCGGAACCCAGTCCTTGCACACAAACTCTAAGGACGAAGCGTTGGCTTTGCCGACAGAAGATGCTGTGCGGGTAGCTTTGAGAACTCAGCAAATTGTTGCTTATGAAAGCGGCTTGGCCGATGTAGTCGATCCCTTAGCCGGTTCATATTACATTGAAGCCTTAACCAATAAAATCGAACAAGAATGTTGGGACTACATCAATAAAATTGATGAGATGGGCGGCGCGGTAGTTGCCATAGAAAAAGGCTATATTCAACGGGAGATTCAAGAAAGCGCCTATAAATGGCAAATGGATGTGGAAAATAAAAAACGCATTATTGTTGGAGTAAACCAATTTCAGATCAAAGAAAAACCTCCGGAAGGCTTGCTCAAAGTTGATGCTGCAGTAGGTGAAATGCAGAAACAAAAGCTGGCAAAGCTTCGCGCAAACCGTGATAATGCCGCCCTTAAGACCAAACTAGAAGTGTTGGAACGAGCCGCTAAAGACGAAACGGAAAACCTTATGCCAGCTATCTTAGATGCGGTTAAAGCATATGGGACGTTAGGCGAAATATGTGGCGTACTGCGCAACGTATTCGGAGAATACCAGGCCCATGTTAGCCTGTAAGCCAAAAAGCTGGGAGGGACAATGATGGAAAAACGGATAAGAGTATTGGTGGCAAAACCGGGGCTGGACGGCCATGACCGTGGGGCGAAAGTAGTAGCCCGGGCACTTCGCGATGCTGGTTTTGAAGTAATCTACACCGGACTTCGCCAGACTCCAGAACAGATTGCTGAAGCCGCGTTAGAGGAAGATGTAAATGTTGTTGCGATGAGCTTACTCTCCGGTGCTCACAACACCCTCTTTCCTAAAGTGGTAAACCTGTTAAAGGATAAGGAACTGGAAAATGTCCTTATCCTTGGCGGCGGGGTTATTCCTGATACCGATATTCCGGCGTTAAAACAGGCTGGAGTAGCTGAAATATTTACGCCTGGGACTTCAACTGCGGCAATTGTCGAATTTATTAAAGCCAATGTGAAATAAGCAGGCAGGTATTATCTGGTGGCGACAAATCAGAGCACGAAGGTGGTGTAATTCGGGTGGACATTGTCCAAGAATTACTAGCTGGATCAAGATTGGCGTTAGCAAGGGCAATTACGGCAGTCGAAAACGAATATGACGAAGCTGCAGAAATCATGCAAAAAGTTTATCCCTTTACTGGCAAAGCTCAGGTAATCGGAATCACCGGGCCGCCAGGAGCCGGGAAAAGTACGCTGACCGATAAGCTTGCTAAAGAATACCGGCGGCAGGAGAAAACGGTTGGCATTGTAGCTGTAGATCCAACCAGTCCTTTTTACGGCGGGGCTATTCTCGGTGATCGAATTCGGATGAATGAATTGACTCTAGATCCCGGAGTTTTTATCCGCAGCATGGGAACTAGGGGCAGTTTAGGCGGATTGGCCAGAAAAACGGTAGACGTGATAAAAATCATGGATGCGTTCGGTAAAGACATTATTTTTATCGAAACAGTTGGCGTAGGCCAGTCAGAAGTTGATGTTATAAAGGCCTCGGATACAATCGTCGTGGTGCTTGTCCCCGGACAAGGCGATGACATTCAGGCCATTAAAGCCGGAATCCTTGAAATTGGGGATATTTTTGCTATTAATAAAGCTGACTACGATGGGGTAGAACGTCTGAACACTGAACTTGAAATGATGCTGGAGCTAAACCCTAATAACGCTTTGTGGCGGCCATTAGTAAAAAGAACGGTTGCCAGTCGGGGGGATGGGGTCGAAGACCTAATGCAGGCTATTAATGAACATGTTGAATACTTAGTCACTTCAGGTGAGCTTATTCGCAGGCGTAGTATTAGGACAAAAAATGAATTGCTTTTATTAATTAATGACCATATCAGTAAGCAGGTAATGGATCGTATTTCGCTGGGCGGAGAACTAGATTCTTTAGTTAACAGCATCGAAGACCATCAACAAACCCCGTATAATATTGTCCGTAATATTTTGGCTGAAATATTGAGATAAGGCAAAATGGAGGGCGTTACATGTTTAAGGTTTTAAAAGTAGACCATGTTGGAATAGCCGTAAAAAATATGGCTGAAGCTAAAAGGTTCTATACCGAAGTACTGGGGCTTACAGTGCAGGGCGAAGAAGTAGTAGAGCCACAAAAGGTAAAAGTTTGCTTTATTCCTTGTGGTGACAGTGAACTGGAGCTTTTGGAATCGACAACGCCAGATGGTCCGGTGGCTAAGTTTATTGACAAAAACGGTGAAGGTATTCAGCACATGGCTTTGAGGGTCGATAATCTTCAAGCCGCTTTGGCCGAACTAAAAGCCAAAGAGATACGGTTGATTGATGAAGTACCGCGGTACGGGGCCGGCGGGGCAAGCATAGCTTTTGTTCATCCTAAAGCGGCTGGGGGAATTTTACTGGAACTATCAGAGCGTCAGTAATATTATTTGCTGGGAGGTAGGCTATGGCCACCATTAAAGAAAAAATAAACCAACTAAAAACTATGGAAGATAAGGTTAAACTTGGCGGCGGTGAAAAACGTATTCAAAAACAGCATAGCGGCGGCAAACTTACTGCTCGTGAGCGGTTGGAAAAATTACTTGATCCGGGCACATTTATGGAAATTGACCAATTTGTGCGGCATCGTTGCACAAACTTTGGGATGGAAAAGGTTGAGGCACCCGGCGAAGGTGTAGTTACCGGGTATGGTACGGTGGATGGCCGTTTAGTTTATGTATACGCCCAAGACTTTACCGTAATCGGAGGTTCGCTGGGAGAGATGCATGCCGCTAAAATAGTTAAAGTGCAAGACTTAGCCCTTAAAATGGGAGCTCCTATTATTGGTCTCAATGACTCAGGCGGGGCGCGAATTCAAGAAGCCGTAGATGCCTTATCCGGTTTTGGCAAGATATTCTACCGTAACACCCAAGCCTCGGGGATAATACCGCAAATCTCCGTTATCATGGGACCATGTGCCGGTGGCGCGGTATACTCGCCGGCGTTGACTGATTTCATTTTTATGGTTAAAAACACCAGCCAAATGTTTATTACTGGTCCGCAGGTAATAAAGTCAGTTACGGCTGAAGAAGTTACCGCCGAGGCTTTGGGCGGGGCGATGACCCATAACGCTACCTCGGGAGTGGCGCATTTTGCGGCGGACAGCGACGAAGACTGTATGGAGCAGGTGCGCTATCTTCTTAGTTTTTTGCCAGGTAACAATATGGAAGAACCACCGCTGGTTAATATGGGCGATGACGCTAATCGTAGAGAGGTTAGCTTAAATAGTTTGCTTCCGGATAATCCCAATCAGCCGTATAACATGAAGGATTTAATTAAGGTAATTGTTGATAATGGCGAATTTTATGAGGCGGGTGCCTACTATGCCGCTAATATTATTACCGGCTTTGCCAGGTTTAATGGCCGGACAGTAGGGATAATAGCCAATCAGCCGGCGATAATGGCCGGGTGTCTGGATATTAATGCCTCCGATAAATCAGCTAGATTCATCCGGTTTTGTGACGCTTTTAATCTGCCGTTGCTCAACTTGGTAGACGTACCAGGATTTCTGCCTGGAACAGGGCAAGAATACGGTGGTATTATCCGCCATGGGGCCAAAATGCTATACGCCTACTCGGAAGCGACTGTGCCAAAGATAACGGTCATTATTCGTAAAGCCTATGGCGGATCCTATCTGGCGATGTGTTCCAAGGATCTTGGCGCAGACCAAGTTCTGGCGTGGCCGTCTGCTGAAATAGCGGTAATGGGACCGGCCGGGGCCGCCAACATAATTTTTCGCGGTGACACTGAAGCGGAGGTTAAGACCGCCAAATACGTAGAGGAATTCGCTACTCCGTATAAAGCCGCTGAACGAGGCTTTGTCGATCAAGTAATTGAACCGGCCCAGACTAGGCCAAGAATTATTACGGCGTTGAATATGCTGGCGAGCAAACGGGAAAGTGGGCTAGCCAAAAAGCACGGAAACATTCCTTTGTAGAAAAAAGGTCGAAAGGAGACCTGGAAATGACCATTGTACCCATGACTGTTCCGGATACCTTGGAAGGGGCGGTGATTCTTAGCATCGTTGACTTTTTTCTTAGTATTGTAATTATTTACGGCATCAGTCTTATTTTGCATTTATTCCCGCTATTAAATAAGTTGGGAACTATTAGCGATGAGCGGCTAAAAGGAGGCCACTAATAAGACCAATACATTACAGAAGGAAGGGACACTATGTTTGAGCAATTTATCGGCCTTTTAGTTGCTTTGGGCCAGCAAACTGGTTTGACCTCAATCTCAATCGGCAATATTATCATGATTATTGTTGGGGGGTTATTGGTCTATCTGGCATTATCGAAAAAGTATGAACCATTTCTCCTTCTCGGCATTGGTTTCTCATGCATCGTGTCCAATGTACCGGGATCAGACCTTACGGCACCAGGGGGATTATTTTACTATGCTTTTCGTGGTGTAGAAATGGTCATTATTCCGCCGCTAATTTTCTTAGGGGTTGGGGCGATGACCGATTTTGGGCCAATGATATCGCGGCCAAGCTTAATGATTTTGGGGGCTGCGGCCCATGCCGGAATCTTTATTGCTATTGTATTGGCGAAAATGACTGGAGAATTTTCAATCGCCGAAGCTGGGGCTATCGGTATTATCGGCGGTGCCGACGGTCCAATGGCAATCTTTGTTACCATGAAACTTGCGCCGCATCTGTTACCGCAGATTGCGGTAGCTGCTTATTCATATATGGCACTGATGCCGCTTATTCAGCCGCCGGTCATGAAGCTCTTAACCACTAAAGAGGAACGGTCAATTGTGATGAAACAGGTTCGGCCAGTTAGTCGTCTTGAAAAAATAGTATTTCCGTTTGCTATTGCCATTATTGTTAATCTCTTGTTACCGCCGGTAGCGCCGCTGATTACAATGCTAATGCTGGGCAATATGCTGCGAGAAGTATTGTTGGTTGAACGGTTAGCCAACACGGCGGCAAATGATTTGATGAATATCATCACCATTATACTAACCGTAGCGGTGGGATCGACCATGGCTGCAGACCGTTTTTTAACCTATAAGACCATGCTTATTATTGGGCTGGGGCTAATTGCCTTCCTTGGCGGTACGGCTTCCGGGGTAATTGGCGCTAAAATAATGAATTTATTCTTAAAAGAAAAAATAAACCCGCTGATAGGTTCCGCTGGTATCGCCTCGGTACCTATTGCTGCCAGGGTGGCTCATGTCGTGGCGCTTAAGGAAAACCCGTATAACTTCTTAATTATGCATGCTATGGGGCCTAATCTGGCCGGGGTTTTTGGTACCGCAATTTCGGGCGGGATTATGTTAGCGCTCCTTATTCAATAGACGTAAAGGAGGAGATAGGTTATGAACGTATTTGCCTTTCTATTGGCATTGGTGGTTACTTTATGGTATTACTTTTACATTATAAAAAAACAACGGTCATATGCCGCCGCAAAAAAAACGGCAGAATTAACAAAAGAAAATTATCGTGAACCAGACCGGAGGGAATAACAGTGGCGATAGTATTAGTGCTGTTGATCGTGGGAATTGTGGGGGCTTATTGTTATAACCGCCGTCAGGCAAACCTCTTTGGGGAGGTAGCGGCCACCGTAGAGCGCCCTGTAATTCAGAAAGACCGTGATGGACAGCTAGAAAATGAGGAACTCATTGCAATTATTATGGCCGCTGTGGCTGAATTTGAAGGTACTAACAATTTTTACGTTCTTAATATTAGGCCGAGTAATGGCGTTTGGCAAATTGCCAATCGGTTGATTTTAATTCGTAACCAGCACTAAGGCTTGGTAATTAGTACATAGGGGGAGAAATAATGGCAACAACCTACACCATAACGGTAAATAATAAAACTTATGATGTCACTGTTGAGAAAAAGGATGGTTCTCAGCCCAGTAAGCTAGTAGTTTCTGAACCCAAAGCGAGTATTGTGCCACCGATTTCGGTTGCCGCGGGTCCGGTAAGCCCACCTAAGGCGCAGGTAAATAGCGGCGGGGAAAACAAAATTGTTGCGCCAATGCCAGGCAAGGTAATTGCGGTTAAAGTAAGTGTTGGTGCGGTAGTCCATAAAGACCAGGAAATAATGCTGATAGAAGCAATGAAAATGCACAATCCAATTTTGGCGCCTAGTGAGGGTAGCATTGCGGATATCTATGTAAAAGATGGCGATCCAATACAAACTGGGCAGGTGCTAGTGGCAATCAAGGCCTAAACAATTTAGCCATAGGCCAATTTTGGCCAAGTCGTATAAAAAATATACGCAGGGAGAAAAATCATGAACATTGTAAATGTTAAGAACCTGATAGATGACGGCTCATTTAAAAGCATTCATCTACAAGTATTCCTTTGTTGTTTAGTATCCCTTTCTTTTGATGGCTACGATCTTGTTGTATATGGCGCAACAATTCCGCTTCTACTTAGCGCATGGAGTATGTCTCCGGCGTATGCCGGATTTATTGCTAGCTGCGGCTTTGGGGCGTCCGTTATCGGGGCGATTATTGGCGGTGCATTGGGTGATAAATGGGGGCGAAAAAGGACTATTATTACTTCGGTGGTAGTATTCTCGTTGGGAACGTTAGCGTGCGCGTTTGCCAATGGCCCGGATTGGTTTGCTGTTGCTCGTATCTGTACAGGGATAGGTATGGGCATGACACTGCAAAATGAGGTTGCACTAATTTCAGAATATTTCCCATGTAAATACCGGCAAGCCGGAGTGGCGACAGTGGCTACTGGAATGCAGATTGGCGGCATAATTTCGGCCTTAGCCGCATTGTGGCTCTTAGTACCATATGGTTGGCCCTCGGTATATTACTTTGGCTCATTAGCAATTTTCGCAGTACCGTTGCTTTTAAAATATATGCCGGAAGCGCCGTGGATGCTTGTTAAGCGTAATAAGGGACAAGAACTTAGAAAAATACTGGGGCAGTTAAGACCTGAAATAAAAATTCCTGATAAGGTAACTTTCGTTTATCCCAAGGCTCAAGAAAAATCGTCAATTACTCAGGTATTTGCGGAAAATCGGGCCTTAAGTGCCTTATTATTTTGGTTAATCTATTTTATGAACGTGTTTGTTATATATGGAACTAATACGTGGATACCTAAGCTGATGATGGATGCTGGCCATGGCTTGGGGGCAAGTTTAGTTATTTATTTGGCACTATTTTTAGGGGCGGGGCTGATTAGTCCGCTTATTGGGCATTTGGCTGATACCTTTGGGGCGAAAAAGATTTCGTTAATATTATACCTAATAGCCTTTATCTCAATATTGCTATTAAGTGTTCCGATGGATTTTTACCTTACCCTTGTGGTCGTCGTAGTTGCCGGGGCGTGTACGATGGGCACTCAAAACTTAACCCATGCCTATATTACTCAGTACTTTCCGCCGACCGTGAAGTCGACAATGATGGGCTGGGGGTTAGCCTTGGGCCGGACCGGTGGTTTATTGGGGCCGTTAGTTGGTGGTGTACTGTTATCGTTCAAAGCTACTTTATTTCAAAGTTTCTTCGCATTCGCCGTTCCGTGCCTAATTTCGGCGTTAGCGGTGGTGTTGGTACAAGACCGATATGGTTATAATACCCTTGTAGCCCAAAAAAAGAAAAATAATCAGCCAGTAATAAGTGGCTGATTATCATGTAATAGATAGTGTTAAATATTAATCAAACCTAGGATGAGCGAATGCTGTAATCCTAGGTTTCGTTATCATATAAAGTATGAGAAGCTAAAACAAATTTATTTTATACAAGCAAGAAGTAATTGCAGCTCTTTGGCACGGTGCTCCTCAGTTAAAGTTATAGCAAAAGCAACGTCATTGTTGGCAATTGCTTTATAAATAGCTAGGTGATAGTGCAGTGATAAGTCACTCCACTCGGATGTTTTAAGCTGGCTAGCATAGATGGTATGAATAATTTCGAGTTGCCCGGCGAGGTGTTCCCAAGATTTTTGCAATCGGGTATTATCCGCGAAGGTATATAATGTATCATCAAATTGATGGGCGGCGCTGGGAGCATGCTGCTGTTGGTTGTTGATCTGAATTAAGAGTTTGGCGGCAATATCCTGGAAGTTAGCTTTTTTCATCGCCAGCTTTATGGCACTAAACCAATCCCTCTTGATGGAGGCGGCTAATCGCTTCACGCACCGGACTACCGCTAACGCCATATTTTGTCTGAAGTTCGCGGATATTAAGCTTCTGACTACAGGCGATGGATTGACTTAAAATGTCATTGCGAAGTAGGTGATATATTTGTTCGGTAAAAACCTGCTTAACTAACTTAGCCATTTTTTCCTCCTTGAAATAGCATGAATGGCAGGGTGGGCAACAATTTATTGATATGAAAGACTTGCATTAGGCTATAATATAAATAATTTGATATTATATTGATGATCGATAATTTATCATTTATAATTAATATGTATTTATTATACAAAATTTTTAGATTTTTATATAGCATCAAATGGGATTTTCTGATAAATTTTATTGTTGTTGGTTAGTTTAATTCGGGCAATCACTGTGGCAGGCGATTTTATAGTGAAGGTGGTATGAAAATGACAAATAACTACTTTAGATGGTTTGTCTTACTGGCTGTGGGTTTAGCCGCAGGGGTTACAGGAGTTAATACTTTGCATTTTACACCGGTCTTGGGCGATGTTGCCGCTGATCTGGGGGTTTCATTGCCGGCGGCCCAAAGTAGTATACTGGGGATATTTGTATTTTTTGTGGCTCTTTCGACTATAATATCAGGAGCTGTGGCCGATCGGTTTGGGGTTGTACCGGTACTTCTTGCTGGTAACTTAGCTGGCGTGCTACCTAACCTCTTATTTCCGTTTATTGGGCATATATTTGGCGCAGTAATAGTGCTGCGAATTTTTCAAGGCTTTGGTGCGGGGGCCGTATTTTCTTTGATTCCGTTAGTCGCGGCGCAGTGGTTTGCCGAAAATGAGCGGGGGCGTGTCGTCGGTTCCGGTATGACGATGTTGAATGCTGGTATGATGATCGGCGTGCTCGCTTCGCCATTATTGTTTCATGCGGTGGGAAATTGGCGGTCGAGCATGGGCTGGATTGGTATTGTGGAAGGCGTGTTGTTTTTATTCACATTGTATGTAGTATATAATTACGAAGAGAACAAGCAAGCTCGAGTTAGGGCCAATGAACAGATCCAGTGCTTTCCGTATGAGCCAGAGCTTAAGGAAAGTATGATTCAGCCGGCTATTATTGCTGAAGAATCGGGGCTCGGTCAACTTAAAGTGGCGTTGAGTAATTCAACTACCTATATTGGTATTATCGTTTGTATTTGTATTTCCTGGCTCTTGAATGCACTCAACGATTTAACTCCACAGTATTTTGCCCTAAATGTGCCTATCGGCGTGGGTTTTGGCCGAATTATGGCCGGTCAACTTATGGTATTGGTTCAGCTTGGAACTGTTTTTGGCGGAGTAATTGGCGGCTTTGTCATGGATAAAGTTTTCCGGGGGAATCCTAAGCCTGTTTTGTATGCGGGCTTTATTATTGCGATGGTAACGGTATATGCTATTATCCTTCCGGGCGTGTATAACAATACGGTTATTTTAATGATTGACCTGTTTTTAGCAGGGTTAGCAGTGGCATTTCTAAATCCGGCGGTTGCTGTTTTTATTGCCAAAGTTTACCCGGGGAAAATTGTTGGAAGGATAGTTGGAATGTGGCTGGGCATTGGGGCTTTTGGTGGTTCCCTGGGGATTTTCGTTAGTGCCTTGGCTTTACATGCTACTGGGACCTATCATTTGATTGTTGAATTATTTGCGGTAGTTGGTATCATTGGGATAATACTTGTGCAAATTATGAAAAAAAATATTTTTACCATTTAAAACCATAAAATACAATATAGTAATAGCAATGGGCGTAGGCACTGGCTGGTGTTTGCGCTTTTCTTATTTTTATACATTCTGCTACTGATAAATATAATATGAAAAAATTTAAAATTTATTATTGATGATCGATCATTTATCATCTATAATGAGGTTGTACATATTATTACAAATATTCTTTTAACAGACAATAATCTAAACAATATTACTAACTTATAGGAGGTGGACCAATAAACAGAATTTGGTTAATATTCAAAGAAGCAAAATTATTATGAAGGTGGTATTTAGATGCTAAGGAATAATTTTAAGTGGCTAGTATTAGCAGCCATTGCCTGGGGCGCATTTGTTACCGGCATGAATACTTTGGCGGTAGCTCCGATCCTTGGTGATATGGCTAAAGATTTGGGAATTTCTATTCCCGCGGCTCAAGCTAGTTTTATGGGGATCTTTTTAATTGTTGTTTCAACAGCAACGCTAATTTCCGGAGCGTTGGCGGATAGGTTTGGCATAGTGCCAATTTTGGTTACCGCTGTAATTGCTTCGATTGCGGCTAATCTGTTGTATCCGCTGTTTGGCGATAATTATGTTTTTGTGGTGCTGATGCGGATTGTGCAGGGGGCCACGGCCGGAGGTATCTTCTCGTTGCATTCGATATGCGCGACGCACTGGTTTCCTCAAAATCAGCGGGGGACGGCTATTGGTATTGGGATGACGATGTTGAATGCCGGGATGGCAGCTGGTATCTTTGGTGCGCCGCTGGTCTATGAATTAGTAGGCAACTGGCGTGCTACGATGGGCTGGCTGGGGGTTGTGCAATTGATCCCGCTTATCTATATTCTTATAATTGCAGTTAATTATAAGGCAAATGAACCTAAGCATGTTGAGGCTAAGGTAGACGCAGCGGAAACAAGCAGCTGGAAAAGTTTGCAGAATGCTTTAAAACAACCAACCACATATCTTGGTATTATTATGTGCATGATGAGCGCTTGGCTGTTGAATGCGCTTAACGATTTAACGCCGCAGTACTTTGCCCTAGAAGCTCCTATTGGCGTAGGGTTTGGCCGGGTGGTTGCCGGATCGTTAATGCTGATTGTACAAATCGGGACGATTTTTGGCGGTTTAATCGGCGGCTTTGTTATGGATAAGATATTCAAAAGCAATCCAAAACCGGTATTGCTGATTGGCTATTTGCTGAGTATCATTTCGGTTTATCCGCTCCTGTATCCGGTAGTATATAACAATAATGTACTGCTTTCAGTGGCATTATTTGTAGCAGGCTTAGCGGTGGCCTTCCTCAATCCGGCGGCGGCGGTGTTTGTTTCTCAAGCTTACCCGGAAAAAATTATTGGCCGGGTAGTTGGGTTATGGTTAGGCATTGGCGCTTTTGGCGGTGCGATAGGGGTTTTTGCCGGGGCGTTAGCCTTACATAATACCGGTACGTTTCATTTAACCATTACATTGTTTGCCGTGGTGGGCATTGTTGGCATCATTTTGTCTCAGATATTAAAAAAGGAAAAGATCCGTGCTTGATTGGATAAAAAGTTAACTATGGCTGAACAAGTAACAGTTAATGTTACTTGTTCAGCCTGGTAAATAAAAAGCAGAAAGATAAGGAGCAATGATGATGAAAAAGCAATTAGTTATTACATTGATGCTGGTTTTCCTTGTAAGTATCGCCAGCACCGCGTTTGCTGCCGCTAATCCGTTTGGCGATGTTCCGGCAAAGCACTGGGCGTATAGCGCTGTCAGCAAACTGGCTAAAGACGGGATCATTGACACCAACGAAAATACCTTCCGGGGCGACAAGAACATTACCCGGTATGAAATGGCTCAATTGGTAGCTCGGGCGGTATGGAATACCCAGAAAGCTACCGCTGAGGACCGAGCACTAATTAATAAATTGGCTACTGAATTTGCCGCAGAATTAAACAACCTTGGGGTTCGGGTAGATGCCCTGGAAAAGAAAAGCGAACAAGCCCACTTATTCGGTGTATTACATGTCTCTGATCAGGCATGGAATAATAGCGGCGATTTTTCAAAGAGTGGTAATCTTCCCCAGATTGGAGTAGATCTATTTTTTACTTATAAAGTAAATGATGCATGGAAAGTTGTTCTTGAAGATGAAGCGGTTCGAAATATGCGACAAGGATCTTATGGTGGGGCTCCTGGTGGTACTGCTGGTGGTGCAGTCCAAGGTCTCGTGGTTGGTAATCAGCATATGGATCAAATGTTTGCTGTTGGCAAAGTCGGTGAAACTACCGTTACTGTTGGTAAATGGGACTATAATCCGGCTTATGGAGCAGTACTGAATATGTCTGATCGTGCGGTGAACGGCGTTCAAGCCGCATTTGGCAATAAGCTTGTTACTAAGCTTACCTATGGATATATTGGAGAGAATGGTACTGCAGCACCGCTTAATTCTAACATTATTTCTAGTGATGCTAACAATCGTTATGGTGCGGTGGAAATAAATTTACCGCTTTCTAAAACCGCTAATTTTAAAGCAGCTTATCATGACATTACTAATGGTGATACAAATGTTACGACGAAGATTGCAGAAGCTGGTGTTGACAAGATGTTGACTAAAGATTTGCAATTGTGGGCTACTTACGCTCAGTCTAATTTTGATACCCAAAATAGAGAATATTTTGCTGGCCTTAATTACAAACGGGCGGATTTTAATGTTCCTGGTTCTTATCGCTTGTCAGCTCGCTATATTGATTGCGAAGCCTATGCTTCGGTCGGCCCAATTAATGACTGGTGGGTTGATACGCTTGACTGTGGTTTTAGAGGTCCGCAAGTAAATTTGCAATATGTGTTAGACAAAAACATTGATTTTCAAGTATGGGCCAGCTCGCTTAGTGCTACCGATGGTACTACTGGCAAACTGCGTACCGTAAAAGCTGAGGTTGACTATTTCTTCTAAAAATAATACAATATTTACAAAATAGGAGACCGTCAGAAGGGTAATCCCTTTTGACGGTTTTTACCTTTAGTCAAGTTACGTTATATTTATGATAATAAAAAGGGGGATTCCTTATGACAAAGTTAGAAGCGGTGATTGCGGCAGTTGAAGTTATGCAAAAAACTAGCATTTTTGATTGCGAAATTATAATCAGTGATACCGAAAAAATTGTTCATGTGCTACCGGCTATCGCGTTTAAGGAACCGCCTAAAGGGATCATTGGGACGCCGCCCAAAGGCTTGCTCGCGGAATGTTTGGCCAAGCAAGAAATGGTTAAGGGGATTATTCCTAAAGATCATTTTGGGGTCCCGGTTAAACTATTGGTGTGTCCAATTTTTGATGAGCAAGGAAAGTTGGTAGGGGCGTGTGCCTCGGGAATTAGCTTAGAAGCGCAAGATGCACTTCATTCTGTTGCTACTACGCTGGCGGCTACCAGTGAAGAAATAAGCACTACCGTATATGACCTTGGCAATACGGCCGGGCAGTTGGCTGAGGAGCTAAGTATGGTAAAAGGTGGCAGCGAAGCCGTGCTAGATCATATTAAAAAGACTGACGGTATTTTGAAGTTTGTTAGTGAAGTTGCCGCTAATTCTAATTTGTTGGGACTCAATGCCGCGATTGAAGCTGCCCGTGCGGGTGAACAAGGCCGGGGCTTTGCAGTAGTGGCCGAAGAAATTAGAAAAATGGCGGTTAACAGTGCCGACTCGGTCAATGAAATTAAAAAAATTCTTCAGGACATTCAGACTGAAATTACCAAGGTTGTCAGTGGTATTAATAATACTTCAGCCCTAGGTGAACGACAGGCTGCGGTCACTGAGGAAATTGCTGCCAACATGAGTTCAATGGCCTCTACGGCTAATGAAATTGAAAAACTTGCTGAAAAAATGTAGTGGTGATGCGTAAGCATTACCAGCAATAAAAATAGAGAGTTGAAAAGCTTAAGCCTTTCAACTCTCTATTTTTTTATTCTTTAGGCAATCTTCTTTTGAAATTTTATAATACTGATAGTGAGCACAACGGAAATAAAGACAATCAGGGCCAGGACCTGTGTCCAAAGAACACTTAGCCCGACTCCTTTAAGAATTATACCGCGAAGAATTTGCAGGTAGAAGGTCAGCGGCAGTAGATTGCCAAGCCAGTTGAATACCAGGGGCATAGCTTCGCGGGGGAACATAAACCCACTGAGGAGGATGCTGGGCAGGAAGATGAAAAAGGACATTTGCATAGCCTGCATTTGGGTTTTGGATAGCGTTGAGATGAGAACTCCAAGCGATAAGGAGGCAATAATAAATAGTGAGGTAAGTCCGTACAATAGGCCCAGACTGCCTTTGATAGGCAGGTCAAAGACCAGTATTCCTACGAGCAGCGCGACGGTTGCCTGGGCGTAACCGACAAAAACATAGGGAATAATTTTGCCTAAAATTAATTCATGCGTTTTAAGCGGGGTAACAATAAGCTGTTCCAGGGTGCCGTGTTCTTGCTCGCGGACAATGGCCATCGAGGTAATCATGACCATTGTCATAGTCAAAATAATGCCTAAAATACCGGGAACCATGTAAAATGCCGAGACAAAATCAGGATTATACCAGGGACGAATACGAACATCATAGGGCATGTCAAAGCTTTTGCCAGAATAGCCGCGTAACCGGTTAAGCAGAACTTCTTGTGATTTTAGTTGACCGACCATTTGGGCGGCGCTAATGGCAGATGAGGCCGTCATGGAATCAGAGGCATCGACAATGACTTGGACGGTTGAACTGTGTCCATGCTTAATATTCTCTGAAAAGTCGGGGGGGATAATTATGCCAACCTTGGCGCGGCCGGACTGAAGATTATCGGTGACTTGCTGGTAGTTATTTCCGGTATAAATAAAGTCAAAGTAGCCGCTGGCTGCAAGTGAAGCTTGGAAGTCGCGGCTGTCTTGACTGAGGGCTTGATCAAAGACGATGGTGGGTAGATGCTTTACGTCGGTATTTATGGCAAACCCGAAAACCAGCAACTGAAGTATCGGGAAAACAATCATCATAACGAAGGTAAGCCGATCACGGCGCATTTGAATAAATTCTTTAATTAACAAGGCTTTAAGACGGTTCATGCTAGGTCCTCCTCCCGGTGGGTTTTAACCAGGTATACGAACACATCCTCTAGTGAAGGGGCGATTATCTTAGCCCTAAGTGCGGTGTAGGCTTGGATATTATCAGGTGTTACAAGAACATGGAGCATGGCCCCGAAGGGGTAAAGATCGAGATGGGGGAGTTGCTTAGTTTGAATAGTTGTTAATAGTTCCATGGGCTTAGAGTTAGGGATTTCGAGGAGCGTACCGGGAAGAGCGGTTTTTAGCTGTGAGGGCGGCCCGGTGGCAATAAGTTTACCGTTATAAATAAAACCGATTTCGTCACAATGCTCGGCTTCGTCCATAAAATGTGTGGTTACCATAATAGTGGTACCTTGCTGTGATAGGTTATAAATAATGTCCCAAAACATCCGGCGTGATTTAGGATCGACGCCGCCGGTAGGCTCATCGAGGAACAAAATCGGCGGGTTATGCAGTATGGCGCAGCCTAAGGCCAGGCGTTGTTTAAAGCCCCCGGATAAATTAGCGGCAAGCTGGTGTTGGCGATTTTCCAGTCCGGCGAGGGCGAGCATTTCTTGAATACGTTGTTTACCGTTTACGCGGGGCAGGCTATACATTCCGGCGTAAAAATTAAGATTTTCTATAACAGTTAAGTCATCATATAAACTGAATTTTTGTGACATATAGCCAATTTTGTGTTTGATAGCCTCAGTATTTTTCGCGATATCCAGGCCCAGGATGGTTCCGCTGCCGGCAGTGGGGGTCAGTAAGCCGCATAACATGCGGATAGTAGTGGATTTACCCGAGCCGTTAGGACCAAGAAAGCCATATATTGAACCGGTTTTTACCTTTAAACTAATATTATCAACTGCGGTAAATTCGCCAAAGCGACGACTTAGATTTGTTACTTCTACCGCATACATACTAGTTCACCTCGCTGGCTAAAGCTACAAAGACGTCTTCTAGCGTGGGTGATATTTCGTTCAAGGCAGTAATTGGGATAGTGGCAGTAGTGATGGCGTCAGTGACCTCAGTGATGGCGTTGGGAATATTAGCTGTAATAAGGTGATACTTTTCGCCAAAAGAATTTATGTCAAGGATTACTGAAGCGCCAAGTCTCGTTTTGATATTGCGGTCAGGTGTACAGAGCTCAAACACTTTATATGGATACGATTGGCGTAATTCTTCGGGGGGGGCGCAGGATACAAGGCGCCCATTATGCATAAAGGCGATTTTGGTACAAAGATCGGCTTCATCCATGTAGGGAGTAGAAACCACAATCGTAGTGCCATCTTTATTTAACTGGTACAACATTTGCCAAAATTCCCGCCTGGATACTGGATCTACGCCGGTAGTCGGTTCATCGAGAAAGAACAACGTTGGTCTATGCATCAGCCCGGCGGCTAAAGCCAGCTTTTGTTTCATGCCGCCGGAAAGGTTGGCGGCGTAGCGGTCTTTAAACGGCAAAAGCTTAGAAAAGTCTAGTATTTGAGTAGCTAACATATTAATTTTTTTCGTTGTTTCTCCATACAGCGACCCGATAAAGCGAATGTTTTCCATGACTGTTAAATCGCCATAGAGGCTGAATCTTTGCGGGACATAGCCTAAGCGATGTTTGACTTTTTCGGGATTAGTTGCGCCTAAGACCGATAGCTCTCCCGATGTTGGGGTAAGGATGCCGGTCAGCATCCGGATAATCGTGGTTTTGCCTGCTCCATCCGGGCCTACCAGACCGAAAATTTCACCAGCTTTTATGTTCAGTGATACTCCGTTTACGGCGATTGTGTGGTCAAACGTTTTAGTAACGTTATCCATTGTAATCATTTGATAACCACATCGGCGGGCATGCCTGGTTTGAGTACACCGTCGTCATTAGGCAATTTTACTTTTACCGCAAATACCAAGTTTGTCCGCTCGCGTTCGGTTATGCTTTGACGGGGTGTATATTCAGCTTTGTCGCTGATTTCTGTTATTGTTCCGGTAAAAATTTTGTCAGGAAAGGAATCAAATTTGACGGCAACTGACTGGCCGATACTGATAAGACCTAGCTGAGTAGAAGCAATATAAACTTTTACCCAGCAGTCGCTCATGTCACCGATAGTTACGATGGCTGAGCCGGGAGCAACATATTCGCCAAGTTCATAGTTTTTGCTGAGGACAACGCCGTTAAGCGGATTGATGATAACGGTGTCGGCTATTTGGGTTTGGCTGGCGTTGACGATAGCCTGCAAGCGATCCACTTCATGTCGTCCGGCTTGGATATCTTCAATTCGGCTGCCTTCATTGACTAGGCTTTTTTTCGACTGAGCAGCTAAGAGGGCGCTAGCTGCCACTTGGTAACTCGAGCGGGATGCGTCTAGTTGCTGGGCTGCTATAGCACCGCTGTCATATAAAGCTTGATAACGAGCCAAGTCAGATTTGGCTTTTTCAAAAACAGACTGGGCTGAGGCAAGATTGGCGTCTGCTTCGGTGATTTCCTGGCTGCGAGAGCCTTTTTCCAGTTCGGCTAGCTGGACTTTGGCTTTGTCTAACGCCGCTTGGTCTCTTAATAATTGGGCGGTAAGATCGGGCCGGTCGATTTTGGCAATTACCTGTCCGGTGGTAACACTATCGCCAGTTTTAACCGTTAGGGTAGTAAGATAGCCACTTACTTTAGGCATAATGTCAGTATGGGTGATTTCTACGGTTCCGGTGGCAGTAATGCCAGTTGTTTGGTTAAAGTACAGCTTATAGATTGTGCCGCCAGCCACTAGAACTAATACGAGGAGGGCCAAGATAATTCTTTTGTTCATAAAGTCTCCTCTTTTCTTTTCCGTATTCCCTCAAGATAAATGCTAAAGGCTTGGGTGGTATAGTCTTCGTCGGAGGCCAATGTTTCGGGGGATATTACTGCTTTAGCTAACGGATTAGCAACAAAATAAAAATTCAAAATGCCGGCTAATGATATTGCAGCGTGGTTGATGTTAAGCTCCGGTTTAAAGTCGCCAGAAGCAATACCCTTTGCTAGTGCCTGGGATATAAATTGAAAAATTTGAGAAATGTATTTTTTTACCACGGTATCATAGCAGGGGGTAGAGTTAGTTATTTCATTAAATATAAACCGGATAAAAAACGGACGGTAGTGATGAATTTTGGCAATTTGATTAGCGTATAAGGCTAATTGATCAATTGCGGGCAGTTTTTTCGCCTCTTTTATTTTTTCTAAAGCAGCGGCGATGGGACTGAACTGTTCTTCTAATACTGCTTGATATAAGCCTTCTTTACCATTGAAGTAGTAGGAGATGGCGGCGCTGTTGACAGAGGCTGCTTGAGCTAGCTCACGAATTGATACACCTCCTAGGCCTTTTTGTGCAAATAATGGAGTGGCAGCGGTAATTAATTTCAAATATACGTCTTTTTCTAGTTCCATAGTAAGTACCTTCCTATTGAATCGAATGATTAAATCATTTGATTCAATATTAACGCCATAACAAAATAATGTCAATTAATAAAATTGGATATTTGTTATAAGTAAAAATATGTTTGATTAATTTTAATATTGCGAATATATTTTGTGCTATTGCAAAGTAAACTAGGCTGTGATATATTTGTGTCAATAACAAATACTAAGCAATGGAGCTTACAAACGGATTTTTCGTTAGTAAGCTTTTTGTATTTATTTCCCATAATTTAACATGGCTGTGGTTAAAAACACGCAGTATGAAAGCATTGGGGCTAATAAACAACTGTTTATTAGCCCCAATATGCTTATTCAGCACTATTTGAAAGGAGGTGTCATAGTTTACAGTTCACAGGAAAAATTAAAAGCTCTATGAATACGGCAATATTCATAGAGCTGTGGCAAAGAAATTTACCCCCGATACCAACCAGGGCTTATTCGAATTGCCTACGTTACATTATAACGTATCGGCCTTGGTTTTTCAATTAAAAAACGAGGAGGATAATGATTATGAGACAAGTAGCGATATACGGAAAAGGTGGCATTGGTAAGTCCACAACAACCCAAAATACAGTAGCGGCATTAGCTGAAGCCGGTAAACATATAATGGTCGTTGGCTGCGATCCCAAGGCAGATTCGACGCGGCTGTTATTAGGGGGATTATGCCAGAAGACGGTACTGGATACTTTGCGTGATGAAGGCGACGATATTGATCTTGAGGAAATTCTTAAAGATGGGTTTAAAGGTACGAAGTGTGTAGAATCAGGCGGACCTGAGCCTGGTGTCGGTTGCGCTGGACGTGGAATTATTACCTCAATTAATATGCTGGAGTCGTTAGGTGCCTATACATCTGATCTTGATTATGTGTTTTATGATGTTTTAGGGGACGTTGTTTGCGGTGGGTTTGCAATGCCTATCCGTGAAGGTAAAGCTGAAGAAATTTATATTGTAGGATCAGGTGAACTTATGGCGCTGTATGCGGCTAACAATATTTCCAAAGGTATTCAGAAATATGCTACTAACGGCAAGGTAAGATTAGGTGGGATAATTTGTAACAGCCGTAAAGCGGATAATGAATATGAATTAGTTAAAGCGTTTGCCGAAAAACTTGGTTCGCAAATGATTCACTTTGTACCGCGGGACAATATCGTTCAACGAGCGGAAATTAATAGAAAGACGGTTATTGATTTTGATCCTACTGCTGGGCAGGCGGATGAATACCGGGCGTTAGCTAAGGCAATTGATGGCAATGACATGTTTGTTGTACCTAAACCGATGACGCAGGATGATCTGGAAGCGTTAATGATGAAACACGGCTTCCTAGATGCTATAGCTTAATAAAAATTAAGAAGGAGTGAAGACGATGTTGCTAATCAGAGCGGTTGTACGGCCGGAGAAAAAGGATGAAGTATTATTTGAACTTTCTCAGGCTGGGTTTCATGCTGCTACGGTGATTGACGTAGTAGGGCGTGGGAAGCAAAAGGGAATTAAAATTGGTGGCGTGGTTTATGACGAAATTCCCAAAGCTTTAATCATGTTAGCAGTACGGGACGAAGATAAGAAAGATGTTATTGATGTCGTATTAAGAGCTGCTAAGACCGGCGTAAAAGGAGCCTATGGTGATGGTAAGATTTTCGTTAGTCCGGTAGAGGAGGCCTACACTATTTCTAGTGGCGCTGTAGGCTTATAAAGGGGGAGCACTAATGAAAGAAATAATTGCGGTTATCCGGATGAACAAAACAAGTGCGACCAAAAAGGCATTAGTAGCAGCTGGAGTTGCCGGCTTTACTGCGATAAAAGTACAGGGGCGGGGGAAGTTGGTGGAAAGTCCGGAAGCTATTGCTGGACGTAAAGCTAAGTTAATGGATTTGGCAATAGATGATATTAGCGAACCAGAAGAAACCGAAAAATTAGTGACTGGTTTTCTGGATGGTAGCAGACTATTTCCTCGCCGATTATTTAAAATCGTGGCTAAAGATGACGAAGTGTCTAAAATTGTAGACGCACTAATTCAGGCTAATCGAACGGAAAATCGGCTAGGTGACGGTAAAATCTTTGTTTTGCCGATATATGATGCAGTCCGTGTTCGTACGGGCGAGTATGGTGAGGAAGCACTGTAATAAAGGAGGTAAGTCCAAATGGCGATTACGGAACAACAACTTGAGGAGATATTAGCAAAGTATCCTTCTAAGCTGCAGAAAAACCGAAAAAAACATATTGTAATTAATGATTCGTCTTGCGGTGCGCAAACGATTGAAGCTAATACTCGGACTGCGCCAGGGATTATTACCAATCGCGGGTGTGCTTATGCCGGATGCAAGGGTGTGGTACTTGGTCCGTTAAAAGACATGGTGCATATTACTCATGGTCCAATTGGTTGTGCCTTTTACACTTGGGGGGCAAGACGTAATAAAGCGAAGTCCGATGATCCTACGCAGAACTTCATTAACTATTGTGTGTCAACGAATATGCAGGAAAGTGATATTGTTTTCGGTGGCGAGAAAAAGTTAGCTAAGGTAATTGATGAAGTTGTGGAAAACTTTCACCCAACGGCGATTACGGTTTCGGCGACTTGTCCGGTGGGATTGATTGGTGATGATATCAATGCTGTGGCCAAGGCGGCACAGGAACGACATGGTATTCCAGTATTGGCATTTAGTTGTGAAGGATATAAAGGAGTTAGCCAGTCAGCTGGTCATCATATTGCTAATAATGGTTTAATGGATAAAGTAATTGGGGTTGGGGATTTAGAAAAAGCGTCCGGCAAATATCCGATTAATATGTTAGGCGAATATAATATCGGTGGTGATAGCTGGGAAATTGAGCGAGTTCTTGAGGACATTGGTTACGAGATTATATCGGTAATGACTGGCGACGGATCGTATGAAAAGTTGAAAAATGCTCATGTTGCTGAACTTAATTTGGTACAGTGTCACCGATCAATTAACTATATCGCTGAGATGCTGGAGATTAAATATGGAACTCCGTGGCTTAAAGTCAACTTTATTGGGGTCAATGGTACGATTGATTCGCTAAGGAATATGGCACAATACTTTGGCGATCCGGAACTTGTTCAACGTACCGAGGACGTGATTGCCCGGGAACTAGCCCGTATTGAACCGTTAATGGAGCAATATAAAAAGATTTGTGAAGGTAAAACAGCATTTTGTTTTGTAGGTGGCTCGCGTGGGCACCATTACCAAGGTCTGTTCGCTGAACTAGGCATTGATACAGTATTGGCAGGTTATGAGTTTGCTCATCGGGATGACTATGAAGGACGGCAAGTAATTCCGGATATAAAAACAGATGCTGATTCGAAAAATATTCCGGAACTTCATGTTGAGCAAGATCCTAACCGGTTTAAATTAAAGTTGTCGCCAGAAAAAATGGCTGAACTAAAGACGCATATCCCGCTTAGTTATTATGCTGGTATGCATGTAGATATGAATGAAGGCACAATTATGGTTGACGATCTTAACCACTATGAAACGGAAGAATTCATCAAGCTATTAAAACCTGATATTTTTGCTTCAGGAATAAAAGACAAATATGTCGTACAAAAAATGGGGATTCCGGCAAAACAAATTCATTCTTATGACTATAGTGGTCCCTATGCGGGGTTTAATGGGGCGGTTAATTTTGCCCGCGATGTTAGTATGGGGTTTGCGTCGCCGACGTGGAATTTTATTGTTCCACCTTGGAAAGAGGAACCATTGTTAACTGGATCGGTAAATGAGGAAGGAGTGGCCTAAATGCTTGACGCAACAACAAAAGATATAAAAGAACGTACTAGTGGCGGCATGATTAATCCGGCAAAGACTTGCCAGCCGATCGGTGCCATGTATGCTGCATTAGGCATTCATGGCTGCCTGCCCCACAGCCATGGGTCGCAAGGGTGTTGTTCATTTCATCGTATGCATTTAACCCGTCATTTTCGTGACCCAATTATGGCGTCGACCAGTTCGTTTACTGAGGGTGCGTCTGTATTTGGCGGCGGCGCTAATTTAAAGACGGCGATAAAGACTATTTTTCAAGTGTATAATCCAGACATTATTGCCGTTCATACCACTTGTCTGACGGAAACAATTGGTGATGATATCCCTAATATTATAAAGACAGCAGAAATTCCTGAAGGAAAACTGGTTATTCATACCAATACACCTAGTTATGTAGGGTCGCATGTTACTGGATTTTCTAACATGACAAAATCAATGGTAAATTACTTCTCGGAGGCAACGTCGGATGTAAAAAAAGAGCAGGTTAATATTATTCCCGGGTTTGTTAATCCTGGTGATATGAGGGAAATAAAACGGCTCACGCGCGCAATGAATGCTCCGTTTATTATGTTTCCTGATACCAGTGGAGTTGTAGATTCGCCAATGACCGGAGAGTTCAATATGTTCCCCAAGGGAGGAACTACTCAGGCGGAATTGGCGGATACCGGAAATTCTAAGATTACCGTTGCATTGGGGCGTTTTGCAGCTAGTGATGCAGCGGGGCAACTTGATAAGAAGTGTAAGGTACCGGCAGTAACTTTAAAGACACCGATTGGCATAAAAGCTACAGATTCGTTTTTGATGACATTACGTAAGGCGTTTGCTTATGAAGTGCCGTATGAATTGGAAGAAGAACGCGGACAACTGGTAGATATAATGACCGATACTCATTTCCATTTCCACGGAAAGAGCGTGGCTATTTTTGGTGACCCGGATATAGTTACTGGCATGACTGAGTTTGTTTTGAGTCTAGGAATGAAGCCGATTCATATTCTTACCGGAACTCCGGGCGGGGCTGTAGGGTCGGCTGTGGGGAGTTTCGAAGACGACATTAAGGAATTAGTGGATATGGCAGGCGTAAAGGCAAATATCCAAGCAAGCGGTGATCTTTTTACTTTGCATCAATGGATTAAGACTAAGCCGGTAGATCTTTTGATAGGTACTACCTATGGTAAATATATTGCTCGTGCGGAAGATATTCCACTTGTCCGGGTTGGGTTCCCGGTCTTAGATCGCAGTGTTCATTCGTATATGCCGATTGTCGGGTATCGCGGCGCAATGCGGCTGATAGAAATGATTTCCGGGGCATTGCTTGATCGGCAAGACCGGGATGCAGCGGACGAAGATTTTGAATTAGTAATGTAAGACTAAGAATGGGCTAAGGAGGTGTGGATATGAGTCAAACGCTGGCGATTAATGAACGACAAGATTTTATAACTACTAAGGGAAGACAGAAGGCGCATCTAAAGTGTGACGCAGATAGTATTGCTGGCTGCGTCAGCCAGCGAGCCTGTGTCTATTGTGGCGCTCGCGTGGTACTAAATCCGATCACCGACGCCATTCATTTAGTGCATGGGCCGATTGGGTGCTCTGCGTATACCTGGGATATACGAGGCAGTCTGACCAGCGGAGAAGAACTTTTCCGTAATAGTTTTTCCACTGATCTAAAAGAGCAAGACGTTATTTTTGGTGGAGAGAAAAAATTGTCGGCCGCTATTGATAAATTGGCGATAAAATATAATCCTAAACTGATTTTTATATATTCAACGTGTATTGTTGGGGTAATTGGAGATGATTTGGAGGCGGTCGCTAAGGCCGCCGCCAAGCGGTATGGGATTCAAGTTATTCCGGTACAGTCCAGTGGGTTCATCGGCAATAAGTCTGCCGGTTATCGGGCCGCTTGTGATGCGTTGTTTCGGTTGATTGAGCCCGCGGATAGAACCATGGTGGGCAAAGACAAGAGCATTAATTATTTGGGTGATTTCAATCTAGCTGGTGAAGCGTGGATTATACGCGACTACTTTCGGCAGATGGGAGTAACTGTAAACGTAGTGCTTACTGGTGATGCTAGCTCTGCTGACCTAAAAAAGGCCACACGGGCATCGCTAAATATTATACAGTGCGCTGGGTCGATGCATTATTTGGCCGGGCGTATGGAAGAAACCTATGGTATTCCCTTTATGCAAGTTTCTTTTTTAGGACTGCATGACACCGCAGATTCGCTCCGGCGGGTGGCTGCAGCTATTGGAGACAAAGAAGTACTTGCTCGCACCGAAGCTCTTATTGATCGAGAATTGGCGGTTACAGCTCCTGTAATTGAAGATTACCGCCGTAAATTGGCGGGGAAAAAAGCGGCAGTGTATGTAGGGGGAGGGTTTAAAGCAATATCCTTGATAAAACAGTTCCGTGAACTGGGGATTGAAGTTGTTATGATTGGTACCCAAACCGGTCGGCAAGAGGAATATGACACTATTCATGAGTTAGCGAGTGATGGTACCGTTATTTTAGATGATGCCAATCCATCTGAATTGGAAAAATTTATGACCGAACAGCAGGCTGATCTATTAGTAGGTGGGGTAAAAGAACGTCCGTTGGCTTATAAATTAGGTAAAGCCTTCATCGATCATAACCATGACCGTAAGCATCCTTTAAGCGGCTATGTTGGGGCCATTAATTTTGCCAAGGAAGTATATTCTACCGTTTGTTCTCCGGTATGGAAATATGTTCGGTCAGGAGATGAGGGCTGTGAATGAGAAAACTGACTATCGTGATGTCAACGAAAATCCCTGTCACATGTGCATGCCAATGGGGGGAATTTTACCAATAAAGGGCATAGAAGGCGGCATGGTAGTTATTCACGGCTCTCAGGGGTGTAGTACCTATATGCGGCGCTATATCTCCGAACATTTTAGTGAGCCGATTGATGTGGGTTCGTCTTCCTTAAATGAAAAAGGTACAGTTTATGGTGGCGAAAAGAACTTGAAGCAGGCCCTTGATAATATTCGTAAAGTATATAATCCGAAGTTGATTGGCGTTCTTACAACTTGTTTGGCTGAAACCATTGGTGAAGATATTAACCGAATCGCGGATGACTATTTAAAGGAAAGAAACCTTAATAATGATTTGGTGATTATTCCGGTATCAACTCCAGGCTATGGTGGTACGCAGGCTGAAGGATATTTTCGGACAGTCCGGGAAATTGTTGCTGGTCTAGCTCAGCCGTCACCCAAGCATAATAAACTCAATATTATTGTTCCGAACATTAGTCCGGCTGATATTCGGGAAATAAAACGAATTTTGGCGCTAATGGGTGTTGAGTACACTCTGTGTCCAGACTTTTCCGATACTCTTGACCGCCCATATCTTGAACATTATTCGAAGATGGCACCTGGTGGAACAAAGCTTGAAGATATCCGGGGAATGCCCGGTGCAGTGGCTACCATTGAGCTGGGTGAGACTGTAGGGGATGAGTATTCGCCTGGCCGGTTTTTAGCCGATAACTACGGTGTACCGCTGTACACTTTGCCAATTCCAATTGGCGTAAAGAATTGTGATGCTTTTTTTAATACCATCAAAAAACTTACCGGCAAGCCACTAGCGGAGAGTATTAAGGCTGAGCGGGGACGGTTGTTAGATGCTATGGTTGATTCTCATAAATATAATTTCGCGGGCCGGAGTACAATTTTTGGTGAACCAGAGTTAGTATATGCCGTTAGTCAGCTGTGTATTGAAAATGGTGTATATCCAGCGGTTGTGGCGACTGGTGGCGCTGGAGCGAAGTTAACTAATCTTTTGCGAGCCGTCGTGGCGGAATGTCCCGAGCCGGTAGCAATACTGACAGAATCTGATTTTTGCGAAATACTGGAACAAAGCCGTCTTCACCAGGTCAATATCGCCATTGGTCATTCAGAGGGGCGTTATCTTACTGAACATGGAAATATTCCGCTAGTGAGAATTGGTTTTCCTATTCATGACCGGGTGGGCGGCCAGCGTCTATTAGCGGTGGGGTATACCGGAACGACCTTGCTTCTTGACCGCATTACCAATACTTTGCTGGAAAACAAATATCGAACTTATCGCACCGATATGTATGATTTGTATTATAAAGAAAATAGCGGCCCGCCTGCGGCAGCGGAAGACGAGGTGATAGGTGATGATGGGTTGTACTCACTCTAATGATGTAGCTGTTGACACTACCCGGCATCCATGTTATTCAGCTGATGCGCAACATAAATTTGCCAGATTGCATTTACCGGTAGCGCCGCGCTGCAATATCAGTTGTAATTATTGTAATCGTAAATTTGACTGTGTTAATGAAAGTAGGCCTGGAGTGACTAGTGAGGTACTTAGTCCGCTAACCGCTAAAGCAAAATTTGACTGGGTAAAATCCGAGGTAGCTAATCTTAGTGTGGTAGGAATCGCCGGTCCAGGTGATGCTTTGGCAAATTGGGAGGCAACCCGGGATACAATTGAGCATATTCGTGGAGAAAATCCGGACATTATATTCTGCTTGTCTACCAATGGACTTATGTTACCTGAGTATGCTCAGGAGATTATTGAACTAGGTGTTCGCCATGTTACGGTGACGTTGAATTGTATTGATCCTCAAATTGGTGCTAAGCTATATCGGCAGGTTACGTATAAAGGCACGACATATTCAGGCGAGCAAGGTGCCAGTCTGCTTTTGGCTAATCAGTTAGTGGGGATTAATCAATTGGTTGAGGCCGGAGTCTTAGTTAAAATTAATATTGTTATGGTGCCGGGAGTTAATGATAAACATATTCCGGAAGTAGTTAAAAAAGTAAAAGCATTAGGCGTTTTCGTAACAAATATCATGCCGATGATTGCAGCTCCTGGGTGTGCGTTTGAACATTTGCCGCCGACCAGCATGAGAGATGTTAACGCAATGAGGGATATCTGCCAACTAGATATTCGTCAAATGCGGCACTGTCGACAATGCCGGGCTGATGCCGTTGGACTATTAGGTAACGATCAATCAGCTATGTTTAATATGTGTAAAGGTAAGAATGAAACAGCGATTACTGTAAAAAAAGAGCCGCCTAAGATATATAAAATCGCGGTAGCTTCGAAAACTGGAAAACTAGTAGATCTGCATTTTGGGCATGCTTCTTCTTTTACTATTTATCAGGTGTCAGGCGAAAATTATCGCATCGTTGAAACCCGGGAAGTAAGTAAATATTGTAATGGAACCGAATTATGTGAATCGACGGAAGAACTTAGAAATGCGATTGTAAGCGCGCTTAGTGATTGTGATGCATGTGTTACCATGCGGATTGGTTATCATGCACAAGAACGATTGAAAATGCAAGGCGTTAAGAGTGTTGAATGTTGTTATACAATAGAACATGGCCTGAAAATGGCGGTTGAGGAGTTAGAAAAAAGGACTGCTTAAAAAGAGGTGATGATGATGCAAAAACCCAAGTATCACATTTTTGTATGTACCAGCTCGCGGATTGGGGGGCTGCAAAAAGGCTTTTGTCATACCAAAGGATCAGTTGAACTTATGGCCAAGTTTATGGAAGAGATCGAAGAACGTGATTTAGGCGGAGAAGTCTTTGTAACTAATACTGGATGCTTTGGAATTTGTGAAAAAGGGCCAATCGTTGTAGTGTATCCGGATAATATTTGGTATGGTTCAGTTTCGCCTGATGATGTAGAAGAAATTATGGAAAATCATATTGAAGGTGGTACGCCGGTCGCACGGCTAGCGTTATAATATTTAAGAATAAGCTGGCGCTAAAAGGAGTGAGGCCTGTGGCTGGAGAAATTGCGGTGTTTTGCAATGCTGATGGTTTGAGCGCTGTACTTGGGGAAGCTGGGAAAATAATAGTATTTCGCCGGTCATCGGGAGTCTGGGAAGTAGTCAGAGAAAAGGACTGTTTTTTGGATGCTCGGGCTGGTTTACGGCAGATGCGTCAGCAAATCAAAGATATCTTGGGATTTTTAGAGTCATGTCGAATATTTGTTGCCGCGCAAGTCACTGGCGTGCCCTATTATGAACTTGAAAAGGCGGGATTTAGTGTTTGGGAATACAGTGGTGATCCCATCCACTACTTAGAAAATATTTGGCTGCAAGAAGAACAGGATACGGTGGCGGTGGATCAAGAGAGTCCGTCAGTAAGAACGGTGTTAGTTTCGCCAATCGAAAAAAAACCAGGTTACTTTACTGTATCGCTGAAAGAGATTCAACAAAAAAATGCTGGAGTAACATCAAAGCAAGTATTACTGCCGTTTATTAATCGCCGACAGTTTCAGATATTAGAAATAGAATGCACGCATCTTCCGCCTTGGCTGGAACTGCTGCTTAACAATGAGTTATATAGTTATACTTCAGAACGAATTTCACCCAATGAATTGGTAGTTAAAATTAATAATCTCTCTTTTTTGGAATAGCCATAGATAATTAAGCGGTCAATTTAACCGCTTGTCATTTGCAGAACATCAGTCTAAGAGCCCTTTTACAAGGGCTCTTAGACGTTTATGCGAATTTATGATGAGGGGTAGTTAATTGTAAGTCATAAAGTAAGTAATATAATAATAAACTTTACTAAAATAATCCAACATATGAATTTAAAAATAATTTAAAATTTATATAAAATAATACAATAAGTTAATGTACAAGCCAAAAAATTCTCAATTTAGAGGTATATTTAGAAAAAGCTTGTTGACAAAAAAAGGATTTTGGGTGGATGATAGTAATAGACTGATTTAATTCAATATTATGAGGGAGGTGTGGCGCATGAAGAAAGCGCTGATTAAGTCAATTTTTGAAAAGGTAAAGTATGGCGGATTACGAGTTGTATATTGGGATGGCGAAGAGGTTGTGTATGGTGATCAGCAGCCCGAATTTCACCTGATATTTAATGAATCGCCACCGCTAAATCTTAATATTGATGATCCCATGGTAGGTCTTGGTGAGGCATATATGGATGGAATTATTGATTACCAGGGCAGTCTGGACACAATGATGTTACTATTGGAGCGCAACCGGGATGCATTCTTGCAAAGTTCGACTGGAACAACTGTTATGAAAGCATTTAATGGTGTTGTCGATAAATTACAGCAGAAAAAAAATATTGCTCATCATTACGATTTAGGAAACGACTTTTTTGCGTTGTGGCTAGATAAAACCATGTGTTATTCCTGTGGTTATTTTGAAAAGCCTGACTATACATTAGAACAGGCTCAGTTAGCTAAAATCGGTCATATATTGAAGAAACTTAATTTGAAACCTAATGAACGACTCTTAGATATTGGCTGTGGCTGGGGCTGGTTGATTATAAAAGCAGCACAGGAGTATGGCGTTAAAGCGCTGGGGATTACCTTGAGCGAAGAGCAGTACCGTGGTGACAAAGAACGGATTGCTAAGTTGGGATTAGAAGATAAAGTCGATGTTAAGCTGATGAACTATTTGGATTTAGATGAAAAAGAATACCAGTTTGATAAAATTGTCAGTGTAGGGATGTTCGAGCATGTAGGCAAAGCTAACTTGCCTACATATATGGCTAAGGTGAATACGTTGTTGACACCGGGCGGACTTTCGCTGTTACATACAATAACCGGAACCACAGAAGATGTGCCAACAAATACTTGGATGAAAAAATATATCTTTCCCGGTGGCTATGTACCGACACTTCGGGAAACTATTTGGTTGTTACCAGAATACGATTTTCATCTGTTACATGTTGAAAGTCTTAGGTTGCATTACGCTAAAACCCTAGATATTTGGTATGATAATTTTGTCAGTCAGCTTGATGAGGTGCGCAAGAAATTTGATGAAAGATTTATCAGGATGTGGAGCTTATATCTGCAAGGGTGCGCGGCTTCATTTAGAGTATCGGGGCTAAATATTCATCAATTGCTATTCTCAAAAGGAATTAATAATGATTTGCCAATGACAAATGAATATATGTATACTCGATGATTGTAGCCAGGCTAGCCGGGATAATGGTTAGTCTGGTTTATTTTTATGCCGAGTTAAAAGTTAAAGCGCATGGCTTTTTTTGAGTTTAGGGGGGATGATAAACACTGATATAAAAAGTCCTGCTAGAAAATTTCTATTGCGCTTTCCGCTAATTATGATAAAATCATATCATGTGTTTTTTGGAATAAGAAAGGTGGGAGGTTGGTATGCAGAAATTTTTCAAATTAAATCAAGCAGCCACGGAATTATTGGCTGAAAAATATGGCACACCGTTATTGGTTTTGTCGCTAGCGGAAGTTAAAAAAAATTATCAATTTCTGGCCAAGGCGTTGCCAGGAGTTAAACTACATTATGCAGTCAAAGCCAACCCTGAGCGGCGATTGGTACAGGCTTTAGCTGAGTGCGGCTCTTGTTTTGATGTTGCGTCAGATGGAGAAATGCTTGAGCTTACGGCAATGGGGATTGAATCTAACCGGATGGTCTATGCTAACCCGGTTAAAACCGCGAGTGGTCTTAGTACAGCCTTAAAAACTGGCGTAAAAAAGTTTACCTTTGACAGTGAAGCGGAAATTGGGCGTATCAGTGATGTTATTCCTGGCGGTACGGTTTTGCTGCGAATTCGGGTGGACAACCCATTGGCATTAGTAGATTTAAATACAAAATTTGGGGCTCGGCCTGATGATGCGATAAAGATGCTTAAAATGGCCAGGGATCATGGTCTTGATGTTGCTGGACTGTGCTTCCATGTAGGAAGTCAGTCCACAAGTGCTAAGCCGTATGTGGAAGCGATTAAAATGTGCGCGCGGCTGTTTGATCAAGCCAGGGATGAAGGCATGGAGCTTCGGACACTGGATATTGGCGGTGGTTTTCCTATTCCGACGATCCAAGAGAGTTTTGATGTTGCAGCGATGGCTGGTGAAATACATTCAGCGCTGGTGGAATATTTCCCGAATACTGAAATATGGGCAGAGCCAGGGCGGTTTATTTGTGGGACTGCTGTAAATTTGCTAACCCGGGTGATTGGCGCGCAAATTCGTAATCATCAACAGTGGTATTTTCTTGATGAAGGTTTATATGGAACTTTTTCAGGAGTTATTTTTGATCACTGGGATTTTGAATTGGAAACATTTAAACAGGGCGAGCCGATTACTGCAACCTTTGCTGGTCCCAGTTGTGATTCGTTGGATGTTATGTTCAGGGAAAAAACAACAAGGCTGCTTCAGGTTGGAGATTTGATTTTGGTACCTGCCTGTGGAGCATATACTTCGGCTTCAGCGACAGTATTTAATGGATTTGCTAAAGCTCCTATTATAGTATGGGAAGAAGTGGCAGGCGCTTTTGCTGAGTAAATGTTTAGAAATCTAAATCTGCTTTGCTATTAAAATAACATAATAAGGGGCTGACCTAACATACGCTGGGTCAGCCCCTTATTATGTTTAAAATAAACTGTTGGTAAGTAATATTGTTCTTTAATCCAGGGGATCATCGGTAAGCGGACGTAGACTTTCACGACTTTCAAGAATTTCTTGGATGTGATGGAGAGCCCGAGTGGTTTTTTCCAACTGGGCTTGTTGATTAATGGCCGATGTTTTTAGCGGTTCTAATTCATCACGCAACAATTGAACTGCCTGCTTGAATATTTTATCATACATGGACCGTCTTTTTTGGGCTTTGGCGTCGCTTCGTAAGGACATTAGTATACCTCCTACAGCTAAATCTGCTTTATTATATGATTGTAGCAGATAGTTGGTTAAAGACTTATTTACAGAGGGTATACTATAACAAAAATAGCCGATTAGAATATTTTCTAATCGGCTTCATCAATATAAAAAAACAGAGACTGTCAATTAAGACAGCCTCTTGGTTTTTAGTAGTTTTTGTTTTGGTTGAAGCAATCGCGGCAGTATACCGGACGATCATTGCTTGGACGGAAAGGAACTTGGGTTTCAACGCCGCAAGCTGCACAAGTTGCAGGATGCATTTCGCGTTGTTGGTAGCCGCCACGACCGTTATTTTGTTTGCGGGCAGCACGGCATGAAGGACAACGGCCTGGTTCGTTGGTGAAACCTTTTTCTGCAAAGAAATCTTGTTCCGAAGCAGTAAATACGAATTCAGCGCCGCAATCGCGACAGGTTAAAGTTTTGTCTTGAGCCATTATATATAGCCTCCTCAAATCTATTACCCAAATAGTGAATACAGGAATCGTTGTTGGGACTTCCCCTACCAAGTATAGTTTGAGAAGGACAATTGACAACTCCACTGAACCTATTGTTTTGGGCTAGTTACTACTATACTCTTAAAATGGAAAATTGTAAAGGAAATTTAGGAAAATTTTTAGCCGGTATAGTTTTGACAGAGGGTTTGAAATTAGATAAAATAAAAAAGCGTGTGCTACAATATAATGTAGGAGAATAAATATGAGTGTTTTGAACGTTGAGAAGGTTACCCATGGGTTTGGTGCCCGTAGAATATTAGAAGATGTTTCATTTAGGCTGCTTAAAGGCGAACATGTTGGTTTAATTGGTGCTAACGGTGAAGGTAAGTCGACATTTTTAAGCATTATTACAGGTCAGTTGCAACCAGATGAGGGCAAAGTGGAGTGGTCTAGCCGAGTTTCGGCTGGCTATTTGGATCAGCATGCCGTTTTGACTAGAGGAAAAACAATTAGGGATGTATTGAGGGAAGCTTTCAAGAAGATGTATGAACTTGAAGCCGAAGTGTTAGCGCTTTATGATAAGATGGGGGAGGCTGCGCCAAAAGAACTTGATAAGTTGATGGAAGACGTCGGGGAGATTCAGGATGTTTTAGAACAGAGCGGCTTTTATATGATTGATGCTAAGATTGAGGAAGTGGCAAAAGGTTTAGGCCTTGGCGAGATTGGTCTTGACCGGGATGTCGCTGACCTAAGTGGTGGGCAACGGACTAAGGTATTGTTAACAAAATTGCTATTAGAAAATCCAACTATCTTGATTTTGGACGAACCAACTAATTATTTGGATGTTGAACATATTGAATGGTTAAAGCGGTTTTTAAAGAATTATGAGAATAGTTTTATTCTGGTGTCGCATGATATTCCGTTCCTTAATGATGTGGTTAATGTAATTTATCATGTGGAAAACACTGCACTAACAAGATATACTGGAAATTATGATCAGTTTCAAGCCATGCATGATATGCGTAAAAGTCAAGAACTTAAGGCCTATGAACGTCAGCAGCAGGAAGTGGACCGGCTTGAGGACTTTATTGCGCGAAATAAGGCTCGGGTGGCGACTCGGGGGATGGCGAATAGTCGGCAAAAACGGTTGGATAAAATGGAAGTTTTAGAAAAGCCCCGGGAAAAACCAAAACCAACTTTTCAGTTTCGTGAGGCGAGAACGCCGGGGCGGTATGTGGTTGAGGCCAAAGGGCTGGTGCTTGGGTATGATGAGCCATTGACTAGACCGGTAGATTTTGCGTTAGAGCGTAATCAGAAAGTAGCAATTCGTGGTGTGAATGGTCTGGGAAAATCAACGCTACTAAAGACGTTGCTGGGAATTATTATACCGCTGGATGGAAAAGTTGAATTAGGAGAGTATCTCTTGCCTGGTTATTTTGAACAGGAGTCCAGCCGGAATAATCGTAATACTGCATTGGAAGAAGTGTGGAATGAATATCCGGGCATGACCAACTATGAAGTGCGGTCTGCGCTAGCCCGGTGTGGGTTGACTAATGAGCATATTACTAGCCAAATGATGGTGCTGAGCGGCGGCGAGAATGCAAAAGTACGGTTGTGTAAGTTAATGCAGAAGGATGTAAACTGGCTGGTGTTGGATGAACCTACTAATCATTTGGATGTAGAGGCCAAGACCGAATTGAAGCGAGCGCTAAAAGAATTTAAGGGTACGATCCTGTTAGTGTCTCATGAACCGGAGTTTTATGAAGATTGGGTTACGGATATTTGGAATGTTGAGGATTGGACAACTAAGATTGTCTAAAGAAAGGAAGACATTAGGTTGTGTAATGAGTAAGGCACAACTAAGCTTGTCTAAAATAAAATATGAACGGAACAGAACGTAAAAATATTAGGCCAGGAATAAAGGTTAAGGTGGTACAAAAACAGCATCAACGAAGTGGCGAGCTAACGTTGGGAATAGTGAAAGATATACTAACAAATAGTGCGGTCCATCATCGGGGAATAAAAGTGCGGTTAGATAACGGTATTGTCGGGCGTGTCCAGGAGATACTTCAATAAGTAAAATTTTGCTTGACAAACATAGAAATGCTGAATACAATAAATGTAAATCAACATTATGATAGCGAAGAACAGGACGAGTAACTATGTGACCTTTAGTACAGCGAGCTGGTGACCGGTAGGAAGGGCCGGTTGCCACCGTTACTAGGCTAGGATATCGGAGTAGTGTCCCGTATCTGAAAAGAGGGAAAGCAATAGCTTTCCGAACAAGGGTGGTATCGCGAACCATTTCGCCCCTTACAGGGGTGAAATGGTTTTTTTATATCTAAATTTAATAAAAAACCTTAACAGCGAAGAACAGGACGAGTAACTATGTGACCTTTAGTACAGCGAGCTGGTGACCGGGAAACTAGGAAGGGCCGGTTGCCACCGTTACTAGGCTAGGATATCGGAGTAGTGTCCCGTATCTGAAAAGAGGGAAAGCAATAGCTTTCCGAACAAGGGTGGTACCGCGAACCATTTCGCCCCTTATAGGGGTGGAATGGTTTTTTTATATGTCAAAAAATAAATAAATCAGAGGGTTAATGCGAGTTTAATGAAGAAGATGAGGTGGATGACGAATGTTGAAAATGGCTCTTAACCAAGTAGTTTCAGGAGAAAATCTTTCTCGTGAACAAGCACGGCAGGTGATGGCAGCAATTATGTCCGGTAGTGCCAGCGAAGCACAGATTGGGGGGCTGTTGGCGGCGTTAAGGATGAAGGGTGAAACGGTTGATGAAATTGCTGGTTTTGCTGAAGCAATGCGTAGCTATTCGCTCAGGATATCCTGCGGAAATAAGGGAGCACTTGATACTTGTGGTACCGGGGGTGACCGCAAAGGAACGTTTAATGTTTCAACAACTGCGGCTTTTGTCGTTGCAGGAGCTGGAGTAGTGGTGGCTAAACATGGCAATCATGGAGCAACAAGTTCGTGTGGAAGTGCTGATGTACTTAAAGAATTAGGAGTTTCATTGGAGTTGTCGCCACAAGCTGTAGCCACCGCCTTAAATACTCTCAATGTAGCTTTTTTGTATGCGCCTAGTTTTCATCCGGCAATGAAATACGCCGGAAAACCACGGCGGGAATTGGGCTTTCGGACTGTATTCAATGTACTGGGGCCGCTTACCAATCCAGTGGGTGCGGAGTGTCAGTTGTTGGGGGTTTATGAGCGAGCTTTGACCGAAAAAATAGCAGACGTTTTACTGCGGTTAGGGGTGAAACGGGCAATGGTGGTGCATGGATTGGATGGACTTGATGAAATATCTACTGCTGCTCCGACTCAGGTTTCGGAAGTAATTAACGGCAGGGTTCGAACTTACCTATTGGAACCTGCTGATTATGGAATACGGTTAGGTACGATGGAAGATTATCAGGGTGGCTCGCCAAAGGCTAATGCCGCTACGCTTTTGGAAATTTTGCAAGGTAAAAAGGATGTAAAACGTGATATTGTGCTAGTTAACGCCGCGGCGGCGTTAGTGGTAGCCGATAAAGCTGAGAATATCCGTGATGGTCTGGTGGTTGCTGCTAACAGCATTGACAGTGGGGCGGCGTTAGCAAAATTTGAAGCACTTAAAGCTTACAGTCAACAGCATAAGGGGGCGTAAGTATTTTAATAAAAATATGTGGTATTAAGTCTGAAGCAGCAGCGCGAGCGGCCTTAGAATACGGTGCAGATCTAATTGGTTTTGTATTTGCTCCCAGCCGGAGGCAAATTATGGTTGAAGCAGCGGCCGAGATCGCGGAAAGCGTCCCCGGTATAGATAAAGTAGGAGTTTTTGTCAATCAGCCGCTGGCTAAAGTTAAGGAAATAGTTAAGTGGTGTAATTTGAAATATGTACAGCTTCATGGTGATGAAGACCCGGAATATTGTCGGGCAGTTGAGGTTCCGGTAATAAAGGGGTTTCGGGTAGACGATAGTCTAAGTGCGGCTCTAATCCGATCATTTCCGGTTGAATATTTGTTATTAGATAGTTTTGTTCCCGGTCAAAGTGGTGGAACTGGTGTTAGTTTTAATTGGCGGCGTACCAAAAGTATGGTGGGTCAACTTACGCGTCCGGTTTTGGTTGCTGGGGGATTAACAACGGAAAATGTGGCTGAGGCAATTCACGTGTTAAAGCCAGCCGGAGTCGATGTTTCGGGTGGAGTAGAAACAAATGGCGAAAAGGATTTTGAAAAAATTCGCCGGTTTATACAAACAGTTAGAACGGCAACAGGGAGTGAGAGCAATGCTTAATAAGATTGTAGCTGACCGACGCCAGACGGTGACGTTAAGTAAACAGCAAAGGCCGATCAATGCGTTGGAACGGGATATTCGGCCGCGACAGTTTCTCTTTGGGAAAGCTATAGCAGAAATGGGGTGGCTGCTTATCGCCGAATGTAAGTTAGCCTCACCAGCTAAAGGTCGGTTGTGTGAAACCTATAGTGTTTCGGAACTTGCTAAAATATATTCAAATAATGGTGCCACGGCACTTTCAGTGCATACCAGCCCGCATTTTTGTGGGGAACTGGAGGATATAGCTAAGGTACGGGAAGTTAGCCGACTGCCGATACTTCGCAAAGATTTCATTATTGATGAGTATCAACTATATGAAGCTTGTTGGGCGGGGGCTGATGCGGTACTATTGATTGCCGCTATTTTAACTGACGAACAATTAGTGAGGTTTCAAAAGATTGCCTATAGTTTAGGAATGGATTGTTTGGTAGAAGTTCATGATGCCGAAGAACTTATACGAGTTCAGAAAACTCCGGCTCAGCTTATTGGAATCAACAATCGCAATCTAAAAACTTTTGTCACTGACATTGAGAATACATTCTCCTTATTAGCTAACTGCGATACTGATCGGATATTTATTAGCGAAAGCGGTATTGCCACCAAACAAGATGCTAGCCGGCTAAAGCGAGCTGGGATTCGCGGGGTGCTGGTGGGTGAAAGTTTGGTAAAAGCGGTTGATATTGCCGGGCGAACTCGAGAAATGGCCTATCCTGATGGTTAAAATGTAGACGATATTGAGATGTAGTTTAAACTATTAAATTTTGGGAGGAATTATAATGCCAGATAAAAGAGGACGGTTTAGCGGTTATGGTGGCCAGTTTGTGCCGGAGACAGTAATGCCAGCGTTGGCAGAACTTGAGGGGGTTTATAATAAATTAAAAAATGATCCTGAGTTTCAGGCCGAATATGCCAGATATTTGGCGGAGTATGCCGGACGGCCAACGTTGTTATATTATGCGGAAAAACTTACCCGACATTATGGGCGAGGACAAATTTATCTAAAACGGGAAGATTTGATGCACACTGGGTCACACAAAATTAATAATGCGCTTGGGCAGGCGCTTTTGGCCCGGAGAATGGGTAAAAAATGTATTGTCGCTGAAACCGGAGCGGGTCAACATGGGGTAGCTTGCGCTACTGTTGCTGCACTATTCGGAATGGAATGCCGGGTATTCATGGGAAAAGAAGATATGGAGCGGCAGGCACTGAATGTGTTTAGAATGAGATTGTTAGGTACCGAGGTAGTGCCTGTTACCAGTGGTAGCGGCACGCTCAAGGACGCTACAAGTGAGGCGCTTCGCTACTGGGTAACCAAGGTTCGCGACACCCACTATATCATTGGCTCAGTCGTGGGGCCCCATCCATACCCGATGATTGTGAGGGACTTCCAGTCGGTAATTGGTCAAGAGGTTAAACAGCAGATTAAACAAATTAAGAATGCTAAGCTTAAATATATTGTAGCCTGCGTAGGGGGCGGCAGTAATTCTATGGGAATTTTCCATCCGTTTAAAGATGATTCGGCGGTAAAGAAGATTGGGGTTGAAGCAGCAGGCCGGGGGATTGATACCGGTGAACATGCCGCGTCAATTTCCAGCGGGAAGCCGGGTGTTTTACACGGGGCACTAAGCTATTTACTCCAGAATAAAGATGGGCAAGTTATTGAAGCTTATTCCGTTTCGGCTGGGCTTGATTATCCGGGGGTTGGTCCAGAGCATGCTGCTTTTAAAGATACTGGAGTAGCGGAGTATGTTACAGTGACTGATGATGAAGCGCTGGCTGCATTTAAGATGCTGTCTTTAACTGAAGGTATTATTCCGGCATTGGAGAGTTCCCACGCCGTGGCTTATTTAGAAAAACTTATGCCAATGACAAATGCCGACGAGGCGGTAGTGGTGTGCCTTTCCGGGCGTGGGGATAAAGATGTGCAGCAAGTAGCGCAGATAATGGGGGGATTATAATGTCAGCATTAGCAAAACGGCTAATTGAGCGAAAAAATAAAGGCCAAAAAGGACTTATCATATATTTAACGGCCGGGTATCCTGATATGGAAACAACACTTGAAGCGGTGCTGGCGGCGGAAGAAGCCGGGGCGGATCTTATTGAGATCGGAATTCCATTTTCCGACCCAATCGCTGATGGACCGGTAATTCAGAAGGCGGCGACCGAGGCTATTAAGGCGGGAGCGACTACCGCCAAAGCGTTAGACTTAATCAAAAAAATCCGGGCGAAATCAATGATTCCTTTAGCGGCAATGACCTATACCAATACCATTTTACATTATGGGCCGGCGGCTTTTATGCGGGATTTTGGGGCCGCAGGGATGAATGGTGTCATTGTACCGGACTTGCCGCTGGAAGAAGCCGACTTATTGGCGGGGGTTTGTAAAGAGCAGGCAATTGACCTTATTCAGTTTATTGCTCCTACCAGCACGCCGGAACGAATTAATGCGGTTAGCAAGGTCGCGAGTGGGTTTGTGTACTGTATTTCTACTACTGGGGTTACCGGAGTGCAGGCGGTGAATTATCAACCGATTGCCGCGGCTATTGAAATTGCCAGAAAAACTATTGATATACCAGTAGCAATTGGTTTTGGCATTGGTACTCCGGTAGCGGCGCGTCAAGCGGCGAAGTATGCTGACGCAGTCATCGTGGGCAGTGCGGTGGTCAAGCAGGTAGGAACTATTGGGGTCACTGGAGTAAAAGACTTGGTGCAGGCTATACGCACAGAACTCGACCGGGAGGGCGATTAAAATGAAACTATATCCCGACAAGGAAGAGTTTTGCCGATTGGCAAAAAATTTTAATATTATTCCGGTATATATTGATTTAGCGGCTGATCTTGAGACGCCGGTTTCTCTTTACTACAAGCTTGTCGGCGATGCTCCCGGTTTTATGCTGGAGAGTGCTGAAACCAGTAAGACTATCGGGCGGTATTCCTTTATTGGGGCGGATCCGTTTATGACTATTACTGCCAGGGCTAAGGCACTTGAAGTGTATAGCGATGGCCAGCTAGATATGATAGCAGGAGAGCCTCTCAAGGCGCTTCAGAAAATCATTGATGGGTTTCATTTCCCTGAGCTGCGCCAGTTACCGCCATTTAGCGGCGGTGCAGTGGGCTATCTGACTTTTGAGGCTATTGGAACATGGGAACGGATCCGTGGGATGGTACTTGATGAAAAAGCTATTATTGGCGAATATATGCTGTGTCAAACTATTGTGGCAATGGACCATCTGACTCATTCGGCAAAGCTGATATATTTGGCGCGGGTGTCGGATATAGCTGGGGCTGGAGCGGTATATGATCAGGCGGCGGCATGTATTGCTAAGCTGGTTGAAAAGGTAAAGCAAGAAATGCCGGCGGTGCAAAATGGTGATATGCCAGAAGGATCCTGCGGCAGCCAGCTGGCTCAAGATTCAGCTATAAAAACGCGTTATATTAGTTATGTAGAAAAAGCCAAAGAGTATATCCGGGCCGGGGATGCTTTTCAGGTAGTGCCATCGCATCCCTTTAGCTGTAAATTGACCAGGCCGCCGTTTGAACTATATCGGCGACTCAGGCGAATTAATCCATCACCGTATATGTTTTATATTAATTTTGGGCAACGGCGTTTAGTAGGGGCATCGCCGGAACGTTTGGTTAAGCTTCAGGACGGCGAAGTCGTTACTTGTCCTATTGCCGGTACTAGGCCGCGGGGTAAAACGCCAGAAGAAGATGCACGTCTTGCGGCCGAACTTTTAGCCGATGCCAAAGAGGTAGCGGAACATTCCATGCTGGTAGATTTAGGCCGAAATGACATTGGCAGAGTAAGCCAGCCAGGAACCGTAACCGTCAGCCGGTTGATGCAAGTAGAAAACTATTCCCATGTTATGCATATTGTATCTGAAGTAACCGGAAAGGTTGATCCTAAGTATCAAGCCACTGAAGTATTAGCAGCTTGTTTTCCGGCCGGAACTCTTAGCGGTGCTCCTAAAATCCGGGCGGTTGAAATTATCAATGAGCTTGAAAATGTGCCGCGAGGCGCTTATGGTGGCGCTGTAGGCTATTTCGATTTTCGGGGGAATATGGATACGTGCATTACCATTCGTACGATGGCAATAGACGGGGATGAGGTTGTAATCCAATCTGGTGGCGGAATTGTGGCGGACTCGGTGCCTGAGACTGAGTTTCAGGAAATACTGCATAAAGCTGGGGCGATGTTCGGCGTGCTGGGAGGGGAGTAACGGCCATGATATTATTAATCGATAATTATGATTCCTTTACGTATAATGTTTATCAATACATTGCCGACCTTGGTTATTCTGCCAGGGTGGTAAGAAATGATAAGATTAGCTTGGAAGAAATTGAGTCTGGTGGCTATTCGGCTATTATCATTTCTCCTGGTCCGGGTACGCCTGATGACTCAGGAATTAGTCGGGCAGCAGTTAAATGTTTTGCCGGTAAAATCCCTATCTTAGGAATATGCCTAGGTCATCAGGTAATTGGGGAGGTTTTTGGCGGGCGAGTAGTACGGGCACCACAGCCTATTCATGGTAAAGTATCAAAAATACATCATGACGGCAGCAATATTTATAAAGGCCTTTCGCAGCCATTTTTGGCAGGCCGCTATCATTCGCTCATTGTTGAAAAGGCTACATTACCGGAATGTTTGATAATTACTTCAACTACGGAGGATGGGCTGATAATGGGCTTAAAGCATAAAGAGTACCGTGTTGAAGGTGTGCAGTTTCACCCAGAGTCAATCCTTACTCCTGGAGGCATAAAAGTGCTGGAGAATTTCCTGGTGGCAAATAATCCATAATTGTATATATATAATAGGTAACAGAAAGACCCCAAGCTGATAGTGCTTGGGGTTTAATATTTTCCAAGGACTGAATACTAAAAGTAAAAAAGAGGAATGGCGATTTTTAATACTGGTGCTTGCGTTTGAGTGGGGCATATTTTACAATGTAACAAAGGGGGAATATTATGCCCGAGTGGTGGATAATATTTGCCAGCCGCATTATAGTCGCGCTGGTTTGTTTTACCACGGGTTTCAATGTTTGGCCGGGGTTGGCAGAATCGCCAACCGTACAGGCGGTAGCTATTCCGGAAGGGACAGTAGCGATTTGGAATATTCCGTCCGATACAGTAAATATTAAGGTTTTGCCGCCGCGCATGACGCTAAGCGGGAAAAAAGTAGTATTTAGCGGCAAGAAAACAATACCACAAACGTTTGTTGACCAGCTTGCCCAGGAAATTGAGATTGTAAATTTCGAGGCCGAAGGTGAAAATGCCAAAAAATCAGCAATCAAAATTGTTTGGGAAGATGGTGGTGTGGATATGGTGTCTCCAGGTACTAAAACACTGCGTTTTTCACCCGCGCGCCGGGCGAAAGAGATTAGTATTATTGGCTATAGTATGCATGAACACAAGATTTTTCGCGATTCTCCGCAACCGGGTACTCTTTCCTGGGAGATTCGTTATGTAGCAGTGGCAAATTAACCATGATAGGGAAAAATGGTGTTGAGTGCAAACATATAGATTAGATTGATTTTACCGGGGGGATAAGTATGACGAATCGAATTGCTAAATTTGAGACTAGTATGGGTGAGTTTAAACTTGAATTATTTGAGGATAAGACGCCAATTACAACGAAGAACTTTATTGACTTGGTGGAGAAAGATTTTTATGATGGGATAGTTTTTCACCGGGTTATTGCTGATTTTATGATTCAAGGCGGATGTCCGCTTGGCAATGGTACTGGCGGTCCTGGCTACAATATTCCTGATGAGTTTCATCCTGAGCTTAAACATGATGTACCAGGAATTCTATCTATGGCCAATGCTGGCCCTAATACCGGAGGGTCACAGTTTTTTATTACTTTAGTACCGACGCCGTGGCTAGACAACCGTCATTCGGTATTTGGCAAGGTTATTGAGGGTATGGAAGTTGTGGAAGCTATTGGTGGCGTTGAGACCAGTTGGAACGATCGGCCGGAAAAAGACGTTATTATTAATAAAATTACCATTGAAACTGTTGAATAGATTGGCTTTTAGCTACATACTTCGTTGCGCTGACGGCACCTTTTATACTGGCTGGACAAATGATGTTGAGGCTAGAGTAAAGGCTCATAATGCTGGTGTTGGCGCTCGATATACCCGAGGCCGCCAGCCGGTGGAACTGGTATATTATGAAGCATGTTCAAGCAAAGTAGAAGCTTGTAGGCGGGAATGGGAAATAAAAAAGTTAAGTCGAAAACAAAAAGAAGCGTTGATTAACGCTTGGCGACAAGCGCCAAGCGTTTGAGCTGATAATAAAAAGGACTTGGCAAAGGCCGAGTCCTTTTTATTATCAGTAGGCATTTTGTTAGCTGTGATTTTGGAAAGCTGGGGATATAAATGGCCAAATTTACACGTGGGATGGGCAGGAAAGCTGGGTTGCCTCCGGGTTCGCTGCTTCATATAGGTGACAATCGGGTTGAAAAAGTAACAATATCTGTAATGGATTATGATGCGAGCGGAGTTCGGGAAGAAAACCCGAAAACAGTAGGAGAGTTGCTTCGTTTTAAAAACACTGCTACTGTTACGTGGATAAATATCATTGGGTTGCATGATATCAAGATAATTGAACGAATAGGGAGCTGTTTTGATATTCACCCACTGGTTCTTGAAGATATTTTGGATACCAATCATCGTCCCAAGCTAGAGGATTATGGCCATTACTTATATATTGTGCTGAAATCTTTTGTTAGCCAAGGCGGGGATAACCCTGAAATAGAACAAATAAGCATAATTATTGGTGAAAATTATGTTATTACCTTCCAAGAACAGGATGAAGCGTTGTTTAATACTTTACGGGAGCGGATTAGGAGTGAAAAAGCTCGAATCCGGACGCTGGGAGCTGATTATTTGGCGTATGCTCTTTTGGATACTGTCGTGGATAATTATTTTGATGTGCTGGAAGCGCTGGGGGAGACTATTGAGGATTTGGAAGATAAATTGGTGATTGAACCAGGTCGTAATGCGATGCAGGAGATTCATAATTTAAAGCGGCGGCTGTTAAATTTCAAAAAATCTTTGTGGCCGCTCCGAGAAGTGATGGGTACGTTAGGACGTGGAGAGTCGCCGCTTGTGAATAAAGCTACGTTACTTTATGTGCGCGATGTTTACGATCATACGATCCGGGTAATTGATACACTTGAAACGTATCGGGATATCTTGTCAGGCATGTTGGATATGTATCTTTCCGGCATTAGCATTCGTATGAACCAGGTCATGAAGGTGTTGACGGTTATTTCGACAGTGTTCATTCCGCTGACTTTTATTGTTGGGGTGTATGGCATGAATTTTAAATATATGCCGGAGTTAGATTGGGAGTGGGGTTATCCGGCCATATGGGTAGTTATGCTGTTAATTAGTGCGACTATGTTAGCCTTGTTTAGAAGACGAAAGTGGTTGTAATGAAATAAAGTAGTGAACCAGGACAGGTGTGTCCTGGTTTTTCTATGCTGTGGGTAATTTGTCCTAAAAAAGCGAGACTATCGAAGATCCTAGATTGGGGCAGTAGTCGGATGAGCTTGGCTTTGGAGTGAGGTATTATAGTAATAAAGAATAATTGTTGCGGAATTGTGTGCGGGGAGGGAATGGCGTGGGTAAATTATCGGTCAAAGGATTATTCATCATTGCCTTAATATTAAGTTTGTTTACCGCGATACTTGTATATAATTATCTGTCAAAAGTTGGGGTAAATCCGGTTAAACCGGGGGTAGCCGTTGTTGTTGCCAAAGTAAATATTCCGCCTAAAACGAAAATTACCACAGAAATGATTCAGGAAGTTGAAGTGCCGGAGGAGTATATTCAGCCAGGCGCGGTGAATGGAGCGGGGACTGTTGTCGGAACGGTTGTTCGTGGACTTATTGTTGCCGGGGAGCAAATTACTGAGCAACGATTAGTCGTTAAAGGTAAAGGGGATGGCTTTTCCGGAATAATTCCGCCTAATATGCGAGCGGTAACGGTAGCGGTTACTGAGGTTACCGGGGTGGCGGGCTTTGTTAAACCCGGTGATAATGTTGATTTGATTGTTACCTTCGATCAGAGTTCGGTTGGGGAAGATGCCAGTAGAATTATTTTGCAAAATGTTGAGGTTTTGGCGGTAGATCGTGAAGCCGAGGCGGCAGTGGCAGTGAATGCTGATGAGGCTAAAGGGAAAAAAGAAATGCTTAAGACTTCGACGGTGACGTTATCGGTCACGCCAGAGGAAGCTACTCGGCTGACAATTGCGGAAGAAAGGGGAAAAATTCGGTTGCTACTAAGACCATATATGCCGGGTGAGGGAATTGTTGTGCCGGGAACAATTACCCCGAAGGATTTGGTAGGAAGTCGCTATAAAGCTGATAGTCCGGCTATTGCTGTTCCGCCCGCGCCACCTGCTCCTAAGGTTGCGCCAGCAGCACCGGCCCCGCAAGTTAGTGGCGGTATTCAAATGATTCGCGGAACTAAAATTGAGACCGTACCAATACTTTAAGCCGACCTGTAGGCGGAAGGAGAGGTGTGCAAATGGTTTTGCTAAAAAAAATTTCATTTATACTGATGTGGTTATTTCTAATGACAATGTCAGTAGTTCAGGCCGAGGACGAATGGCTGATGGTGCCGCTTAATCAGTCGTTAGTACTTAGTTTTGATAATGTAGAGCGGTTAGCGGTAGCTAATCCAGAGGTTGCCGATGTTGTTATGGCAAGCAGTAATGAAATTGTAATTGTTGGTAAGGCGCCAGGAAAAACTTCTTTGCATGTATGGTCACGGGGAACAAGGCAAAGTTTTGTGGTGGAAGTGAGTCAGGATGATAGTGGTGCGTCAGCTGAAATAAAAGGTATGTTAGGGTACCATGATGTCCAGGTAAGTGTAGTAAATAAAAATGTAATTTTGCAAGGATTAGTACGAGACCAAAATGAAAAAGCTAGGGCAGAAAAAGTTGCAGCAGCGTTTGGTGATAAAGTAGTAAATTTGCTAACCGTAACCGACCCTATTCAGGTAAAATTAGAGGCTAAAGTAGTTGAAATAAATCGGCAAAAAATAAATAATTTGGGTATTAAGTGGGGCGGGGATGATCCGACTTCGGCTGCCGGAACGTTTCTTTTTGGGCAGGGAATGACCAACGCATTGGTTCCAGGGGTATTTGGTAATTTAGGGACGTATTCGCCGTTAAATGCACAGTTAAGTGCTTTGGTAACAAGTCGTTTAGCTAAAGTATTATCAAAACCAAGCATGGTTACGTTGAGTGGAGAAAAAGCCAACATTCTTGTAGGTGGTCAAGTTCCGGTGCCTGTTGCCAATAGTAACGGTCAGATAATGATTGAATGGAAAGATTATGGGATTAAATTAGATATCGAACCAGTAGTCACCGGTGAAAATCTGATAAGTACTAAACTTAAGGCTGAGGTTAGTACCCTAGACTGGTCAAGCGATCATCAAATCGGAATTAGTGCCGGATTGAAGATTCCACCACTTAATATCCGTAAAGCTGAAACGGCAATTACGCTTGTCTCAGGACAAACAATGGTTATTGGCGGACTAATTTCGGCGGATAACAGTAGAGATCAGGTAAAGGTACCATTTTTAGCTGATATTCCAATAATTGGAAGCTTGTTTAAAAGCAAATCTTTTAGTCGAGACGAGACGGAGTTAATTATCCTTGTCACCCCAACGTTGGTTGATAGTAAAATTGACGATCTGCCAATGACCAAAGAAATGCAAGAATTGGTGGCAGAGGATTCGGGGGAGGAAAAATAACGTGGTTGAAAAAATAAAAATTTTAATCGCTGACGATATTTTTGCAACCAGAGACAATATTAAAAGACTGATTGAGTTTCAACCTGAAATTATGGTTGTTGGTGATGTTGAGAACGCTGAACTGGCGATAGAAATGGCCAAACAGATTAAACCCGACGTTGTGCTTATGGATATTAATATGCCGGGGATGGATGGCATTAGCGCCACTGAAGTGTTGACAGCTGAAGTGCCAGGCTGTGCCATTATCATTATGAGTGTTCAAAATGAGCAGGAATACTTAAGGCGGGCGATGGTGGCTGGGGCCAAAGATTATTTAATCAAGCCGTTTACTGGGGATGAACTTTTGCAGGCGGTTAAGCAGGTCCATGCAAATGAGCTAAAACGAAAAAAAGTTTTGGCGGTTAATCCGAAGGAGACTGAACCTGGAAAAATTATTACGGTGTTCAGTCCTAAGGGGGGGGTAGGGAAGACAACTTTAGCCACAAATTTAGCGATCGCTTTAGCAAGTCGGACTGATGCTAAAGTAGGGTTGGTAGATGCTGATTTGCAGTTTGGGGATGTGGCTTTATTCCTTAACCTATTGCCCCGCACCACGATTGCTGATCTGGTGCGGGATATTGACAATCTTGATGAATGTTTGCTTGAAAGTTATATTACGGCATACCATGATAATATGGGGGTTCTGGCGGCTCCGATTAAGCCAGAGCAGGCAGACCTGGTAACCGCAGCGCATTTGGATAAGGTGCTTAAGGTTATGCGAATGGCTTATAAATATGTGGTTGTTGATACTAATCCATCATTTAATGAAACAATGTTAGCGGTATTAGATGCTTCGGATATTGTATTAGTAGTATCGGCGATGGACCTGCCAACAATAAAGAATGTTAAGTTAGGCTTAGAAATTATGGAATCGCTGAATTACTCTCCAGAAAAGCTTCAGCTTGTGCTAAACCGGTCCAACGCTGAAGGGGGAATGGGTGTACAGGAAGTAGAAGAAAGTCTAAGACAACGTTTCACTGCTGTATTACCTAATGATGGAAAAGTAGTAATGACCTCAGTGAATCGGGGTATACCTTTTGTCATAAGTAATCCCGAGACGCAAGTGGCCCAAAAAATTGTCGATCTAGCTAAAACTATTGCAGCAAATGACTGGAAGAACAAAGCTGAATCCCATGGAGTTGTGAGTAAATTTTGGCGCTTGTTAGGCTAAGGAGGTAGAGCATGCCACTTGTAATTGCGATGACAACATTTATTGTAATATTGGCGGCTTTCTATTGCATTTACGGTTATGTTTTTGCTCCGACACTGGCTGTTAAAAGCCGGCTTAGCCGCTATGTTGAATTATTGCCTGAGGCGGTTAGTCAAGGTAGCCCAAGCCCTGGTAATTCCCAACATAAAATTATGGCTTGGCGAGAAGCAATTCGACAGGCCGGTAAATTTTTTGAGTGGACTGGATTGGCGCGGTCAATTGAGCACAGGCTTATTCAGGCCGGAGTACCGCTTAGAGGGGCGGAATTTATGGCTATTTGCACAGGCGTGGCCTTAATTGGTGGACTTGTCATGCTGGTGCTTTCTGGTGGCGTAATATTTACTGCGGTGGCTGGGTTAATGGGTGGATATTTAGCGCCAATTTTTTGGCTCAGAATAAAAATTACTAAACGGGTAAAAGCCTTTAACTTAGAATTAGGTGATGCGTTGACGTTGATGGCTAATTCACTTCGAACGGGGTATAGTTTTTTACAGTCGGTAGAAATGGTAGCTAGGGAAATGCCGCCGCCAATCTCTGAGGAATTTTCACGGGCGCTTAAGGAGATGAGTCTGGGGGTAACAACCGAAGAGGCGTTAAATAATCTTGCTAAACGGATTAGCAGTGATGATCTTGATTTGGTAATAACCGCAGTTTTAATTCAACGGCAGGTGGGTGGTAATTTAGCGGAGGTGCTGGATAATATTTCAGGGACGATCCGGGCTCGAATCAAAATAAAAGGAGAAATAAAAACCCTTACGGCGCAAGGCCGGATTTCTGGTATGATGATTTGCCTGTTGCCGATAGTTCTGGGAATAATGTTGTATTTGATTAATCCTGGTTATTTGACGACGCTTTTTATTCATCCGTTGGGAATAATGCTGCTTGGGGTAGCGGTGGTAAGTCAAGTGATAGGTGTTTTTGCTATAGTGAAAATTGTAAATATTGAGGTATAACGAGCGAAAGCTCGATTTTTTTTTGGTAAGTCCAATTTTTACATAGCAGGGAAAGAATCTAGACTGGCGAATCAAATTGTAAAAGCAGTTTAAAGGTGACGAAAAATGCAAACATTAAATGTAAAGATTCTTGATAAAATTATTAAACAAACTATTGCTGCAGTAGAAAATGGTAAGACGCAAATTTTTGAAATATATGAAGCCGCTCGAACTGAAATGGAGAATGTAAAACGGGATTTAGAACGGGTTAAACAGGAAGCCGGTAATATTATTTTAAAAGTCGATGAAACCGAGAAAAGGGAACGACAGGCGCGGCTGCGTTTGTCTGAGGTTCATCGTAATTTTAAACTTTATACCGAAGAGGATATGCGCCTAGCGTACCAAGAGGTAGAATCGCTGCGCATTAGCTTGGCGGTTACTCGTGAACAGGAGAAAAATCTTCGCCTTCAACGGGATAACCTTGAAATTCGCCTGAAAAACCTTAAAGAGACTCTCGAACGAGCCGAGGGATTGGTGACCCAAGTGGGAGCGGCTCTGGGCTTTTTGGGAAATCATATGGAAGCGGTGCTTAACAACATTGAGTCGTTTCAGCAACGCCAGATGTTAGCTTCACGAATTATCAAGGCTCAGGAGGAAGAACGACGCCGGGTTGCGCGGGAAATACACGATGGTCCGGCTCAAGCTATGGCCAATGTAGTATTTAGGGCAGAAGTGTGTGAACGGATTATGGATAATGATGTCGTCAAAGCTAAAGCGGAATTAAAAAGTTTACAAGTGCAAGTTCGGGCAGTACTTAAAGAAACGCGCCAAATAATTTTTGGTCTGAGGCCAATGACGCTTGATGATTTAGGTTTGGTGCCGACAATCCGGCGACTGCTCGAGACATTGAAAGAGCGCACCAATATGTTTACTGAGCTTAGAGTCATGGGAGAAGAAAAACGGCTGGAGCCGCATTTTGAAGTTGGGTTGTTTCGCATTATTCAAGAGGCGCTGAATAATATTGAGAAGCATGCGAAGGCTAATTCGGCAATAGTTAGAATTGATATTTGTCGGGAATCGGTAGCGGTGATAGTTGAAGATGATGGTCAAGGGTTTGATATCAGTGGAGACAAAGGCGGCAAGGAAAGCTTTGGAATTATGGGGATTCAGGAACGTATTGAACTTTTAGAAGGCTCATTCGAGATAAAGACAGCGAAGGGGAAAGGAACAAAGGTTTATATCAAAGTGCCGTTAAACCGCCCGGCTGTAGTAGGACAATGACCCCAATTGAAATGAGACTAAAACCCTAGTGTGAAATAAGACCATACGCCTAGCTGTAATGAGACTTGTGGACGATGCAGAGAAGCACTGCTGAATAGTATAATTGAGTCAGAAAAGGAACTTCAAAACTACCAATCAGGGAGGAAAAGTAAATGATAAAAGCAATGCTTCGCACTCTCCGCAATCAAAAGGGACAAGGGATGGTAGAGTATGGGTTGATTCTTGGTCTGGTAGCTGTGGTTGTGGTGGGCCTCTTAACCAGTATGGGTACACAGTTGACCACTAAGTTTCAAACAATTGTTACGGCGTTGGGCGGCTAATTTGACTAAAAAGGAAATCCCTCCTGAAATGTAATCAGGGGGGATTTCTTATAAGAGGGGATTGGCGTGCGATTGGTGATACATAGCATTAAAAATAATCGGGGTCAATCGCTGGTTGAGTTCGCGCTCATAGCCCCGTTATTAATCTTATTGCTGATGGGGATTATGGAGTGCGGAAGAATATTTAACCAGACATTGGTGGTAACTGCCGCCGCTAGGGAAGGTGCCAGATCAGCGGCAGTTGGCGGGAGCGATGTTACCGTGCTTGGCACCGTCAATCAAGCGGTTGCAAGTATTGGTACAACTAACCTTACCGTAGTAGTAACTCCTTCGGCCAGAGTTAGTGGACAAAATGTGACGGTGACAGTGACTAAGCCGATAACAATTGTTACGCCGGTAATTAGTCAGTTTTTCAAATCAGCTACTTATAATGCCACGGGTACCGCAGTAATGAGGGTCGAGTAGAAGGGGCGCGGTGCTAATGAGGATAAGCAGTGTTTTAAGACAGCAAGTGACACTTTTTATGAGGCCTATAGTGTAAAAACTGTTAAATGAGGGATAAGCGATGTCGTTGTTAAAGCGGCTTGAAGCTCAAAAAAATGTAGAGCCGACCGGGGCGGAAAAGGCTAAACCGGCTAATACCTTTAAGACTGATCCGTATCAAAATCTTAAAGTTCGTATTCATAAACGACTTGTTGATGAAATGAGCATAACAGAAAACAAAAAGGTGTTGGAGGAAGCGGTGGCTCGCATTGCCAATTTGGTGATGGATGAAGAAGCAGTGCCTGTGCCGAAAACTGAGCGTGCTCGCGTTATTGCCGAATTAGTGGATGAAGTGTTGGGATATGGTCCGATTGATCCGTTGCTTAAAGATGAGTCTATTTCAGAAGTCATGGTAAATAGTCCGAGTCAGGTTTATGTTGAGCGTAAGGGTAAATTGGTGCTTTCAGATATTCAGTTTCGAGATGATGCTCATATAATGCATGTAATCGAAAAAATTGTTGCTCCGCTGGGGCGGCGGATTGATGAAAGTTCGCCAATGGTTGATGCTCGTTTGCCTGATGGGTCGCGGGTTAACGCTATTATACCGCCGCTGGCATTAAAAGGACCGTGTATTACTATTCGTAAGTTTGCCAAAGACCCGTTGACAGTTAACGACTTGGTTAATTTTGGAACATTGACCAAGGATATGGGGGAATTTCTCCGGGCTTGCGTGGAAGGTAAATTGAATATAGTTGTATCCGGAGGAACGGGGTCGGGTAAGACTACTACTTTGAATGTATTATCGTCGTTTATTCCGGCTGATGAACGGATTGTAACTATTGAAGATGCGGCTGAAATACAGCTAAGACAAGACCATGTAGTGACGTTGGAGACAAGATCGCCTAATATCGAGGGTAAAGGAGCGATTGCGATGCGCGATCTTGTGCGTAACTCGCTGCGGATGCGTCCTGACCGTATTGTTGTCGGAGAGGTGCGTAGTGGGGAGGCTCTTGACATGCTTCAGGCCATGAATACTGGCCATGACGGATCGTTAACTACTGGTCACGCGAACACTCCAAGGGATATGCTTAGTCGTCTGGAAACGATGGTGTTAATGGCGGGGATGGATTTGCCGGTACGGGCAATAAGGGAACAAATTGCATCGGCGGTTGATCTTATTGTGCAGCAAAGCCGACTGCGTGATGGTAGTCGTAAGATTACTCATTTAACCGAAGTACAGGGCATGGAGGGTGACGTAGTCACTTTGCAAGATATTTATATATTTGAACCAACCGGAAAGGATGAACAGGGCAAAATAACGGGGCGATTAAAGCCTACCGGCATTAGACCTAAATTTATTGAGAAGCTGTCCGCTAACGGTATTAATGTTCCTAATGAAATTTTTTGGGTAAAGTGAATGGGGGTGACGGGGATGGTGCTATTATTAGCTATGGTTGCGGGAGCAACAGCCTTTATTATTAGTTATTTGGTGTTGATGGCAATGACTAGTAAACGTGCAGTGGTGGCGATGCGATTAAAGGCAATTGATGATAAAGAAAAATTACGAACCGACATTGAGGAAGCGTTAGCTAAGCCTTTTGGACAAAGAATTATATTACCCTTGACTGGCCGTATTGGCTTGGTTTTAGCTCGGCTGACACCGCTGTCAATACGGCGACTGGCGGAGGAAAAATTGGCTTCAGCGGGAGGTTTTGGCGGTCTAAACACCGATGGATTTTTAGCAATAAGCGTATTTTTGGCGTTAGGACTGCCGGTAATCACCTGGATATTGATGATGGCCGCTGGTGCTCAAGCCAATAGAGTCGTTGGGTTTTCTTTAATTGCTTTTAGTTTAGGGGTTAGTATTCCATATCTCTTGTTGCAACGTAAAATTAATCTTCGTAAAGCGAGTATTCAAAAAGATCTACCAGATGTACTTGATCTTTTGACGGTAAGTGTTGAAGCTGGGCTTGGTTTTGATGGTGCGCTGGCCAAAGTGTCCGAGAAAATGAAAGGGGCATTGGTGGAAGAGTTTGGTCGTGCTTTGCAAGAAATTAGGATTGGCATTCCCCGGCGGGATGCTCTCGGTGCATTAGGGGCACGTTCGGATGTTCCGGATTTGGCGCTATTTACCGCATCTTTGGTGCAAGCTGATCAATTAGGGGTGAGCATTGGCAACGTGCTCAGGGTCCAATCAGTATCAATGCGGGAAAAACGCCGTCAGCGCGCCCAGGAAAAAGCAATGAAAGCTCCGGTAAAAATGTTGGTGCCGCTGGTTATGTTTATTTTTCCCCCGATTTTCATTGTGTTATTGGCGCCGGCGGTTATTAGGATTATTACAACATTGGGAGAAAGGTAAGGTTGGGACTATGAAAATAAAAAATGTTACTGCAAATTGCCTGCTAGTCCCCAAAGCGCAAGTGGCAGATTCGTTTTTTTCCAGATTAAAAGGATTGCTGGGTAGTGCCAGACTAGACGAAGAAATGGCACTGGTGATTTGTCCTTGCAGTAGTGTCCATACATTTGGCATGCGTTACGTAATTGATGTAGTATTTGTTGATGTTAATCACCAAGTGGTAAAAGTGGTTGCTAATTTGGCACCAGGGAAAATGGCGTGGTGTAGGAAAAGCCACTATGTTGTAGAATTGGCGGCTGGAAGCGTGGCGGCTACAGGATTAAGGATGGGGGATAAGTTGGAGTTTGCTTACAACTAATTACAGAATAATCGAATAATAATAGCAGAGAAAACATTTCATTATTTTAAATAATGAAATTAAATGATATAATGGAAAACATTGGACAATGAAAGGAGGAGTATGATGGTGTTTTTTCGTACAAAAGATATTGCGTTGATCTTGCAAAAAACGAATAAAATGGAACTAAAAAAGACATTAGGCGCAATGGATTTGGTGTTGTTGGGAATTGGCTGTATTATTGGCACAGGTATTTTTGTACTTACCGGTGTCGCGGCTGCTAAATATGCTGGACCGGGAATCGTACTGTCATTTGTTTTATCAGGACTGGCCTGTTGCTTTGCGGGGTTGGCATATGCTGAATTGGCAGCGATGGTGCCGGTTGCCGGAAGTGCGTATACTTTTGCATATGTGTCGCTTGGAGAACTAGTGGCTTTTATTGTTGGTTGGGCTCTTGTGTGTGAGTATGTGGTGGGGGCTGCAACGGTAGCTGTTGGTTGGTCCGGATATGTCGTGGGGTTATTAAAATCAGTGGGCATTGTGTTTCCGGTGGCGTGGACAAGCGTGCCGGCTGATGGCGGAGTTTTGAATGGCCCGGCGATTTTGATAGTGGTGTGTATAACCTGTCTTTTGGTATTAGGGACTAGAGAAAGTGCAACCTTGAATAAAGTTTTAGTAGTTATTAAGGTGGCTTGTGTAGCAATCTTTTTATTTTTAGCAACTTCACATGTTAATCCAGCTAACTGGAGCCCGTTTCTTCCGTTTGGTTTGGGCGGTATTGCCAGTGGTGCAGCTATTGTATTTTTTTCATATGTAGGTTTTGATGCTGTGTCAACAGCTGCAGAAGAATGTAAAAATCCTAATCGGGATTTGCCGATTGGGATTATTGGTTCCTTGGTGGTTTGCACTATTTTGTACATCGCGGTAGCGGCGGTTCTTACTGGGATTGTACCGTATTCTTCATTAAATAATAGTGAACCGGTGGCGTTTGCCCTTAGGGCTATTGGTATGAACTTTGGAAGTGCGGTAGTGGCTATCGGGGCAATCTGTGGTATTACTACAGTTTTATTAGTTTTTATGTATGCTCAAACCCGTGTGTTTTTGGCGATGGCCCGGGATGGAATGCTTCCTAAAAAATTTGTAAAAATTCATCCTAAGTATGGAACACCGCATATAATTACTGTAATTACGGGGATAGTTGTGTGTATCTTAAGTGGACTTTTGCCGATCAATATTATCGCGCAACTGTGCAATATGGGAACGCTATTTGCTTTCTGTATGGTTTCATTAGGTGTGTTGGTGCTTCGTAAAACTCAGCCTGAGGTAGTAAGACCGTTCAAATGTCCTGCCGTTGGTCTGGTGGCAACGTTAGGAGTATTGTTTTGTGGCTATCTAATTACTAATCTTCCGGTAGATACCTTTATCTTTTTTGGAGTCTGGTGTGTTGTCGGTTTAGCCGTATACTTTGGTTACAGTCGGCACCATAGCGAATTTGTAGCCAGAAAAAAATAGTTAAATTTTAAAAGCTTAAGTTGATTATTGTGGGCTGTCAAAAAACGTTAACGTTTTTTGACAGCCTTTATTGGAAATAATAGTAGATTATAGTAGAAGAAGTAGCAAATTTCCTTTATTGTTTAGCTGGTAGTGCTGTGATACAATTAGTGAAAGATTTGTTCTAATGAATCGACGTATTTAGGAAATAATAGCACATAAGGAATAATTTACCCACTATATATTTGGAGGTGGAATTGTTGCGCGTTTTAGACCAGGCGGATACGCCGTTGCTTGCAGCAATGAATAATTACGTAGCTGATGGAGTTGTACCATTTCATACACCAGGCCATAAACAGGGAAAGGGAATGCACGCAAGGCTGAAAAGTGTTGTACCAAAAGAAGCGTTAGCACTTGACTTAGCATTGATGGCTGAATTGGATGATTTGCATGAACCTCATGGCTGTATCAAAGAGGCCCAGGATTTAGCGGCTAATCTTTATGGTGCCGAACACAGCTTTTTTGTTGTAAATGGGACAACTGGTGGTATATATGCCATGATTTTAACTATTGCCGGACCTGGAGATAAGATTATTGTACCGCGGAATGCCCACCGGTCAATTATTGGTGGGATTATTTTGAGTGGTGCTATGCCCGTATTTATTCATCCAGAGATTGACATGGAATTGGGGCTAACTATGGGAGTTACGCCGCAGGCAGTAGAAAAAGCTATTAAAGAGCATCCTGATGCAAAAGGGGTGTTGATAATAAATCCGACTTACTATGGTGTGGCAACTGATTTAAAGTGTATTGTTGATATTGTCCATAAGCACGGCATGGCCGTTTTAGTGGATGAAGCGCATGGGCCGCATCTTAAATTCGGTGACGGTTTGCCTGTTCAGGCGTTGGATGCCGGAGCGGATATGTGTGCGCAAAGTACTCATAAAATTATTGGTGCCATGACTCAGTGCTCGATTCTCCATTGTAGGTCGGAGCGAATTAATGTACCGCGACTTAAGGCGATGTTGCAATTGGTTCAGTCCACCAGCCCAAATTACATATTATTAGCATCGCTTGATGTTGCTCGGATGCAGATGGCAACCGAGGGACGTCAACTTGTTAATAAAGCGGTAGCTTTATCGAAGTGGGTAAGGGATGAAATCAACCGTATTCCTGGATTATACTGTTTTGGTCAGGAAAAGATAGGAAATCCGGGTGTGTACAGCTTAGATCCTACAAAAGTAACGGTGACGGTAAAAGGGCTTGGCTTGAAAGGTGCTGAAGTAGAGCGTATTTTGCGTCATGACTATCAGGTACAAGTAGAGCTATCAGATATGTATAATGTATTATTTTTGATTACGTTAGGCGATGGCGAGAAAGAAGTACGTATTCTTGTAGATTCGCTTCGGGATATGGCCTTAAAATATGGCGGTAAAAATGACTTTTCTGCGGTGGACGACGTTTACAGTATGATCGAGCATCCGGAGATGCCGGAACAGGTTTTGTCGCCGCGGCAAGCATTATTTGGGCAGACGCGGAAAGTACCTTTTGTTGAAGCTGCTAATAAGATATGTGCTGAAATTATCACATTTTATCCACCTGGAATACCGCTGTTGTGTCCGGGTGAACGAATTTCTCAGGATGCTATTGAATATTGTCGTCAGTTGCAGGATGCGGGTCTCCATATTTCCGGACCCGAGGACTACCTTTTACAGACTGTCAAAGTGGTGGAATAATGTCAGGATTTTTTATAACTTTTGAAGGGCCTGATGGTGTCGGAAAAACTACTCAACTTAATCTTTTAGCTAAATATTTTAAACAAAAAGGCATGAAGGTGCGGTGTACCAGGGAACCCGGAGGCACGGCTATTGGTGGCAAGATAAGAAACTTATTGCTTGACCCGGCGCACAAGGGGATGAGCGCTAGGACGGAAGCATTGCTATATATGGCGGATAGAGCTCAACATGTCAGTGAGGTAATCGTACCGGCTTTAGCTGGTGGCGAAGTGGTAATTTCCGATCGATTTGCTGATTCGACGATAGTTTACCAAGGGGCGGCTAGAAAGCTTAATGGGAAAGATCTTGCGATGATTAATGATTTTGCGGCGCAGGGGGTTACGCCCGATCTTACCATTCTGCTTGATGGAGAGGTACGTCTTTTGAGCAAGCGACTGGCTGGACGCGGTGGTCATGATCGAATTGAACAGGAAAACTATGCGTTCCATTTAGCGGTGAGGCAGGGCTTTTTAGATAGGGCTGCTGCTGAGCCGCAGCGGATAAAGGTAGTGCCTTCTGGTATTGATATTTCTGAAGTGCATCAGAAAGTAGTGGGAATTGTCGAGAAGTTTTTAGTCGAGGGGGCTGGACATGAAGATTAACAATTTGCGATCGATGGGGGCAAAACCTATTACTGATCGTGAAGTTACTGGTAAACCTGAAGGTTCAAGTAATCTTTTCACCTCAGAACTGGTAAAGAATCAGGAGGCGATGTCCAAAGAGCGGCTGAATGCTCTATTGGAGAAACTTGATTCTCAAGGTAAACGGTTGGGAGACGTACCTACGTATTCCGAACTAAAGGCCTATCGAGAATTAGTGCGCGGATTTTTGGGTGAAGTGGTCAGTCAGGCGTATATTGTCCAATCGGATGTTGGCTGGGATCGGCAAGGACGGCAAAAACTATACTCTGTGATTAAGGAAATTGATAAACACTTAACTGGTTTAGCAGAAGACGTGCGGGTTGGCCAGGAACGTCAGCTTAATATTTTGGCAAAGGTTGATGCTATTAGGGGAATGCTGGTGGATTTGTACGGGTGATGTTATGAACTGGGATAGTATTGCTGGTCAAACTGATGTATTAAAAACTCTTAAAAATTTATTGACCACCCAGAGAGTGCCACATGCGATGTTATTTACTGGACCTAACGGAGTGGGGAAAATGTTGACTGCTCGCTTGTTTGCCGCGGCATTGCTCTGTGAAGGAACAGGCATTGACGGCGCGCCATGTGGTCAGTGTCCTGCTTGTCAAAAAGTTTTTCAGGATGCGCATCCTGATCTAGTTATTTTAGCAAGTGACAAGAGCAGTATAAAAATTGATCAAATTCGTGCACTTAAGCACGAAGCATCGCTAGTGCCTTATCATGGTGGGCTGAGAGTTTTTATATTGGAAGCTGTTGATGGGTTGACGACTCAGGCGGCTAATAGTCTCCTGAAAATTCTTGAAGAGCCGCCGGAAAACGTGATTTTTATTATGATCGCAGTTTCCAAGCATTCACTTTTGCCAACAGTATTATCGCGGTGCCGGGTATTCGCGTTTCATCCATTGGCCTTTAGGCCTTTGACCGAATTGTTGGTCAAGCAGGGGGTGAGGCCTGAACTGGCAGCGGTGTTGGCTAGATTGTCAGGCGGTAGTATTGGTAATGCTCTAGAGTTGGCGGCACCAGAAGGGTTGGCCAAGCGTAATCGGGCGGTTGAATTGGTGGCAGCTGCGCAAGATAAAGATATGAGTTTGATTTGGAAAACGGCGGCTTCGCTAGATAAATTAGAGCCGGGTGAATTGAATAGTGTGTTTAATTATATCGGCGTTATATTCAGAGATATTATCATGATTAAAATTGGACAGCATGATCTTGTTTTTAACCTGGATTTAGTGGATAAACTTGAAGACGCAGCTAAAATTTGGACGGAAGTAAGTTTGCGGCAAGCTTTGAATAGTGTCAAAGAAGCTGGCAGGGCGCTTGAGGCGAATGCTAATTACCGGTTAACTTTTGAGGCGTTGATGATAAAATTATTTGATGCGGTGGGGGAGGGATAGTAGATGTTTACAGTTGTTGGAATACGGTTTAAGAAGGCCGGTAAAATATATTACTTTGATCCCGGGGTGTTGACGTTAATATCGGGGGAACACGTTATTGTAGAAACTGCCAGAGGTTTGGAATATGGTGAAGTTGTTATAGGTCCAAGAGAGGTAGAAGAAGCGGATATTGTTGCTCCGTTGAAACCCGTTCATCGCAAGGCAACGCTTGTCGATCAGGAAAAAGTAAAAGATAATCAGGCCAAAGAAAAAGAAGCATTCAAGTTGTGTGAGCAAAAGATTCAGACCCATGGTTTGCCAATGAATTTGGTAGACGTTGAGTATACTTTCGATGTTAACAAAATCATTTTTTATTTTACGGCAGAAGGACGCATCGATTTTCGTGAATTGGTCAAAGATTTAGCAGCAGTATTTCGTACCAGAATCGAATTAAGGCAAATTGGGGTGAGGGATGAAGCGAAAATGGTGGGGGGCATTGGGTGTTGCGGTAGATCACTTTGCTGTTCCACTTTTTTAGGGGATTTTGAGCCTGTTTCGATTCGGATGGCCAAGGAACAAAATCTGTCGCTTAATCCAACGAAGATATCCGGCATTTGTGGACGGCTAATGTGCTGTTTAAAATATGAAAATGATTGCTACGGTTCGTGTTGTAAGAAAGTCTCTGTACCAAATATTGGCCGTGAAGTCGTGACAACAGAGGGCGAGGGAAAGCTTGTCGCCGTAAACCAGGCGAAAAAGACGGCAACGATTAAACTAGCCGAGGGCAGGACCGTGGATATTCCATGGGAAGAATTAGTGGAAAAAGACGGTAATGGACAGTAATTTTTTGCGTTCGGGCGAACGTTTGGATGACTTGTTAATTGGTGGCTTGAAAATAATTCAGAATGAACAGCAATTTTGTTTTTCCTTAGATTCGGTGCTCTTAGCTCATTTTGCTACCGTACGTCCTGGTGCGATAGCGGCAGATTTAGGCGCAGGCACTGGCGTGCTGGGATTACTGCTTGCGGCGCGAGGCGCAGGTCAGGTAACCGGTGTGGAGTTGAGCGCTTACATGGCCGAAATGGCAGAACGGTCAATAAAACTTAATGGGCTTCATGATCGGTTAAAAATTGTCAATGCCGATGTGCGGGAAAGCAAGACTATATTCAATGCGGGTCAGATGGAATTGGTTGTTACAAATCCCCCTTATCGTATATCGGGGGGCGGGTTTATTAGTACGAATAATGATGTTGCTAACGCTAAACATGAACTGACCGGTAGTTTAGAACATTTTATTGCGGCCGCTAGTTATCTGGTTAAATTCAGAGGACGAGTGGCCATCGTGCATCTGCCGGAGCGAATGGCAGAAGTACTAAAGATGATGATGAATTATGATTTAGAGCCTAAACGGTTACGGTTAGTTTATTCATCAATCCATAAGAAACCTAAATTTTTACTTGTGGAAGGGGTGCGTGGGGCCAGACCTGGCCTTGACGTATTGCCGCCGCTTTTTGTTTACGGGTCTGATGGCAAATATACCAAAGAAATAACGGATTACTACCAGAATACGTCGCAAGGTGGGAAAAACAGCGGTGATGATTAATACCGGAACACTATATTTATGTGCTACTCCCATTGGCAATTTGGAGGATATTACCTTTAGGGCTGTTAGGATACTGCGCGAGGTAGCTGTAGTCGCAGCTGAGGATACTCGACATACAAGGAAGCTACTTAGCCATTATGAAGTCCATACGCCGTTAATAAGCTACCATGAACATAACAAAACTGAGCGTGGGGTAGAACTTATTGAACGGTTAAAGGGCGGTGAAGATATTGCGGTGGTGAGTGATGCCGGAATGCCAGGTATATCTGACCCTGGGGCAGATTTGGTTAAATTGGCAATTGAGGCTGGTATTACCGTATCGCCAATTCCAGGAGCATCGGCAGGATTATCAGCTCTCGTTTCGTCTGGGTTGGATACGGGGAGATTCTTGTTCGTTGGCTTTTTACCAAAGACGACAAAAAAGCGTCGCGAGTTACTGGGCGCTTTGGCAACAGTTCCATATACTTTGATATTTTACGAGTCTCCGTACCGTATTGGTTCTATTTTAGACGAAATGGCGGTTGCTTTTGGTAGCGAGCGTCAGGTGGTTGCTGGCCGCGAGTTGACCAAAAAATTTGAGGAGTTTATTCGAGGCACTATCAGTACGTTAAGTGCCCATTTTAAAGAAAAAGTGCCGCGTGGCGAATTTGCCTTAATTGTAGCGGCAGCCGAGACCGCGGCAGAAGCAGATCCTGAAATGCCAGTAGATATAATTGGTCAAGTATTCAGCTTAGTCGACAAGGGGATAACCAAAAAAGAGGCCATTCGGATGGTGGCCGTTCAATTTAATTTGCCGAAACGAGAAGTGTATCAGGCTGTTTTAAATATGGCCGCAGAAGAGGACTAGCATAAAATACGATGAAGGATAGAGTCGGTTTAGTTAGTCAGCTAAGGTTGCAAGTTTATGGGACAAAAAAAAGAGGCTAATGCCCCTCTTTTTAAACAGCTTGTTGTCCCATCGTATTGAGACAATCTTTACATACGTTCTTGCCCTTGAAATTAGTAACATCTGCAGCATTACCACAGAATACACAAGCAGGTTCATATTTGCGAAGAATAATCCGGTCGCTGTCTACATAAATTTCTAGAGCGTCTTTTTCTTCAATATCGAGGGTGCGACGCAACTCGATTGGAATAACGACTCTACCTAATTCATCTACTTTTCGTACGATGCCGGTCGATTTCAAATTAAACAACTCCTATTCAACAATGTTCGACAAAAAATGTCTACCTAAATACTACCAAATATTACAAGGGTTGTCAACGTCAATTTTTTTATATTATATGTTTCATCTGCCGAGGATAATTGTTTTTAGGTTTAAGCTAATGCCATACGCTAAATTTTAATATAATCTAGCGGTGGAAGATAATTTTATACAATAAGTGGTATATGTTGACAATGATAAAATAGTTAAATATAATTGTGGAAAAATATCGAGGAGGACAATATGGCTAATAAACCATTTTACATTACTACTCCAATTTACTATCCTAGTGATAAACTACATATTGGACATGCCTACTGTACGTCGTTGGCAGACACCATTGCTCGCTACAAAAGGTTGGCTGGAAATGACGTCTTCTTTTTGACGGGATCGGATGAGCATGGCCAAAAAATTCAGCGCAAAGCTGTTGAGCTAGGGATATCACCAAAGGAATATGTTGATAAAATTGTTGCTTCTTTTAAAAATTTATGGGAAAAGTTGTCGATAAGCAATGATGACTTTATTCGCACAACGGATCAACGTCACCGTGAAGTTGTACAGACAATTTTCCAAAAAATCTATGACCAGGGTGACATTTATAAATCTGCCTATGAAGGTTTGTATTGTACTCCCTGTGAGACCTTCTGGCTGGAACGTCAGTTAGTAGATGGTAAATGTCCTGACTGTGGGCGAGCGGTAGAAACGGTTCAAGAGGAAAGCTACTTTTTTCGTATGTCCAAATACCAGGACAAGCTGTTGGCATATATTGAAGAAAATCCAGATTTTATTCAACCGGTTTCCCGTCGCAACGAAATGATCAACTTTATCAAAGGTGGTCTAGAGGATCTTTGTGTTTCCCGTACGACCTTTGATTGGGGTATACCAGTGCCGTTTGACACTAAACATGTAGTATACGTGTGGTTTGATGCCTTGGTTAACTATATTACTGCCGCTGGGTACTTGGATAACAAAAATAAATTTGACAAATACTGGCCGGCCGACGTTCATCTTGTGGGCAAAGAAATCGTTCGCTTTCATAGCATTATCTGGCCGGTTATTTTGATGGCGTTAGGCTTGGAAATTCCTAAAATGGTTTATGGGCATGGCTGGCTAGTGGTCGAAGGTGACAAAATGTCCAAATCCAAAGGCAATGTCATTGACCCAATAGCATTGATTGATGAATTTGGCGCTGATGCGATTCGTTACTTTTTGCTCAGAGAAATAACTTTGGGCAATGACGGCAACTTTTCCAGAGATGCCCTGATTCAGCGTATAAATGCTGATTTGGCCAATGATTTGGGCAATTTGTTGCACCGCACAATAAATATGATTAATCGCTTTTGCGGTGGGGTAATTACAGCTTCTAGCGCTACTGAGCCGATAGATGAGGAACTGATAAAGTTGGTTAAGGCTACGGCTACGGATTACGAACGACTCATGGATAATTTTGATCTTAATAGCACGATTAAATCAATCTGGGCATTGATTAGTCGCGCCAACAAATATATTGATGAGACGGGTCCTTGGGCACTGGCAAAAGATGCAGCCAAAAAAGAACGGCTTAATACGGTTCTATATAATTTAGCGGAAGTATTGAGGATTGTGGCAATTTTGATTTCGCCATTTATGCCGAATACTTCGCCGCGTATTTGGCAGCAACTAGGATTAAGCTATAATACTAAGACCATTAAGCTAAGTGATGCTCAACATTGGGGACTTTTACCGGTGGAAACCAAGGTGGCTACTCCAGAACCAATTTTCCCGCGCATTGAGGAAAAAGAACAAGTGCCGGTTCTTGAAGTAAAACCTGAACCCAAGGTAGTTGTACCCGAAACTCCTGAAGTAACCATTGAAGACTTTGCAAAACTAGATCTACGCGTTGTCCGGGTGTTGGCAGCAGAAAAGGTTGAGAAAGCTGATAAGTTACTAAAACTAACCGTCGATTTGGGTAGTGAGCAGCGGACAATTGTTTCTGGCATTGCCAAACATTATCTCCCGGACGAATTAGTTGGTAAAGATGTAGTTATGATCGTTAATCTGAAACCCGCCAAAATCCGTGGGATTGAATCGCGGGGGATGGTGCTGGCAGCTTCATCCGGGGACCTTCTAAAAGTAGTTACCGCTGAAGGTATGCCTAGCGGCAGTAAAGTAAAGTAGGGTTCATAGGAGGACAGGTTTGATGCTTTTTGATTCACATGCTCATGTTGATGATCCTAAGTTTGATGATGAGCAGGCAGAGGTAATTGCCAGGGCAGCAGCTAACGGGGTAACGGGATTTATTAATGTAGGTTCAGATATGCTTTCCTCAGCTAGATCGGTCGAATTAGCCGGAAAATATCAGTCTATATATGCGGCAGTGGGGATTCACCCCCATGATGCCAGTGATGCGAGGGAATCAGACTATGACAAACTTGCTAAATGGACGGAAAACCCTAAGGTTGTTGCCATTGGTGAAATAGGTCTGGACTACCATTATGATGACTCACCCCGGGATGTTCAGCAGATGGTGTTTATTCGTCAGCTAGATTTAGCACGAAAGCTAGTAAAACCCATTATCATTCATGATCGGGAAGCCCATGGCGATTTGATGACAATAGTTAAAAAAGAAGGACAAGGCTTAACCGGCGTATTTCACTGTTTTTCAGGCAGTGTGGAAATGGCCATGGAAGTAATAAAAATGGGCTTTTATATTTCCATAGCGGGTACAGTTACGTTTAATAATGCGCAGAAAGTGAAAGAAGTTGCCGGTGTGGTGCCATTAGAACGTTTGTTGGTAGAAACGGATTCGCCATACCTTACACCTCGGCCGCATCGCGGCAAGCGCAACGAACCTGCCCATGTGCGATTGGTGGCCGAAGAAGTAGCTAGACTGAGGGGAATCGACTTAGCTACCTTGGCGGAAGCTACCACTAATAATGTAAAAAAATTATTTAATATCAGTTAGAAAAAAGGTTGCCGGGTTTCTGGCAGCCTTTTTTAGTTTTGAATTTTCTTGAGGGCTTATAAATTCTATTTATAAGCCCTCAAGAAAATTCCTATTTAAACTGGGGGAATAAATGATATCTATGAAACATAGACTAAGAGAGTCTGTCATAATAAAAAGCAACCAAGGATAGCAACTTAGGAAGGCTGGTTGGGTGTGGGAAAAGAAATACTAATCATCAGACTTAGTTCTATTGGTGATGTCATTCATTGTACTCCGGTCGCCAAAACCCTAAAAATGGTATGGCCCGATTGCAAAATTACTTGGTTGGTAAGCTCGGTTTCCGCCGATGTGATAAGGTATAATCCAGACATTGATGAATGTTGGGTATGGTCAAGAGAACGTTTTGAGGCGTATCTAAAGTCGTGGGAAATAGCAAGTGCAATAAAGATGTGGCGGGAACTTAAAAATAAACTAGCAGAAAAGTACTTTGATGCAGTGTTAGATATTCATGGCCTTTTTTTAACAGGGTTGATTGCCCTTCAGGCAAAAACCAGGCGGCGTATTGGGCTAAAAGAGGCCCGAGAATTAAATTATGTATTTATGACCGAGACGGCTCGACCGCTTGGACGGCATGTGATTGACAAATATCTGGGAGTGCTTCAAGCGCTTGACATTAAAAAATTTAATTATAAAATGACGGTTACCTTACCGCTAACCGTGAAAAGTGTAGCAAATGATATTTTGCGAGCGGGTACAATTAAGCCTGATCAGCGGTTTGCAGTGTTAATACCTGGTACAACTTGGCCAGCTAAAAATTGGCCACCAGAATACTTTGCAGTAGTAGCTAAGGCCCTGGAACAAGACTTTAAGCTGGTGTTGGGGGGCGGCTTGGCTGATGTAAAGTGTGGTGAGGCTATTATAGCTAAGGCTGGTGTTCCCATGCTAAACACTATTGGACGGACAAGCCTGTTAGAGTTAGCCGCAATTATTAATCAGGCAGCGGTAGTTATAACTGGTGATACCGGCCCGCTACACATTGCTAGTGCCCTTGAAACGCCGGTTGTGGCACTCTTTGGGCCAACTAATCCTTTGGTTTATGGGCCGCGTCAAGGCAAATTTAGCACGCTTCAGTCTGAAAGCGATTGCTTATTTTGTCATAAATACAACTGCCCTAAAGGAAATGCTGAATGCATGAAAAAAATATTACCGGAGCGCGTTATTTTGGCGGTATATCAGCTTACCGGAATTGATCGTAGAAATAGACAAAATGAAATCGACTATAGCAAATTAGCGCGTCATAAACCAAGCAGTTAATAAAATAAATCGGGGGATTTACTAGTAGTTGCTGATAAGACCATGATTTTAGTTTTATTATCTAAAGCAATCATGATACCTATTATTGTAAATAAATTTGGAATATTAAACTTGATATGTTACAATATTGGAAACAAAAGCAGAGGGAGTAGGAAGATGGCGGTAAATGAAACCTATACCACTACCAATTTTATTCATAATATAATTGATGAAGACAACCGGACCGGTAAGCACGGAAAAAGAGTGCATACTCGGTTTCCGCCGGAACCTAATGGATACTTGCATATTGGCCATGCTAAGTCAATATGTTTGAACTTTGGGACGGCAATAAAATATGGTGGACTATGTAATTTGCGGTTTGATGATACCAATCCGAGCAAAGAAGAAGTCGAATATGTCGATTCTATTCAGCAAGATGTAAAATGGCTGGGCTTTGATTGGGAGAATCGTAAATTTTATGCCTCGGATTATTTCGAAGAACTATACCAGTATGCTGTAGAACTTATTAAAAGTGGAAATGCTTTCGTTTGTGACTTGACAGCGCAGGAAATGAAGGATTATCGTGGTTCACTAACCCAACCTGGCACAGAAAGCCCGTATCGTAATCGCTCGGTTGAAGAAAATCTCAAGCTGTTCGAGCAAATGAAAAACGGTGAATTTGCTGATGGTGACAAAGTATTAAGGGCTAAAATTGATATGGCATCACCGAATTTAAATATGCGTGACCCGGTTATTTACCGGATATTGCGGGCTACTCATCATCGTACCGGAAATAAATGGTGCGTTTATCCAATGTATGATTTTGCCCATCCGTTGTCGGATGCTATAGAGGGAATCACCCATTCAGTTTGTACGCTGGAATTTGAGGCTCACCGTCCTTTTTATGATTGGCTGCTAGCGGCAGTAAATCATCCTAATCGTCCACAACAAATTGAATTTGCCAGATTAAACCTTGCTTATACAATGATGAGCAAACGTAAACTACGGGCGCTAGTAGAAGGGGGGTATGTCAATGGCTGGGATGATCCACGTATGCCGACCATATCTGGGCTGCGGCGTCGCGGTTTTACACCACATTCGATCAGGGACTTCTGTGACCGCATTGGGGTGGCTAAAAGTAATAGTGTAGTTGACTATGCTCTGCTTGAGCACTGTATCCGTGAAGATCTTAACGTGAAAGCTCAACGGGTGATGGCTGTTTTGCGACCGCTTAAAGTAGTAATTGAGAACTATCCAGAAGGTAAAATAGAAGAGCTAACTGCGGAAAATAACCCTGAAAATGAACAAATGGGTGTGCGCAAGATTCCATTTTCCAAGGTTGTATATATTGAACAAGAAGATTTCATGGAAGATCCTCCGAAAAAGTTTTTCCGGCTGTCGCCGGGCAAGGAAGTACGTTTAAAATATGCTTATATTATAAAATGTGAGCAAGTAATTAAAGATGAAACCACCGGCGAAGTTATTGAGGTTCGGTGTACATACGATCCTGACACGAAAAGCGGCGAGGCGTTAAGCGCTCGCAAAGTTAAGGGGACCCTGCACTGGGTATCGGCAGCGGAGGCGGTCAAGGCAGAAGTTAGGATCTATGATCAGCTGTTTGTCAGTGAGAACCCGGAAGATGGCGAAGATTATACTGCTAACCTAAACCCGGCCTCATTAGTAACCTTATCGGAATGTCTTGTAGAGCCAAGCCTTAAAAACACGATGTCAGGAGATAATTTCCAATTTCTTCGACAGGGATATTTTACTGTTGACCAGGACTCGACTGCTGGACATCCAGTATTTAATCGGACGGTTGGACTTAGAGATTCATGGGCTAAGATTCAAAAAGCATAAAACGCTGAAAAGCCTGGCTGCGGCCAGGCTTCTTTCTTGTAACATATATTCGGCAGGAAAATATCATTTTGTGAAGAATATCAAAATAGTAGTGAATTACAGTGAAATATATAGGCGTAATGGATGACTTTACTTAGCTAAAATTGCAACAACATTATAAAAATAACAGACTGAGGTGAAGGAATGACTGGTGCCAGAAAATATGCGGTAGTTTTTTGTTTGGCGATTTTAAGTAGCTGTGCTTGGACCGCGTCCTGTCCGGTTTTGGCCGCTGAAAATCAGGAAATAGCCAAGGCGTCTGTTCAGCAAGAGTCATTTTATGACCGTGTAATGGAAATTTTACGGCAGTCTGTGAAACAAGATACGAGTGACTTTAAAACAGAAACGCCAATTTTTGGAGCTCCAGAAGTTACTAAAGACCAAATGGTTAAATACATTATTCGACACAACCCTAAGCCGAAACTTAGCGTTCCGATCGAAGAATTAGTAGAATATTATTATCAAGAAGCGGCAATAGAAGGTATTAGACCGGACGCCGCCGTTGCGCAAGCCATTTTAGAAACCGGTTTTTTTTACTTTGGCGGAGATGTATTGCCGGATCAGAACAATTTTGCTGGTCTTGGGACGATCGGACAAGGCGTTCGAGGGGCTTATTTTGATACAGCAAGAATTGGCGTTCGGGCTCATATCCAACACCTTATGGCGTATGCTACTACCCATGAACCAGTTTTGCCGATTGCTGATCCGCGATATGCGATAGTTAAGCAGATGACCAGCTACTTTGGACAATGTCAGACCTGGGAGAGCTTAAGCGGTAGGTGGGCAGTACCAGGAGTAAACTATGGGCAGCGAATCATCAAAATCATTGATAATGTTAAAAATAACCGTTAAATTTAATCATGTAAACTTAGTAGGACTAAAAAATGATGGTGGCTTTTAAATATAAAGGCTACATAAAAAATAACTAGATTTAATCAGTTTGGCGTGATATATATACGGCGCATACTGGTTATAGTCTGGCTACCACCGATGAATAATCCAATGCACACAAGCATGTATTACCATAATGCCCCCACCTAAAGGTGTTGGGGGCATTATTCTTGTGATTAAAAAGGAAAAGGTATCCTGAAATATAAGATAAATGCTCTTATTATAATTAATAACAATAAAAAGTGCGAAGAAACTGCAACTATTCAGCTAGTCTGGGAAAAGTCAAAGTAAAAGTTGTTCCCTTACCAAGCGTACTTGAAACGCAAATCTCGCCGTGGTGATCACGAATAATTCGCTGGCAGACAGATAGCCCTAATCCGGTACCTGCTTCTTTTGTAGTAAAAAAAGGTTTAAAAATATTACTAATAACATCATCACTCATGCCGTGCCCACTATCAGTAATATTAATAGTAATAGCTTCCTGTGAGGCCGAGACATTAATAGTCAATTTGCCGCCACGTCGCATAGCTTGAAAAGCGTTACGGCAAAGATTAATAAGCACTTCTCTGATTTTTTCACTGTTAGCTAACAAATAAAGGGGTTCATTACCTAAATGCTGCTGAATTTCTACCCCGTACATTAGGGCCTCTCCATAAAGTAAAGCCAGCACCTCAGTGATTGGACGCAGAATATCGATTTTAACGAATTTGTTAGGCTGAGGTTTGGCTAATGTTAAAAAATCGGATAAAATGTTATTGATATGTGTAACTTCATCAGTAATTAGGCGGCAGTATTCGGTGGATGTTTCATCTTGTTGGCGCGCGGCTCTGACATTTAAAAGCTGTACGAACCCACTGATAGAAGTTAAGGGGTTTCTTATTTCGTGGATGGTCCCGGCAGTCATTTCACCGATGCTTGCCAGTGTTTCAAGATGCTGCATTCGCGACTCCGGCAGGCTGATTAAAGAATTATCGCAAATGACAGCCACCATGCCGATAGTTATATCATTCCCATTTAATAGGGGATTAATATTTAGGGTAGCTTGAATTTCAATATTATTAAACTTAATAGTTGTTTCTTTGTCAGTTATTCTAATGTTATTTTCTAAACATTTCCAAATAGAATTACTTTCTGAACCAAAGTCTAAGCCTAGTTCACGCGCGTCACACCCGGTGATAGTGTCAATATTTACATTGAAGAGAAGTTCAACATATTCGTTTAACAAAATAACCCGGTAGTTGCTGTCAATGGCGATCATGGCGGCGGGAATGCTATTGCAGATTGCGGCTAAACTTTCTATACAAAATTCCAATGTCAATGCTCCCACCTTCTTTGTAAATTTAGGAAAATTATTAATAGTTAACCATACTAATAATTCTCTAAACTTTTTCGAAATCCTGTTAATGATAGCAAATATTGGCTCATATTTTCCAATTAATTACAAAGAAACGGTCAAAAAGGTAAATATAGGAGGATACAAGTGCGATTAAGGAAAAAACCGTGGATTAAAGATGCAATTAATGACTATAAGGAAGTTTTAACAGAGGCTTGTCCAGACCTTAACTGGCGAGAAACCTTTAAGCGAGATGCCCCATTTTATGTAGAATTAGGTACAGGAAAAGGGAAGTTTATTGCCGAACTTGCGGAGCGAAATCCTGAAATAAATTTTATTGGTATGGAAGCGCAACTAGATGTGCTTTATTATGCGGCGCAGAAAGTGTATGAACGTCAACTTACCAACGTTCGATTATTACATTTTGATGTTAACAACATTTTAGAAATATTTTCACCGGGAGCGATAAGTCGAGTATATATTAATTTTTGTGATCCCTGGCCCAAGAACCGCCATGCAAAACGTCGGTTGACCCATAAGGTCTTTTTGGACAAATATCGAAGTATCCTTACTAACGGCGGAGAGCTGCATTTTAAAACTGATAATGAGAAACTTTTCGAGTTTTCTTTAAACCAATTTGCGGATGCCGGATTAAAAATGAAGCATATATCTTTTGATCTGCATAATAGTGATTATAAAGATAACATTATGACCGAATATGAAGCGAAGTTTAGTGCGATGGGAATGAAGATATATCGAACTGAAGTAAAATTTGTTGAGTAGCAATAAAACTCGAACAATAATGTAGAAGATGGCATAGAATATAGTAGCAATAAATATGTCAAAATGGAGAGTGTTGCTATGTCACGGCCGACGGTTGTGAATTCTAAACGCCAACCGATACCGCCGCTGAGCTTGGAGGAGTTGAAGTTTTGGCTGCGGATTATGGAAGAACATGCCCTGTTTATTAAGACCGGTTTACCCTACGAAAACATTAGTTTAATCAACGAAGCTGAAAGCTTCTCTCAGCAATATTCGGCTCATAGGGTGCGGGCAGAAAAGGTTCAGAGCGAAAACAGATTTGAAGAATTGGTGGCTGATTCTTTGCAGCTAACCAACGATTTTTATCACTATAATCGCCGAATTTTACACCTGACTCTGGCCTGTCGTTTGACCGGAAGTAATTTTGCTTTATTTGTAGACCACCTATCTCGAGAAGTGGAGTATGTTATACGTCTATTAGATAAACTTGCGGCTGGACAGCAACCGCTATATCAAATTTCTAGTGCGCGAGAAGCTGCTTTTTGGCTCAGACTGATGGCGGATCATGCAAGATTTGTTGTGCATAAATTAGATCCGATGGAGCGCAGTCTGCTTGAGATGGCCAGTACTTATTCAGATGAGTTTGACGACTTATATCTAGAAGGACGCGATTTTGTTAGCATGTTGCGCGGCGAAGGGGAAGAAATACCTGCATTTCGGCGGTTCTTACAAGATGTTAGGGTATCTACAATTCGGTTGCGCGACTTTATGAGGGCGGCTCAAACATTGATAGCTGATAATAAGCTATTAGGCCTTGTTCCAGAACTTATGGCGGATCATATGCGGCGTGAAGCAGATCATTTACTGTTAACTTTGGCTTTTCTGGAAAAAGGATCGTTTGTTAATTATGACGATACTGGCGAGTACGAGTATGTTAATTTAGATGAACGTGCCGGTGCGTTAATGAAACCTCCGCCTGTATTAACTGATGACACTGAAAGTATACCTAGTCCTCCGGCCCGGTTTTCTCAAAAAATGCAGCAGGATGAGGAGACCAGTGATAAAGGTAAAGTAGATAATTTAGAACCGGCGATAATTCCTGAAATTGTGTCTCAAGAAGAAATTGAAGATTTATCTGCAACTGAACATGAAATAGAAGAAAGGTTTGATATTGAGCCTGAACAAATAGAGCACGTTCAATACCCGCCAAAAGTAGAGCCCGTGATTGAACCTCAATACCATCTGAAACCTAAAACCAAAGCGATACCGGGGTCTGGTACTTCGGCAAAAACCTCCAAAACCAAGTGGGGTGTAAAGCTGCCACGCCAGTTGGGTAAAAAATAAAACTATAAAACCCCTTTCTTATACAGAAAGGGGTTTTATAGTTTTTCATGCAATAACGGCAAAGGGACTTAACGTTTCGCGTTCATCAGTAAACGCTACAAGACGTTTGTTGACTAAATCAATGAGGCAAAGATTAGCAAACATATTACTGGACGCTATTGCAAAATTTTCACCAGGTAAAAGACCGAGACGGGACACCGACTGGCCTAAAGAAATGATACCAACAGTATGGCGAGCTTGTAGATCTACAATGTTGATATGACCGGCTTCTTCATTAGCAATATAAGCAGTATTACCACTGGCAGTTATTACCACGTGGATCGGGTATACCGGCGCGGTAGCGCTACAATGCTGACACTGAGTTATAATAGTATTGGAAAAATCATCGAGAGCCTGGCATGAAAGAACAACTAAACCCTCCCCGCTGAAGGGACTGATTGTAAATGGAATAAACAAGCGGCCATGCTGATCTGCAATAAGATTTGTCGGAGTCGCTCCAAAAAAACGTTTATACAGCTGGTGTCCGGTAATGTCAAACATGCCTAAGACGCCCCCGCCAATTGCTTCCCAAACTCCGTAGATTAAGCTTTCTGTAGCTACAAGACCAACGCAACACCCGGCACCGTCAGGCTTATCCAGTACTATCGGTTCTTTGGCAGCGCTGGTAAGATAGAGGTGTCCGTCGGGGTCTGCGAGGATAAACGTGTGTGAAGTTGGCAACCGGGTAAACTGTGCCGGATGAGGAATAGCAAATTCGTTGCTGCAAACTAAGGTATTTAAGCTAAAACTAGCTAGTAGTCCCGAACCGCCGTTGCCGGCTAGGGCAAGATAGGCTTCATTTAAATCATAATTAACTGTTATATCTACCAGGGAAAATCCGTGAGGTAAAGGTTGTTCAGCAACAATTTTACCGGAAGGATTGCTGACTAAAAGGATAGCCTTAGAAATATCGTCGACTACCAGCAGTCGATGTGTAGGAAGGGGATCCATATGTATCACCTCTTACGCGGTAATCGTAATATATTATATGGAATTTATAGCATTTGGTTATTGGGTAGCGTGAATATTTTTGATATAATATCAAGCAGAGCATAAGTGTACCAGGAGGAATTAGTATGCGTAAGATACCTGTTTTGGGGACGAGCCCTGGTGAAGCGATTATATATATAGTCACTGTACTAATTGCTATTGGTACCATCAACATATTTAGTGCCAGCTTTGTAACTGCTGGGCAACTATTGGGTGACAGCTACTTCTTTCTAAAACGTCATTTGATATCTGTTATTATGGGTTTAGTAGGACTAATTTTTATCGCCAGAATGAACTACCGTCACCTACCGCGGTTATCTCTATTACTTGCGACAATAACAGTTGCGCTCTTGATCGCGGTGCATTTTATTGGCGTTGAGGCCAATGGCGCACGTCGATGGATTAATCTTGGTATAAAATTTCAGCCGTCCGAAATTGCTAAATTTATCGCCATACTTATGGCGGCTGACTATTTAGGGCCGCGAATTGACCGGGCACGATCCGTTACACTACTGTCCTGGCCGGTAGTGCTTTCCGGAATAATGGCGTATCTAGTATTAAAACAGCCGGATATGGGCACGGCTGCCGTTATCGCTGCCATTTGTCTAGTACTCTACTTGCCCAGCGGTATTCCGTTAAAACAAATTTATGCACTTATCGGAATTTCAGTAACTGGTATAGTTTATTTAGTTTATGCGGCAGCATATCGGGCAGAACGCATTTTTGCTTGGATTGACCCTTGGGCTTATCAGCAAACCAGCGGCTATCAATCTGTTCAGGCGCTTTTAGCCATTGGTTCAGGTGGCGCTTTGGGAACAGGCCTTGGAATGGGGGCTAGCAAATTTCATTATTTGCCGGAGGCCCATACCGATTTTGCCTTTGCCGTACTATGTCAAGAAATGGGATTTGCAGGTGCATTACTAGTAATTATCTTATTCGCACTATTAGCCTGGTATGGCATAAAAATAGCACTGAGCGCTAGTGATGGCTTGGGAATGATGCTAGCAGCAGGAGCAACTTTTTTAATCGTAGGTCAAGCCGTGGGTAATATTGCCATGGTAACAGGTATTTTGCCAGTTACCGGTATACCGTTGCCGTTTATAAGCTTTGGCGGAACTTCGCTAATGGTAAACTTATTGGCAATCGGCTTGCTTATCAGTGTTGCCAGAATTAGCAATCGGCAACAAAATGCCTCGCCTAAGACTGAAACAACCAAACGCTCGCGACGATTAAAACTTGTATCGAGATCTTTAGAAGACGTTTAAACGTTGACCCTTCCGGGAAATAATAGACATATTGTCTATACCTTCCGGGAAAGGACTGGAGTCGATGTTTTGGCTTATCCGACTAGGTGCCTATAGCTTAAGCACCTGGGTAGCATGGCATTTCTTTCAGAACTGGGGTGTTTCAGACAATCTATTATTTGCGGGAAAGATATTGTCGCTTGATACTGAACATCAAATGTTTTTTGGTGTTTGTGCTGGGCTGAGCAACTATACTGGTCTGGATGTTACAATTATTAGATTGCTTTGGACACTAGCTGCTTTTTACCGAGGCCTGGGCATTATTCTGTATATACTGGCTTTCTTAATAATGCCGCCTGCAGTATAGAAAATTCAATCCATAACGGGTTGAATTTTTTTTATTGCCAGTAGCAACTAGTGATCATTTCACATAAAATAAATAAGGTTAACTTAAAAGGAGGCGAATATAGTTGTATAAAAAAAGCGCTCCTCATATCGATACAATTGAACCAGAAACCCAAAAGATGCTAACAGACGAAGCTAGTGCAGACTCTGTGTGGAAAGAAGAAACTAGGCCGAGTAAACAAGTGCATTCAAATATGGTTTTAGGACATTCATATGTACCCTGGCAAGTATATACAAAGGCTTTCTCACCCAAAGAAGCATTGATGCGCGGTACACTCTTTCCTGAACTTTATGGTGTATATCCGATACCCGAATAATGCGGACGGAGGTAGTTAGAGTGAACATGGAGAAGCAAATGGTCTTGCTTCGGCAAATTCAAGAAATGGAATTTGTGGCAATAGAACTGCAACTATATCTTGACACCCACCCGTGCGATCAAGATGCTATCAACGACTATAATTGTGCAATAGAAAAAATAGATAAACTTATGGAAGAATACACCGCTCAATACGGCTCGTTATCAGCACAGGGAATGCACGGCTACGAAAAGTGGTTATGGTCTGATAGCCCCTGGCCTTGGGAACTTTAACATTTATCTTTATAAAAGAGGATGGGTGAACATGTGGGTTTATGAAAAAAAACTCGAACATCCGGCTAGAGTAACATGTCCAGATGTAAAATTTGCTAAATTAGTCATCACCCAATATGGCGGACCTGACGGTGAATTATCCGCCTCACTTAGATACCTAAACCAACGTTACAGCATGCCTACCAATAATGCAAAAGC
>JAGGAD010000015.1 GCA_017889625.1 Bacillota bacterium | reverse complement strand
AATTGAAATTATTAATCATTTCTTATTTACTGCTGATAACGGTTTTTTGATCTTAACCCTTCAAGACGGCATAATCGTAAAAATAGAAAAAACGGAAAAATATATTATTTCGAGTAAAGATGGAAAAACCGGATATATAAAATATGGGAAATCGTCGATGGTACATCCGCTGCAAAAAAAGATTATCGCTGAATTGGAGCATATCCAATACGGACAAATAGTGATTCGGATAAATAATGGGAAGGTCGAACAAATTGAGAAAACCGAAAAAAGAAGACTTGGTGAGTTTGGGCTTGATGGCAGTGGAATATAAGACTTAAAATTATAGAATAATGTTTTCTTTATAATAAATGCTTGCGTTTTGTATAAAATGAATATGTGCTAGAACACTGCTGATTAGTCAATGAGCTAAAGGCTAGTGAGACATTAAAAAAATGTTTCTCTAGCCTTTTATTTTTTTAAATTTTTAGGAGGAATTATCATGAGTAAAAAAATTAAACAAATTGCTATCTATGGTAAAGGTGGAATTGGTAAATCTACTACTACTTCCAATATCAGTGCGGCATTGTCAAAACTTGGTCTAAAAGTAATGCAATTCGGTTGCGATCCTAAAGCAGATTCAACTAATACCCTGCGGGGGGGCACATATATTCCGACGGTACTGGATACCATGCGGGAAAAAACTCAGGTGAAAGCGGAAGATGTAATTTTTAAAGGATTCAACGGCGTTTATTGTGTAGAAGCTGGTGGTCCTGCGCCGGGCGTTGGCTGCGCTGGCCGGGGCATTATTACAGCAGTTCAACTTTTAAAACAATTGAAAGTGTATGAAGAACTTGATCTTGATGTCATCATTTATGATGTCTTGGGCGATGTTGTTTGCGGCGGATTTGCCGTTCCCATCCGCGAAGGGATCGCTGAACACGTATTTACCGTTTCCTCCGCTGACTTTATGGCGATATACGCTGCGAATAACTTGTTTAAAGGCATTAAAAAATATTCCAACTCCGGCGGCGCCCTTTTGGGTGGGCTGATTGCCAATTCCATTAATGCTCCCTATGCCAAAGAAATTGTCGATGACTTTGTAGCGAGAACTAAGACCCGGGTTGTAGAATATGTTCCCCGGTCAGTTACGGTAACTCAGGCTGAACTGCAAGGCAAAACCTCGGTAGAAGCAGCGCCTAACTCGGCGCAGGCTAAGATCTACACCAAACTTGCCCAAAGCATTATTGATACCACGGAATCTAAAGTCCCCTCACCGTTAGATACGACAGAATTACGGGAATGGGCGGCAAAATGGGCCGATCATTTGCTGGCGCTGGAAACCGGTGAAGTACGCGGCAAAGCTGCGGGGATATAACTGGAGCCGAGCGCTAAAGGGGAAGTGAGACTGATAAGTTGCGGATCAAAAAAACTGGAGGCTGTAGAAAATATTCTGCAGTCTTCAGTTAAAAACGTTAATAACTAAGCGGAAAAGAAGGGACGGTGAAAGTATGACGTGCGTTTGTCCAGGGGCTATTAACCAGGAACTTTTAGAAAAAACTCAAAAACATCCCTGCTATTCTGCTGATGCTCATAATAAATATGCCCGAATTCATTTACCGGTAGCGCCTAAGTGTAATATTCAATGCAATTATTGTAACCGAAAATTTGATTGTGTAAATGAAAGCCGACCCGGTGTGACCAGTGAAGTGTTAACACCGGAACTTGCTAAACGTAAATTTGAGTGGGTCAAGCAAGAAATTCCCGAGCTTAGTGTAGTCGGTATTGCCGGGCCGGGCGATCCCTTAGCCGACTGGGAAGTTACGAAGCAAACTATCAGGGCTATAAAAGAAAATAATGAAGATATGATTTTTTGTTTATCAACCAATGGCCTAATGCTGATCGAGTATGCTCAGGAAATTGTAAACCTTGGAATTAACCATGTTACGGTTACTGTTAATTCGCTTAACCCGGAAATAAGCGCCAAAATTTATAACCATATTTATTACCAAGGTCAATACTATCACGGTCCAGAGGCCGGGAAAATATTGCTTAAAAATCAACTGGACGGAATAAAATACTTAACCGAGCATGGTGTTCTGGTCAAAATTAACATCGTTATGATAAAAGGTATTAATGATGCTCATATTCCTGACGTGGTCAAGGAAGTTAAACAACTGGGAGTTTTCGTCACTAATATTATGCCGCTGATTCCTGCACCAGGCAGTGCTTTTGAATATTTTTCGCAAACCAGTATGAAGGAAATCAACGACCTAAGAAATATTTGCCAGGCGGATATTCGGCAAATGCGTCACTGCCAGCAATGTCGGGCTGATGCAATTGGGCGATTAGGCGAAGATCGTTCGCAGGAATTCCGGATGTGTAACCGTACGCCCGCAACAGTGCAACCGAAAAATACCGTAAAAAAACCCTGCCGGGTGGCGGTAACTACCAAGTATGGAAAATTGGTAGATTTACATTTTGGCCATGCCACGGAATTCGTTATTTACGAGGGTGATGGTGAGAACTTTGAGATCGTTGAGCGTCGCCAAGTTGGAAAATATTGTTTAGGAATGGAGGCATGTGATGTCGGAGAAGAAAAGCGGGATGCAATTATTGATGCTCTTTCTGATTGTCAGGCGGTGTTGACAATGCGTATTGGTTATCACGCTAAGAAAAAATTTGCTATACGAGGTATTGTAAGTGTGGAATATTGCGATACCGTGGAAAATGGGTTAAGGCAGGCAGTAAATCAATTATATCAATCACCAAGCACGGTAGGGCGGTTGGCATAAAAGTATATATGTCGAAAAAATAATGTTGACATTACCGATAATAAGTGTTATTGTTAAATATAACAAGATATTGTTACGGCTGATTAGAAAAACTAAAGGCCAGATCAGGTTAATGAACCTGTTCTGGCCTTTTTTGTTTTTTTACAAGCCAGAAAGCGGAAGGAGGATAAAAATGTCAGTCATGATTGTTGGTGCCGATCACTTGGGGAATATTAAAAAGAACTTACAGATGTATGGAATGTGTGATATTGACCATATGTCCGGGCGGATGGTCAGCGACCGGAAAAAGTTCTCCATTCCGAGGTCAACTTCTTTAGTGGTGGTTCTGACCGACTTCGTTAATCACGGCACTGCCAAAAATGTTAAAGAACAAGCTAAAGTTCAAGGTGTGCAGACGATATTTGCTAAACGATCGTGGTGTTCGTTGGCGAAACAACTGGAAAAACACCAATTTTTGGCGAAAATATAAGACATGTTAAGTAGGTAATAATTAAAAAATATAAATACCTTAGTTAGAATGAGGAGGATGTTAATAATGGCTTTACCAGAAGAATTACGCTTTGATACTTTGGCGGTACATGGGGGACAGGAACCTGATCCGACGACCGGATCGCGGGCAGTGCCGATTTACCAGACAACCTCATACGTTTTTAATGATGCCGATCATGCGGCTAACTTATTTGCATTGAAAGAACCAGGAAATATTTATTCGCGGATTATGAACCCAACCACTGATGTATTGGAAAAAAGAATCGCAGCCTTAGAAGGAGGCGTAGGCGCGTTAGCGTTCGCATCTGGTCACGCGGCGATAAGTGCAGCAATTTTTAATATTGCCGAGGCCGGTGACGAAATCGTCAGTTCTGCTTCATTATATGGTGGTACCTATAATATGTTCAGCTACACCTTGCCGCATCTTGGCATTAATGTCAAATTCGTCGACCCGAGTGATCCGGAAAATTTTAGAAAAGCTATTACGCCAAAAACTAAAGCTATTTATGCTGAAACTATCGGCAATCCCAAGATTGATGTACTTGATATTGAAAAAGTTGCGGCCATTGCTCATACAAATGGTATTCCGCTTATTGTGGACAGCACATTTGCGACACCTTACCTTCTTCGTCCGATTGAATATGGCGCTGACATCGTGGTCCATTCGGCAACCAAATTTATTGGTGGGCACGGAACATCGATGGGGGGGTTGGTTATTGACGGCGGCAAGTTTGACTGGGGCACAGGCAAATTCCCGTTGCTGAGCGAGCCCGATCCGAGCTACGGCGGATTAAAATATACCGAAGCTCTAGGGGCACAGGCGTATATCGTTCGGCTGAGAACCCAGATCTTAAGAGATTTAGGCGCAACCCTTAGTCCGTTTAACAGCTTCTTGTTCCTTCAAGGGTTGGAAACCCTGCATCTTCGTCTGAAAAGACATAGTGACAATGCGTTAGCTATAGCCAAATATCTTGCTGGTCATAACCAAGTGGCGTGGGTCAGCTATCCTGGTCTTGAAACTCATCTGAATTACAAACTTGCTCAAAAATATCTGCCTAATGGCGCCGGGGCGATTCTAGCGTTCGGCATCAAAGGCGGCCTGGAAGCTGGTAAGAAATTTATTAATTCACTAAAAATCTTTTCACTATTGGCCAACGTTGGTGACGCAAAATCCTTAGTTATTCACCCGGCCAGCACCACCCATTCCCAGCTAAACTCAGAACAACGAGCCAAAGCCGGAGCCCCAGATGATATGGTTCGCCTGTCATTGGGACTTGAAGATGCATCAGATTTGATTGCTGATTTAGAACAAGCATTTAAGGCTTAAGTTGGTAGAATACTATAGAAGGGTTCGAACCGAAACTTTCGTTCCGGCTCGAACCCTTTGTTAATGTCTTAACATAATTCTTTGAAATGAGAAAATGACTATTTTTTATAGAATGGATGGAGCCATTTTTAATTATATTTAAAGTTTGACGCCTAATTATTTTTACATAAAATGCTTATTATATCGACTTTATGAATTATTCATACTATAATTGAATACACTAAGATTTCACTATAGATCAGTAGTGGCTAAAGGAGAAATAAGATGCCGAGAAAGAACAAGGAATTGGAAGGTTTAAGTCATTTAGGAAGTCAAAATACGCAGTACAACTACTCCTATAATCCGGAAATTTTGGAGGTGTTTGATAATAAACACCCTGATAATTACTATTGGGTTAAATTCAATTGTCCGGAGTTTACAAGTTTATGTCCGATAACGGGGCAACCTGATTTTGCAACAATATACATAAACTATATTCCGGATCGCAAGATGGTTGAGAGCAAATCTTTAAAGTTATATCTACTTAGTTTTAGGAACCATGGCGATTTCCATGAGGATGTAGTCAATATAATAATGAAGGATTTAATTCGAATGATGAAGCCACGTTATATTGAGGTATGGGGTAAATTTCTGCCACGAGGCGGTATTTCTATTGACCCTTACTGCAATTATGGCAATGAAGAAGAGCGGTTCCAGAAACTTGCCTGGTACAGAATGCAAGAACATGACTTGCGCTCGCTGGAAAAGGTAGATAATCGTTAGAGTTTATTCGCATCGTGTGTATTCATTCGGCACTAATCCTGATGGCGAAAACGATTGTCTGGAAAACCGCTTGATGTTGTTCACGTTGATTAATAAGAATGTGACACGAACCTGGTACACTAACTAATGGTATAACATGGTATAGTGTAAATAGAAAAAGGCTGCCCGATCGGGTGGCCTTTTTACTTTGCAAGAGGAGGAGAACATAAATGTAGAATTTTTCTAACTGTATATTTGAGTAGCATAAAATGCTAAGCAATCTTACAGTAAAGGTTAGTGAAAGGACCTCGATATTGTTAATTTTAGGAGGAATGAGTAATGAGTAGTTCAACAGTAGTGACCGCTTTTTATCAGAGTGGTGGTACAGTAGTAACTGAAGATCAAGTATTTATTTCGTCCGAAACGGATGAATACGGTATTTATGTCGCTGATGGAGGAAATCTGACTATAACCGATTCAACGGTTACTAAAACAGGTGACACCTCAAATTCAGGCAATAGCAGTTCATATGGTCTTAATGCGGGTATCTTAGCCGTTGATGCTGGGGTTATAAGTTTGTCGGATAGCACAGTTACAACCAGTGGTGAAGGTGCAAATGGTATTTTTGCAACTGGTACAGGCTCTACGATTAGTCTAACGGATGTGACAATTAAATGTACTGGTGATTTTGGCCATGGGGTTGATGTTACTGATGGCGGGATAATGACTCTCGAGAATGTTACTATATCCACAAAAGGTGCTCACTCGGCAGCCATCGCCACTGATACGGGCGGCGGTACGGTTACGGTAAATGGCGGTACGGCTAAAACTTCTGGATACCTTTCACCAGGTCTTTACTCTACTGGGGTTATTAAGGTAACAGGAGCTACAATAAGCGCAACCGGCGCAGAGGGTGCCGCTATGGATGGCGCCAATTACTTGGTTTTGACTGATACTTCGCTTACTGCCGCAAAACGGTGGGGCGTATCGCTGTTTAACACCCAAGGCGATATAAGTGGGGCTGGAACTTTTACCATGACTGGCGGGGACCTTACCGCCAAGGTTGGTCCACTATTCTATGTGACCAATGCGATAGCAGAGATCACGTTGAATAATGTTACAGCTACTGCTAAATCAGGCACAATTATTAAGGCGGCGGCTGGAGATTGGGGGACAAGTGGCGCGAACGGTGGTACGGTTACTTTTACTGCTGATGCTCAAGTCATCAGTGGTGATGTAGTAGCCGATGCTATAAGTTCAGTTACTGTAATTTTGCAAAATGATAGTACCTTAACTGGTGCTATCAATAACGCTAACACAGCTAAGTTAATAGCGGTGAAGTTGGATGCAACAAGCAAATGGAGTGTAACCGGTACATCATATATTTCTACTTTGTCGGATGCGGATAGCTTGTTGGCAAACATTGATGATAATGGTTTTACCATTTATTATGATGCTAGCCTTAGTGGCAATAGTTGGCTTAACGCAGCAACCTATACTTTAACTGACGGCGGTAAATTAACTCCGCAGTAAGAGATAACAGATAAATAGAGGTCCACTTAGACTAAGGCTGCCTATGTAGAGGGGAGTCTTTTTTTATATAAAAGTAGGAGGAATGAGTAATGAGTACAGATAGTTCAGTAGTTGCCGGGTATTATCAGGATGGTGGTACCGTAGTTACGGCCAATGAAGCTTATACCGGGTCTGAAACTAATGAATATGGTGTTTATGTTACCGATGGCGGTACGTTAACGTTAGCTAATTGTTCAGTGACAACGTCTGGGGCTACTACTTCGACTGATGATAGCAGTTTCTATGGTCTTAATGCTGGGGTATTGGCCTGCGATGCCAGCACAATAACTTTATCTGATTGCACGGTGACCACGAGTGGTTTAGGGGCTAATGGTGTATTTGCGACAGATTCAGGCTCATCGGTTACTTTGTCCAATGTTACAATTGATTGCACCGGTGGATTAGGCCATGGTGTAGATGCTACCTATGGTGGGGTGTTAACGCTTACTGATGTAGACATTACAACGAGTGGTAATAGTGGTGCTGCCCTAGCGACCGACCGGGGAGGCGGAACGATAACTGCAACCGGTGGCACTATGACAACAGCCGGATCAGGATCGCCAGGTATTTATTCAACAGGAACAATTACCGTTGATGGTGCCACGATTTCTGCGACTGGTTCAGAGGGGGCTGTTATAGAGGGGCTAAACTCTATAATCCTGACGGATACTGTTTTGTCGGGGGCAAAAAAATGCGGGGCAATGATTTATCAAAGCTTTTCAGGTGATGCTGAAGTTGGGACAGGTACTTTTACGATGACTGGCGGTTCACTGACGGCTGAAGTCGGACCGCTATTTTACAGTACGAATACTACGGCGGTAGTTAAGCTGACCGACGTAGATGCTACTGCTGCTTCGGGAGTAATTTTGAAGGCCAGTGCGGATAACTGGGGTACGGAAGGAGAAAACGGCGCAGACGTAACCTTTACGGCTGATAGTCAAACCCTTACCGGCGATGTAGTGGCTGATGCGGTCAGTACGATTAGTCTTACCTTGCAAAATAGCTCCACTCTTACTGGTACAATCAATGGTGAAAACACAGCGTCAAGTATTGCGCTGACCCTTGATGCGACCAGCATCTGGAGTGTAACCGGAACTTCGTATTTAACGACCTTGAGTGATAGTGATACAACGTTGGCAAATATTGATGACAATGGTTATACCATATATTACGACTCCAGCCTTAGTGCTAACAGTTGGCTAAACGCAGAAACGTATACTTTGACTGATGGTGGCAAATTAGCGCCGACTTTTGCGGCGTATTATCAGGATGGTGGTACGGTAGAAAAGACTGATGAAGTTTTTGTGGCTACTGAACCTGATGAGTATGGTATCTATGTTACCGGTGGCGGTACGTTAACCTTGGCAGAGTGCTCGGTGACAACATCTGGTGCTACTTCTGATTCTACCTCCAGTAGCTCGACTGGTCTTAATGCCGGCGTAATAGCGCTTGACTCTAGTACGATAACTATTTCTGATACAACAATAACAACTACCGGCAACGGGGCTAATGGTGCTTATGCAATAGGGGCGGATTCAGTAATCAGTTTGTCCGATGTTACAATTAGTACGGCTGGTGATTTTGCCCATGGCGTTGATGCTGTGGATGGCGGCTCAATAACAGTTGAAGATGCTACTATTTCAACAGCGGGGGCGCATTGCAGTGCCATTTCTACTGACGGTGAATCTGGCGCGGTTACTGTTATAGGCGGAACCGCTACGGCAGCGGGCAGTCTTTCGGCAGGTTTATATTCAACAGGCACTATTACGGTAAGTGGAGCCACTATTACATCAAAGGCTGCTGAGGGAGCTGTTATTGCTGCTGGTGCAGTAGAACATACCATAACCGTTACCGACTCAGCGTTGACTGGTTCTACTGCTGGGGTGCAAATATTCAATACTTCTCAAAAGGCTATGGGGAGCAATAGCGTCTTTACCATGAGCGGTGGATCGTTAACGGCTACTGCCGGGCCAGTGTTCTATGGAACAAATACAAAGGGAACTTTCGCAGTAAGTGATGTAACGATTACGACATCAACGGACGGTATTTTGATAGAAGTTGGGGCGAATGATTGGGGTACAAGTGGTGATAATGGTGGTGATATGATTCTTACTGCGGATAGCCAAACCCTTGTCGGAGACTTTGTTGCGGACAGTATTAGCACGATTACTGCGACTTTGTCGAATAGCTCAACTTTAACCGGCACAATTAATGGCGATAGCACGGCGTCAAGTATTGCTCTTACACTTGATGCAACCAGCAGTTGGAATGTAACTGGCGACTCGTATTTAACAATCTTTAGTGATTCTGATGCAACTTTTGCAAATATTACGGGTACAGGTAATATATACTATGACTCTACTCTTAGTGCTAACAGTTGGCTAAATGGGGAAATATATGCTACCGCTGGTACTGGTAAAGTTATGCCGAAATAGCTGAAATTGAAAATAAATATTGTAAAAGTGCCCAGAGAGAGCTTCATGCTCTCTCTGGGCACTTTTTGTTTGTATTAGTTATTTTATTACAATATATATAAGTTATGAAATGCTTTATTAGAGGGGAAGAATATTGTCAAGCTCAGTTAAGAATAAAGGAACGGAAGGGTTCGTATTATTGTTATTCCAGGCAACAATTACATCAAGAAAAGAATCGTCGTCTTCGATGTTAATATACCGAAGGAGCGGGCTGGCATAAGTTTCGGGTACGGATCTAGGTAAAATTGAAAATCCTTCTCCCGCTTCTACGGACATTAGTACGGATTGAATATGGGGGACTAAGTTGATTGTGGGATGAATATTACGTCTGGTACAAACTTCTAGGGTATGAGCTAAGCCACGGTCTTGCGTGACATAAAAAAAAGCTTCGTGGTCTAATACTGCAAGATTATTAGGAATTTGATCTGCTAAAGGATGATTATCAGAAAAGACCAGGGACAGAGGAACAGTATAAACTACCTTCCAATTCATAGTAGTAAGGGACTCCGCTGTACTTTTTAAAGTAATGGCTAAGTCAATAGCTCCGTCTAAGGTGTTTCTATCTAAAGTAGTGAATGAGTCGAAATGATTTAGGGATATGGAAATTTTAGGATAGCGTTTGCGAAAGTTAGCAATTAATTGTGGTAAAAAGCGTCGTTCTGAAGCTCCTAAAAAACCTATTTTTATATTTCCAATGGTTCCGGCTTCGGCTTGACGGGTAATTTTTACCGCTTCATCCGCTTTAGTGACTATCTCCTTCGCCTCTTTCAAAAGGGCAGCTCCGGCGTGAGTTAATTGTACGGAATGGCGATTTCGTACTAATAACTTAACGCCGATTTGGCGTTCTAGTTCGGCAATCTGGTGACTAAGTGTTGGTTGGGTTATAAAGAGATTTTTCGATGCTAAAGTAAAATTATTAGTTTCGGTTATAGCTATAAAGTATCGTAGTTGTCGTATATCGATAAGAACACCTCCAAGGTGTAGTTTAATTATAATAAGCAAATGTTAAGATAAAAAAAATCTATAATGGTAATGCTTACAATCAATTATTCAGATACTTATATTTTGCTTATACTAAGAGTATAGTAAATTATGAATTATATAACAACGAAATTGATAATTAAATACTAATTTTACTTAGTAGCACAATAAAATAATAAATTTGATAGGAGCGATGAACATGGATGCAAAGGAAAGAATTAAAAAGTTACGGGAAAGAATGGTAACAACACCGGAGATATGTACTGAAAGAGCTTATTATATGACAGAATCATATAAAGAGACGGAAGGAGAGCCTTATGTAATTAGAAGAGCAAAAGCTCTGAAAAAAATATTGGAAAAGATGACGATTCGTATTGAGGATGGCGAATTAATTGCTGGTTGGCCTACAAGTAAAATACGCGGGGCTGCGCTGTTACCTGAGATACAGTGGAAATGGGCGTTGGACGAAATGGAAACTTTTTCCACACGGGAATGGGATAAGTATGCACCTTTGACAGAAGAAGAGAAGGTCAAACTCAAAGAATGTCTTCCCTATTGGAAAGGTAAATCGCTGTATGATCAGCTGGTGGCTACTGTACCCCAAGAATTACAAAAACTTAATCATATTATTCAAACCTCGATGGGCTTTAGTGAAAATGGACATCACTTTGCCCATGTTGCGGCAGATTATGAAAGTATATTAACAAAGGGCCTTGACGAAATTGAGAAACAAGTAGATGAAGCCTTATCAAAGGTAGATTTGGCTAAAGTAGGAGAGATCGATAAGTACCATTTTTATCATGGCATAAAAATTTCTTTTGAAGCAGTTAGGATGTTTGCGAAGCGGTATGCTGACTTAGCGTTGACGATGGCGAAAAATGAGTCTGAACCGACAAGAAAAGCAGAGCTGGAGAAAATTGCGGACATGTGCAGTTGGATACCGGCTAAGCCGGCACGCGATTTTCATGAAGCGGCACAATCGGCGTGGTTAATTTTTATGATACTTATGAATGAGGGCTGGGGTGCCGGGATGACCCTTGGCCGGGCGGATCAACTCTTCAATCCATATTATAAACGAGATTTGGCGGCAGGTAAAATTAATAAGGAAAAAGCACATGAATTGCTATGCCTATTGCTTATAAAAATGAATGCGGTTGTCAATGTAGCAGGCGGGATTGTGGCTACATTTATGGGCGGTTATCCGGTAATGCAAGGGCTAACGATAGGCGGCGTAGATCGAAATGGCAAAGATGCGGTTAATGAAATGTCTTATCTCTTACTTGACGCCGAAAGAGAAATTGGGTTGAATGCTGAAGATATTGTAGTTCGAGTTAACAAACTTACACCGGAAGGATTTTTAATAAAAGCTTGTGAAACTGCTAAACAATTAAGGGGAAAACTTAAATTTGTTAGTGATGAAACCACGATTCAGTCGTTGCTGTATAATGGTATTCCAATCGATTATGCACGTGACTATATTTCTACTGGTTGCCACAATCCTACGGTTCCGGCTATATCGCATGATATTGGCGGGGTATCATTCAACTTGGCGTTGATGGTGGAATTAGCCCTGAATAATGGTGTGTCTCGTTTGACCGGCGAGCAACTTGGGCCTCAAACAGGTGATCCGCGGAAATTTACATCGTTTGATGATGTAATGAATGCCTATAAGAAACAAGTTGAGACGTTGATGCAAGTTAGTTTTGCTTATAAAAATGTGGATCTGCAACTTTATTCGCAAACCCCGTGTCCGTTATTATCCGGATTATATAAAGGCTGTATTGAAAAAGGGCTTGACATTAATTGGGGCGGAACCGTTCCTTATGCAACTCATACAACAGCGTTTATCGGTGCGCCTAATGTTGGTGATTCCTTAGCAGCCGTGAAAAAAGCTGTATTTGATGATAAGAAAATTACAATGGATCAATTGATTGACGCTTTAAATAATGATTTTGAAGGGGCAGAAGATGTTCGTCATATTCTGCAAAGTGCTCCGAAGTTCGGTAATGATGATGATTATGTTGATTTAATAACCCGTGAGGCATTGGCGTATGCTTGTGATGTTGAGGATAACCAGCCAACGTTTGCCGGGATAAAAAGTGCAACCGCTTGTCTTACAATGACCGGTAATATACCGTTAGGCTGGGCAATTGGCGCTTTGCCGGATGGTAGAAAAGCGCGTGAGCCGTTGGCGGAAGGTGGAATTTCACCGCACCAGGGGCGGAATGTGACTGGTCCGACCACGACTATGCGCTCGGTAGCAAAATTGGATCAGATAAAATTGACTCATGGCTCGATCTTAAATATGCGTTTTGGGGCTGACGCTGTTAAAGATGAAACGAAAATGCGTAAATTTGTTTCACTGCTTAGAACTTTCTGCGAAACAGGCGGGAATCTTGTTCAATTTAACTTTATTAGCAATGATACACTAAGAGCGGCTCAGGCTAATCCTGAACAATATAAAGATCTGTTGGTCAGAGTAGCAACGTATAGTGCTTACTATGTCGAACTTAGTCCGGAACTCCAAAATGATATTATTGCTAGAGTTGAGTTTGAGGAGTTGTAGAAAAGAGGTGCGCGAATGAATAAATTAAAAGCGCCGGTATTTCACATCATCCATGGATCGTTTGTTGATGGCTTTGGTATCAGAACGACTGTGTTTCTTAAGGGATGCCCGCTAAAATGTATATGGTGTTGTAATCCTGAGGGGCAGGCGTTTAATCCTGAACTTAAGGTAACTGCAGGAAAATGTAATGGATGTGGAAATTGTGTAGAGGTCTGTCCGGTCGGAGCAATTAAGGTGACGATGGAGCCGGAAGTAAACCTAATTATTGACCGAAAGCTGTGTACAAATTGCATGGAATGTCTTGACGTCTGTTATACTGGAGCGCTAGAAAAATTCGGCGAGAACTACACGGTAGATGAGCTTTTTGCGGTGTTAAAAAAGGATGAACTTTTTTATGCTTCGTCGGGCGGCGGGGTTACCATCGGTGGTGGAGAAGCTACTTGGTATCCGGAATTTACGCTTGAACTTGTTCGAAAGTGTAAAGAAAATTATATTCACACAGCTATTGATACATGCGGCTATGTTACTTCGTCGGACGGCATAAAAGCGCTTGAAGAAGCGGACTTACTGTTGTTTGATGTCAAAGGTATTAATGATCAAAAACATTTGAAAAATACTGGGGTATCAAATCAAATTATTCTAAAAAACCTTAAGCATTTAGCTGCTATGGGAAAGGCAATAATAATAAGGGTACCGGTTATACCTGGTTATAACGACGCGGAAGAAGAACTTCGCGCTATTGCCGAACTTTTATCTTCGTTAAAATCAGTGCGCAGAGTAGATATTATGGCGGTTCATGAATATGGTAAAGTAAAATATGAACAACTGGGGAAAGAGTACTTACTTAATGTTCAGCCGATTCCACAGGAACGCCAGGAAAAAATAAAAGCATTATTTGAGTCTTATGGATTAAATACTCAACTCGGTGGCTAAGCTCACCTGATAAAAATACTAAAACAGCGTGGTTCATAGGCCATCGAGCCTGGGAACCACGCTGTTCTAGTTTATAATTATAAAAGTTGCAACACTCGGTCCGGTTTGAAATTAGCTTGGGCAGGAAGTTCCGTTTGATTTAAGCTTGCTTTTATTGTTGCAGCCGCTTTTTTGGCAGTGCCGACGTCTGAAATATTGGCAGTGACTGGAATAGTGGTTGTTGCTGACGGCGTGGCGGCTGTAGCCGCTTTAAGTTTATTCTTTAAATTTCCTACATGGTTTAGTTCTTTGGTAATATAGGATAAGGCATTATTATAACTGGAAATTGCCTCATTAGGGTCTTTTAAAACATTTACGCCGCTAGTGCCAATTGCTTTAGCGTCAACCTTAAAAATGTTGTAATATAGTGGTTTTACATTGTTGGAATTTAGTTGAATGTTTTTTATGGCGTTTTTTTGGTAAGTAGGCCAAGTTAATTTATAACTTCTTAAAGGTGCATCGGTAGGATGATTAATATCAGGTATTACAGACTCAGCCGTTTGAATTGGGCCTTTATCTGCGTTAGCACCGCCGATACCGCCGGTATCGCCGCCTTGACGGGATTTTTGAAAATCTCCGGCTACATCGCGGCTATGAATGAATTTTGCACCGTTATTACGGTGGTTATAATCTCGAATAAACGACTTAACACCATGTCTGTAGTTGGCAACACGTTGTAAGCCTTGGTCAAAGGTCTCGGTAGGATTATTTTTTAATTCGGTAAATAAATCTTTGATTCCACCGCTATGTCCGGCTGCTTTAATTTGTTCGTGCAAATAGCGCACAGCCATGAACCCAGCAGAATAATGTTCACTGTCACTAACCCAGCTTTTATCTGTGCCGTTGCCAATGTCGTCCTGGAGTTTTATTGCGCCATTCATGCCGCCACCTATGTAGGCTAAATCCCCAACTACGCGTTCGTTAGCGCCATGAATAAATTCGGCGGCTCCTTCTTGGAACCAGATAGGCATTGAGGCAAAATTCATTGAGCGGCCCATAATAGCATGGACCATTTCGTGAGTTACAGTTCGATCATCATAATATGGACCTTCGCCGCCGTTCGGCAAAGTAGCGGGAACGGAACTTTCTACGCCAATATGTAGAGATTGGTCAATGGCCTTTCCTTGTCCGTCATAGTCAAACATTACTGCTGCCAGATAAGGTTCATGACCTTCGTCTAGAACTACGTTCATACTGGCACCATCACCAGTTAAGCCATACCGGTCGCGAATAACATTTTCGGCTGATTCCAGCCAATCACTTTTTAAAGCTTTGATAATGTCACGGTCATCTTTAGTTGCGGTAGATGAATCGCAGAAAAGACTAATATTTTTATACTTAGCAGAAGCGCTAATATGATTTATTTCAGAGTTAAGCCTGGTTATCTGTTTTTGAATATTCTCTTGCTTTTTCACGTTTTTAGTCTTTGTTGCTCTAGTAGCTAACTCTTTGCCAATTAACAGCCGATAATAAATGCCGGTTAAAGCTTTTTCAGCACTTTGAAGTACGGCTTTACCTTCGGTTGGCTGACTTGGTTTAGGTTTAACATTGCCGCCACGTTTGAGTGCATCTTTAGAAATATTAACTGTAGAACTTGGTGTGGATTGTGGTTCAGCAGCTGGGGGCTCTGTTATTGACAATGGATCATTGAAACTATGTAATTTTTTTTGTTGAGACGAATTAAGTATGTTGACAAGTGATACCATAGCGATCTTGCACCACCTTTTTTAGACTTCTCCTTGATTGTAAATCGAAAAACATTATTTGAATTTCATTTGAAAGATATAATCCTACTCCCTATTTTTTATATGAGTATTAATTGTTAGATTGGTTAAAATGATTTAATAAAGGCAGACTAAAATTGGAAAAATATATAGACAGATTAGATAAAAAGATGTACATTAAAATAGTGGTAGGGTGGCCCTACCACTATTTTTAAAAAAACTTACAGCTTAATCTCCAATAGCAGTCGGTATGTGTTAGACAATAAAAAGAGGGAAGGTATTAAAATGACAAATTATAATGCGGTTACTTCGGAGGTCGTGGACAAACTAAAAGCAATTATTGGGGATAAATATGTCTATACGGATAGTGATAAATTAGAGACGTACTCTCATGATGAAGTAACTGATCCACGGTATATTAAGATGCCAGAGGTTGTTGTATTGCCAGTAAATGCTGAAGAGGTTGCTGAAATTATCAAGTTGGCAAATAGTTATCTTATACCAATAGTACCTCGCGGAGCAGGGACTGGCCTAGCCTGTGCGGCAGTGCCGTTTAAAGGTGGGATTGTAGTATCGCTAGAAAGAATGAACCGTATTTTGGAGATAGATACCGAGAATATGATAATGATCACTGAACCAGGAGTAACAACAGAGTCTGTTCAAAAGGAAGCAAATGAGAAGGGGTTCTTATATGCTGGTGATCCATGTAGTGGTGACAGCTCTTTTATTGGTGGCAATGTAGCAACAAACGCTGGTGGGAATAAGGCTGTAAAATATGGTGTTACTCGTAACCAGATTGCTGGTTTGGAGATGGTAACACCTAGTGGGGAAATAATTACTCTTGGCGGTAAATTAAAAAAGGATGCATCAGGCTATAGTTTAATGAATTTAGTGATTGGTTCTGAAGGGACACTTGGAATTGTTACCAAGATTTACCTTAAAATTGTTGCATTGCCAAAGCATACGATGGATTTGCTTGCTATTTTTAAGGACCTTGATTCGGCAATTGCTTTGGCTCCTAAGCTGATGGGCATAGGGGTTTCTCCAGTTTGCGTCGAGTTTATGGATAATGCAACAATCCAGTGTGTGGAAGGTTTTTTAAGAGAAAAATTACCGCATAGTGCTGACGGCTATTACATTATCGTACAAATTGCCGGTGATAATGAAGAAGTTTTAGAAGATCAGTGCGTTCTTATTGATGAAATAGCGACTGAAATGGGGGCAGTAGAAGTTTTAGTTGCTGACCCGACGGTTATCTGGAAGGCAAGAAAAGCTTACGCTGAAGCGGATCGAGCAAGAAGTTTGGTATTTTCCATGGAGGATATTGTTGTTCCAATTAATAAGATTCCGGAAACTGTTAGATATATTGAAGATCTGAGTAAAAAGTATAATGTTGCAATCCATTGCTGCGGTCATGCGGGAGATGGAAATATTCACGCTAATATTCTTAAAGATCAGCATAGTGATAAAGAGTGGGAAGAAATTTTGCCAGCTGTACAATCAGAAATTTATGCGATGGTTTATGGAATAAACGGTAAATTATCCGGTGAACACGGAATTGGGTATAAACGGGTAGCCGCATTGGAAAAGTACGGTAATCCCACTGAAATCAAAATGATGAAGGCTGTAAAAATGGCATTGGATCCAAATCTAATTATGAATCCAGGAAAAGTAATTAGTTTTGATTGTTAGTAATAATGTTCACGCGATGAGCCTCGTTAAAGTTAAGGGGTTACCGGCTTGAGGGCTGTACTATATAATAGTGGTAATCATAATCTTATCGAGGAGCGTTAAAAATTGGATTTTAAACCGATTCAGAAGGAAAAAATGTATCAAAAGGTTATCCAGCAAGTAAAGCAGATGATTTATTGCGGACAACTGAAAAAGGGCGATAAGCTGCCAGCTGAAAGAACTTTAGCGGTTCAGCTTGGGGTAAGTCGTAATTCTATTCGAGAAGCCTTCAGTGCCTTAGAACTGCTGGGCATTTTAGACAGCAGGCAAGGCGAGGGGTCGTTCGTTAGTAATGAACCGTTGAGGAATGCCTCAGTTGAACCATTGTCCATCCTTTTCATGTTGGAAGATAATGCTGAATCTCAGCTTATTGATTTAAGACGGATATTGGAAGCGGAGTGTGCCTTTTTGGCAGCGCAATCCGCAAGTGAGAAGGATATTAATTTACTTAGAGAATGTATCTCTGAGTTTGAGCAGAATAGTATTGATGAAAATTTTAGTACTAAGGTTGATCGGATATTTCATTTTACTGTTGCCAAGGCGAGCGGTAATGTGTTGCTATATTACCTCTATTCCGCGATTTCTGAAACTTTAAATTTTAATATAAAGAATATGAGATCGAAAATAATTTATGAGCCAGCTAATATTGAGTTATTATTAGGACAACATAGGCAAATATATCAACATATAGCTAGACGAAATCCGCTGGAAGCTCGCCAGGCAATGCTTGAACATATCGAGTTTATTAAGAGCTATGTAAAATGAGTGGAGAGGTGATTCTTATTATGTGGAATATAGTAGAGCACCCTTTTGGTATTGTTTTATCAGCGGTTATTGCGTTTATTCCCTTACTGTGGTTATTAATTAGCTTAGGTATTTGGAAAATGGCTGCTCATAGATCATGCGTAATTGGAATGCTTATTAGTATGGCTTTAGCTGTAGTTGGTTGGAAAATGCCGGTAGATTTAGTTATTAAGGGGGCCATTGATGGTGCTGTTTTAGCGATCTGGCCGATTCTATGGGTTATTTTTGCGGCAATTTTTACTTATAATGTAACTCTTAAAACCGGAGCAATGGATAAAATAAAAGGGGTAATGGCTAATTTTTCAAGTGATCGCCGAGTACAAGCATTACTTATTGCATGGGGATTTGGTGGATTTTTAGAGGCGGCTGCAGGGTTTGGAACGGCTGTCGCTATTCCCGCGGCAATTTTGATTAGTTTGGGTTTTAATCCGTTTTTTGCGGCTGTTCTTTGTCTTATTGCTAACACTGTACCAGTCGCATTTGGTGCGGTGGGGATTCCTGTAGTTACATTGGCTAAAGTCGCTGACGTTAATCTGATAAAACTTACTTTAGATACTGCGATTCAATTGACGCCGTTTGTAATTGTTATACCTTTAGCATTAATTTGGATCATGACCAAAAGTTTAGCCGGTCTTAAAGGTGTAGTGGGCATGGCTTTTGTAGCCGGAATTTTCTTTGCGGTACCTCAACTTTTAATTGCGGCACTTATGGGACCGGAATTGACAGCTATTGTTGGATCTGTGGTATCAATGCTTGGCATTGTACTATGGAATAAACTCTCTCCTCCCAAGAAGGACTGGCGATTTCCAAACGAGATAATGGCTTCTAAAACCAATTGTGTAGCTAAGACCTCTTTTAAAGAGCAGTGTGTAGCTTGGTCACCATATATTTTATTATTTGTTTTAATTCTAGGGACGAACAGTACTGTTTTTCCCGGCTTGAGCAAGCTGCTAGGAGCGTTCCAGACTTCATTTAGCATTTATAATGGCCCTGGAGGAAAGCCAATATCAATAGCCTGGATATTGACGCCAGGTACGCTAATTATGATTGGCGCACTTATTGGAGGCGTAATTCAGGGGGCTTCAGTTTGTGATATTATAGGAATATTCAAAAAAACATGCGTTCAGTTGCAGAAAACAACAATTACAGTAGTGTCAATTGTTGCATTAGCTAAAGTGATGGGTTATGCAGGAATGGTGGCCGATATTGCTGTAGCCTTAGCTCAGAGTACAGGGCGTTTTTATCCGTTTATTGCGCCAATAATAGGGGCGTTAGGTACTTTCGTAACAGGAAGTGATACCAATTCCAATGTATTGTTTGGTGCGCTGCAAAAGCAGACTGCGGTTCAAATTGGGGCAGATCCTGTGTGGATAACGGCAGCAAATACAACTGGTGCTACTGCCGGTAAAATGATTTCTCCGCAGAGTATTGCTATTGCTACTTCGGCGACTGGCCAGGCGGGTACTGAAGGAAATATTTTACGAGCTACGGTAGGGTATTGTCTGATATATACTATTTTGTTGGGTATTTGGGTTTACTTTATTAATGCTACGCATTATTTCCTGTAAGTTGTATAGTGTCATAAAGCTAAATTAAGAACTACTAAACATAATTTGAATAAAGAGAGGTAAACGCTGGCAGCTTTTGCTATAGACGTTTACCTCTCTTTTGGTTTGTTTTTTGTCGAAGCAGGAGTTGTGGTTTCGACTGGTATACCAAGTTCTTTAAGAAAGATTGGGATTGAAGGATTACAATAGTTTTTTTTCCAACAGGCTACCGAGTATACATAGTCTGGATCACCGGCAAGATCAATGAATCGTATGTTGTCGTTAGTATAAGAATCAAAAAACCTGGGGAGCAGGGTGACCCCGATGCCGGCTTCTACCATTAATAATACAGTTTCCAGGTAGGTATTGGTGCTGACAATGTTTGGGGTAAAGCCTCTGGCTATACAAAATTGGATCATACGTTCTACCGCGCCGGGATATTCACGATGCTCCATTGCTACAAACGGTTCATGGGCCAAGGCTGAAGGCGAGATTTTAGTCTCGTTGGCTAAGGGATGGTCGCGATGCAAAATAACGCATATAGGGTCGCAATAAAGCGTTTCCCATACTAATCCTGGTGTTTGGTCAAGATCAAAGGCCATGGTAAAGGCGATGTCTAGTAGACCATGTTCTAAATCGCTGCGGATCGTTTCGGCGTTGCCTTGCTTAAACGATAAAATAATGTTGGGGTAGTCATGTCGGAAATTTTTTATAAGATCAGGTAAAAACCTTTTTTCGTTCGGGCCTAAAAAACCGATTTTGAGACTTCCGACAAAGCCGGAAGCGGCAAGCTGTGCTTTCTTTATGGCTTCTTCAGAAATTGCGATAATCCGTTTAGTTTCCTGGAGAAATATTCTGCCCGCCGGTGTTAGCTGGACTGAACGGTTGTTACGAATAAAAAGGTCGACACCAATTTTATTTTCTAGTACGCGAATTTGCTGGCTCATGGCTGTTTGGGCCATGAAATGGTGTTGAGCTGCTTTGGTAAAACTTAAATATTCGGCAACGGAAATAAAATAATCGAGTTGACGGGAATACATGAGTATCCTCCATTAAGAAAAGTTTATGCTAGCACACCTTAATTATAGTTTGGTTAGTGGTATGAAGCAACTTGAATCAGAAGAAAAACATTCTGATTCAAGTTGCTTTTTGATGTTTTACTTGCTGGACTTTTCAGACTATTATAAAGTTAGTGATTAAATTAACATACTAAAATGTTCTGAAAGGGTGTTAACGAGTGAACAAATACAAAAATGTCTTTTCTCCCATCGTCATTAAAGGGGTAGAGTTTAAAAACAGAATACAACTGGCTCCGATGGTTCCCTGTATGGCTACGCCGGAAGGCTGGGTAACCAAAGAACTTATTGAATTTTACCGACCCTTTGCCAAAGGAGGGGCCGCAATTGTTACAGTAGGAGATTCCGCAGTAAATTGGACGCATGCCATGGATCATGAAGGCCAAATCAATTTGGGCGATGATAATGTAAAGATGGGCCTGGATCAATTAGCTGATGAAATACAGCGATATGGTGCAGTTATTTCGGTGGAATTAAACCACGGCGGCCGATTCTCCAACTCAATCAATCTGGCTAGTAAGGGGTTAAAGCCTGTTAGCTCAACGCCAAAACCGGCTGAAATTGATGAGTATTTTTCTAAGCTACAGGGTAAAACACCAGCAGAAGTGGAAGAAATGAGTATTCCGCTTATCAACAAAACCATTCATGATTATGCTGAGGCGGTAGGGCGTTGCAAAGACAGCGGGTTTAAAATGGTTATGATTCATGGGGCGCACGGTATGTTACCGGGACAATTTTTATCGCCTTATGTAAATAAACGGGTGGATCGGTATGGTGGTAGTTTTGAAAATAGAGCGCGGTTTTGTATTGAACTATTAGAAGCTGTTAGGCGAAGAGTTGGAGAAGATTTTATTATTGAATACCGGATTAGTGCTGATGAATTGGTTGAGGAAGGCATGCATCTTGAAGAAGTAATTCGGTTTGTAAAAATGATAAAAGATAAAATTGATATTCTGCATGTTTCGGTAGGTATGCTGCCTAATCCATTTACCATTCAACGTATGATTCAGCCACTGTATATTCCATATATGCCCAATATACATTATGCTGAAGAAATAAAACAAGCGGTAGGAAATGATTTGTATGTAACTGCGGTTGGCTCGGTTATGACCTTAGATAATGCCGAAGAGATTCTTTCTCGTGGTTTGGTTGACTTTGTGGCAATGGCCCGACCCTTTGTGGCTGACCCGGAATTTATGAGAAAAACCGTCCTTGGCAAAATAGAAGATGTTCGACCCTGCGTGCGTTGTAATACCTGCTGCGGCCGGTCGGCATTTTTCAAAAAGACTCATTGTGCGGTGAATCCTATTAATGGCCGTGAGACTGATTATCTTGGCGGTAAAATTCCTAAGGCTGAGGTTAAGAAAAAGGTGATTATTGTTGGGGGTGGGCCTGCTGGAATGCAGGCGGCACTTACTGCGGTAGAGCGGGGACATGAGGTAATTCTTTATGAGAAAGAAGCTAAATTAGGTGGAACATTGTGTCATGCTACTGACCTTGCATTTAAAAAAGATCTTAAAAACTATTTAGAATGGATTGTTGCTCAAACTTTGAAATGTGGAGCTTCTATAAAACTAAATACTGAAGTGACGGCGGACAAAATCAAACAGGAACAGCCTGATGCATTAATTATTGCGGTTGGTGCAACTCCGTTTATTCCGAATGTTCCTGGCATTGATAAGAAACATGTACATTGGGCTGGCGATGTAGACTGTGGACGAGTTGAGGTTGGTAAAAAGGTTATTGTTATTGGCGGCGGGCTGACTGGGGCAGAATCTGCGTTGGCGCTGGCGATGGAAGGCAAGGAAGTAACACTGGTAGAGATGCAAGGGCCGGAAGCGTTACTGAATGGGTCGTCCCTTATTAATAGGTTTTCTTTACAATCATTATTAGCACAGCATAAAGTTCGTATTGTAACTAATACCAAACTGGAGGAGGTTACCGATAAGGGGATAAAAACAATTAATTCCAAATTCCAATGGAAAGAAATTGAGGCAGATACGATAGCTTTGGCTTTGGGAATGAGACCGCGCCGCGAAAAAGTTGCTGAACTAAGACATCTGATACCTGAAACCGAAGTGTATATTATTGGTGATTGTAAACAGGTTGGTAATGTGTATACTGCTGTTCATGCTGGGTTTGATACTGCTGTAGAACTTTAAATCAAAGCTGACTGGAGAAAACTTATGAGTAGGAAATTTCCAAATTTATTTTCGTCAATCAATGTAGGGACCCATACTTATAAAAACAGAATTATTGCTGCGCCTATTTATTGTGGAACGTTTGCAACTTTTCCACCGCTATCACCGATGTTTTTTCAGGCGTTTGAAGCTCGGGCTAAGGGCGGATATGCTCAAGTCACGATCGGAGAAACTCCGGTAGATTTTGAATATGCGAATCGGGAACCGTTTCCGCCAATCGACTATACTGATTATAATGATCCAGCTTTTGGCAAATTGAAAAAGGTAGTAGATAATATCAAGAGTAATGGCGGTATGGCTTTAATTGAATTATGTCATTGTGGGGAGTCAAAATTATTTATTCCAGGGTTGAAAAATCCTATTGGTCCGATGGGGTATGTGCGGGAAGACGGTGTTGAAGTCCAGGCAATGGATGAAGTCTTGATGCAGAAGGTTATTGCTAACTTTGTTATTAGTGCAAAGTTTATGAAAGCAGCCGGATTTGATGGGGTTATGATTCATGCCGGACATGGGTGGCTAATACATCAGTTTTTATCTTCCCGGACTAATGCGCGTACTGATGAATATGGCGGTTCATTAGCAAATAGAGCAAAGTTTCCTATTCAATTGATTAAAAGTGTTAGAGATGCGATGGGAAAGGATTTTATAGTTGAAATTCGCGTCAGTGGCGATGAACGGATTGAGAATGGTATGGGAATTGAAGAGGTAACGGAATTTTGTAAAATGGTTGAAGAGTTTGCAGACATTATACATGTTTCAGTTGGTCTCTACCGTAATCCAATTTTAAGCGGACAGTTTTCTTCTATGTTTGAACCACACGGCTTAAATGCTGAAATGTCAGAAGCAATTAAGAAAGCAGTTTCAATACCTGTAGCCGTAGTTGGCGGAATAAATTCGCCAGAGTTAGCCGAAAAGCTTATTCTTGAAGGGAAATGTGACTTTGTAGCCTTGGCTAGACAGTTAACTGCTGATTCAGAGTTTGCTAATAAAGCGGAAGCTGGCAATGCAGAGGATATTACTCCTTGCCTACGGTGTTATAAATGCTTCCCTGGGCCATTAGAGGATAATATTGATGATCTTGCTTCTTTGTTTGGTTGTACTGTGAATCCTGAGGCCTTTTATTATGATACAAATGTATTAAATAGTAAGCCAAGCGGCTCAAGAAACGTATTAGTAATTGGTGGCGGTATTGCTGGTATGGAGGCAGCAATTGTTGCCGCTGATCGCGGACATAAGGTAACTTTAGTGGAAAAGTCGGACTCGTTAGGTGGTTTGTTGAAGTTTACTGACACTGATGCACATAAAGATGATCTACGTGCATTTAAGGATTTGTTGGTGCGGCGGGTCAACAAACGCGATATTAAGGTTGTATTTGGCAAAGAAGTTACAACAGTAGATATTCGGTCCTTTGGCGCAGACGCGGTGATTTTAGCGGTAGGTTCAGCACCAATAATGCCAGCCATTAATGGAATAGAAAATGCAATAAAGGCGTTGCAAGTCTATGACGATTTAAACAAAGTAGGCCAAAGGGTTATAATGGTAGGTGGTGGCCTAGTCGGTTGTGAAGTCGGGCTCCATCTTGCAGAACATGGGAGAAATGTAACGATTATTGAAATGGGCGACAAGGTGGCACCGGATTGCTATCCGATGCATCGGTTGGCGTTGGTACATGAAATGGATAAAATGTTACATTATAGGACCAGTGTGAAATGTACTGCTATCGCACCTAATGGGGTGACAGTAGTTGATAGAACTGGTAAAGAAGAGTTTATGGTGGCAGATACTGTGATTTATGCCTTAGGCATGCAGGCGAATAAGGCAACAGCCGAAAGTTTGAGGACTGCTGCTGTAGGCGTGCCAGTATATGAAATTGGTGATTGTGTACGTGCAGCTAAGGTATATGAAGCTCTTCGTGAAGGCTTTGTTGCAGCAATGTCAATTCTCTAATAGTCACAAAAAGAGCCTTAAAAAGATAATATCTAAATAGAGGGGGAATTAAGTTGGAAAATCAATTAACGGCTGAAGAAAAACTTAAACCATATGCTAAATATTTTTATCGTGAGCCAGCGATACCTGATGCCGGTTTGCTGACAAAAATGGACAAGCCAATTGACTCCGATCAAGCTTTGTTACCGGAAAATATTAATGATTTGCTAAATCCAGGCTATATGGAGGTCGAAGCTGGCTGGTGTATCTTACCGAATGGCGCGGCGTTTGCGGCGAACCATACTAAAATGCCTGGTGTAACCGTTGAGATGATTAATTGGTGGTTTGCCTGGCATGCCTTGGAAGATTTACGCTATAAAATTTGGTGGCCGGCGGGACATTACAGTGCGGCTGTTGATGCTGATGCGCGTAAGAAAATTCTGGACCCCGAACGTCCGGTTGAGCAAAAGTTTCAAGGTTTGACTCATCATGTTGTGGAAGATGTCGGCGCTGGTAAGGAAGATATTTTTATAAGCTTTCAGACACCAGAGAATATGGGGTTTGATATGAAACGGTTTAAGGCGCCTAATGTTGGGACGTTAGTGGCGGCGAATGGTGTAAGTTCACCATTAAATGCTCCGGCGGGAACGCCTAAGGCCCCGGCTGTTATGTGCCATTTTGTTCGAGAAATACCAGGGGGTGTAGAGTTTAGAACCCGGTTTTGGATTGGTTATCATTTTGTCGATAAAAAGCCAAAGTTATTACTTCCTCCGGGAATTAAAATTCCGGAAATGGCACCGAAGGGGTTGGCAATGCATAATGTGTTTGAATATACCAACCTGGCAGCTTTCTTACCTGAACTTTATCGAGAACAAAAAGGTATCATAGAGTAAGTCGTAGCGAGGATTCTTTTTCAGTCGAAAAAGAATCCTCGCATTGCTTTAAGTAAGTATGAACTATTTATTTGGTGTCATACTAAACCCAACGAAGGGAGGCGTATTATGCGCAAAAAATGGTATCTTGTTTTGATTTTTGTATTGGTGGTGGCACAAGCTGTTATCAGCGGGTGTTCGTTGTTTCAGACGCCGCAGCAAAAACCACAGCAAACACCCGGAATGAAAGCTCCGGGTATTGAACCAGATGTTACAGTGTATATGCATAAAACTGGTGAAAAGAAAAAGATGAAAATGGAAGAATATATTGCTGGGGTTGTAGCCGGAGAAATGAAACCGGAGTGGCCGGTTGAAGCTTTGGCGGCTCAGGCGATTATTGCCCGTACCTTTATGATGGAAGCTATCGAAAATAAAGGTGGGGTGCCAAATCGGGGGACTCAAGCATCGACAGATATTAAGGAGTTTCAGGCTTATGATGCTAGTGCTATCAATGATAATGTTCGAAAAGCTGTGGAAATGACACGCGGCATGGTGGCAACTTATCAAGGACGGCCAATCAAAACCTGGTTCCATGCTTCGGCTGGTGGCATTACTACGACGGCAAAAGAAGGGTTGAATTATCAGGATATTGAGCCGCCATATATTCGGTCAGTGGAATCGCCCGATGATTTGGCTCCGGCTGATGTTCAAAACTGGACCGCTAGTTTTACTAAGGCTGATATAATAGCAGCTCTGGAAAAACTGGGACAAAAGGTAAGCACAATTGATAGTGTGGAAATCGGGCAAAAGGGGCAGTCTGGTCGTGCGGTTATACTGGTGTTTAACAAAACCGTCCAAGTCCCTGGACCTGATTTTAGAGTGGCGCTTGATAGTATCAAGCTAAAATCAATGTTGTTAAGCAAAATTGATGTGTCAAGTGATTCTGTAGTGTTCAGCGGTAAAGGTTATGGTCATGGTGTCGGCATGTCTCAATGGGGGGCTAACAAATTAGCTCAGCAAGGAAAAAGTCCGGAGGAAATAGTGGCGTACTATTTTAATGGGGTAACAATTGAAAAAAGGTGGCAGTAGCAGCCGGAAGTCCGGCTGCTTTTTCGTAATACTTTTCGAGTGCTTGGAATATATATCAGCAAGCAGATGAATGGGGAGGGAAAGGCATGCCGGTAGATGATAAAACTCCCAAGTGGCGCCATCAGATAAATCTCATTGATCGGGAAGAAATGTCGGTGGAAGGTGTTGATAATTTAGGTAGTTATGATGAACGGGAAATTATCATGGAAACTGAGCAAGGCGTGTTAACTGTTAAGGGTGAAGGGTTAAATATCAAAAATTTAAATTTAGAAAAAGGCAATGTAATAATTGAAGGGACCGTTAAGTCAATTGTATATGATGATGATATCAGGCAGAAAAAGGGACTGTTGGAGAGATTGCTGAAATAGGGGCGTATGGCCTTGCGATACGGTAGGATAAAAATATGGTATGGTTTGTTGGTGATAGTTATGTTGGAGCTGGTTGTGTACGGTGCTTTTACTGGTATTAGTGAATATTGTAAAAATGCCCTATATAATCAGTTTAACATTGCTGCAGCTGATAAACGAGAAGTTACTGATGTTCCTTATGCTAGTATTATAAATAAATATGCGGGACAGGAAGGGGTAGACAGCTACTTGGTGGCTGCGGTAATAAAAGCTGAAAGTTCCTTTAATTCTAGAGCATTATCTAAAACAGGTGCGCTGGGACTTATGCAAGTAATGCCGGACACTTGGCGCCTGGTTAATGCAAAATTAAAAGTATGCGAAGAAAGACATAGTGGCGACTGCGCCTTTCAATGCTATTATGATCCAGATTTAAATATTCATATAGGGACAGCATATCTTGGTCAACTGGTGAGACGATATAATGGTAATCTAGTGTTGGCCATAGCGGCGTATAATGCTGGTCCGAAAGCGGTGGATGACAAAGGTGGTATACCTTCTAATGCCGAAACCCAAGATTATGTCGTGAGGGTAATAACCTATTGGTATAGTCTGACGGCTAGCCCTGCTGCCTTATATATGCGTTGGATAAAAAAGTGTGAGCAGGCTCGGCGGTACGTTTGGTGGATAACGGCTATAACTTTATTTGCGCTGGCGGTTGTCATTCGGCAGATGGTCTTACGTTATGGCTGGCGCCGGTGGTGTTAGTTGGCAAAAAGGGGGGAGGTAAATGGGGGATAGCGGGCAGGCTGCAACCTTTTTATTGACAATTGCTGCCGGACTGGTGTTGGGATTGGCCTTTGATTTTTATCGAGTTATGTGTGGGATATTTCGCCTGCGTTGGATTGTTATGGCGATAACCGATTTAATTTACTGGCTGGTGTCGACGGCGGTAGTATTTTTTACGCTTATTGCAGGTAATTGGGGGGAAATGAGATTTTATGTTTTTATTGGCTTGGTGACAGGGGGAGCGGTATACTATCGCTTCTTTAGTAAGATGGTAATTAGGTTTTTAAGATGGTTAATGCGACTAGTTATAAAAGTACTTGGCAGTGTTAAAAAAGTAGTATTGCATGTTTTGATTGCACCTATAGTTTGGGTTGTAAGAAAATTAATTAAACCCGTACGTCGTATGATAAAACGGATTTTATCAAGTTATCGGTCAGCAAACGATAATCTTTCAAAGTGATTGATGACAGAAAAGAGGAATGTCGTTATATCCGGCGAATACTATCGTACAGTAGGTAGTATGGGGTGTTTAAAATGAAGTCGCGTAGGACATATCATATAAATTGGTTTCGTATAGTGTTTATGGCGATTATAGGATATTGTCTGTATGTTCTTGGAGGTCAACAGCTAGAACTTAATGCTGTTAATCATGAGACCGTGGCTACAAAGACTAAATTAGAACAGTTAAAGCAAACCAATAGTGGTCTTATTGAAGAAAAAGAACGTTTGTCGACTCCCGCGTATTTGGAAAAAATTGCACGTGAAGAGCTAGGTATGGTAAAGCCGGGTGAAGTGCCTTATATTTCTACTGAAGGAAAATGACGATGGTTCGGGTATCTTGCTGTGGACTTTCTTGACACCTTTTCCGCGGCAAGAGTATAATATGGTTGCAGAACAAGATTAAGGAGGAATTTTGATTAGTATGTCCATTCAAGTTGGCAGTGTGGTGGAAGGGGTTGTGACAGGCATCACGAATTTTGGTGCATTCGTCGAACTGCCGGGAGGAAAAGTAGGTCTTATTCATATTTCAGAAGTTGCTGACGTATATGTCCGCGATGTAAAGGATTTTCTTAAGGAACAGGACAAGGTTAAAGTAAAAGTCCTATCTGTAGATGAACGCGGCAAAATAGGGTTATCGATTAAGCAACTCCAAGAACCAAGTGCCAAAAGGCCCCCTGCCAACGATAATCGCCGTCCTCATCATCGGTTTGCCCCTCCTGCTTCTTTCGAGGATAAGCTTAGCAAGTTTTTAAAAGATAGTGATGAGCGTCTTACCGATCTTAAACGTAATACTGAGTCTAAACGTGGTGGTCGTGGCGCGGCACGAAGAGCAGAATAAATTAGGTCTTGTAAGTATTAAAGAGCATCTTTGGATGCTCTTTTTTAGTTGTTTATTAGCCGACATTGTCGGTTTTTTTTTCACACGAAGTACTTAGTTAGACAGTAGATGCAGATGAGTTTATGTAAAATACAAATACAATATGCTGTGCGGAGGTGAGATAATGCCGAAGGGTACGATAATAACAATACCTAATGAGGTAGTTTCTGCAGTGGAAATGTCGGTGCGAAAACCATCTAATTGGCACTGGGCGGTAAGCCGTAGTAAGTTTTACTTTATATTGCTACAGTCAATTCAACCGGAACAATTACTCTTGGATGTTATTGCATTTTTTATGAGCCGAGTCTTGATTATGGGGGAAATAGGGCCATTTGGGTTAGCTTTTTTTGTGGCTGTAAGTCAGATAGTAAAGGAAAGGGCCACGATGGTGGGAGTAGCGGCAGTTATTGGAGTATTGTCGACAGGGCGTTATTATCAAGGGGGGTTATACTTAATTGCGGTGATTTTGTGCTTTCTATTTTTGGACAAGCCTAGACAAACACAAAAAAAACAGTGGTTGTCACCACTGTTGGTATTTGGCATAGTAATTTTAGGTGAAGCAGTGGCAATGTTGTGGCAAGAAGTTACCCTGTATTACTGGCTAAAAGTAATATTTAATGCAGCAATCGGGGTAGTGTTAGTATATATTTTTCTTCCCGGGATAACTATTTTAGCGCATCGGACAAAAGGCAATTATGTTAGTAGTGAGATGTTAATTTGTTTAGTTATGGTACTCGCGGTTACGGTAGCGGGATTGGGCGGAATAACGATTGCCGGATATAGCGTTCGTAATATGGTTGGTAGTCTGGTAATAATGTTGTTGGCTTTTGGTGGAGCTGGACTTGGGGCTGCAGTGGGAGTGGCAATCGGGCTAGTGGTGGATTTAACTAATCATAATGTGGTAATGGGAATAAGTTTATATTCGATTGCTGGACTTTTAGCAGGCGCATTTAAGCCTCTCGGCAAAGTTGCAGTAATTATTGGATTTCTTTTAGGATGTTTAATGGCGGCTTTGTGCTTTGGCTGGGCTGAAGAAGCGTTTTTGGTGTTAACAGAAGCTGCTGTTGCAGCGGCGGTTATTCTTTTTATTCCGGCTTGGCGTTTAGAATTATGGGGAAACAGTTTATATGAGTCCAAGGCAAATGCTGATAGAGATATTGGTGCTATTCATGAGGCAACGCTTAAATTAAGTGAAATTGGTGGTATGTTGACCAGTTTAGCTGATAATGCAGGGACTATTGCTGCAACCGTAAGTGTAAAAAGTCGTGAAGAAGAGGATGCCAGATTATTGACGGCTGTTGGTGAACAAGTATGTGTATTGTGTCAAAAACGGTCAGAGTGTTGGGAAAAAAATTTCTATCGTACTTATCAGGCTTTAACTGATACATTGGCTTTGGCTGAACAAGGTGATCTAAAAAGTATAAAAATGTCTAAGATATTACGGGATAATTGTACAAAATCCGGGGAATTAGCCGAAGTTATCCGAACAATAGCCCGTCATAATTACTTGCAGGCCTATTGGAAAAATAAAACTATGGATGCTCGTCAGGCAATGAGTGAGCAAATGCATGCAGTTGCCGAGGTGATTGGAAATTTAGTGCGTGAAATTAAAAATGAAGAAGTAGTGCAGCAAGAAGAAAAGACAACCGCTATTTTAGAGAAATCATCCTTAATTGGCTGTAAACTAGATGATGTTCGAGTAAAATACAGTGGTAATACAGTGGTGGTGGAAATCGATAAGCTTCCTTGCAGTGGCAACCGAGAGTGTTATAATACGGTATTACCTCTTGTTTCAGGAATACTTAAAGAACGGCTGATCGTGGAAAATCGGTGCGGCAATGCTTCACTGGGGAAAAAATGCAGAATTTGTTTGCGGTTGGCGGCGAGGTACAAAGTGAAGGCTGGTTTGGCTAGTTCGGCTAAAGGGGAAGGAACAATTAACGGTGACACCTGCGCGGTAACTGGAGTTGGTGAAGATAGAGTCGCTTTTATACTTAGCGATGGAATGGGTAGTGGGCCAAATGCAGCCGAAAAAAGCGCTCTTGCCGTGGATTTTTTAGGAAAATTGTTAAAAGCCAATTTTTCTATTGATGTAGCCGTAAAAACGGTAAATTCACTATTGTTGCTAAAACAGCAGGAAGAAAGCTTTGCAACCATTGATATGACGGTAGTTGATTTAAGTGGGGGGGAAGCTGAATTTATCAAGGTAGGAGCTGCACCGAGCTTTATAAAACGGGTAGGAGAGGTTACCGTTGTTAAATCGGCGACGTTGCCGGTTGGTATTTTACAGCAAGTAGAGCTTGGAACAATTGGATGGACGATTGCTGCAGGGGATATCATTGTTATGGTGAGCGATGGAATTGCTGATATTGTCGATAGTAATCGCCGGGGATCAGAGAAAGAACTTTGGATAGTAAACTTTTTGCGGCGTCTGACAATTACTGAACCTCAGCAAATTGCTGAGGCGATATTGCGCCAAGCGTTGGACTTGGCAGAAAATTGCCGACGGGACGATATGACGGTGTTAGTTGGTAAAGTTTTAGGGATATAAGAATGGTCAAGGAGACTGTCCGTCCGGATTACCAGAAGGACAGTTTTTTGGTTAAAAAAATAGTGTGAGGAAAGACTATGCTAATGGTATAATATTGCAGGGGTTGATTTTGATAGAAATAAGAAAATTATAAAAACTACGGGCCATTTTCGGATGACAATCTTTGAAATTAGAAACGAGATAAAAATGTTAAAAAAAGTTAAAAAATGGATTGAACGGCACGGGCTATTAGTTACTGGCGATAAAGTTATAATAGCTTGTTCGGGCGGGCCTGACTCGCTAGCCCTTGTAAAAATTATGCAAACGTTGTCGATGGACTATAATCTGGAATTGGCTGTAGCCCATGTTAATCATATGTTTCGTGGAGCCGAGTCTGATGCAGATGCAGCATTTGTTGCTGAGTTTTGTGCTAAGGAAGGATTACCGCTCTACTCGACAACAATTAATGTTCCTCAATTTATTGCAACAAGTGGGCGCTCTCCTGAAGATGCAGCTAGATTTTTGAGGTATCGTTATTTGCGTGAAACGGCTCAGTCTTTGGGGGGGGCAAAAATAGCTACGGGTCATCATCGGGATGATCAGGCTGAAACGGTATTGATAAATTTACTTCGTGGCACGGGCGCAACCGGACTTTCGGGAATGTGGCCGGTTAATAACGGTGTTATTAGGCCGTTATTAAATATTTGCCGTAAGGAAATTGAGGAATATTGTCAAGAACAGCATTTAGCTCCAAGGTTAGACAGTACTAATTTAACTACTGATTATTTGCGTAATTATGTTCGAATTGAGTTAATGCCGTTATTAAAAAATAAATTTAATGCTAATTTGCCAGCGACATTATGTCGAACGGCTTCGGTGGTTGGTGACGACCAGGAGTTTATTAATCATTGTGTAGAAGCTGTTTGGGGGATGGTTGTCCGGGATGATGGCACTAACCTTGAACTAGACTGCCGGGAACTGAATAAGCTTCATATTGCGCTAAAACGGGAAATCATTCGGGCAGCAATTAAAAAAAAACGAGGAACATTAAGAGGAATTACCTTTTCTCATGTGGAAAAACTGGTTGAATTGGGAATAGACGGTCAAACAGGAAAGGTAATTGAATTGCCAGGAGACCTTGTTGCTTGTAAAAAATATGGAATTATTATCTTGAAAAATCAAAAACTAAATGTTGAGGTGGTAGGAATTCATCCTCCCGGGGTCGAAGTTAAACTTCCTGGAATTACTTGTGTTTCTGACATTGGAATTGAAGTGATGGCTCAATTAGTTAGTTATATGCCGAAGAAAATGCCAGAGTGTGCAGTTTTCGATTGGCAAAAAATTACGCCTCCATTATATGTTAGGACTAGGCACGCGGGTGATCGCTTTTGGCCTTCTGGTATGCCGGGCAGCAAAAAGTTGAAAGATTTTTTTATTGATGCGAAGGTGCCTCGTGAGGCGCGTGATGCTGTACCGATATTGTGCGATGGTCAAGGGATACTCTGGGTAGGGGGCTATCGACAAACTGAGCGGGCAATGCCGGACAAGGGAACCAAGAGTTTTTTGTATGTTACCATAAATATACAGGGGAGTTGGAACGATTGACAGGGGATATTAAAAAGGTACTATTAAGTTCAGAGGCTATTGACCAACGGGTGCGTGAACTCGGAGCCCAAATAACAGCCGATTATCAGGGAAAAGAAATTTTGATGATTTGCATACTTCGCGGGGCGGTAATTTTTATGGGAGATCTTGCTCTGGCGATCAAGGTGCCGGTCGCACTTGATTTCATGGCAGTGTCAAGCTATGGGGGTGGGAGCACTTCTAGTGGGGTTGTGCGGATACTGAAAGACTTAGACGAGAGTGTTGAAGGCAAGCATTTACTTATTGTCGAGGATATTATTGATAGTGGTCTGACCTTACAATACTTGACGGAGAACCTCAAATCTCGTAATCCGGCAAGTGTAAAAATCTGCACATTGCTCAATAAGCCATCCCGGCGGAAAATTGAAGTTGATGTAGCATATACTGGGTTTGAGATACCTGATGAATTTGTTGTTGGTTATGGCCTGGATTACGCTGAAAAATATCGTAATCTGCCATTTGTTGGAATTTTGAAACCGGAGGCCTATGGTGCCTGATTCTTGCATAAGGTATACAGGGTGAAGTAGATATAACCAAAGATAGTCAACAAGGAATGATTGTAAATTTGGTTAAATTATGGTATGATAATGACCTATGGATATCACAGTTAATGGCGTGTGAGCTCCACGAGAGGAGGTTTACTGTTTGAATAAATTTTTCCGCAATGTGAGTGTCTATTTATTGATTATCATCATTGCAATATCTTTTATTGAATATTATTCGTCTCGTACCACAACTAAGCAAGAGGTGAGTTATACTCAGTTTTTGAAGTATGTGGAGGAACAAAAGGTTGAGGGTGTCACTATTGTTGACAACTCGATTCGCGGTAAATTAAAGGACGGTCCGGAATTTACTTCGGTGGCTCCTAATGATCCAACGTTAATTAATTTGCTGCGGGAGAAAAAAGTTGATATTAAGGCAGAACAGCCACCGCAACCGCCGTGGTGGACAGCAATTTTTTCTTCAGTATTGCCAATGTTGCTTTTAATTGGTGTTTGGTTTTTTATCATGCAGCAAACCCAGGGTGGAGGGAACCGGGTGATGTCTTTTGGCAAAAGCCGGGCAAAACTGCATAGCGAGGAAAAGATAAAAGTAACGTTTTCTGATGTAGCCGGAGCTGATGAGGCTAAACAAGAATTAGAAGAGGTTGTTGAATTTCTTAAGCATCCGAAGAAGTTCAATGATTTGGGGGCGCGTATTCCTAAAGGGGTATTGCTCTTTGGACCTCCGGGGACAGGAAAAACTTTACTTGCTCGAGCCGTAGCTGGTGAGGCTGGGGTGCCATTCTTTAGTATCAGTGGGTCCGATTTTGTGGAAATGTTTGTCGGTGTAGGCGCATCACGGGTGAGGGATTTGTTTGAGCAGTCAAAAAAGAATGCTCCGTGTATTGTGTTTATTGATGAAATTGACGCAGTTGGACGCCAGCGTGGTGCAGGCTTGGGTGGTGGACATGATGAACGGGAACAGACGCTTAATCAATTATTAGTTGAGATGGATGGATTTGGAGTTAATGAGGGTATAATAATTATTGCTGCTACTAACCGCCCTGATATTCTTGATCCGGCTCTGCTTCGGCCAGGCCGATTTGATCGGCAGATAGTAGTGGATAAACCGGATGTTAAAGGACGTCTAGAAATTCTTAAAGTTCATACCAAAAATAAACCGTTAGACAAGGACGTTGATCTTGATGTTATAGCTCGGCGTACGCCTGGTTTTACCGGAGCTGATCTTAGTAATTTGGTAAATGAATCAGCGCTTATGGCAGCCAGACGAGGTAGAAAACGTATTGGTATGGCTGAAATGGAAGAAGCAGTAGAACGGGTAGTGGCTGGACCTGAACGTAAGAGCAAGGTTATTAGCGATAAAGAGAAAAATCTGACAGCGTATCATGAAGCGGGGCATGCCTTAGTGGGAATGATGCTGACCCATACCGATCCAGTACATAAAGTATCGATTATACCGCGGGGGCGGGCCGGGGGATATACTTTAATGTTGCCTAAGGAAGATCGCTATTACGCGACAAGGTCGGAACTTTTAGATCAGCTTAAGACTTTGTTGGGTGGGCGAGTGGCAGAGGCGTTAGTACTTGGAGAAATAAGTACTGGAGCACAAAATGACTTAGAACGGGCCACTGAAATAGTGAGAAAAATGATTACTGAATTTGGTATGAGCGAAGCTCTTGGTCCGATTACCTTTGGTCGCAGGCAGGATCAGGTATTTTTAGGTCGGGATATTGGGCGTGACCGCAACTATAGTGAAGAGGTAGCTGCAGCTATTGATAAGGAAGTAAAAAATTTAATTGATGATGCTTATACCAAGACAATGGAAATGCTAAATACTAATATTGATAAGTTACATTTAGTAGCTAAGACTTTGATCGAGCGTGAAACGCTTGAAGGCGCTGAATTGGCGAACCTACTTGAAACAGGTAGTATTGAAGCTTCGACTGATGTATCAGATGAAAAGAAATCGGATAGTTCTGCGAGTGCGGTTACTGGTGGTGATGAGATTACCGGGCCTAAGATTGTTATATTGAAACGGCGCGATGATGACTTATTTTGGCCGAAAATTTAATGCAGATAATTAATACCTAAAGGTATTGGGTAAAGTGAAAAATAAATCAAAGAGGTGATTATGTGTCGAGAAGATGGGTACCTAATATCTTGACAGTGATTAACCTTTTTGCCGGAATTGTAGCGATTATGGCAGCTTTTCTCCATCAACGGGAAATGGCGGTATTATTGATTATGGCAGCGGCGTTGTTTGATAGTGTTGATGGACGTATTGCTAGACGTTTGAACATTGCCAGTGCGGGGCGAAAACTGGATATATTTTCTGATTTTGTTTCTTTTGGCGTTGCACCGGTGACCGTCGCTTATTTTTTGGATTTTGTGAATATTGGTATTAATGGGTGCCTTTTAGTAGCTGTGTTTCCGCTTTGCGGATTAGTCCGGTTAGTTAAATTCAATATTTTTCAAGTTAAAGGTTATTATGTTGGACTGCCGATTACTTTCGCTGGGGCCGTGCTGGCGGTATGGGCGTACCTGGCTCAAAGTTTACCAATAATTGTTCAATCAACGGTTATGTTGGTGCTGGCGGCGCTGATGGTTTTGGCTGTCAGAGTGCCTAAGCTGTGGTTGGGGCGACGTTCAGTCTCAAAAAATAATAATGCTTTATAAAAGTCTGTGAAACTTTGTTTTCACAGACTTTTTATTAGTGTGACATATACTAATTAATATAAATAGTTAGAAAATTGTGTGTTTAATATATTGGCTTGCCCGACATTCTGAAACATGCTATGATAAGCGTGATTATACGCTGGTACAGGCGGTATCGTTAAGAACTGCACTAATTGGTGGATACTTAGTTGGGGTGTAAACCGCTTGGATTTTTAAAGACTGAGACGGTAGGGGTCACTTGTAAATGGGTCTTTCTGTCTATGCGGGAAGGCCTTTATATTTTTTTGCTGTTTGGCGAAATACGTGATAGGCGATTATTAATAGAAAACAAAGTTGAATGGCAAGAATAGACTATGAAACTTGTCAGCCGGATAAATGATTTAAAAGCCTTAGTAGAGCATATGAAACAACAGGGAGAAATGGGTTAAAATAGCTTTTGGTGACGCATGATTTGGAGCTTTTAGCAGGGGGATAACGTATGCGTAGCGAAATATTAGAAATGATACGCAAAATACCAGGACAGTATTTATCAGGCGAGGAAATTTCTCGCCGATTTACTGTATCAAGAACAGCGGTTTGGAAACATATTCAAGCTTTAAAAAGTGAAGGATACGATATTGAAGCACATTCCCGCTTAGGTTATCGGTTGCGGCAGTCGCCTGATTTGTTATTGCCAGGTGAGATTGAGGCACACCTTAAGACCAAAACGTTAGGTCGGAATATTTATTATCAGGCGGAATTTGAGACATCTACCAATGATGTTGCTAAGCAGATGGCAGCTATTGGTTGTCCTGAAGGACAAGTTGTTGTTGGCGAGACCCAAAAGGGTGGGCGAGGACGGCTTGCACGGAATTGGTTTTCTCCGTATAGTAAAGGCATATGGTTTTCTATAGTATTGAGACCGAACTTTCGTCTGCAGGATGCGCCCAAATGTACAATGATGGCAGCTGTAGCGATTAATCGGGCAATAAAGAAAGTCGCCAATATTAATAGCGGCATCAAATGGCCTAATGATATTATGTTTGGTGGAAAAAAATTGGTTGGAATTCTAACCGAAATGTCGGCAGAGGTTGATGTCATAAACTATGTTATAATTGGCGTAGGTATTAATGTTAACATTAGTAACGATGATTTTCCGTCGGAACTTCAGATGGTTGCAACATCGTTGATGCTTGCAACTGGTACAAGCGTGTCCAGGTTGGAACTACTATTGGCAGTGTTAGTCGAATTAGAAATTGTGTATAATGAGGCCGTTGAACATGGTTTTTCAAGGATTCTTGATCAATGGCGAACTCAGTCGGTGACTTTAGGCCGTAACGTAGATGTCTATGGGTTTGGGAGCAGTTTTTCGGGCTTGGCTTTAGACATAGACGATGATGGAGCATTGCTTGTTCAAACCGATAATGGTGTAGAAAAAGTGGTGGCTGGTGATGTATCAATTCGTGCCCGTGATAGTGATGGAGCATGATGGTATATAGGAAAATTAATTTAGACTATCTTTGAATCTAGAAAGGACTGTAATATGTTACTGGTATTTGATGTAGGAAATACTAACATTGTTCTTGGAGTGTATGACAAAGAAGATCTTCTTTATCATTGGCGCATATCGACTGATCGGCAAAAAACTGCGGATGAATACGGCGTGTTAATGAATAGCTTATTTTCCCATCGAGGCATAGCAATGACTGATATTCATGCGGTAATAATATCTTCGGTGGTACCGCCACTAATAATACCGCTTCAACGGATGGCACAGCGATATTTCGAGGTTGAACCGCTTGTAGTTGGGCCAGGCATTAAAACTGGTATCCGTATAAAATATGAAAACCCACGCGAGGTTGGCGCAGATAGAATTGTCAACGCTATTGCTGCCTATGAAAAACATGGCGGACCGATCATTGTTGTTGACTTTGGCACAGCTACTACTTTTTGTGCCATTGATAAGAATGGAGACTATCTTGGCGGAGCCATTGCGCCGGGAATAGGAATTTCAACGGAAGCGTTATTTCAGCGAGCAGCCAAGTTACCGAGAATAGAATTAGTAAAACCGCGTTCGGTAATTTGCCGCAATACAATTGCAAGTATGCAGTCTGGTATAATATTCGGCTTTGTTGGTCAAGTAGATGAGATTGTCCGGAGGATGCGTGAAGAATTAGACTGTGAGGCGTGTGTAGTGGCTACTGGCGGACTAGCAAATCTTATTGGCCAGGAATCTAAAACCATTGGAGTAGTTGAACCGTTCCTTACGCTTGAGGGGTTGAGAATTATTTATGAACGGAATGCTGCCTTAAAAGGATAGTGCCGAATGGTTGGGGACTTGGTATAATGCCAAGTCCTTTAGTGTATGTAGGAATAATTATTTCTGATGAAACTAATTATAAGAGAACTCGTTCTCATTGACATGTTGTTAAAACTGATAGGAGTGAAAAAATGCAGATTGGGATGAAAACAATAGCCGAGCCGGCGATTATTTTAGCGCCAATGGCTGGAGTATCAGATTTACCATTTAGAATCCTGGCTAAGGAAATGGGCTGTAGTCTGGTATATTCGGAAATGATCAGCGACAAGGGTTTAATATATAAGAACTGTCATACGCTTGAGTTGTTAAAATTCGCTAAAAGTGAACGACCAATTGCTGTGCAAATTTTTGGATCAGAGCCGGACAGTATGGCGGAAGCGGCTAAAATTGTTGAGCAATCTGGTGCAGATATCATTGACATAAATATGGGGTGTCCGGCGAATAAAGTTGTCAAAAATGGTGAGGGATCTGCCCTAATGCGTACTCCTGAAGTAGCATATCAGATAATTAGAAGAGTAGCTAGGGCGGTTAACGTTCCGGTTACAGTAAAAATCCGCAAAGGTTGGAATGACGCTTCGGTGAATGCGGTCGAGCTTGCTAAATTGGCAGAGCAGGCTGGGGCAGCTGCGATAGCTGTCCATGGCCGGACGAGAGAACAATTTTATGCAGGACAGGCGGATTGGGATATTATTCGTGCTGTTAAAGCCAGTGTATCTATTCCCGTTATTGGAAATGGGGACATCCGCACCCCGGAGGATGCCAAGCGAATGTTGACTGATACTGGTTGCGATGGGATAATGATAGGGCGAGCCTCGCAAGGAAATCCATGGATTTTTCGCCAGATTTTAGAGTACCTTACTAACGGTAAATTTGATCAGGCGCCGTCTATGTGCCAACGTCTTGAAGTAGTTATAAGACATTTAGCGATGCTTGTCGCCTGCAAGGGTGAATATGTGGCTATTCGAGAGATGCGGAGACATGCTGCTTGGTATACAAAAGGCTTTCCGCATGCTGCAGAAATTAGGGTACGCTTCAATCAGACTGAAAGCCAGGAAGAGTTTATTACTATATTGAAAACATTATGTTAGGTTGGGTCAGAGGTGTAATTTTGATGTTGATTTTACCTGTGTCAAATGGGATTTTGCCTAATCCAAACAGTGGTAAAATGGTGGGAGCCTTTGCCGCTGTAAATGAAGATAAAGTTGTAGCCAAGGCGGGGCAAGATGTTTTGGTTTGTCCTTTGATAATGGATAATGGAAGCTTATATCCGGTAGGTGTAGTCGCCAGAATATTAAATATATGGATGCAACAGGCCTATGATTCTGCCGGACATGAAGTAGCGACTGTATTAGCAGTACTTGAGGGGCATGGTTGTGCCAGATGGCACACTTTACGGGTGGCTGGTAACAATATTTTTTCTACTGATTTGGAAGCGATTAATCTTAAAGCTATGCGTAAAGAATATCCGACGATTTCTGGGGCGGGATGGATTCCGGCTGGTGGATTTACTGAATTCCGAGATAAAACAGATATTCCGGTTACGATATATGGAGCGAATTTAGAAGATGGCCGCGGAGTAAGTATCCGGGGTAATTTAGGCGGTCTAGTTAGCGCGGAACAGGCGCATACGATAGAACACGGTATTATTAGGTCGCTGCATACATATGGAATTTGCACCTCGCGAACATTGCAAACTGAAATGGCAAAAGAAACGGCTGAACTTAAGCAGTCGGTTGAGTGGGGTATGCGTTTTGCCATGCCGGAGATTATCGGACGGACATCTACGGGGGCGTGCGGTAATCCTATGAGCAATCTTGCACAGTTTTATTTAACCCAGGAATTAATAGATAGTGTTGCTAATGGAAAATCAGTTAGAGAGTCGCTTGATAATGCGCGGCGCAGTACGATGAGCCAATTGACTAGTGACTTAGGGCTCACTACTGCTAGTGGTATTAGAGTACTGGAAGGATTAAAAAAAGGTATGCGCCATGATGATACTCAGTTAAAAATGGAATTACTAAAAAAAATTATCATGAGATTCCCTATTGAACCATAAAATGGTATTTTCCCTGGAAAATTAAAATTAAAAATGTTAATATATGTATATGTACACAATCTTGTGCACATATTATTATGTGGGAGCGATGTGAAATGCTGCTGCATATTGGCGAGAAAATTCTAAATAGCGAGAAAATTCACCAAGAAATTGAAGAAATTCTAAGAATGAGGGTTAGGGGATTATCACAGCAAGAGGTTGCTAATAAAATTGGTGTTGATCGCACCTTTATATCTCGCCTTGAAGGTTTGGGCGAAGTTAGAAAAGGTGGGCTAGTTGCTTTAGTGGGGTTTCCAATTAAAAATTGTGATGAATTGGAACAGATGGCGCATAGTGAGGGGGTAGATTACTGCTTTTTGCTGTCCGAAAAGGAGCGGTGGGAATTTGTTCAAAACAAGTCTGGGGTGGAATTACTAAACGAGATAATGGCAATGGTGGCGGTTCTACGAAAGTATGACAGTGTCATTATTATTGGGTCAGATATGCGAGTCAATCTTGCGGGGAATTTGCTGGATAAAGACGTAATTGGTGTTAAGATTGGAGAATCACCTTTGGCGGATGACAAATATGTAGATGTCAATAACATTCGTGATATTATTCGACAGCTACATGCATAGCTGGGAGGACATATGAAACGAGTAGTCAGTATTAGTTTGGGGTCCTCCAAACGTGACCATAAGGCTGAGCAGGAGTTTGGTGGTCAGCTTTTTTCCGTTGAACGGATAGGTACGGATGGAGATAAGGAAAGAGCTATTGAATTAATTCGTAGACTCGACGGAAAAGTCGATGCTTTTGGTTTAGGTGGAACCGATCTTTATATTTATGCAGGTAAAAAAAGGTATATCTTTAAAGAATCGGCAAAAATAGCCAATGTTGCAAAAATAACACCGTTTGTTGATGGTAGTGGCATTAAGAATACCTTAGAGCGGAGGGTAGTTGGTTTTTTGGAGCGACACCACGATATTAATTTTAAAGGTTGTAAAACCTTGGTGGTTTGCGCCGTCGATAGGTTTGGATTGGCAGAGGCCCTAACTGATGCAGGAGCTGTTACCGTTTTTGGTGATCTATTATTCGGTTTGGGCTTGCCAATACCAATTAAAACGCTAAATAGTCTGGCCCGCTTTGCCAGCGTAGTTGCTCCGGTGATAACCAAGTTGCCGATTAGTATGTTTTATCCAACCGGAGAACAACAAAATCAATTCCAACCCCGTTTTGGTCAATATTTTAACGATGCAGATGTTATTGCTGGAGATTTCCATTTTATAAGACGATATATGCCAGAAAAGTTATCTAAAAAAATTATTATTACGAACACGGTCACCCAAGAGGATGAGCAGCTATTAAAGAGCAGGGGCGTAGCAACTTTAGTGACAACAACACCGGCGATTGATGGTCGGGTTTTTGGTACTAATATTATTGAGGCAATCCTTGTTGCTTTTGCTGGAAAGCGCCCTGATGAGCTGTCTACACAAGATTATGGTATGCTACTTGATGAAATTGGCATTAGTCCACAGGTACGAAAGTTATCATAACTTAAAGGGGAGCGCATATAAATGGATAATTTCGCATTTGTAGTCCATCCACTGACAGCAAAGGATTTAAGTCGGAAGTTTTCTTTTACTAAAAGCTGGCCTGATGGATTTGTTGAAGGAATTATGAGGTATATTCCCCCATTTAAAGTTTCGGATATTAGTGGTGTTTCGTCAGAATATAATTCAGTTGATGGATGGTTTGTCGGATGTCCGCTAACATCTCGCCAAATGACTGAATTGCCGGAAAAATACGTAATTAATAAAATTATAAAGACGGGCAAAGTTGCTGAAAAACTAGGCGCGAAAATACTTGGGCTTGGGGCGTTTACTTCGGTAGTTGGTGATGCGGGAATTACTGTAGCGCGTAATCTGAATATAGCTGTTACTTCGGGTAACAGCTACACTGTGGCGACCGCTCTCGAAGGAACCCGCCAGGCGGCAAAACTTCTCGGGATTAATATGGAGCAGGCTAATGTTGTTGTGCTTGGAGCAACTGGTTCAATTGGTGCAGCTTGTGCCCAGATTTTGTCCCGGGAAGTGCGGTATCTGACACTTGTGGCGCGAGATGAGGCTAAACTGGAAAAAGTTGCTCAACAAATATATCGTAATGTGGGGTTAGCAGTTAAAGTAACTGCTAATACTAAAGCAGCCCTAAGAGTTGCGGATATTGTTATTGCAGTTACAAGTGCAGTAGATATTATTATTGAGCCTGAAGATCTAAAAACAGGTGCGGTGGTTTGCGATGTTGCTCGACCGCGCAATGTGTCAAAGAAAGTTAGCGAAATACGGGATGATGTTTTAGTTATCGAAGGCGGAGTTGTCGAAGTTCCTGGAAATGTTGATTTTAAACTAAACTTTGGATTTCCTCCACAGACGGCCTACGCGTGTATGGCTGAGACTATGATTTTGGCTTTGGAAAAACGCTATGAAAATTTCACATTGGGGCGGGAGCTCACTGTAAAACAAATTCAAACTATTGAAAGTTTAGCAGAGAAACATGGCTTTAAGTTGGCAGGATTTCGTAGTTTTGATCGGCCGGTGACTGCTGAAAAGATTGAAAGTATTCGGGATAATATAGCTAGGCGAAAGGGCAAAAAGGAGGTAGTCGGCTAAAAGCGTTGACAAACTATTGGTTTATGCCTATAATTAGTCTAAATGCGGGAGAGGCGCTCCTGCGCTGCAAAGTGTCAAGTTGTTCGCTTGACACTATTTATATTGTTTATACCGTCCATGCGGCAATGTTGGTAGCCTTAGAATAATATATTGCGAGTCCTTGGACGTAATTTAACAGATAAAAGGGGAGCAAAATTATGCCGGAAAAAGAAACTATTCTAACCGCAGAAGGCCTAAAGAAAATAGAACAAAAATTGGACCACCTCAAATCCGTACGGCGCAGGGAAGTTGCTGAACGAATCAAACAGGCGATTGAGTTTGGTGATATCAGTGAGAATTCGGAGTATGAGGATGCAAAAAATGAACAGGCGTTTATTGAAGGTGAAATATTAACTCTGGAGAAAATGCTGCGGAACGCTAAGCTGATTGATGAAGATGAGATCAGTGCTGATGTTGTGTCGCTTGGTTCGACGGTAGTCTTAAAAGATCTTGAATTTGGTGATGAACTAGAGTATACAATTGTTGGCTCGGCTGAAGCAGATCCGACTGAATTTAAAATTTCAAATGAATCGCCAGTGGGCGAAGCGATAATGGGGCAAAAAGTTGGTAGTATCGTTGAAGTTAATGTCCCGGCTGGGGCATTAAAATACGAAGTTATTGACATTAAGGGCATCTAGTATTTGATGCATGGGGGAGTAAAGTTATTATGTCTGATAGTCAGGACCAAGTTGTTACAACTAATGAGGAAATGAATGAACTGATGCGTGCACGCCGGGAAAAGATGGCGGCAATAGAGGGGCGTGGGATTGAACCTTTTGGCCGTAAATATGACTTCACGCATCATGCAGCTCAGGTTATAGAGAACTTTGAGCAACTTGAGGGTACTACAGTTCGTATTGCTGGAAGGATCATGGCCGTTAGGGGTCATGGTAAAGCGAGCTTTGCCCACATAATGGATATGTCCGGAAAGGTTCAACTGTATTTTAGGAAAGATGTGTTGGGCGATGAGGGCTATGAAGAGTTTGGCCTAGTAGACCTAGGGGACATTATTGGAGTAGAAGGTCAAGTGTTTCGCACTAATCGTGGTGAAATAAGCGTCAAAGTTAGTAGCTTTGAAATGTTGGCTAAGGCGCTCAGACCATTGCCAGATAAATGGCATGGTCTGAAGGATGTTGAAACAAGGTATCGTCAACGCTACCTTGATTTGATGGTAAATCCTGAAGTTCGGGATACCTTTATTACTAGAAGTCGAATTATACAATCTATTCGTCGAAACCTTGAAAGTAAAGGCTTTCTAGAGGTTGAAACACCAATGCTACAACCTATTGCGGGGGGAGCTGCGGCACGGCCATTTATTACACATCACAATGCCTTGGACATGAATCTATATATGCGCATTGCCCCAGAACTTTATTTAAAGCGTCTTATTGTTGGGGGCTTTGAAAAAGTATATGAGCTTAATCGTAACTTTCGTAATGAAGGAATTTCCATTAAACATAATCCTGAATTCACGATGGTAGAACTATACCAGGCGTATGCGGATTATCAGGATGTAATGCGTTTGACTGAAGAACTTTTTTCTAAGGTAGCTTTAGATGTAATAGGAACTACGAAAATTACTTATCAAGGGCAAGAGATTGATTTAACACCGCCATGGAACAGAATGACAATGACTGAAGCCATTAAGAAGTTTTCAGGTATTGATTTTGCGCCAAAAAGCCTTGAAGAAGCGAGGTCTATTGCTGATGGATTGGGTGTCAAATACGAGAAAAAAGATGGCATTGGGAAAATATTAAGCAATGTATTTGAAGAAGTGGCGGAAGAGCATTTGATGCAGCCAACTTTTATTATTGGACATCCTACAGAAATATCGCCATTGGCTAAACGTAACAAGGAAAATCCGGAAATTACTGATCGATTTGAATTCTTTATTTATGGTCGGGAAATGGGCAATGGCTTTTCTGAACTAAATGACCCAATTGATCAAAAAGAACGTTTTCAGGCGCAAGTTGCTGACCGTAACTCAGGCGATGATGAAGCACATATGATGGATGAAGACTATGTAACTGCACTTGAGTATGGCTTGCCACCTACAGGTGGTCTAGGGATTGGCATTGATCGCATGGTCATGCTGTTAACTGATAATTACTCAATAAGAGATGTGTTGTTATTTCCACATATGCGACCACAGCGAGATTAAATTTTACAGACTGCTGAAAGGCAGTCTGTTGTTTTTTACAATTTTATGGGTGAGGATGTATGTTATTCGCATTTATAAATGGTTTTATGTTAGCGTTTATGCTGGAAGGTGTAGCTGTATCGTGGTGTTGTTTATCCTATTAGCCATCATAGGGCGAATAGTAAGAACGATGGCTACCAAAAGACGGGTATTGTGTGTTTTTGCTGTGATTATGTAGCTGAGTGGGATCTATCTTGTATATTTATTGGGAATATAAGATACTATATTGAAGTGTTAAGAAAAAACGTTGTGAAAAATCCAAAAATCAGTTGACATAAAAAAGAGAATGCGGTATACTACATAAGCGTCATAACAAAACCATATTCGGTATCGATAGCTAAGAGGATCCACCTGTTCCCATATCGAACACAGTAGTTAAGCTCTTAAACGCTGAAGGTACTTGGCTGGAAACGGCCTGGGAGAATAAGT
>JAGGAD010000014.1 GCA_017889625.1 Bacillota bacterium | reverse complement strand
CTGATAGGAGGGACAAGCTTGGGTGTGCAGGGCAAGGATAACAAGGTAAGTGACTTTGAGCGCGGTTATAATTACGTGCGACTGCGGTGCTGGACGCTGGTGGATAGCAGTAGTGCCCAGGAACTTATGGAACTGGCAACAGTATTTGGTGAGGCTACCGGGGAAAATGCAGAATTGTCGAGGGGTATGGCGGCATTTTATTTGGACATGGCCCAAGGCGGAGGGGGCCATTAGGGAGATCGAAACCGTTAAGGTGCGGATTTCTAATAATGATATGATATTTATGGGCGTGGTTTACTTCGGCTTGGTTTGAGCCGGGGATTTTTTTTTGTAACAATAACAGTGCTTGAAGTTTTTTTTGCCGAAGGATAAGATGTAATAAAGTTAATTTATCAAGGAGCTGATGTGGCAATGAATAGAATTTTTGCAGTACAAAGTAAGTTGCTGGGGGAAATAGCTAAATATCAAAATGATAAGCAAGAGCGGGACTGGCCGCTGGAATGGGAAGTTATTCATATGGTAAGCTCAGCTAAGGTGGGGCAACATCTTGCGGCAAATCGTGGAGTTGATGGCGAATTGGCAGCGATAGCCTGCTCAATCCATGACTATGGAAGAATTGTGACTGGCAAGCAACAAAATCACGCTGAAGCAGGCTACCAGCCGGTAAAAATGTTCTTACGCGCTTGCAGTTGGTTTACAGAGGAAGAAATTGAACTATTAGCTCACGCGGCGAAAGTTCATAGCAATAAAACGGAGATAGGAAGTCCGCTTGAGGAAGTTGTAAAAGACGCTGATGTACTGGATTGTTATCAGTATGGCAATCAGCCCGAACGGCCTGAGCAAAAGTTACGGTTGGAAAAGGTACGGGTAGAGTTAAAAATATAAACGGTTATCAAATAAAATTGTATAAAAATGGATTAATATCAAGGAATTAACAAACTGGCGGCGAAGTATATTAACATTGAATTTAGTGGGTAAGAATTTATTGCAACCTAAAGGAGAGGTGAATAACTTTGCAACCAGATTCAAATGGGGGTACACAAGGCGAAGAAATGGGAATTCTGGCCCGGGTAGGGGCTAAGTTGGCCGACTGGAGTGAACGCTGGTTTCCCGACGCGTATGTATTTGCCGCAATAGCGGTAGTTATTATTGCGGTGGCTGCACTTGCGATGGGACGCACGCCGTTGCAAGTTGGGATTGACTTTGGTAAATCATTTTGGTCGTTGATTCCGTTCACAATGCAAATGGCCTTTGTGGTTATTGCCGGCTATATTGTCGCGGTTTCGCCTCCGGTTAAAAAACTGGTAATTAAGCTTGCAGAAGTGCCGAAGACCCCAAAGTTTGCGGTAGCCTATGTTGCGTTTATGGTTATGATCGCATCGTTATTAAGCTGGGGCTTCAGTTTAATCTTTGGCGGGATTTTAACGCGGGAAATATCAAAACGGGTTAAAGGTATTGATTATCGGGCGATGGGAGCTGCGGCCTATCTGGGGTTAGGCAGTATTTGGGCGTTAGGCCTATCTTCGTCTGCTGCTTTATTAATGGCGACAAAAACTTCTATTCCGGCGGCGCTTTATAAAATCAGTGGGACAATACCGCTTGAAGAAACGCTATTGAATTGGCAGAACCTAGTGATGATTATTGTGTTGGTATGTTTGTCGATGTGGATATGCTATGCGTCTTGTCCGACCGCGGAGAAGGCTAAAACTGCCGAAATGGTTGGTATATATTATCAAAATGAAGTGGAAGAACCTATTGGTAAAGCCCAAACTCCTGGTGAATATCTTGAATACAGCCCGATTCTTACTATTATTATCGTTATTCTAGGAGTACTATATTTGTACAACGTATTTTCTACTCAGGGCGGCCTGGCGGCGATGGACTTGAATGTCTACAATTTCATGTTTCTTATGGCTGGTATGCTATTACACTGGACGCCAAAATCTTTTCTCAGAGCTGCGGCAAAATCGGTGCCAATGACTGGCGGTGTATTGCTTCAGTTTCCGCTATATGCGGGGATTTTCGGAGTTTTGATGGGTTCGGGACTTACCGATGTATTGGCGAACTTCTTTGTATCTATTTCGACCGCCGGGACTTTGCCGGTAATTGTAGGTATTTATTCAGCAATTTTAGGGTTGTTTCTTCCTTCCGGTGGTGGTAAATGGATTGTTGAAGCGCCTTATATGTTGGAAGCTGCGAATCAGCTTCATGTCAATTTAGGTTGGATGGTACAGGTATATAATGCTGCTGAAGCGTTGCCTAATTTTATCAATCCATTTTGGATGTTGCCGTTGCTGGGGCTGACCGGTGTAAAAGCGCGTGACCTTGCTGGATACTCTGTCTTGCAATTGATGTTCCATGCTCCGGCAGTGCTGATTATGTTGTGGCTGTTAGCGAAAACAATGCCGTATATTCCTCCGATTATTCAATAGCCATAATCGTTTAAAAAGGCCTGATGTAGCTTGTTGTTACATCGGGCCTTTTTTCGTTGCTGAGGTTTATAATGGTTTAAGGAGGGGATATTTACTTTGGGGAAGAAAAGATAAATAACGTCAGGTGGCAGTTGGAACAAGACAGTTTTGGCAGCTTGGTTATAACGCGGTAGGGAAAGTGGGCGAACAGTGCGTGCAAGCATTTTATCAGCAGTTAAAAAATAACTTAGTCGGGGGCCAGCCTGGCCTTCAAAACGAAGGGGATTTTTTTCGATCAGCGGTATTTTTGCCGTTGGTTGAACAGAATGGTCAACCGGGAATATTATTTGAAGTAAGGGCGGCAAGTCTGGCGTGGCAACCGGGAGAAATTTGTTTTCCCGGGGGGCGAATTGAGCCTATAGATGCAACGGCTCAGGCGGCGGCAGTCCGGGAAACCTGTGAAGAACTTAGCTTAAAGGCAAGTGGGGTTAAGGTGCTGGGGCAAATGGATTTCGTCGTTACACCCTTGGGGTTGTTAATATATCCTTTTGTTGGCTATATTTCTGAGGTGGCTAATGTTAGGCCCAGTGCGAGCGAGGTGGCTGAAGTTTTTGTGGTACCGCTAAAATTTTTTCTTGAGACTGAGCCGTTGGTGGGAACGGTTGAAGTTGCGACTCGGCCCCAGGGAGATTTTCCGATTGAACTAGTGACTGGTTATCCCTCCGAGTGGAAAAAACGGTCGTCGTACAAGGTTTTCTTTTACCGTTATCACGAGCGGGTTATTTGGGGAATTACGGCTGGGATAGTAAATAATTTTATCCAATTTTACCGAAAATGCAAGGAAATAAAAATTTAAAAGCCCTCCGCTGGAGGGCTTGAGTTTCGGGCTTAAATATTGCAGCTGGCTATTCGCCAACTATTTCCGTGCATGGTTTGATTGTAAACCTCAGTAATGGTAGAAAACAGGGCACTGCGTTTGGGAGTTCGTTTTTTATTAAGTAGGGAAAACTTAAGCCAGCGTCCTTCGCGGGACAGCTGATATTGGGCGTCGTTGATTTCAAGGAATATAGCCTTGGTGGGGGATTTTACGAGAGCATCTTCCAACTTTTTAACCGCAGGACCATCTAGTGGCGGTAAGGAGCTTGATAGGCTTTCTCGCATAAAAAACACTCCTTTGTTATTAGGTTGAATTAACTTCTATGTATGGAACTATTATAACACTTCCGGGAAGGACAAGCGCGGCGCTAAATACCGCATTAGCATAAAATGGCGACTCAAAACATGATATTGCTTAATAAGACGCAATATTCCTTCTTTTATCGATTATATACTAAAAGTATCGGTTAAAGTTTAGGCTGTTTTTGCGCTGAACTGTGGATGCAATGATAAAGCGAATAAGAAAATTTAAGTTGCCAATACTATCAGTAAATTGGAACTGGAGGGGTGACAGTTTTGCGTAAGTCAAAGCTTATTGCGGTACTAGTTTTAGTTGTTTTTGTATGCTCAACCATAGTTTTACTGAGTGGCTGCGGACAGAAAGCGGCACCTAAACCAATCCCAGAGCCTGGGGCCAGCATAAAACCGCCGCGCATGGTAATTGGGTACTATGAAAATCCATGGCCGGGAACGCCAGATCAAACAGGATCATTCCCTAGTATGAAGACGTTCGCCAAGAGTATGTCTGGGGTCGGACCGTTCTGGTATAAAGCAACTGTTGATGGGACCTTAGAATCTAAAGATAGCCAACTAGTTTATGATACGGCTAAGGGCTTGGGATTAAAGATGTATCCCTTGATTACGAATAAAACTGGGGCTACTGATACTGTACTTGGTGATCCGGCTGTTCGTACCAAGGTTACTGACAGTATTGTCAAGATAGTTCAAGAGCGGGGCTACGATGGTGTAAATATTGATTTCGAGCTGTTACAGCCGAAACATCGGGAGAATTTAACCGCATTTATGGCTGAACTTTATCCCAAGCTGAAGGCCATTAATAAAACGGTAATTATTTCAGTATTTCCGCAGGTCGATGTTGCGGAAGATGTTTCTGGAGCATATGATTATTCGGCGTTGGCCCAAAACTCCGATTTTCTGCAGATTATGCTGTATGATAATCATTGGGCAACATCTAAACCAGGGCCGTTAGCACCGATTGATTGGTACGAAAAGAATCTCCAGTATGCGATTGAGAAAGCTGGCGGTCCCCACAAAGTCATCGCTGGTATAAGTGCCTATGGTTATGACTGGCCTGCGAATGGGGATGCCGAGACGATGCGGTATGCTGAGTCTATCGCGCGGGCTGATCAAAGAGGGGCGACAATCGAGTATGATGAGGCGGCTCAGGCCCCGCATTACAAATATGATGGCCACGAATTGTGGTTTGAAAATGACAAAAGTACCGCCGCTAAGCTGGATATTGTTGCTAAATATGATCCGGCAGGGATAGCCATTTGGCGGTTGGGCCAGGAACAGCCGGAAATATGGCCGATTATTGATAAGAAATTTCCTAAACAACAATAAAATTGAAAACCTGTCGGGGGAGGATGTTCCCGGCAGGTTTTTTGTTGAATAATGGTCAGTTGTTGACGATTAAACGAAAACTCTGATATACTTCTAATAAAGATTAGGTATTAACGATTTAAAAATTGTGGCTTCTGCCTAGTTAAAAAACTAGGCTGAAGCCAAATCTTTTATTCGAGGAAAAAGAGAGAGGATGGCTACGCTTGACAACAGAACTAACTAGACGAGTTGACCAGCATACCAGGCTGCAAAAGCGAAAAACTGGGCAGCGAAAAATCAATACAAAAAAGATCTTGCTTATAGTTGTTGGATTGCTGATTTTTTCGTTGGCAGCCGGAGCTTCTTATTTATACTTTGGTGGTAATTTAAATAAAGCGAAACGGACGATGGGGTTAACGGGGATGCCAAATAAAATTAATATTTTGGTATTAGGGGTTGATGAGCGGGCCGATGATGGCGGACGCTCCGATACTATGATGGTCTTTACGGTTGACACCAAAACTGATCAAGTAAATTTGCTGTCGGTGCCGCGGGACACTCGGGTGAAGATTCCTGGGCATGGCTGGGATAAGATTAATCATGCTTATGCGGAAGGTAAGTACAAGCTTTCAATGCAAGCGGTTGAGGATTTGCTAGGAATATCGTTTGATTATTATGTTGTAATTAATTTTTCGGGATTTTGTAAAATTGTTGATGCTATCGGTGGAGTAGATATTAATGTTGAGAAACGGATGTTTTATCAAGACCCGTATGACAACTTGACCATTGACCTATATCCGGGACAGCAGCATATGGATGGAAAAACAGCTATTCAGTATGCCCGTTACCGTGATGGTGAAGGCGATATTGGCCGTATTGCACGGCAACAAAAATTTGTTAAGGCGGTACTGAAAGCGGTAACCAGTCCGGGAATAATTCCGCGTATTCCTGCTATGTTAAAGGAAATAGGTGCGGCGGTACAAACCAATATGACTACTGCTGAGATGGCCAATTTTGCAAAATTGTTGAATAACGCGCAAAAGGTGGGGCTTACAGCTGAAATGGTTCCAGGTACTCCGGCATATATTGATGATGTAAGTTATTGGTTGCCTGATGTTGTGGCGCTAAGAAAATACGTGGCACAGACACAGGGCTCAACGTTGAGTTCAAGTGATGCGGTAGCGGATCAGAAATTAGCTGTCGAATATCAGCGATCAATTCCTAAGGAAATGGAAGTGCTTGATCCGATTGTGTTGCCAGAAAAGGCTAAACCAGAGTTAAATGCGGATGGAACAAAACCTGTAAGTAAGCCTGAGCCAGTTAAACCGCCAGTGACGGCGGCCAATGAAAAATTGACAGTTTCGGTTATTAATGCTAGCGGGAAACCAAATGCCGGAGCAAAAATAGTGGCGCTGTTAAAGGCGCGCGGCTTTGAAGTGGTTAGTGTGGCTAATGCTTCTCAGGTAGTTGAAACTAGCAGTGTTGTATCGTATTCTAAGGATAATACGGTGTCTGGTAAGCTGACGGGTTTGCCGTTTGATTATAGCTTACAGGTTAAACCGGATGATACTAAGTCGGTAAAGGCATCGGTGGTTATTGGAAAAAATTATGAATAGGTAAGTCTTGATCGGCCCCTCTACGGTGAGGGGCTATTTTTTTTGTCCGTGGATAGCATAATAACAATAGCAAAAGGTTGGGAAAAGGAGTAATGCGTGTGTGGGAATTGGAAAAAGCCAGAAGAATGTCAATTCTGTTGCTAATTGGGTGCGGAATTATGCTGCTTTTAGTTGTAAGACTGGTTTGGGTGCAACTGTTAGAAGGACCGCAATATAAAAAAAATGCCGAAGAAAATCGGATTAGGAGACAGTACCAACAAGCCCCGCGAGGATCTTTTTATGATCGTAATGGTGCTGTTGTTGTTGCCAATAGGCCTAGTTTCGCGATATCGGTTATTCCGGGAGAATATTCTAATGCGGGGGAGGCTACGCCGTTTTTAGCGGGAGTGACGGGTTTGACGGAAACGGAGATTAACACCTTGCTGCAGCGTGGACAGCAATTTTTGTTTACTCCGGTACGATTAAAGCGTGATGCCGATCAGACGGCGATGGCTAAGATTCAGGAAAATAAGTCTTGGTTGCCGGGGGTTGTTGTTGAAGCTATTCCTGTGCGGCAATATGTATATGGAGAACTGGCGGCGCATATGTTTGGCTACATTGGTCAAATAGATGAGGATGAATATCAAGAGCGAAAGGCTGCCGGATATGGTATGAGTGATATGATCGGGAAGTCCGGACTGGAGCAGGTATATGAGGATGTGTTGCGTGGTGTTGACGGCGGGCGGGAGGTTGAAGTAAATGCCCAAGGTAAGGAGGTTGGTGTTGCTGGAGAAAAAACGGCTATTGCAGGTAACAGTTTGGTCCTTACCCTTGATGCCAATTTGCAAAAAGCCGCTGAAACCGCCTTAAAAGAGCAAATTGATGTTAGCCGCACAATCGGCATGCCGGCTAAAGGTGGCGCAGTTGTTGTCCTTGATGTTAAGACCGGGGGTGTATTGGCGCTCGCCAGCAGCCCGACGTTTAATCCTAATTTGTTTGCCGCGGGAATAACGACTAAGGCATGGCAGACTCTTTTGAATAATGCGGATAAACCGCTAAGCAACCGGGTGATTCAAAATGCTTATCCGCCAGGGTCAGTTTTTAAAGTTGTGACGGCTTCGGCGGCCTTGGAAACAGGGGCAACGACAACCGAGGAAACTTTTCATGATATCGGTTATTATGTATTAGACGGATGGACGTTTTATGGTTGGGAACCTAAAGGACTGGGTACGTTGAAAATCGTCGATGGTTTAGCCATGTCTAGTGATCCCGTATTTTATGAACTTGGCCGCCGGCTGGGAGCGGATACTTTGGCGGCATATGCGTTGACTTTTGGGTTAGGTAAAACCAGCGGTATTGAATTGCGGGGAGAGGAAACCGGGTTTGTGCCAACTGAAGAATGGAAATTAGCCAATTATGGTGAAACCTGGTATCCCGGTGAAACTTTGATTGCGGCTATTGGTCAAGGATATTATTTGGTAACTCCGCTGCAGCAGGCCCTGGTGATGATGGCGGTAGCTAACGGTGGGATTGTTTATAAGCCGATTCTAGTGGACAAGGTGATTAATACTGAGGGGATTACCGTAGAAAAAATTCAACCTACCGTTGTTAGAACAATTTATTTGCGGCCTGAGGTGTGGGCGGCTGTGCGTAAAGGGGTGGAAGCCGTGGTTGAGCGGGGAACTGCGGCTAGCATATTTCGCGGATTTCCTAAGCCTGTGGCCGGTAAGACTGGTTCGGCTGAGACAGGGCGTGATACTGTTCATTCGTGGTTTGCTGGTTATGCCCCGGCTGATAATCCTGAAATAGCTTTGGCGGTGTTGGTGGAGGACGGTGGTGAAGGCTCGATGGCAGCTGTCCCGTTAGCCCGTAAAGTTCTCGAAGCGTATTTTGGTTTACCAGCTGCAAAGGGAAAAGTGTCGGTAGGAAAAAGCGATTGAGCGGGAATTTGTGAGAGGATAATACTGTTAAATCGCGAACTAATTTAGCTATAGGAGTGGAAGGCTGATGGCGTATTATCCGATAAATTTGCGAATTAGTGGGCGAAGGTGTTTAGTGATTGGTGGTGGCGAAGTGGCTGAACGGAAAGTTACAGCGTTGCTTGCGGCTGAAGCCATAGTGACCTTATGTAGTCCGATGCTTACGCCATTACTTTTGGATTTTTCTAAAAGCGGAAAAATAACTTATATTAATACCGCCTATGCGGCAGGTTTGGCAAAAAATTATTTTATTGTTATTTGTGCTACCAGCGACTCGACGGTAAATACCTTGGCGGCCCAAGAAGCCAGGGATGCCGGGGCTTTGGTTAATGTAGTCGATGCCCCGGATTTGTGCGATTTTACGGTGCCAGCGCAAGTGGTTAATGGTGATTTGGTATTGACGGTGTCGACTGGTGGTAAAAGTCCGGCTTTAGCCAGCTGGATGCGTAAAGATTTAGCTAAACATTATGGGCCGGAATATGGACTATATTTAGATATGATTTCCCGTCTGCGCCAGGAGATCAAAGAACGGCTGGTAAGTTCGGCTGAGCGGCAGGTGGTTTGGCGGGAAGCGCTGGATGAAGAAGTATTTTGCTTATTAGCGGCTGGTCGGATGGATGAAGCGGAGGAGAAGATCAGGAATGCAGCTGGTTGTATTGGGGTTGAATCATAAGAGTGCGCCGGTAGAAATTCGCGAGTGTTTTGCTTTTTCGGAAGAACAGGTGAAATATGGCTTGAGGCATATTTTGGCTTGCGAAGATATGCTGGAATGTGTTATTTTATCAACGTGTAACCGGACAGAAATGTATGCGGTTGTTAGAGATTCGGTAGATGCTCTGCCAATAATGGTGAAATTTTTGACACGGATAAATGATGTTCCCTATGAAAATAAGGATTATTTTTTTTATTATGTTGAGGAAGTCTGTATCAGGCATTTATTTCGGGTGGTATCTAGTCTGGATTCGTTAATTGTTGGCGAAGGGCAAATACTGAGTCAAGTTAAAAAGGCTTATTCTGTTGCTCGGGACATCGGTACTACGGGCACTATTCTTAATACGTTGTTTAACCGGGCCATTGCCATAGGGAAAAAGGTGCGGACGAAAACTAAGATTGCGTATAATGCCGTGTCGGTTAGTTATGCCGCAGTGGAACTGGCTAAAAAAGTTATCGGGGATTTGTCCCGGTCGAATGTTCTTATTCTTGGTGCGGGAGAAATGAGCGAACTTACGGCCCGTCATTTGGTGGGAAATGGTGTTCGGACGGTTTTTGTGTCTAATCGTAATTATAAGCGGGCAGTCGTTTTGGCTGAACAATTTAATGGTGTCGCCGTGCCGTTTGAAGATTTTTTGAAATGTGCGGTCAACGCTGATATTGTAATTACATCTACTGGTGCGCCGCACTATATCCTTAGGACTTGGGATGTTGCCCATTTGATGGCTAAACGGCAAGGTCGGCCAATAATTTTTATTGATATTGCTGTTCCCCGGGATGTTGAACCTGAGGTCAAGGCTATCGCTGGAGTACAGTTATATAATATTGATGCTCTTGAGGCGGTTGTTGAATCCAATGTTAAAAGTCGTATTCAAGAAGCTAAAATAGCAGAACTGCTAATTGAGGAAGAATTAAAAGAATTGCTGATTAAATTTCGCTATTTGGCCTATCGCCCGATGCTGGCCCGACTTACCGCTAAAGCTGAGCGAATTCGGCAACGGGCGATAAAGTTGACATTTAATAAATTGCCGGAGTTGACAGGTGAAGAGCGGCGGGTTGTGGAAAATATGAGTAAATTATTGGTGCGCAAACTGCTTAGAGATCCGATTGTCAATATAAATGAGGCTGTGGGGACCGAAAACGAAGAATACTATCTTGAGACTGTACGCACGCTGTTTAAACTGGACGAAATAGGAGAGGTAGATAAGCGTGATAAAAAAACTTGTCATCGGTACGCGCGCCAGTAAGTTAGCATTATGGCAGGCTAATTATGTGGCTGGGCGTATTAAAGACCACTATCCGGAAGTGGAAGTAGTACTTAAGAATATTGTTACTACCGGGGATAAGGTGCTTGATGTGCCCCTGGCGAAAATCGGTGGTAAAGGGCTCTTTACTAAAGAACTGGAGAAAGAATTGTTATCCGGAGAAATTGATTTGGCCGTCCATAGCCTGAAGGATATGCCGACGGAACTTCCGGCTGGGCTTGCTTTAGGGGTGATTAGTGAGCGGACGGATATTGGTGATGCGCTAGTCAGCATTAAGTATACTAGTATAAATAGCTTGCCGTGTGGTGCCAGAATCGGCACATCGAGTCTGCGACGTAAAGCCCAACTGCTAAACTATCGGCCGGATCTGGTGGTACAAGATTTACGAGGAAATATTGATACCCGCCTAGCCAAACTGGCTAATACTGAATTTGATGCAATTGTGCTGGCGGTAGCTGGATTAAAACGCTTAAAATGGGAGCAGTATATCACTCAAGTATTGCCGGAAGACATTTGTTTACCGGCAGTTGGACAGGGGGCACTGGCGATAGAAATAAGAACAGACGATCAAGCGGTATTGTCTGTAATTGATTTTCTGCATCATCGACCAACCGCTTTGGCGGTTGCTGCTGAACGGGCTTTTTTAAGCGAATTGGAGGGAGGTTGCCAAGTGCCGATTGGTGTACATAGTCATCTTGATGACGGAGTCCTTCATATATCTGCTGTTATTCTATCGGTTGATGGTCGGCAACGCCTCGCTGCCAGTATTAGCGGTCAACCAAGAGATTCCGTGGTAATGGGAAGAAAATTAGCCCGCCAAATGTATGACAACGGTGGGCGCGAAATATTGGCTTCACTGCGCGAGGGTGAGGGTAAAGGTCATGAATAATGGCAGCGTGTACTTAGTAGGGGCAGGACCGGGCGATTATAAATTAATTAGCATTAAGGGACTGGAATGTATTAAAATGGCGCAGGTACTAGTTTATGATCGGTTGGCAGATTCGCGGCTGTTGGCTTATGCCAGGCCGGGTACTGAACTCATTTATGTCGGTAAAGCTTCCAGTAGTCATACCATGATGCAGCAAGAGATCAATCAACTGCTGGTAGACAAGGCCCGCCAAGGAAAAGTTGTAGTACGTCTTAAAGGCGGCGACCCGTTTGTTTTTGGGCGGGGCGGCGAAGAGGCCCTTGAACTAGTTAATGCCGGAATACCGTTTGAAGTGGTGCCGGGAATTACGTCGGCAGTAGCGGTTCCCGCTTACGCTGGAATCCCGGTGACGCATCGGGGCATAGCAACGGCGTTTACGGTGGTAACCGGTCATGAGGATTTAGACAAGGCCCAATCGGCTATTAAGTGGGATAAATTGGCTCAAGGTGCAGATACTTTGATTTTTCTTATGGGGATAGAAAATCTGCCCAATATAACAGCTAAGCTAATGGCTAATGGACGGACGGCTGATACTTTGGCAGCGGTTATCCGTTGGGGCACCAAACCGGATCAAGAAGTGTTAGTTACTACGTTAGGTCAAGCGGCAGAAGAGGTTGCGCGGCGAGGGCTAAAGCCGCCGGCTATTTTTATTGTCGGTGAAGTAGTTGGCCTACGGGATAAGTTGGCGTGGTTTGATAATAAGCCGCTCTCAGGAAAAAATATCCTGGTAACCCGGGCTAGAGAACAGGCTAGCAACCTTACTGCGTCCCTGGAAAAATTAGGGGCTAATTGTATAGAAGCTCCCGTTATAAAAATCATTCCTCCGGACAATTTTGCGAAGCTTGATCAAGCTATCGATAATCTTGCGGAATATCATTGGCTGATTTTTACCAGTGTTAATGGTGTGAGCTATTTTTTTGATCGGCTATTTGCGGCCGGGCGTGATACCAGGACGTTGGCTAAAATTAAGGTAGCGGCTATTGGAGTTCAAACCGCAGTAGCTTTGAAGAATTTTGGGGTGATTGCTGATGTTATTCCGGCAGAATTTAGGGCTGAAGGCATTATTAATGTTCTTGAAGATAAGATTAGCAGCGGGATGAAGGTATTGATTCCTCGGGCTAAGGTGGCTAGAAATATACTGCCCCAAAAACTGATTCAAATGGGAGCGGTTGTAGATGTTGTCGAAGCTTACCAGACGGTTCTGGGGGATGTCGATGGAAGAGTTTTAGCAGAAAAGTTAATGACAGGAGAAATTCAACTTGTTACTTTTACCAGCTCATCAACAGTCGTTAACTTAGTTGATTTACTCGGTGCGACAGCGGCTAGCCTGTTGTCGACAATTAAGGTAGTTTGCATTGGACCGATTACTGCTGAAACTTGTTTGGCGCACGGCATCAAGCCGGATATTATTGCAGAAGAATTTACTATCGCCGGGTTGGTTAAGGCTATAGGCGATTTTTATATAGTTTAGATATAAAGGGGAGGCAGAAGCATGATAACTCCATATATAAGGCCGCAAAGGCTTAGAGTGTCGGCAGGTGTTCGGGCGATGGTGAGGGAAACTCAGCTATCGCCAACAGATTTGGTATATCCAATTTTTGTCGTACCTGGCAAGGGAGTAAAAAACGAGATCTCAGCGCTGCCGGGGCAATACCACTTATCAAGTGAACTTGCGGTAGTGGCGGCGCGGGAGGCCTACGAGTTAGGTATTCCTGCAGTCATAGTATTTGGGTTGCCTGAATATAAAGATGGCCGTGGTTCAAGTGCCTGGGATGCGGCCAGTCCTGTTCAGCAGGCCATCGGCCGGATTAAGGATGAATTGCCTGAGCTTGTAGTTATAAGTGATGTTTGTCTTTGTCAGTATACCGATCATGGTCATTGTGGCATTTTTAAGGATGGTCGGTTGGATAATGATGCATCTTTGGGGATATTGGGAAAAGTCGCGCTTAGTCACGCTGTTGCCGGAGCTGATATTGTGGCTCCGTCCGATATGATGGACGGAAGGGTCAGGGAGATTAGACAAACCCTCGACGATGCTGGCTACAGTCGGATAAGCGTTATGTCCTATGCCGCTAAATATGCTTCGGCCTTTTATGGCCCATTCCGCGAGGCGGCAGACTCCGCACCGCAGTTTGGTGATCGCAGAAGTTATCAGATGGACCCGGCAAACGCTATGGAAGCTTTGCGAGAAGTGGCCCTTGATATTGAAGAAGGGGCTGATTTTGTTATAGTAAAGCCAGCGATGGCCTATATGGACATTATTCGAAATGTACGCAATAGTTTTAATGTGCCGGTGGCAGCGTATAATGTAAGCGGTGAATATGCGATGGTCAAGGCCGCGGCTGCTCAGGGATGGATCGATGAACAGAAAATTGTAATCGAGACTCTTACCGGCATTAAGCGGGCCGGGGCAAAAATCATTATTACCTATCATGCTTTGGCTGCGGCGCGGTGGTTATAAGCGAGGAGGGATACCATGAGTTATAAGTTTGATAAATCAGCGGTAGCATTTGCTGAAGCCAAATTACATATTCCTGGTGGGGTGAATAGCCCGGTACGATCATTTCGCAGTGTAGGTGGTACACCACCCTTTATTGCTCGTGCTCTTGGCAGTCAGATAATAGATATTGATGGCAACCGTTATATTGATTATGTAGGCTCGTGGGGGCCAATGATATTAGGTCATGCTCATCCGGCAGTGACAGAAGCACTACAGAGAGCGCTTAGTCTTGGTACTAGCTATGGTGCACCGACTTTAGTGGAAACAGAACTGACGAAAAGCATCAAAGCAGTTTTTCCCTCCATGGAATTAGTGCGGATGGTTAACTCCGGTACTGAGGCAACCATGAGCGTCCTGCGTGTAGCCCGGGCCTTCACTAAACGTACTAAAATAGTAAAATTTGCCGGTTGTTATCATGGTCATCATGATGGGTTACTGGTAAAGGCAGGATCAGGAGCGGCTACCTTCGGGGTGCCGGATAGTCCGGGGGTCCCAGAAGGTATTGCTGCGGCTACACTAACGGTACCTTATAACGATGTGCACAGTTTAACAGAAACCTTCCGCCAGCACGGTGAGGATATAGCTGCAGTAATCATTGAACCGGTGGCGGGGAATATGGGTATGGTGCTGCCGTTGGCTGGATATTTAGAAAAAGTGCGTCAAATTACTAGTCAGTATGGAGCGCTGTTGATTTTTGACGAGGTTATGTCTGGGTTCCGTGTTGCCCACGGCGGAGCACAACAAATTTATAAAATACAGCCGGACTTGACCTGTTTGGGTAAGATAATCGGCGGTGGGTTACCGGTTGGAGCATATGGTGGACGGCGAGACATTATGGAACTGATTGCTCCGGCTGGACCGGTTTATCAGGCGGGGACGCTTAGCGGCAATCCATTGGCAATGACGGCTGGGCTTGTTACGCTCAAGCTGTTAACTGAAATTCCGGATTTATATAAGAAAATTAGTGCTAAAACTGCGGCGCTGTGTATTGGTATCAAGCAAGCGGCGGAAGAATTTGAGTTGAAGATACAAGTTCACTACCTAGGTGCGATGTTTGGAATGTTTTTTTCCGACAAGCGGGTTTATGATTATGATAGTGCTAAACAATCAGATACCGGGTTATTTAATATCTTTTTCCATACCATGTTAGAACAAGGCATCTATTTGGCGCCATCTCAATTCGAGGCAGCATTTATGTCCGCTGCTCATTCGGAGGAGGATATTGCGGCAACTATTGCGGCCAGTAGAGTTGCTTTTGAAAAAGTGAAAAATTGTACAAAAAGCTGAGTGCTTATAGAAATTTCCGATTGAAATATAGTAAAAATAATATAAAGAGAGTGCTAGGGCGGATACCTAGCACTCTCTTTATATATGGCACTTGTGGTTGGTTAGTAAAAATATTCTCTAATGCCATAAATTTCAGTAATTTCAGGCTTTTTTTGAAAAGCAAAAAAGAGGTTGACCATTGAATTAAATAAGTTACAAAAATAACAAATAAAAATGTTTAAGTGAAAGAATTCACGTTATTAAAATAACTAAATTGACATTTAATGTTTATTAAAATAAAATCAAAGCAAAAGATGGCAGGGGGGATTCTAGTGACCAATGAACAATGTAATAATGAAACTGTAATGGAAGAAGGGCAGGCTCTACTGCAAATTCTTTTGCGGGTGCAGGATTCCAGCCAAGAAAATTATGTAAGTGAAGATGCAGTTAATGAAATAGCTTATAAATTAAATGTATCTCGCAGCCGGGTATATTCGACGGCGTCATTTTATAGTGCAATATCTTTAAAGCCACGTGGGCGGCATATTGTACGGGTGTGTATTAATGCTCCATGTGAAAACGCCGGTAAAGCGGAAATATTAGCGGTGCTGGAGGAACAACTGGGTATTAAGCTGGGCGAAACTACTGGAGACCGTCAGTTTACGCTAGAAGGGGTTAGCTGTCTGGGGGCGTGCTATGTATCGCCAGCTATCAAAATTGATAATAAACTATATGGAAATTTGACTCCGGAAGTAGTGGTTGCGATACTGCGTACTTATCGTGAGGAGGTAGATACCGTTGACTGTACTGCATAATAAAAACGATAGTATCTTTCGCTTGAGTTTATTTCAAGAATTCCCCACGCTGATGCATTACCAAAGTTTTGGCGGTTATGAGGCGCTAGGTAAGGCGATGAACGAATGCCCAACTAAAGTAATCGATACCTTAACTACTGCAGGTCTGCGGGGACGTGGCGGTGCTGCATTTTCCACTGGATTGAAAATGCAGATGGTACTTAACAACACTGAACAAGAACGGTATATAATCTGTAACGCTGACGAGGGAGAACCAGGGACGTTTAAGGATCGGTTTATTATGACCCATAACCCGTTTCAGCTTTTGGAGGGGATGTCGCTGGCGGCTTATGCTGTAGGCGCAGCTAAAGGGTTTATTTATATCCGGCACGAGTATCCGGAAGAGCAAGATATCATGCGCCATAGTATTGCCGCCGCTAGAGCAGCCGGTCTTTTAGGGGAAAATATTCTGGGTAAAGGCTTTTCTTTTGATGTTGAGATTTTTTCAGGGGCGGGAAGTTACCTTTGCGGTGAAGAAACGGCGCTGCTATCATCGATGGAAGGAAAAAAGGGGCGTCCCCGTGTAAAACCGCCTTATCCAACCCAATGCGGGTTGTGGGGTAAACCGACACTTATAAATAATGTTGAGACGCTAGCCAATATTCCGATGATAATAAGCCGGGGCGGAGACTGGTATCGTACGCTTGGCACGCCAGACAGCCCGGGAACAAAACTAATTTCTCTTTCGGGAGATGTAGTTGAGCGGGGGCTGTATGAAGTACCCTTTGGAATAACCTTTCGGCAAATTATTGATGAATATGGCGGTGGGATAAAGGATGGGCGAAGTATTAAGGCGGTAAATATCGGCGGAGCATCCGGCGTAGTGGTTCCACCGTGGGAGCTTGATTGTACCTTAGAATATCATTCTTGTAATGAACGGGGCATTACCATTGGGTCGGGGGCTGTTTTTGTTATGGACGAAAGACGGTCAATATTGGCGAATGTACATAATCGGGTTGAATTCTTTTTACATGAGAGCTGTGGTAAATGTACACCGTGCCGGGAGGGACTGCGCCAGGCGGGGCGGATAATTCATAATTTGCTGGCGGGTAAAGCTTCAATGGATGATGTTGAAAACTTAGAACGATATACTCGGGCCATGCAGAATGCTGCGTTTTGCGGACTGGGGCAGGCGGCGGGAAATAGTTTGATTTCATCACTGCACTATTTCCGCTCGGAATATGAGGCGGCATGTGTGGTTTATGATCAGCATTGTAAACGAGAGGAGATAACCGCGTAATGAATTTAGTACGATTTGAATTAAACGGTCAAGCTGTTGAAGTTTCGCCGGGGTTGTCAATCCTTGAAGCCGCTAAACAGTATGGTATAAAAATACCGTCGCTGTGTCATCATCCCGACCAACGGGTTAAGGCTAACTGCAGGGTGTGTGTGGTGGAAGTGGAAGGCCAGCGTAATTTAGTAGCGTCGTGTGCTACCACCGTAACTGAGGGGATGAAAGTTAGGACAAACTCGCCGAAGATAAGAGAAACAGTACAAACTATTTTAGAACTTATCTTTGCGAATCATCCCCAGGAGTGTCTTACTTGTGTTCGTAATGGTAATTGTGAATTGCGTCAACTGGCTGCTGATTACGGCATTCGTGAAATAAAAGGCGAGATGGCGGCACCTAGTTTACCAATTGACATGTCCACTCCGTCGTTAGTCCGCAACCCCAATAAATGTATAAAGTGTGGGCGATGTGCGGAGGTGTGTCACCACGTACAAGAGACGGGAATATTGTATAGCAATTATCGTAGTATCGATGTGGCGGTTGAACCGGAGTTTGGCAAAAATCTTTCAGAAGTGGCTTGTGTTTTGTGCGGACAATGTGCAAGCGTTTGTCCAGTAGGGGCAATTCATGAACGGGATGATATTGCAAAAGTATGGGCTGCACTTGATGATCTGAATAAACATGTCGTAGTTCAAGTAGCACCGTCGGTTAGGGTATCAGTTGCCGAGGAATTCGGTTATGCTCCAGGAACTATTGCTACAGGTAAACTGGTTGCTGCGCTAAGAAAGCTGGGCTTTGACCGTGTTTTTGATACCGATTTTGGTGCTGACGTTACAATCATGGAAGAAGGTCATGAACTTTTGCATCGGCTAAATAATGCGGGGGTATTGCCGATGATTACCTCGTGTAGTCCGGGATGGGTAAAATATATTGAGCATAACTATCCGGAACAACTGGGGCACTTGTCGACGGCTAAGTCGCCGCAGCAGATGTTTGGCGCACTAGCCAAAACCTATTATGCTAAAAAGGCGGGTCTTGATCCGGCGGATATTTATGTTGTTTCGATTATGCCGTGTACTGCGAAAAAATTCGAAAGTCAACGCCCGGAAATGTCTGACAGCGGGGTTAGGGATGTGGATGCGGTACTGACAACCCGTGAACTTGGACGTATTCTTAAACAGGCTGGGGTTGAATTTTCCGTATTGACTGAAGAGCAGTTTGATGATCCTCTTGGTATATCAACCGGAGCGGCTGCAATCTTTGGAGCAACCGGCGGGGTAATGGAAGCGGCGTTAAGAACGGTTTACGAGGTTGTCACCGGAAGTGAGCTTACTAACGTCGAGTTTACTCAAGTCCGGGGGATGGATGGTGTTAAGGAAGCGGAAATTGACTTAGCGGGTAGTAAAGTTAAAGTGGCAGTGGCTCATGGCCTTGGCAATGCCCGAAAAATTATGGAACTTATCAAAACCGGCCAAGCCGACTATACTTTTGTCGAGATTATGGCTTGTCCAGGCGGGTGTATCGGCGGCGGTGGTCAGCCTTATGGGACGACTAATGCTGTACGTCGTCAGCGAATAGCTGCTCTCTATCAAGTTGATGAAGCTTTGCCGTTAAGAAAATCTCACGAAAGTCCAGCGGTTATTGAATTGTATAAAGATTTCCTAGGCCAGCCACTTGGCGAAGTTTCTCATAAACTGCTTCATACTAAATATAAAAACCGCAGTCTGCGTAAATTAAAAGGCTAATAAAAAACTCCGGGATTTACTATAAAAAGTATCCCGGAGTTTTTTGCTTGTGGATTTGTGGATATAAACAAGGTATTAATGATTAAATAGTTTTCGATAGTTCACAAGCCGTAATTTCAACTTGGTCGCCGTTTTTTACCGGAGTAGTATATTCTGCTGGCTCATTATTGACCCGTAGTTCAATTTTAGCCGTAATGCTTAGCTGGTGAGGGTCAAATTTTGCGGCAAGAAGCACATCGCTGACAATAGGCTTAATTTCATAGTAAGAACAGTCAATGGTGCTGCCGGGAGCGGCAGTATCATTGAGTTTGGCAGGTTTACCATCAATAGTAATGGCCTGGCGGCGAAGTGGTAAACTGCACTCAGAACCGTTAAACGTAACAGTGCAATTTACGGTGTTTTCTTCATTCATACCTAATAGTTCGGCTAAGGTTGGCAGTGGGGCCAAGTTGACGTTTATTATATCATGTTTCTCTATAACTGTAGCCAAGGAAGCTGCTTTACCGTTTACAATAAAATCCGGTAGCTGGCGATAAGTTCGTTCTACGTCGTTCACAGTATAATGATGCTCTAATGGGGAAAAAGAGACCCCGCAGTGCGTTAGAACTTCGGCTAAGGTCGCTGATTGATAGCAAACAGCTTCAGAACGGTCCGCTAAAACTGAATCCGGAGTGGCTGGTTTACCATTTACCTCGATTACCGGTTCGATATTATGGCTGGTGCCGTTGACAGTAACTGTTATCGTTTGCGGAATGGAAACAATATCTTTTATCATACAGGTGGGAGAAAGACCGTCCACCCCCTTGTGGACAGTTATCTCATCATGCTCAGTTAGTAAGTCATTGAAGGAGGCTTTGGCATTGTTGACCATAATATACCCAGCTTGGCCAAGGGTGCCAGGTAGATAATGTTTCTGATCATTTACGGTAATCGTTATTCCTAGACCTGGGCGGCCATGCAAACTACGAATTTCGATGCCTGCTGCCAAGAGGGCATCAGCTACGCTTAACTTGCCGAGATTGAACAAACGTATTTTTCTAGTGTTGACAGTAACATTGACAAAGTTAAGCGTTTGGCTGCTCGCCAGTTTCAATATTCCTAGTGGTGTAACTCCATCCGGGGCGCAAAGTTCATCGGGGATTGCTTCTAGACCGTCAACTACCTCAGGACGCCTAATCGCAACTCTGGATGGAGCAATTCCTAAGGCGTTGGCAACTGCTTCTGGCAGGTCTGGGGTCAGGGAACCACCACCGACCAAGAGGACAGCTTGCGGTGCGGCGTTGTTTAAGGTTAAAATTTGTGAGGCAATCGCTTTAGCCAGTTCGTTGACCGCCGATTTGATTTGGGAAGTTATTTCAGCGGCCGATATTTTGTTGGTTTGTCCTAAAATATCTGGAACTAGTATTTTTTTTGATTTACTGTTAAGTTGTCGTTTTATCAGTTCAGCCACGTTGAAATCAAGCAGATAGGCTTGGGACAATGCCTCGGTTATTTCATCGCCTGCACAGGGGACCATGCCAAAACCGATAACTGAGCCGTCTTTAGTAATGGCAACGTCGGAAGTTCCGGCTCCGACATCGACTAAGGCTATATTAAGATGTCTCATGGTTGGAGGAATAAGGACATTGATGGCGGCGATTGGTTCAAGGGTTAGGGTCGCCATTTCTAAGCCAACCGCTTCTATTGCTGATTGCATGGAATCAATAACTTGGCGGGGCAGAAATGTGGCGATAACTTCAATGGCGGCGATTTTGCCGCGCTGACCAATCAAGCTTTTAATAGGAGTGCCATCAAGGGTAAATCTAATAATATTGTGGCCTACACAATAGTAGCTAGCCGGGTCGGCTACTTGTTTTCCGGTAGCTAGTTGATGTTGGGCGTTTTGGATAGCGGCAAGCTCTAAGGCCCGTTCGTCATCAGGGGATAATGAACCGCGATTAATTGTTTCAATTTCAGCTACTGCTTTAAGTGTACAGAGAGCCCGACCTGCAGCTGCGACTGAGACCCTTTTTAAGGGGCCGGCAATATCCGCCAAGTGCGAAGTAATAGCAGCTAAAACATGTGCGACTTCCGGTACGTCATGGATTTGTCCATCCAACATAGCCCGGGTATGGTGTTCCTGGCGATCCATTGCTAGGACCTTTATTCCATTAGCGGTTTTCTCACCGATTAGACCTACAACACTACGAGTTCCGATATCCAACGCGAATAGCACGTTCTTGTCCATTGAAATGCTCCCTCAATAGTTATGATACATATCATTTTCGCCAAATTACGACTATTTCCTTTTTGTAAGCGATTATAGCACAACTAGACCCAATTAATATCCAATTAGTAGATTGCTAAAAAGCTAGAAATAGATGCAGTTAGCAGCCACCTCTAGCTTATATTATTGGTGTTTTTTTGCTTTTTTTAAACTAAGGGCAATCCGACCTCGTGCTTCAAAAACGCCAAAATCGGTTACATTATGAACAGTACCTTTAACCAGTGTACCGGGAACAATATCGGATAGTTTAACAATATTTTTACGAGTCAACGGCTGTGGCAAATCTTCACGAGGGTCGCGCCCAGGTTTAGCGAGTGCCGCCAAAATATCGCGGACAGTAGGCTCGCCAGCGTCTAGGTCAGTGGCCAGTGACTTAGAGTCAACCGCTTGGATAGCGTGGTGAAGTTGAAGTCTGAGAAATCCGGCGCATTGGGTAAAAGTTGCCTTGCCAAGGCGGGGAACGTCGAGTAATTGATTGCGTGCCGTGAAGGGGCCGGAAGTATCTCGGTAACTAATAATGTTTTTAGCAACTGTACTATTTATACCGGCGACATATGTAAGTAATTCGGATGAAGCTGTATTAAGTTCAACTCCGACGTGATTCACACAGGACTCCACAATATTGGATAGAGTCTTAGATAAGTCCTTTTGGTTGACATCATGCTGGTATTGGCCAACCCCAATAGATTTTGGATCAATCTTGACTAACTCCGCTAATGGGTCTCCCACCCGGCGGGCAATAGAAACCGCACCGCGAATTGATACATCAAGGTCAGGTAATTCCTGTTTAGCCAGCTTGGAAGCGGAATACACCGATGCGCCAGCTTCATTAGTAATAATATAGCTGATTTGGCGATTGCTATTAGAAATCAATTCGGCGGCAAACTCCTCAGTTTCATAAGAAGCTGTGCCATTCCCAATGGAAATAAGTGTAACACCGTGCTTTTCTACCATCGCCAGAGCTTTTGTCATAGCGGTTTGACGTTGGTTTTGGCTGGCAGTAATATATAAGGCATCTGTTTCCAGTACTAACCCAGTAGGGCTGATTATGGCCAACTTGCAACCTGTTCGGTAGCCAGGGTCTAACCCCATAATAGTATGGCCGGACAGTGGCGGCTGCAACAGTAGCTGGCGTAAATTCAGGCCGAAAACCCGGATAGCTTGGCTTTCCGCATTTTCGGTTAATTGATTGCGGATTTCCCTATCGAGCGCTGGAAATAGTAGCCGTTTATAACTGTCAGTAATAGCCTGGGAGAGATAATCCTCAAAAATAGATGAGTGTTGGATAATCTGCTTGGAGATAAGAGCAATCATGTTTTCGTGCCCAACCATCAGTTCGACCTTGAGCATATTTTTGCGTTCACCGCGATTTATAGCTAAGATGCGGTGGGAAGGCATACGCTTAACCGGCTCGCGATATTCGCGATAATTTAAAAAATCTTGGCCTTCGCTATCAGAAACAGTTTACGGAGTAATGCTCTGAGATCAGCCCGTTCACTAACTGTTTCAGCGATGATATCCATTGCTCCGGCTAGGGCCAGCTCTGCGGACAAAACTTCATTTTCTGGATTTATATATTCGGCGGCAATTTCAGTGACATTCCCCGCCGACATCGTCTGGGCCAGCATAATTACAGCCAGAGGCTCTAAACCCTTTTCTCTGGCAATCTGAGCGCGGGTTCGCTTTTTTGGTCGGTAAGGAAGATACAAATCTTCTAGCTCTTGTAACTTAACTGCAGCATTAATGGCAATTTCAAGTTCTGGTGTTAGCTTATCCTGCTCACTAATGCTAGTAATAATCTCTTCTTGGCGTTTAACTAAATTACGGAGATAAGTACATCGTTCCTCGGTAGTACGGATTTGTTCCTCGTCTAACTCACCGGTTGCCTCTTTGCGGTAACGGGCAATGAAGGGGACGGTATTACCATCATCCAAAAGGGTAATGGTTGCGATAACTTGGCCAGGCTTAACGCCAAGTTCGCGGGCAATAATTATGGGTATTTCTGTAATAAGCACAAACTCACCAACTTCTCGATACTTTTCTTTTAGACCTATTATAACAGACTTGCTTACTTAATATAACACTTCGGTGCATATTCCAGTGTTGGGCGGACATGCTATTACCGAATAGAAGAAAGGGGGGAGAAATTAATGCTATCTGCTAAAGAATTATTACAAGTAGAAGATTTTTTGACTGCCGAACAGAGTTGTGTAAAAACACTTAACCATTTTGCTAATGAACTGAGTGACAGTCAGGCTAAACAAATGCTTCAACAAATGGCGCAAAAAAACCAGCAAAACTTTCAAACTATTAGCAGACATTTAAATGCTGGCCAAAATTTACAGTAAGAGGTGATAGATCATGGCTCAAGCATCAAATCAGGGACAAGGACAACAAAACGGGTCAGGACCGACATATGATGATCGGGACATTTTGCAGGTATGCCTAAACGAAGCTAAGCATATGGCTTCATCCATAAACATGTTTATTCAAGAAGCTGGAGATGAACAACTCCGGCGGGACTACATGACCATTTTGGGAGACTTATATAGTCAACAAAAACAATTATTTGACTATATGCAGCAAAAAGGCTACTATAACGTAAAAAATGCAACTGCTCAGGATATCCAACAGGCAAAGGCTAAATTTAGTAGTCAGATGGGAAGTATGCAATGAAATAAGAGGGGCGGCCTAAGGCTTAGGTCGCCCCTCTTATTGTTATTAGGTATTGACAAAGTGACATAAAACTCGTAAAATATAATCAATATAATTGGAAAATGGTTATTAATTATAATGAAAAATAACCATATCGCTCTAATAATTATAATTATTATTTGTTTTAGAAGTGGAGGATTTAAAGTGGATAAAAAAGTTACCAACCTTTTACGGGAAAAAGGCTTTAAGGTGACGCCACAACGGTTGGCTATTTATAAAATATTGGCAACAACGAAGGCCCATCCTAGCGCGGAAATGATTTTCAATCAACTTCAAACGGCATATCCGACAATGAGCTTGGCTACTGTATATAAAACAGTAGATATTTTGCGGGAAATTGGCATGATTCAAGTACTTAATGCCGGAGAAGACTGTTTTAGGTATGACGCTGACACGAGTGATCATCCGCATGTGAGATGTTTAGAATGCGGTCGGGTAGATGATCTTTATGATATTAACTTTTCTGATTTCGTGGGCGATGTGGCTAAAAAGACTCCCTATCGTCTAACGGGACAGCAGTTCTATTTTTATGGGATTTGCCCTGAATGTCAAAAGGCAACTGTGAACTAATTTAAAATGTTAAGAAATAGCTCTGACTTTTGGTCAGGGCTATTTCTTTGAAAAAATATCTGACTTTTGGTCAGCTGGTCAGCTCTAACTGAAATGGCTTAGTTACAGGATATTACCCTACAAAATATTACCTGTGGGCAGTACATTTGGGGCGTGGTATAATTGGCAACTGAGACTTATGAGGAGAGGGGGCTGGCTATGCGCAAAATAATTATCCAAGATAATCTATTGATAATGGTACTAATCATGACGGTGCTGGTCATGCTTAAATTTCCTATCCGACCGCAAAGCTTGGTATACCCACTGGTCCGCTATACTGCTCAGGTTAAGATGAATTTAGCGACAAGGTCAATGAATGTCTATGAAACCGAGCACTTTATTATAAAGTATGATCAAGAGGATGCCGATGTTGTATCGATGGTAGGGCAGGCGGCGGAGGACGCATATCAGCCGGTTATTAGTGAATTAGATTCCACCTTAAATAGGAAGACATTGCTGATTATATATCCGGATAAAGAAAAAATGAATAAACTGTTTGGTTGGTCAGGTACGCAAAATGCTATGGGCGTATATTGGGGAGGGGTTATTCAGATCCTTTCGCCAAAAGTATGGCTGCATGAATTAAGCGCTGAAGAATTTATCCACTCAGGCCCAATGGTTCATGAATTTACGCATTTAGTATTTGACCATATTACTAGTGGCAACTATCCGCGGTGGTTTACCGAGGGACTGGCTCAGTATGTTGAATATAAGGTCAACGGTTACGAATGGCGGACTGCGGATAATATTATTAAGGATAACATGTATAACATGAACGAATTAGATGATCACTTTGATCAACTAGATAACCAAGCTTTGGCTTACCGGGAGTCCTTGTTGGCTGTCCGCTATATTGCGCAAGTCCATGGGGAGGACAAACTGCATAAAGTAATTGATAAATTGCGGCATGGGTATAGTATGAAAAAGGCAATTAAAATAGCCTTGGGACTAAATTATATGGAGTTTGAAGCTGGGTGGCAACAATGGGCCAGAGAGAATGACCAGCATTAATACTGAGATCGAGCTGTTGTCTATTTTTTAGATGACAGCTTTTTTGTTAAAAACGAGAAGGGTATAATGTTGAAGAGTTATTGCGAGACATGCTACAATAACGATAGTGCTATGAACTGGCGAAAAGGAGAAAATAATGAGTATCTATCATGCTTGCGATATTCGCGGAATTGCTGGTCAGGACCTGTCGGATTTAGCTGCCAGGCAAATTGCGCTGGCGGTTGGTTATAAGCTAAAGGGTGAGAAAGTAGTCGTCGGCGGGGATGTGCGTCTTTCCACCCCGCGCTTGATAAAAATAGTTATTGATGCGTTAGTAGAGTCCGGATGTCAGGTAATTGACATCGGAACTGTGGCGACTCCCATGTTTTATTATGCCTTAAAAGTAATTGCGCCCGCTGGGGGAATTATGGTGACCGCTTCTCATAATCCTGCAGCTTATAATGGCTTTAAGCTAGTTTTCGGTACCAAGCCGGTTACTGAAGCCGATGTACAGGAAATTGCCCAAATGGTTGAAGCTGGTGTGAGGGTGTGTGGACACGGCTTAGTAGAACAAATGCCGGTTCGTGAACAATATCTCGAATTTACCGCGGCGCTGGCCAAACGGCAAAATCTCAAGGTTGTAATTGATGCCGGTAATGGTGCTACAGCTAAAATAGCCCCAGAACTCTTTAGAAAACTAGGCTATGATGTAATCGAATTAAACTGCATTCCGGATGGAAGTTTTCCCAATCATCCCCCTAATCCGGCGTTAGCGGAAAACCTAACGCAGTTAGGCGAAAAAGTCAAAAGTGTAGGAGCAAATTTGGGGGTTGCTTTTGACGGAGATGGCGATAGAGCGGGCTTTGTTGATGAACAAGGGCGCCCGGTAGACAATGACGATATTATTGTGTTATTGGCTAGATATTACTTAGAACAAGGCCCGGGGACAATTATCTATGATGCTAAATGCTCGATGGTAGCTCCCGAAGAAATAATAAAAGCCGGAGGCCGGGCAGTTATGGCCAGAGCCGGACATACCTTTTCTAAAGCGGCATTTATTGAAGAAAAGGCCCTATTTGCCGGTGAGATTAGCGGACATTTCTTTTTTCGGGAATTAGGCTATGATGATGGTATGTTTGCCGCCTTGAAAATCTGTGAATTTGTTGCAGAACATCATTCGCTGGCCGAAATGGTGGACACCGTGCCTAACTATATACTGACTCAGGATATTCGTGTGTCCGATCTTGGCTATGACAAAATGGTGGTTTTGGCTGCTGTCGCGAAAAAATTAGCCCATTACAAAATCAACCTTATTGATGGCGTTCGCCTTGAATTTGATGATGGCTGGGCAATGATTCGCGCTTCTGTTACTGAGCCGCTGTTTACCTTGCGATTTGAAGCAAAAACGCCAGCTCGATTAAAAGAAATTAGCGCTTTGTTGCTTAACGCCTTGCCGGTAGATGTAAACGAGGCCGTATTAAAGCAAATGCCGTAACTAAATATTAATTTATGACATGCAGGAAATTAGTATAAACAAGGAGTGCCCAACATGAACATAAATAACATAAGTAAATTAAGACTGGTTTAAGGAGCTAAAAATGGACGTTCATGTATTAGCCAGCGGTAGTCGTGGCAACTCAACCTTTCTTCAATTAGGCGACGCTAATATTTTAATTGACGCTGGAATTAGCGCCAGAAGGATAAAAACAGAGCTGGATAAAATAGACGTTGATATTTGCGATTTGGACGGGGTGCTGATTACCCATGAGCACCGGGACCATATCAATGGTCTATCTACCCTTACGCGGAAGTACGGTGTACCCGTTTATGCCCGTCCGGCTACCTGGGAGGCTATTCTTAGTCAGCCGGCGGTCAAAGCTATACCATTATCCTGTCAACTTGAATTGACTGCTAGCTTAGATATTGGCAATGTTAAGATCGAATCATTCAGCATATCGCATGACGCAGTTGACCCGGTGGGATTTAGCCTCTACCATAGCCATACGAAATACGCTTTTGCGACCGACTTGGGGTTTGTTACCGACACCGTGAAAAAAGCTTTGGCATTATCAGATGTTATAGTTTTAGAAGCCAACCATGATATTGACATGCTAAAGCAAGGTTCATATCCTAGTTTTCTTAAAAACCGCATATTAAGCAATCGGGGCCATCTAGCTAACACCGACGCCGGTTGGACCCTGGCGCGGCTTAACCGGAAAAAACAATGTCATGTTTTTTTAGCGCATCTTAGTCAGGAAAACAACCGCCCGGAGGTTGCCGAAAAAACAGTTGCTGAAATTCTAACGGAGGAAGGCTGTACTGTCGGCGATGATGTGACACTTCACCTTACCTATCCCGATATTGCTAGCGGACTAAAGTAGATAAGGAGAGTTAACAATGAGATCAAAATTAAAACCGTGGGCTCCTTTTATTGTTGTGGCAGTAATTAGTGCAGTAATTACGAGTGGGCTTATTTTGAATTTTGGTGGGCGATTTTTAGCTCAGCCGCTACAGAAAAACCAACCGGCGTCGCCTTTCTCAACATTACCACAGGCAACGTCGAATCAACTCTCGGATAGCCGCAATACCTCGGTAGTCCGAGCTGCCCAAACGGTGGGGCCGGCAGTAGTCGGTATTATTAACAAAGCTTATGCCCATGATTTATATAATAGAAAAATACTTGCTGAACAGGGCAGCGGGTCAGGGGTAGTTATTGACGCTAATGGCTATATCGTCACTAACTACCATGTGGTAGCTAATGCTCAGGAAATAAGCGTCTCATTAGCAGACGGACGAACTTTTAGTGGGAAAGTAATTGGGGTTGATCAGCCGACGGATTTGGCTGTAGTAAAAATTGATGCTACTGGTCTGCCGGCGGCCGTTTTGGGGGATTCAGATACGTTGTTGGTTGGTGAGCCGGCTATCGCAATTGGTAATCCACTGGGACTGGAATTTCGCGGCAGCGTGACCGTTGGGGTCATTAGTGCCCTCAATCGATCTATTGAAATCGGTGAACGACGGTTTAAACTTATTCAGACCGACGCCGCCATTAATCCAGGCAATTCCGGCGGCGCGTTAGTCAACGCCGACGGTGTTGTAGTCGGCATCAATAGCGCTAAAATTTCAATTGAAGGTGTTGAAGGCATTGGGTTTGCTATACCTACTAACACTGCCAGGCCGATTATTCAGTCGATCATTGAAAAAGGTCGAGTTATTAGGCCTTACCTAGGGGTAAACATAATTGACCATAACAGCGCGCCGCGTTACGGTTACATGTTAAATATTGATAAAGGTGTATATGTTGCCGGCATTGCCGCTAATGGTCCGGCAGATAAAGCTAATCTTCGTAAAGGTGATATTATTATACAGGTGGCAGGCAAAGAAACAAATAGTTTGGCTGATCTGCGGGCCGCAGTAGATGCTCAGAATGTTGGCGACAAAGTAGAAGTGGCTATTATCAGAGATAGCAAAAATATTACTGTAACGGTAATTTTAGAGGAACTGCAACCCAATGAGAATTAGCATACTTGCTGTTGGTAAAATAAAAGAGCGGTACCTGACGGATGGCATTAACGAATTTACCAAGCGTCTAACCCCCTTTTGTCGGCTTGAAATTAATGAAATTGCCGAAGAAAAAATGCCTGACAATCCTTCGCCAGCCGAAAAAGTTAAAACTCTGGATCGGGAAGGCGAACGTCTTTTAAAAGCGGCTCGTTCCGGTAGTTATCTAATTGTTCTTGACGTTGATGCAAAACAATTGGCTTCCGACGAATTATCTGCGAAATTCGATTCGTTGGCGCTAAACGGAAAAAGCGATATTACCTTCATTATTGGCGGTGCTTTCGGCCTCTCGGCAGCTGTGCGTACCGCTGCCGCTGAGCGGCTGTCCTTTTCTAAACTAACCTTTACGCACCAAATGATTCGCTTACTCCTGGTAGAACAAATCTATCGCGCCTACAAAATCAGCCGCGGCGAGCCATATCATTGGTAACAGTAAAAGGGGTAAAAGCATGCGTTATAATTTAAAAATGAAGTTACTTCGTGGAAAAAGAATTTATGTTCTCTGTGGTATATTGGTGCTGGTTATAGCAGGCTTTGTTTTCTATACCAACAAATGTGTTGTGACCGAAGGGGCTGGTTATATCCTTAATTCCGATGATGCGCCGAAAAGTGATGCGATATTGATTCTTGGGGCATTTGTTTCGCCGGAGGGCAAGGTATCCGGAATGCTTGAGGAACGTTTAAAAGTTGGCCTTGAACTTTACCAAAAGGGCAAAGCCAGTAAATTTATTGTAAGCGGTGACCATGGGCGTAAAGACTATGATGAAGTAAATGCCATGAAGAAATTCCTGTTAGACCGTAATGTTCCCGATGAAGATATCTTTATGGATCACGCAGGTTTTACTACGTATGATAGCATGTATCGGGCAAGAAACATATTTAAGGTAGATAAAATCATCGTAGTAACCCAGGGCTTTCATCTGCCGCGGGCTATTTTTCTTGCTAGAAAATTGGGAATAGAGGCTTATGGAATAGAGGCGGGCACAGGAAGAAATAGCAACCTGGTGATTTTAAAAAACCGTCTAAGAGAGATGATCGCGCGAAGTAAGGCTTATCTAGCAGTAGCAATAAAATCTAAGCCTACTTACTTAGGCGAAGCGATACCGGTAACCGGGGATGGAAGAATTACCGACGACAAGCCTCGGTAACTTCCTGAATAAGCCGATCGTTATTTTGTCGGTATGATTAAATTATCCGTTGCATTAGCGGCTACAAAGCATATTATTGGTAATTGAAAAAATGGCCTCAACCCTAAAAAAACGGGGGAGGTCATTTTTGTTTGGCTATTGGATGATTTTTAGGGGCGCCGTCATTGTGCCTTTATAAATGGCAACAAAATATTTGTCGGAGCGAGCAGGACTTTAGAAAAAAAAATAGAACTTTTCCGAGAACTAAGATATATTTTGAAATTATTTTATATTGTGTGTCATGGTTAAAGGGCATCAGCGGAAAGGTTGCGGTTATCATCAAGCTTATTAGTTGGGATGATTTTATTGTTGAGTTGCAGCAGGAGTGTAAACTGTTTGTTTTTATTCTGGCTGTGCTTTGTTTGTTTCGGGTAGGGTTTATTATAATTATGCATTCCTTTTTAAGCGAAGCTGTTACCTTAAGTGATATTGGTACTGCGCTGTATTATGGTTTGCGTATCAGCCTGAAAAGTGCTGGATTGCTAGCATTGCTGTCGCTAGTCTGCTGTATTGGCCTTAGGGTGGTTGTATCGGGGAAAAGACTAAGTAATATTCGCTTTTATCTGGGAGCATCCTACGTGGTTATTCTCAGCTTTTTATTTCAAGTACGTATTCCGTATTATCAGGAGTTTCACATGGTGTTTAATCAAATGCTGTTTAATACGTTAAATGATGATGTAGAGGCAATTGTATATACCATTATCAAACAATATAATTTGCCGGTAAGAATACTGCTGACGGCTATTACTGCGTGGGTGCTTTGTCGGTTGCTCAAGCGTTTTCTAGCTTCAAGGAACTATGCCTTTCCTCGGCTGCGGAACTGGTATCAGAATATTGCCCTGCGCGTCGCACTACTTGTCATTGTCTATTTTTTATTCGTTTTTATCCGTTTTGGCGGCACGATGACATATGCCTATAATATTGATTGGGAGAATTCAGGAATAACCAGAGACCAGCTGCTTAATGAGGCAATTTTAGATGATGTGCAGGCATTATATCGGGCATATATTCTACATGATCGGGTATCTTCTTCTAACGGGCTTTACATGAATCCGGAAAGCCTCGCCGATTATGGAAGTTATCTGGCTGGTCACCAGGTACAATCAGTCAAAATAGATGACTTTTTGCGAAAAAGAGTAGTCGTAGGTCAGGTATCGCCGCCCCGGCATGTATTTATAATTATTGCCGAGAGCTATGCTAACTGGCCGTTGTTGCCACAGTATAGCCAGCTTAATATTGCGAACGGACTAAAAGGCATCATTGCTCAAGATGATGCTGCTTATTCGCCTAATTTTTTGCCTAATGGGATGTGCACAATCTCAGGTGTCATGGGCGTAATCACTGGATTGACGGATGCAAATCTGTATCAGAACTATTTGCCTGAGTCTTACAAGGAGCCTTATAGCACCGCGTTGGCGCCGCAGATGAAACGTCTGGGTTATATGACTGATTTTTGGTATGCCGGGCCTGCTTCTTGGGAAAAAATCAAAGATTTTTCACTGGCTCAGGGGTTTGATGCCTTTTATGGTATGGGAGATTTCGCTAGTGCCAGTGGAAATGTGTGGGGTTGTGATGACGCTTATCTGTATAAAGCCGTGCTTGAAGGAGTAAAAGATGACAAGCCGGGTCTGCATGTTATTCTGACCGTGTCCAACCATGCGCCATACACGGTTGATTTGGCAAAGGAAGGTTTTGATCCAGATCAGGTCACTGCCGGGTTACCGGAAAAGTTAAAAAATGATCAGGAACTTATAAAAAAGTTAGGACACTTTTGGTATGCTGATAAAATGTTGGCCCAGTTTGTTAGGGAGGCTCGTAGCCGATACCCGGACAGCTTGTTTGTAATTGTAGGAGACCACGCTGATAGATTGAATATTGAAGCTAATCCGCCGATATTTGAGCGGTATGCCATTCCTTTTGTCGTTTATGGTAAAGGGATCAGTAAGGAGTCATTTCCAGAGAACGCTGCTGGCAGCCATATAAATATTACGCCTACGTTGATGGAACTTGTTGCTCCCTCCGGCTTTGAGTATTACTCGATCGGGCACAGTCTAACAAACGGCAATGATTTTGGCATGAATTATGGTTTTTGGATTACGGCTGGTTATATGGGAGAAACCGAGGGGGATTATAGCGAAACTCATTCGCTGTATCAGGGGCTTTGTCCACCGGAACAGAGTAAGATCCGCCAAGAAGTAGATGCCGCCCGGGCTTTTTCCTGGTGGCGGATTAAGTATGGGAAAACGTTGCAGAATCAAACTGAGGTAACAAAATAAATAAGTGGTAATGAAGTAATAGCCTCAACTATTAAAATAGACGAGAGGTTAGGGCTATTTTAATAGTTGAGGCTGTTTTTTGTGTAGAACTAAAAATGCGTGGCAGCAGGGGACAGGTACTCATTTGCTCGCCAAATCATTTGAATTGACAGTAAACATTGAGGGTTGCGGACATGAATTTTTGAATCAAGGCCTGATGTGAAGGGAATGAGGGCAATGCCGATCTTTGCGCCTACAAGTCCAGCAATGGTTCTTCTTTAAAGGCTTCAAAATACATTGTCGGTTGAAAGCCCGCATCAAGATAATTTTAAAATAAGCTTATGCATATTTTGAATTAGAAAAAAGGGACAATATGCATTATTATGTAATTATTCAGAAAGTTATAAATTTAACAAACTATCAAACAAACATTTGTTATCCAAACCCATGTAACCACTTGTCAGAAAAACGTCTGCGTGGGTTAGGGGCTTTCGTAATGCTCCAGTGCTTTGTCCTTTGATTTCAAGGCGGATTCAGGTTGAAAAATTAAGAATGGAGGGTCTTGAATCACGAGGTGTGTTAATAACAGAATGATGATGGTCGTAAGGAGAGGCCGTTGTAAATGAGTTCACCAATAAATTAAAAGTTGATTTTTTCTCATCCTAAGAATTGTTTACTCTGATTCAACGTGAACAAGCCTGTGAAGTTTAAGAGATTGGGGTTATCTAAATTCCGCTTATCTAAATTAAACTAGGGAGATGGAAAAATGAATGAAGAAGTGATTTATCCAAAGTACAGGTGGTTTGTGTTATTTGTACTTATTGTGGTAACTGCGGTTGGTTGCATGACGATGATTGCACCTGCGCCGCTTGTTGCAGAAATTTCTAAGTCTGTTGGAGTAAGCTTAGGTGAGACCACGGCTCTTACCATGATGTCAGTCATGCTCGCAACGTTTTTTTCAGCAGTTTTGAGTGGTTTTCTCATTGATAAGATTGGTTTTACCCGTAATTGGATTATCGGTTTAAGTATACAGATTATCGTTCCAATACTAATGTATTTTTACACTTATACCGCTAATGAAGTATTGTTGATGCGCATATTACAAGGTATTGGCATGGGACCGATTAATACCGTTATTGCTACAGTCTGTGCCCAATGGTTTAAATATGAAGAAAGAACTTACGTTGCCGCGGTACAAGGTTTTTCAGTGTGGCTGGGAATCTCACTTGGTCTTATCTATACACCAACGATGTTTGAAGCAACAGGCAGTTGGCATACCGCGCTCGCCTTTTCTGGTCTTCCGGCTTTTATAGCTTTAATATTTGTCTTGATTGTTCACTATGGACCGAAACCGCCTGCTAAACCGGACAGCATCGGGGTAAAAACTACCGAAACCGGCAACTTTAAGCTAGTTTTACTGAGTCCAGCAATCTTTATGGCCTTTCTTCTGCTCTTCTTAGATCAATTCTATATGCAAGCCTTCAACGACATGGCGCCTGGTTTCTATGCCGCCGATCAACCGGTTGGTCTTGGCTTAGGGCCAATGGGCGCAGGAAGCAGGCTGATGTGGGCCGGCTATGCATCGATGATTGGTGGATTGGTTTGTCCGATTGTAGTCGAAAAAATATTCAAAGGAAAACCTCGTGTACCGCTATTCATCGTTTGCACTTTATCTGCGGTACTTGTATATGTTCTAAGATTCCTAACTCCAGATAGTGGTTCCTTACTCATAACTCTTCCGGCAGCAGCCTTATTCTGTTCCGCCTTTGTAAATCCTACCGTGTTTGGATTCATCGCGAAGCATTATCCCGAAAATGTTGTTGGCCGTCTAGGTGGATTTGCTACTTCAATGGGCGCGTTGGGGTCCATGGCCGGCTTGGCAGCCGGTTCTACAGCACTGCATATAACCGGTTTTTACGATACCTCCATGACGATTCTTGCAACCGTAGTTTTCCTCGGCGGTTTAACCGTACGTTTTCTTAAACCACCCAAAACGCTTCAATAGTAGAAGATGATCAAACGAAGAACAAGTCTTTGAGAAGAGCTACTGATTGATAAAAAACAGCCTCAACCCGATAGTATTGTTGGGTTGAGGCTGTTTTTTTATGGGTTTATTTCTAAGCCATCGGTGGCCAGGATAACTTCACCGTTATAGCCGGCAGCTTTGAAGCGCTGCTGTACTTCTTGAATAAAAGCGTCATCTACTTTAACTTTTGGGTGTATATGAGTAAGTACTAATTTTTTTACATTTGTTTTTTTGGCAATCTCAAGTAATTCTGTAAAACCGGCATGTGATTCTACGGTGAAATTACCGGCAAATTTTGTAAGGGGTTTTGGGGTTTCGCCGTCAATTTTGTGTTGTTGATAGTTATTAGAGTTTACTGCATTAGGGCTTACGGCTTTGGTTGTAACTTCTGAAAGACCGATACCTTCCATAACTAAAACATCAACATCCTTTGCAAGATTGATGAGGTTTTCATTATAAGTGGTGTCCCCGGAGACTACGATTGTTTTTCCATTCGCCGAAAATTTATAGGCCAAATCGTACATGGTGTGAACCATTTCGGCAGTTTCAATATTTACTCCCTCAAAAGTAAATTGGTTACTACCGGTTAATTCTCGAACCTTCACGCCTTTTAATGTTCCAACTGAGGTTTCCTCGTTGTAAACCATTCCGCGATAGAGGATATCATCACGGTAAAATTGGCGAAAAAATTCATATAGTTGTGTCGTATTTGGCGGACCAACTATCGATAACTCTTTACCGCCGAAACTAGCTCGATAAATTAAAAGATCAGGAAAGTCGGTGGAGTGGTCGGCATGTAAATGTGTAAATAGCAATAAGCTTATTTTGTTAAAACTTATGCCATCAGCCAACAAGTTGGCCGTCGTTCTGGCCCCGCAATCTACTACGAAATAATTTCCCTTGTACTGTATTGCGGTCATTGATTCCGCGCGAGACGGCAATAAACCGGGGGCGCCGGAGCCAACCGTAATAACACTAAAATCTTGTTCGGAAGCTTTGATATTTGGTTGCTTTGCTCCGGATGCCCAAGTAACACTTGTTAGTAGCATCATAGACATAAGCAATAATAAGATTTTTTTCATATGTATTCACTCGCAATCTATTAAAATTCAATATACTGCAAAAATGATAGTGTAGTACCTGCTAAAGAAAAACTAGCGTTGATCGTCTAAACTTTGAACTTTCCAATAATTTTTCTTAGTTCATCGGCTAGAGTGGCAAGGCCTTGGCTAGAAGCAGCTATTTCTTCAGCCGAGGCCGACTGTTCTTCGGTTGTAGCAGATACGGTTTGAGTTTGGGCGGCAGCATGCTTGCTTTCGGCATCAATCTGATTTACAGCGTGGATAATTTGTTGATTGCCGTTCGCTAAATTTTGAATGGTAGCGGACATCTTATTAATTTGAGTAGAAACGGCGTTAACTTTTTCATATATTTCTTGGAAAGACGTACCGGCCTGATTTACTATTTCAATACCAGCTTTAACGTCAGCAGTGCTTGTTGTCATTACCCCTACAGTATCGGCAATGTTTTGTTGATTTCCGTTGATAAGAATGGTAATTTTGTTGGCGGCTTCCTGCGATTGCTCGGCAAGTTTTCTAACTTCTTCGGCCACTACAGCGAAACCACGGCCAGCTTCGCCGGCACGAGCGGCTTCAATGGCGGCGTTTAGAGCCAATAGGTTGGTCTGAGCAGCTATACCGCTGATAACATTAACGATTTCTCCTACTTCTGTGGAGTTTTGCGATAATTTGCTAATCGCATTTTGGACGCTGTCGGTGCCAACGCCGACTTTGCTCATTTGTTCTACTGCTTGTTGAATAGCTTCCTGACCAATTTGAGCGGCGTTAACGGTATTAGCCGTGACTTGGGCCACGTTGTTGCTATCGCTGGCAACTTGCTTGATTTCCGAAGTCATTTGTTCGACAACAAGCAAGGAGTCATCAACCGCCTTTTTCTGATTGTCGGCTCCCTGGGCTACTTCGACGATTGCGGTAGCAACCTGGGTAGCCGCTTGAGCTGACTGTTCAGCGCTGGCGGTCATTTGTTCGGAACTTGCCGCTACTTGTTCAGAACTTTTCTGGACCCCAATAATAACTTTACGCAAATTTTCAACCATGGTCTTAAATGCTTGTTCAAGATCCCCGATTTCATCATTCCGAGCTACTTTAATATTTTGGTCTAAATTTCCATTGGCAATTTCCTGGGCGGTATTGACCAACGATTTTATAGGTTTAGTTATTGATCTGGCGCTGAGGAAGCCAATGAGGATGCCAACAATCATTGTTATAATACTAATGATTATTGAGTATAGTTGGGCTTGCTTTGAGAATTCCTTTGTCTGAGTCAATATAGCATTAATTTTGTTATTGCTTAGTGTACTGTATTCTTTTATTGAATTTGAATAAGCTGTGCCAACTGGAACTAATTCAGATTTCATTATTTGCAAGGCTTCCGGAGTTTTACCAGCGCGTTTAAGAGGAAACAGCTTATTTTCCGCTATTTCGTTGTATTTTTGGCCTTGTTCATGGATTTGAGAAAGCAACTGTTGTTCTTCAGCTGAGACTGCCGTTTGGGTTAAACTAGTCTCAATTTCGTCACTTTCCTTGTCATACCTTTTGTAGCCATCAAGGATACTCTGGTCGCCATTAAGCAAATAGCCACGAGTATTAGCGATTATCATGGCAGTGTTAAAAGCTAATTTATTTCCGCTTTCTAATGTAGGCAAAGATTCAGCTTGAACAGTGCTGATAGCGTTGTAAAGCTTATTGATCTTAGAAATAACGATACCGGACCCTATGGAACTAATAAGGACGACAATGACAAAAAAGGCAATGGTTTTAGTTCGTAGACTAATTTTCGGCATGGTTTCTTGCTCCTTCCTATAGTACAAGTATTGTTAACATAATTTTATCGCGAACAAATCTTGGTATTTCATTTATTATTTACCTAAATATTAGCGTAAAACTTGATTATTATTAAAAAAAGTACACGAGAAATTAAATTTCCCGTGTACCTTTTTAATAAAGTTTGATTTAGCGGGGACTAAATAAGTGTAAAACCGCCGTCAACGGATACTGCATTGCCGGTAGTAAAGGAGGACGCGTCTGAGCAAAGCCAGAGTACGGCGTTGGCTATTTCTTCCGGTTGAGTCAGGCGCCCCAGCGGAATTCTCTGGGCAATTTTATCATGGCCTTCAGGGTTAGTGTTCGAAGTGTTTTCGCTTAGTCCGGTATGGGCTGTAGGACCAGGGCATACTGCGTTAACGCGAATGCCGAATGGTGCACATTCCACGGCGGCCGTTTTAGTAAGGGCAATTACACCTGTTTTGCTGGCGGCATAGGCGCCAAACCCGGGATCGAATTTTACGGTACCGACTGAAGACGTGTTTACAATGGCACCGTGTTTTTGTTTAAGCATTTGACGGATTTCATATTTTAGGCAAAGCCAGACGCCTTTTAAATTAGTATTAATTGTGCGGTCCCAGATATCTTCCGGGCAGTCAGCTAGCGAAACAAAAGGGATTCGTACGCCGTCTGGGCCAACTCCGGCGTTGTTAAAAGCAAAGTCTAGGGAGCCATACCGTTCGACTGCTTTATTTATAAGCGCTTCAACGTCTTGAGCTTTAGAAACATCACATTGAATAAAACTGGCTTCTCCACCGGCATCTTTGATTAGGCGCAAAGTCTCTTCTGCCCCTTTGATGTTGGAACCGGTAGTTACAATGACTTTGGCACCTTCCAGGGCAAAAGCCTGGGCGGTTATTCTGCCGATTCCGGAAGCGGAACCGGTTACTAAAGCAACTTTACCTTGAAATTTACTTGTCATTATTAATCTCCTTTACCTTATAAGCGTATTTATATGCTTATAAGAACATTTATTTCTTTTAATTATCTATTCTGGAAGTAGAGTTGTTCATTTGACGGCGCATTTCTAAAAAGTATAGTTATTTATGAACTTTCCGACTTTTTCATACTACCACATGATTATGATGCTGTACATTACGCACTTTATTGTAGGGTAATTGATTTTATGCTATTATCTACTTATAATGACAGCTAGTTTCTAAATGGAAAGTAACTTACCTATAATTATATTTAAATAAAGGGTGGCGAGTTTATGGATCCATATGAATACGCTTTCAAATGCTTTGCGAGCAAATGGAAGCCGCTTATTTTAAGGGCTATTTACGTAGATCATGTTACCCGGTTTAGTAAGTTTAAGAAAACACATTATGCGATTAGTGAAAAGGTTCTTAGTAAAACCCTTAAGGAGCTTGAGGCAGGAGGCTTTGTAAAACGCACAGTATTTGCAGAAGTGCCAGTTCGTGTTGAATATGCTCTTACCGATTCGGGTGAAGAATTAATTAAATTAATGGATACTATTTACCAATGGAGTCGCAAGCGAATGCTGGAAAAAAATATTCCCATTGATTCGGTGGGGGAAAAGTTTCATGGGTATATTGATGAAATCTAGAAATGAAGTGATGAGTTATTTTTTGCGCTATTTCTGAAACTAATATTCAAATTTACCATAATCTTACCCAGGCCTATGAGGCTGAATTTTCAGCACTTACTAAGGAACTCCCTGGCAAGAATGGATTGTTCAAAGTTCAGACCGATATTGATTGTGATCATAGCGGGTACTTAATATATGATAAGATGGCTCCGGTTGGGTTTATGATTTTTTCTGGTGGAGAAATAAAAGATGTATCCGAGTTTTATATTATTCCTGCAAAAAGGTTGGACGGCTATGGTCAAAAATTAGCCCGGTATGTATTTACCTGCCATCCGGGGCGATGGCAGGTTCGTCAGATTAGTGGTGCTGATGGGGCAAAAGCTTTTTGGCGGAAGGTAGTGGATGAAATAACCGAGGGTGATTATCGGGACGAAGAAGTTGAAGATCCCTATTGGGGGCGTGTTTCCCGACAATCGTTTGAAATTTGTCGGTGAAGAACAAAACGAGTGAAGGGCGAAAACGTGGTTAAGAATGTTTAGGATAGGTAGTTGTAAACAAGGGGATAGTGTAACTATTTGTTAATGTTTTTTTGGTATATGTGAACTAAGTTAATTGAATTTCTGTATTGCTAAAGTTAGCGTTATAATTAACTTAAAATTCAATAGTTTCAGAAAAAACACAAAAATAAAGACGACGTCTAAAGGCGGTGGCGGCTTAATTCAATGAATTTTTGCTAAGTCTTAAAGACTTTAGGGTGAGACAGCTAGGAACTAGTTGCAGCAGTTGTTGGCTAAAACGTACTGAAAGGTGGAGTAAAGATGACCAATGTGTCTACTGAGTTTCCCAAATTCAGATGGGTTATACTAGCGGTGCTTTGTATAACCCAGGTCTGTTCATCAACAATACTTATTTCGATTGCACCACTTATGGGAGTAATTGCTAAGGACTTAGGAATTGATTTAGGAACGGCATCATTTAGCTTTATGGGTTTACATTTTCTTGCTACTGCAATTAGTTGTATCATTTCTGGATTTCTTATTGATCGGTTCGGCTTGTATAAGGTGCTGGGCGGGAGTTTGACTGTTATGGCAATAGCTAACGCCTCGTTGCCTTTTGTCGGTACCACTTATGAAGGGGTATTGGCAATCCGGATAATCGAAGGCTTTTCCTGTGCCGCTTGTGTTGTTGCTATTGGTCCGGTGGTTGCCACTTGGTTTCCTAACCATGAAAAAGGTACCGCTAATGGGCTTCAGTCAGTAGCAATTTCCCTGGGGATTGCGGCCGCATTAGTGGCTTCGCCAGCCTTAGTAAATGCGGTTGGATATTGGCAGGGGGGCGTGGCTTGGTTGTCAGTCTTACCGATTCTGGCTTTGATGCTTAATATTTGGGTTGCTGTTGCGCCCCATCCTGAGCCGCCAGCTCAAGCTGGGCCTAATGGATCAGTTGTGTCAGATGATGATCAAATTTTTAAAAAAGCGTTAAGAAAAAGAGGATTTTGGATTGGGGCATTGGCATATTGTTGCGGCCTTTGGACCCAACAGGCGTTTAATGATTTGATGCCAAGTTATTTTGCCGTTGAGCAGCCGATTGGTGTTGGTTTTGGACCATTAGTGGCAGGCAAAATTATGACAACAGTAATGTTTGCGGGGATTGCAGGGTCGCTTGTTGTAGGTATCTTACTTGACAGGGTATTTAAAGGAAAGGCTCGGCCAATTGTGTTGATCGGATTTGCCCTGCTGGCGATATGCTGTACTTCAGTTATGTTTCCGCAAGTTTACGGCAATTGGGGAACTTTATTGTTAAGTTTGGTTATGGTGGGAATTGGAACACCGTTTATCAATCCAGTCGTTTTAGCCTTTGCTGCCAGTAGTTTTCCGTCCTCAATTGTTGGCCGGGTAGTTGGTATTTGGACTGGTGTGGGATTGTTTTTTGGCGCGCTTGGTGTAATAATTGGAGCAGGTGCTTTGCATGCGACGGGGACGTATCATTTATCCATAATGATAGTAGGTATGGTGGCGGTAGTTGGCTTTTTAATTGCAATATTCATGAAAAAACCGCAGTTTAGAGCGGCGTAAACGGTTAAAAAGTAACATCAGAACTCGTCAGCCGGAAGTTTGACCGGTTCGGTGTGGTTTTGCTGCAGTGTTTTGTAAGTTAAGAATAGCTAAGGAGTGTGAGGTTATAGTGGAGATTAAGACGATAGGAGTAATTGGGGCCGGTGCAATGGGGGGCGGAATTGCTCAAGTTGCGGCGATGAGTGGGTTTGAGGTTATCCTTTATGACGTGGAACAGAGCTTTGTTGATAAAGCAATTCATAGATTTTCAGCTCACTTAGACAAGCAGATTACGCAAAAAAAAATCAACGCTGCCGAAAAAAACACCGTTTTAGGACGGATTACTGGTACAACCAAAGTCGAAACGCTTGAAACTGCCGATTTTGTGATTGAAAGTGTTGTTGAAAATTTGGCGATTAAGAAAGATGTTTTTACGAAGTTGGATAGTATTTGTCGGTCTGAGGTTATTATTGTTACTAATACTTCGTCGATGTCAATTACGGAAATTGCTTCGGCCACAGCCAGACCGGACCGTGTTGCCGGTATGCATTTTTTTATTCCGCCGACGATCATGGACGTGGTGGAACTAACTCGAGGATATTATTCCAGTGATGAAACGGTTAGAATGATAAAAAGCGTAGCCGGGACGATGGGTAAGCAATGTGTGGAAGTGAAAAAAGATACACCGGGCTTTATCGCAAACCGGGTGTATACTCCACTTCTGTTAGAAGCTTTTAAAGTTTATGAAGAAGGGATAGCCTCAAAAGAAGATATTGATGCGGCGATGAAATTGGCATATAAACTGCCGATTGGGCCGTTTGAACTGGCGGATTATATTGGGCTTGATACGTTAAAAAGCGGAATGGAATATTTCGAAAGTGAACTTGGGCCAAGTTGGCGACCGCCGTTATTGTTGAAACAGTTAGTTAAAGCGGGACGATTAGGAAAGAAGACCGGAAAAGGATGGTATGACTACTAGAAAGGAAAACTGTATTAGCAAGGCTTGGCAAAGCTAGGTGAAGCTTTTTCAAATTCGTTAAGAAAAGTTGTAAGTACTGGATTAGAGTTGCCCTTTTTCCAAGCAAAAATGACATCGAAAAAACAATCTTCGCCACTTAGGTTGACATAGCTAACAAGTGGACTTGCGTAAACTTCAGTATGACGAGGTAGGAGAGTTACCCCGGTATCCATCCCTAATCTTAGTAAAAGGCTGAGCGTATTAGGTATTTCTGAAATAATATGCGGTATAAATCCTCGGGATTTACATATTTTTAAGTTATGGTTGAACCCCTGCGGCGTTGTAATGCGTGAAAGTAGAAGAAAGGGTTGATCAGCCAAAATTTTGGCATCAATACTCTGCTCACCAGCTAAAGGGTGGTTGGATGGCACAACGGCAGAAGTAGAATCTTGGTAGAGCTTTTTCCAGTTAAGTCCGGAAGACTCGTAAAGGGCTAATGAAAGCGTAATGCAAATATCTACTTCATTATTCTGCAATGCCGTCATAATCATAGGAATATCCTCATAGGCAAATAAGTGTATCTCTATGCCCGGATAAACACTATGGAAGTGAGTGCCAAACGGAACTAAAAATTGTTCTGAAGCGGCGGCTAGATAGCCGATTCGGAGTTGTCCGACCTTACCAGACGCGTGTAAGCGAATTTTTTGAATAAGCTGCGCATGGCTGGTAAGCAGGGCTTCGGCTTCCGCAAGCAAAACTTTGCCGTTAGCCGTCAAATGAACCGAGCGTTTATTGCGGATAAAAAGCTCTATACCAAGTTCGTGTTCAAGCGCGGCAATATGCCTGGTTAGCACGGATTGCGTAAGAAATAAATGTTTTGCTGTTTCAGTAAAGTTTAAGTGTTTAGCAAGGATGGTAAATTCTCGTAATTGCCAAAGTTCCATGCTAGTTCCTCCTGAAAAACCATATATTATTAAAATGCGCAATAAAAGAAGCGGGATATTAATTTCTTGGAAATGATATTATATTACATTCTATTATATTTCAACTATTTTGAAAACAATAAAAATTATAATAAATATCCAGATGAAGAAAATGGGGTTGATATTCCCGTGATTGAGGCAATTGATCAAGCCAATACAATTTTGTTTTTCGCCAGTGATGAATCTCGGGCGGTGACTGGTCAGATTATGGTAGTTGATAACGGTAGATTATTATAATTAAAAAGGTCATTTTACAAATGAAAAAGAGGTAAAAAAGAGGTTAAACCTGGCAAATTTAGAGGTTTGGCCTCTTTTCTATATTAAGGATAAAATAGCAATAAATTGTCTATTTATGCAGGAAAATAAAATTTAAACTAGAAAAAATAACAAATAAGGTAAATTGGGCACAAGCCTTAATATGGATTACGTCGAAATTTATATTTAGTGTCGATGGTAAATATAGTCTGATAATGAGGCTTTTATCGTATCAGTAATAGCTTATTTTATCGGATGCGCTAAGTACCGAAAGCTATGATGAATCAAAGTTTTCTTAATAAATTAGAATAAGAGGTGGATGATTTGTGGTTTACTGTTTTTCGACACTAGATGAGTTTACGGCGCTACGGGCGCAAATTAAAGGTGAATTAAATGCACTAGCTGAAGACGCGGCAAATTTGCTATTTGTAGCAATTAATGAAGCAGTTAGTAATGCAATTTTTCATGGCAATAAAAACGATAAAAATAAAAAGACTTTAGTGGTAATAACCAGTTCAGAAGAAGAAATATGTATTGTTGTTCAAGATGAAGGTGATGGCTTTTCACGGGCTGATACCGTAGAAGCCGAAGAAGATATTTTTAAAGAAAGTGGTCGTGGTTTATGTTTTATGGAATATGGGACTGACTCCTGTGAGTATAACGAAAAGGGAAATGAAGTTACTTTGATCAAAAAAATCAGGAGAAGCATGGCCAGCTAAGTATGTTGATGAGTTTGCTTAGGGCGTTATAACAGGAGGAGAAAAAATGAAAACAGCAATTAGTTTTAATGAAGATCAAGTTATTGTTAAAGTTGAAGGTAGTATATATGTAGAAGACGCTGCAGTTTTACGAGAAGAATTGCTGCGATTAATAGAAAATAAACATAATAAATTTATCATAAATCTAGCGCAAGTTGATTTTATTGATAGCTCAGGCTTGGGTGTATTAGTTGGTATCCAAAAACGGGCTATTGAAAGAGGCGGCGGTGTAATCATCGCGGGCGCTACTGGTGTAGTTAAAGAACTATTTCAGATATCCAGGTTATACAAAGCTTTTGAAATGAGATGAAAAAGTTAGCTGTAAACGTGTCAAAAAATGGTATGTTCAACGATAGGTGTGATTATTGCCAGCGATTCGAGCTGCTAAATATGATCACCGATGCACTTTTATTATTTCAGGCCAATGATGGAAAAGTTATTTTTATGAACCAACATGCGATGGAACTTTACGGATATACGCTAGATGAAAGCGATAATCTTTCAATTTTTTCGATAAGTCATGCTTCTAGGGCTACTATTCTTGACCAGAAAAAGATAGCTAAGCAATATAGCAAAGGGTACACTTATATAAGCCGCCATATAAAAAAAGGTGGTACAGTTATAAAAGTACAAGTCACGATGAAATATATGCTGTTTCATGGTACCAAAATTTTTGCGGCAGTCGTTAGAGAAACAACTGCCGATGATCGATTTCGTGAAGAGATTGAATTAGCGGGTAATGTTCAAAGAAAACTTTTACCGCAAAATCTGGAGAATGAGTTTGTAGGTATTCGTACGTTATATCATCCACATAGTTATGTTAGTGGCGACATATATGACTTTATTTTTGACGAAGAAAAAAAAGAACTCCATGGAACAGTTATTGATGTAATGGGGCATGGATTATCAGCTGCGTCACATACCAACATCTTAAAATATCTTTTTCATCGTACGATAGAAGAAGGGATGCCGCTTAATCGCGGCCTAGCATGGATTAATAAAGAAGTGATGTCGTTTTTCCATGATGGTAATTTTGCGGCAGTAGTGCTATTCACGTTAGACTTTACCGCAAAAACCCTAACCTATTCTTCAGCTGGAATCCATAACTTCATATATCTTAGTAGCCAAGGTCCGGAAGTTATAAAATGTCCGGGGTTATTTTTAGGAATAAAAAATGAGGAATTTTTTGACCTAGGGACAATACATTTTCAACCGGGGGATAGTTTTTTCTTTTTGACCGATGGTTTTGATCAATTATACGATCAGCCTCTCAGTAAAGATTTAAGCTTTACTGAGCTGCATACGTTGTTAAAAGCTATTACTACTACCGATAAATGTTATGATGATGCTTCGGGAATTTGCATAGTAACTCATTGAATTACAGGGCAGAGTCATGTGGGGTTCTACAAGTAGAGGAGATATATTTATGAAATTAAAAATTGGAACTAAATTTGCAATAAGTTTTGGTGTAATTATTATTTTAATTCTTATTATGGCGGTAACGGCCTTAGTGGGATTGCAAAATGTAAAACAGGATTTGGAAAAAATCAACACGGCAAATTCCAAGGTGGTGCAAGCCAACGAAACTCTCAGTCAATATCGGTCTGCTAACTCTGATATGCGTGCCTATATTGCTTATGGGGATGAAAAATATTATACGCAGATAAAGAGCGAATTTGATAAAACTATAGCCAACGAAGAAGAAATGTTAGCAAAGGCAAGACCAGAAAAAAAGCAAGCAGTTCAAGAGTTGCATGATCAAACAGTTGAGTATGAAAACGTAGTTTTAGCTGAAATAGTTCCTAAGGCAAAAAAATATAATGAAGCATTAGTGAATGGAGATTATACGCATTTAAATGCGTATAGAGCTGAGTTAAATCAAGCATCGCAACGCGTTGATTCAATTAACAATTCTATAAATGAAAAATTGGAAAACCTTGCTGATGGTAATGCTAGTTTAGCAAAAGAGTTAATGAGTAATAGTGTCATTAGCGCTAATACAGTGGTTGTAGTTTCAGCGCTTATTAGTTTAATTGCACTTATCTTAGGAATAGCGATAGCCTGGAGATTAACCAATATAATTCGTAAGCCGATTATTGAGCTTACTAACATTGCCAATGAGTATGCTAATGCTGATCTGAGAAATAGCATACGGGTAACCTCATCAGATGAATTGGGGGATTTAGCCAGATCGATAAATATTATGCATGAGCATTTTGTAGATATGATTTCTAACATCCGGGAAGCTTCGGAACAATTAGCAGCAGCGTCGGAGCAAACCGCGGCATCAACTGAGGAAGTTACTGCTACCAGTGAAGAAATTTCTCGCAATATGTTGACGCTGGCTAAAGAAGCTGATTTTGGCAACAATTCGATGTTAGAGGCGTCGAAAGCCCTGGTTCAGTTATCCAGCTTGGTACAGATAGCTAAAACTAAAGCTACCAATTCTTCTACGGCCTCTGAAGATACGCTAAATGCTGCGGAAGACGGGCGGCTTAAAGTTAATGAATCTGTAAATAGAATTAGTAACATTAAGCAACAAACTGAAAAATCAAGCCTGATTATTGAAGAACTAAATAACTACTCGCAAAAAATAGCCCAAATCATTGTGATGATTACCGGTATTGCCAATCAAACCAACTTGTTGGCCTTAAATGCGGCGATTGAAGCTGCCCGGGCTGGAGAACAAGGGCGGGGCTTCGCTGTCGTAGCTGAAGAAGTAAGACAATTAGCTGAGCAATCCAATCAGGGAGCTCAAGAAATAACCGTCTTGGTTAATCAGGTTACAGAAAAAACTAATTTGGCAGTTTCTTCGATGGCGCAAAATGTTTCCGAAGTTGATCAAGGGGTAATCAAGGTTAATGAAGCTGGTACGACCTTAGACCGGATTTTACAGGCTGTCCAACAAACTGTGGAAGATACTAAACAAATTACTGATGTAACAGATGAAGAAGTGGCGACTTCAGAACAAATCTTAAAACTCATTGATGGTTTAGCGACAGTTATTGAAACGGTAGATAAGCAGTGCGAAGAAGTAGCATCCTCCGCTGAACAGCAGTCGGCAGCCATGCAAACGGTTGCGGCTAGTAGCGAGGAAATAACGGCAATGGCTAATAATCTAAAAAACTCGGTTGAAAAATTTAAAGTATAGAACAAAATTATAAAAATAGCCTTTACCTTTTGGGATTGCCCCCCAAAAAGTAAAGGCTATTTTTGTATATAAAGATGTAGGGTTGTGGTTATTTAAAACTTAAATGTGAACAAAATAACTTATTAAGGTTGCAGGAATATTACGAGGCACCGGGAAATATATAAATACTAAGAAATATTCAAAATATTTGGGCTAAGAGTAAAAGAGAAGTCCAAATTCCATCAGCATTATTTGCAGGTGTAATTTGGACTATTATTTTTGCTGTTTAACGGAAAGGTTAGTTCTCTATAGGAAGAAGGTGAGAAATTGCCTGTAAACAGTTTGGTGAAAAGTCTGTGTGACGGACGAGTAATCCCAGCTGCGCGAACAATTGAAGATTTTAAGTTTGCCCTGGATAATGCTAATGCATCAGGCATAATTTTGTTATTTGGTGATATATTTACTTTGCCGGATATATTAAAGCAGGTGCAACAAGCCAAAAAACAAATTATTATTCATTTGGATTTAATAAGCGGTATAGCCAAAGATAAGGCTGGGATTAAATATTTAGCCTGTATGGGGGTTAAGGCAGTAATAACCACTAAATCTCACTTAGGCAAAATTGCTCATCAAGAAGGTATGACAGTTATTCAACGCCTTTTTTTAATGGATTCTGAGGCGTTGCGTACAGGTATTAACATGATGACGAATTTTAAACCTGATGCTATTGAAGTATTGCCAGGTTTGGTGCCAGCTGGTGCGGTTGATAAACTTTCCCGGGCCACGGGTTTGCCGATTTTGAGCGGTGGATTAATATGTAACGCGGAAGATGTGACTAGGGCGCTTGAATCCGGTATTTGTGCGGTTAGTACGAGTGAGAGAACTTTATGGAATCAGTTTACGTCAAAAGGTTGCCTAGCGAAACATAAGTAAAGTTTTTAAAATTAACCTTACAATATTATAGCGATTGGGCTAGAGTTGAAGAGATGTCCAAATTGTAACTGAATGCTTAGGCATTTGGTTCAGTTTGGGCTTTTATTTTTTTAGGGAGGTGGTTATAAGCGCAGCGTGTGGCAAGAGGTAATTACATATCGGCAATTAAAAATTAAAGAAAAGGAAGTGTTTTTGTGAGCAATCTTTTAGGCGAGTTTTTAGGTACGGCAGTCTTAATGCTATTAGGGTGCGGCGTATGCGCCAATGTTACGTTAAAAAAATCTAAAGCGGAAGGTGCAGGTTGGATAGTAGTAACTGCGGGATGGGCTTTTGGTGTTACTATGGGAATTTTTACCGCCGTTGCCTTAGGGGCACCGAATGCCGATCTTAATCCCGCCGTTACTTTGGCTAGAACTATGGCAGGTCTGTATACTGTACCGCAAGCTATCGCTACGATGGTAGTAGAATTGCTTGGGGGTATCGTTGGGGCGGCTCTTGTATGGCTGTCCTTCTTACCGCATTGGGAAATTACTCAAGACAAGGCAGCTAAATTGGGGGTGTTCTGCACCGCTCCTGCGATTCGCAGTTCGGCTTCTAATTTAACCTGTGAAATTATTGCCACGGCTATGCTTATGTTCGCTTTTTTTGCGTTGGGAGCTAAACAAGTTGGTGCTATTCCCGCTGGAGTAGGACCGTATATTGGTGGTATTGTTGTTTGGTCAATGGGTTTAAGCTTGGGCGGACCTACTGGATATGCCATTAATCCGGCCCGTGATTTAGGTCCGCGGATTGCCCATGCCATTTTGCCCATAGCTGGTAAAGGCGGCTCGGATTGGGGTTATGCGTGGATTCCGGTAGTAGGTCCATTTATCGGTGGTGCAATTGCATTCGTAATTGCTAGAGCAGCAGCCATCATATAATGACTTAGATAGGCTTTAAATGTGTTAATGAACGATAAATTAATTTAATCGGAGGGGTTAACATGGGAGAACAGTATATATTAGCGCTTGATCAGGGAACTACCAGTTCGCGGGCGATAGTATTTGACCGGGAGTCGAACATTGTGTCGGTGGCACAAAAGGAATTTACACAAATTTTCCCTAAGCCGGGTTGGGTTGAACATAATGCGGAAGAAATCTGGAGTACACAGATTGGTGTAGTAGCAGAGGTTTTAGCGAAAACGGGGATTAGCCCAAATGATATTGCCGCTATCGGGATAACTAACCAGCGCGAAACAACAGTGGTTTGGGATAAAAATACCGGTAAACCAGTATACAATGCCATTGTATGGCAATCTCGCCAAACTGCGGATATCTGTAATGATCTCAAAGCCAAGGGCCTTGCACCAAAGTTTCAACATAAAACAGGTTTAGTAATTGATGCTTATTTTTCGGGGACAAAAGTAAAATGGATTTTGGATAATGTAGAAGGGGCTCGGGCTAAGGCAGAAAAGGGTGATTTGCTATTTGGGACTATTGACACTTGGCTGATTTGGAAATTGAGCGGCGGCAAGACCCATGTTACTGACTACTCAAACGCTTCCCGGACATTAATGTACAACATTCGTGAACTTAAGTGGGATGAGGAAATCCTGAAAGAGTTAAATGTTCCGGCATCTATGCTGCCAACTGTTCGACAATCAAGTGAAGTATATTGTAGCACTGATCCGGGAGTCTTTTTGGGAGCCACTGTTCCAATTGCCGGGGCAGCTGGTGATCAACAGGCAGCCCTGTTTGGGCAGACCTGTTTTCAGCCAGGAATGGCCAAAAATACTTATGGCACTGGGTGCTTTATGTTAATGAATACCGGGGACAAATTATTTGAATCTAAAAACGGCTTAGTCACAACGATTGCTTGGGGTATTGATGGTAAAGTTGAGTATGCACTGGAAGGCAGTATTTTTGTAGCCGGCTCGGCGGTGCAATGGCTGCGTGACGGTTTAAAATTAATTGAAGCTGCGCCGGATTCCGAGTACTTTGCTAATAAGGTTCATGATGCTGAAGGTGTGTATGTAGTACCGGCTTTTGTAGGTCTTGGGGCGCCGTATTGGGATATGCAGGCCAGAGGCGCGATATTGGGATTGACTCGAGGTACAACTAAGGCCCATGTTGTGAGGGCTACTCTAGATTCAATGGCTTATCAGACGAAGGACGTATTGGGGGCAATGGAGGCTGACTCAGAAATTAAGCTACAGGCGTTAAAAGTAGATGGCGGCGCGGTAGCCAATAATGTTTTGATGCAGTTCCAGGCGGATATTCTTGGAGTTCCGGTAGATAGGCCGCAGATTATTGAGACAACGGCCCTTGGAGCGGCGTATCTGGCTGGTCTTGCGGTTGGCCTGTGGAAGAGTAAAGATGATCTCAGAAAAAATTGGAAACTTGACAAGCGATTTGAACCTAGCTTGCCTGATGATCAGAGTAGCAAGTTATATAAAGGTTGGCAGAAGGCGGTTAAGCGCGCAATGAATTGGGAAGATTAATTCAGTAATTAAATATGATGGACTTAGAGTAAAAGAGATGGTCCGCTGTGTGGTTACCTTGCACAGGGGCCATCTTTACCTTTTTTTAGACCAATGATTGCTGGAGTTATGTTCAATAAGGGTGGGATAATATGAAAAACACAAAAAAAACAGACATAGTTATAATTGGTGGTGGGATTGTTGGTACAGCCATTGCCAGGGAACTGGCAAAATACGAATTGGATATCGTTCTACTTGAACAACATCCCGACTTAGCTATGGGTACGACCAAAGCCAACAGTGCTATATTGCATGCTGGGTTTGACGCTCCGGAAAAAAGCTTGAAAGCACTATTAAATGTGCGTGGTAATGAATTGTATCGGAGTCTAAAGGACGAATTGGATCTGGAATTAGCGGTAACTGGTTCGTTGGTCGTTGCTACTAATGAAACGGAAATGAAGACACTTACTGAATTAGAGCAGCGTGGTAAAAATAATGGCGTTGCAGGCTTGAAAATTATTTCGCGCGATCAGGTTTTAGTTAGGGAACCAAATCTATCTCCGGATATTGTTGGTGCTTTATATGCCCCTACCGGAGGTATGATGTGGCCGTTTACTGCGGCACTAGCTTTTGCAGAAAATGCCATACGTAATGGGGTAGAGGTATTGACCGAATGCCCAGTAACGGGGATAAAAGTGGACAATGGCAAAGTTGTCGGTGTAGACACGCCACAAGGTTTTATTACAGCCAACTATGTTATCAATGCGGCGGGCGTTCACGCGGATGATATTAGTCGTATGGCAAGTGATGATAGCTTTACCATTACGCCGCGCAAAGGGGAATATATTCTTTTTGATAAATCAGTGGGAAGCTTGGTAAATACTATTATTTTTCCTACGCCGAGCAAGATATCTAAAGGAATTTTGGTGTCACAGACTATCCATGGTAATATTTTCATTGGTCCAAACGCTGCTAACAGTAGCGATAAAGAAGATGTAGCGACGACTACATTGGGAATGAAAGAAATTATCGCCGGTGCCAGACGCTTGGTTCCTAACCTTCCGCTATCATCAGCCATTACCCAGTTTACTGGTGTGCGTGCGGTGGCCGATAGTGGTGACTTTGTTATTAGGGCATCGACAATAACTCAAGGACTTATTCAAGCTGCAGGTATTCAGTCGCCAGGGCTTACATCGGCGCCGGCTATTGCCGAAATGGTTGCGGCTATCCTTGGCAATCAAGGTGTTAACCTAACCCCGAAGCGGAGTTTTAATCCAATAAATCCGCCGCGCGTAGCCTTTAATCAGCTTGACTATGCTGGTAAGCAGGCGATTATAGCGAAAAATCCATTACACGGTCGGATTATTTGTCGCTGTGAAACCGTAACAGAGGGAGAAATCGTGGATGCTATTCACAGCCCTTGCGGTGCGCGAACGGTTGATGGCATAAAAAGACGGTTGCGCCCAGGTGCAGGACGTTGTCAGGGTGGCTTTTGCGGGCCCAAGATAACTACTATATTAGCAAGGGAATTAAACATACCGATAACTGCTGTCCGTAAAGATACGGCTGAGTCGCAAATGTTTTATGATAAAATACCCGGAGGGTGCGAGGTGACTGCTGATGTATGAACAAAATTTTCAAGTAGTAATTATCGGCGGTGGCCCGGCCGGGCTGGCGGCAGCCGTTAGTGCTAGTGACAATGGTGCGGAACGGGTACTGGTGATTGAACGTGATCGTGAACTGGGCGGGATATTGCAGCAGTGCATTCATAATGGGTTTGGCTTACATCGGTTTAAAGAAGAATTAACTGGACCGGGTTATGCCGGAAGATATATAAAAATGGTTCAAGAGCGTTCTAATATCACAGTTTTGCTCGACACTATGGTACTATCAGTAACAGAGAATAAAACAATAGTTGGGGTTAATCCCCAAGATGGAATTTTTCAAATTACCGCTAAAGCGATCATCTTTGCCATGGGGTGTCGGGAACGGACTCGGGGAGCCATCCGTACACCGGGGACCCGGCCGGCGGGAGTGTTAACCGCTGGTGCTGCCCAGCGGATGGTAAATATGGAAGGTTATTTGCCGGGTAAAAAAGTGGTAATACTAGGTTCTGGCGACATTGGCCTGATTATGGCTCGAAGGATGGCGCTGGAAGGAACAAGGGTTGAAGCTGTACTTGAAATTATGCCTTATAGCAATGGTTTAACACGTAATGTAGTACAATGCCTGCAAGATTATAATATCCCTCTCTATCTGGCTCATACTATTTTAAAAATACATGGTAAAGAGCGAATAACAGGTGTAACTTGTGCAAAAGTTGATCAAAACATGAAGCCAATCGCGGGAACTGAATTTTATCTGGAATGTGATTGCCTGCTGCTGTCAGTTGGTCTTATTCCAGAAAATGAACTGTCACGTGAATTGGGAATTCAGATCGACGGCTTAACTTCTGGGCCGATAGTTGATCAATTAAGACAGACCAATATGGCGGGATTTTTTGCGGCAGGCAATGTGGTACATGTCCATGATTTAGTTGACTTTGTATCTGAAGAAGGGGAAATTGCCGGTAAATATGCAACTGCCTATGCAAAAAGTGAAATAGGGGCAGTTAATAAGGTAGTAGCGGTAACTTCAGCTGATGGGGTACGAACTGTTGTTCCACAGATGATTAACCTGCATGAAGGCGATACACTACCTATCCGTTTATATATGAGGGTCGGGAAAACGGAACGAAATGTAAAACTGGCCATTATGAGTGGGGCGCAAATATTATTAGAAAAGAAGCTAGCAGTAGCAAAACCAGGCGAAATGATTGTGGTTGAAGTGCCTAGTGATAAACTAAAAACCAGTGATGACAAGATTACTGTCATACTGAAGCGTTAAGGTGGTAATTTATATGGAAGAAAAACGTCGGATTAGTTGTATTGTATGTCCGTTAAGTTGTGAAGGTGAAGTCAGTAGCAAGTCTGGCATAGTTAACGCAGTGACTGGCTTTAGCTGCCCGCGTGGTGAGGCTTATGCCCGTGAAGAAGTAACTGCCCCTAAACGGATGCTGACGACCACGGTTCGGATAAACGGCGGTAAATTGCCGTTGCTGCCGGTTGTTTCCCAGCAAGCATTACCAAAAGATAAAATTATTCCATGCGCGCGATGTCTGGCAAATTTAACAATAATTGCACCGATAAAAGAGGGTGAAGTAGTAGTAGCGAACATCCTTAACTTGGGTGTTGATATTATAGCCAGCCGTGACATTAACCCAGTATAAATTGGTTCCGGTGCTGTAGAAAGCTAAACCAGCAGCTTATAAAAGTTGCTGGTTTAGTTTTGTGTACGGAACATTAGTTAAATATTTTGTATAATAAGCATAGGATATGTTGCTCAAAAAATAGTTAAAACATATTATTTGGGTGTAAAATAGTATTAATTCTAGAAATTAAGTTATTTTAAAAGAATAATCGACAAATGCAATCATTTTTGCTATTATTAATGTCGGAGAAAAAATATTAATGAAATACAGTCAGTGATGAAGTTATTACATAACTATGTAGCTATGTGATAGCGTGGATGGTACCTTATCCTTTATCAAGCTGGTTTGTTAATTAGAAACTTTCTGCTGCTTTGGCCCAGTGTAAAATCCAGCATGACAGGATTTTCAAAGGCCGAGGTGGCTTCTTTTAATACTGTAAATAGATGGAAATAGGAGCTTTGTAAGATGAAGATTACTACCCCATATTATCTTATTGATGAGAAAAAACTATTGAGAAACCTACAAATTATTCAAACGGTGCGTAAGCTTTCCGGGGCTAAGTCAGTATTGGCGTTAAAATGCTTTTCTACTTGGGGAGTATTTGATTTAATGCGTCAGTATATGGATGGTACCACTTCCAGTTCACTCTTTGAAGCACGACTTGGTTTCGAAAAATTTGGTAAAGAAACGCATGCTTATTGTGTGGGGTATTCTCCAGAAGATATAGTGGATGTAGTAAAATTTGCCGATAAAATTATTTTTAACTCGATTTCTCAATTGGATCGATATTATGATAGCGTAAAATCAGCAAAAATCGGACTTCGAATCAATCCGGGAATTAGTTATTCACATTTTGATTTAGCTGATCCCGCGCGTAAATATTCGCGGTTGGGAGTGGCTGATATGGTTAAGCTCGAAAAACAACGGCATCGTCTAAGTGGATTGATGTTCCATTATAATTGTGAGAATGATGATGTTGAAGCTTTTTCTCAACAACTTGATATCATTGGCGATCGCTATGGACATTTACTCAAAGAGTTAGAATGGGTAAGCTTGGGCGGAGGAGTATATTTTACTAAAGCGGGTTACCCTGTTGAAGAATTTAGTAGGAAATTAGCGAATTTTGCTAGCAAATATGGGGTACAAGTATACTTAGAACCAGGAGAAAGTGCGATTACTGGTTGTGCCGAATTAGTTACAAATGTTGTTGACTTGGTACATAATGAAATGGATATTGCCATTGTTGATGCCTCAGTAGAAGGTCATATGCTGGATTTATTGATATATCGGTTGGCGGCAAAAATGGAGGGCGGGGACAAAGGCAATTATAAATACATGGTTGCTGGGCGATCTTGCTTGGCGGGAGACGTATTTGGCACATTTAACTTTACCGATAAGCTTGAAATTGGTAGTCAAATTCGGTTGGCGGATGCGGCTGGTTATACTATGGTAAAGAAAAATTGGTTTAACGGTTTACAAATGCCGACTATCGCGGTGCGAAGACTTGATAATACAATAGATGTTCTCCGCAAATTTACTTACACAGATTTTACCAATAGTTTATCATAATAGTTTGTACAAGTTGAGGAGGAAGAAATGAAAAAAAATGTTTTAATTATCGGTGCTGGAGGAGTTGCGCATGTAGTGGCTCACAAATGTGCAATGAACAATGATGTGTTGGGGGATATTTGCATTGCTTCGCGTACTCAGCAAAAGGGTGATGCCATTATTGAAAGTGTAATGCGCAAACATCATTTGAAAGACACATCAAAAAAATTGTATTCACAACAAGTGGATGCTTTGGATATCCCATCGGTGGTTAAGTTAATCAACGATACTAAGTCGGAAATTGTCATAAATGTAGGTCAAGCCTATGTTAATATGTCAGTTTTAGAGGCTTGCATAGAAGCTGGAGCAGTGTATATGGATACTGCCATCCATGAAGAACCGGATAAGGTTTGTGAAAATCCGCCTTGGTACGCTAATTACGAATGGAAACGGAAGGAACGGTGCCAAGAAAACGGCATTACGGCAATCTTAGGCGTGGGCTTTGACCCCGGAGTGGTTAATGCCTGGTGCGCTTTGGCACAAAAAGAATATTTTGATACTATTGACACCATTGATATAATGGATGTTAATGCAGGCAGTCATGGCAGATATTTCGCAACCAATTTTGATCCGGAAATCAATTTCCGTGAATTTAAGAAAGTATGGACGTGGATTGATCGTAAATGGGTATTGCAAAAGGTTCACTCAATAAAAATGGACTATGATTTTCCGGTGGTGGGCAGTTGTCCGATATATTTGACAGGGCATGATGAACTACATTCCTTGTCAAAGAATATAGATGCTAATTCCATTCGTTTCTGGATGGGCTTTGGCGATCATTACCTAAATGTCTTTTCCGTATTGACCAATATTGGGCTTACGTCGGAAGTGCCGATAAAAATAGCTGAAGGAATAGAAATTGCGCCGTTGAAAGTACTTAAAGCTCTTTTGCCGGATCCGTCATCGTTAGCACCTGGCTACACGGGAAAAACTTGTATTGGCAACTTTATCCGCGGAACTAAAAATAATGAAAAACGTGAAATATTTATTTATAATTCATGCGACCATGAGGAATGTTACAAAGAGGTGGAGTCTCAGGCAATAAGCTATACTGCTGGTGTACCACCAGTCGCAGCCGCGATTTTGGTGGCTCGTGGTGAGTGGGACGTGAAACAAATGGTTAATGTCGAAGAACTTGATCCCAAACCATTCATCGATCTTCTAAACGTAATGGGTTTGCTAACCGAAGTGGTTGAAAAACCAGTTGATTTTACGCCACCGATTATTAAATCACTGAAATCTATATAAACATAAGAAAGACCTCCTATGAATATCGATTGAGTATTCATAGGAGGTTTATACGTTTTCTTAACTAGTGCAATTCTGAAATAGAAGTTACAGGCAGTTATGGTTTTTGTTAGTGTCTCAAAGTAAACTCGCAGTATGGTTTATCTAAAAGTCTACGTTATTGCCGGTAAAGGCACAGGTGAATAAATTCTTCATTTCATCATGATTGATGGTACGCGGATTTGCACCGGTGCAAGGATCCTTTAGGGCGGTAGATGCAATGTGATCAAGATTTTCTTTGAATAAGTCCGGTGATACTCCGGCTGCTTGTAAAGTTGCGGGAATATCAAGGGCTTTGTTTAGCTTACGGATAAATTCAATCAAACTGATAACTAGTTCAGTCTCATTAGAACCGATTAGTCCCAGGGCATTAGCCACTTTGGCATAATCGGCGGCCACTGATTTTTTGTTAAACGCAATGACAAATGGCAATAAAATAGCATTTGCACAACCGTGGGGAATATGAAACAGTGCGCCAATTTTGTGTGCCATACTATGAGTAATGCCTAACAAGGCATTGGAGAATGCCATGCCGGCTAGACATTGGGCAATATGCATCTGTTCACGAGCGAATTTGTTTCCCTGAAAAGAATTGAGAATATTTTTATCTATCATCAAGATGGCCTGCATGGCCAAAGGATCAGTGAAGGGCGAACGTGCCAGTGCGACATAAGCTTCTAAAGCGTGGGTCAGCGCATCCATACCCGTATGGGCTACTAACTTTGCAGGCATAGTTTCTGCTAAATCCGGGTCAACGATAGCGATATCCGGGGTAAGATTATAATCAGCTAAAGGGTATTTAATCTTGGTGGTATAGTCGGTAATGACCGAAAATGCGGTTACTTCCGTGGCTGTTCCACTAGTAGAAGGGATGGCAACAAATCTGGCCTTTGTTCTTAGAGTTGGAACAGTAAAAGGATCTTTGACATCGTCAAAACTTTTAGCTGGATGTTCGTAAAAAATCCACATTGCTTTAGCCGCGTCGATTGGTGAGCCGCCGCCGATTGCGACAATCCAGTCAGGCTCAAAGGTCTGCATTAACTGTGCACCCTTGAAGACTGTCTCTACCGATGGGTCTGGCTCTACACCTTCAATTAATTTTACTTCAAAGCCAGCATGGTTAAGGCTAGCCATTACTTTGTCCAAAAAGCCAAATTTTTGCATCGAACTGCCGCCAGTTACAACGACGGCTCTTTTCCCTGTTAACTGGCTTAAGATTTCGGTCATGCAACCGCTGCCGAAGTAAATATCACGGGGAACAGTAAACCGTTGCATTTGTGCCACCCCCATAAGTTGATTTTTTCCCTAATAATTATTCAGATAATACTTCATATTAGTATAACTATCAATATTATTGATAAAAAATCAACTTTTACTCTTGGTTATCAGAAAAACTTTTCAAAAGTACGTTGCTAGACTAAAGTGAGTTTCGACAGGTGCTTTCTTATATACAGAGTAACCGGTATATAATTATAATGAAAGATCTAACCCCACCGGACAATGATCACTACCTAAAACATCAGTGTAGATTAGGGCGTCTTTAATTTTCGGTTGTAAAATATTTGAAATTAAGAAATAGTCAATACGCCAGCCAATATTACGGACGCGGGCATTCATCATGTATGACCACCATGTATATGCGTCTGCTTTATCCGGATAGAAATACCTGAAAGTATCAGTGAACCCTGAAGCTAGCAGTTCCGTTAACTGGCCGCGTTCTTCATCAGTAAACCCGGCATTTCGCCGGTTGCTTTTCGGATTTTTAATATCAATTTCTTGATGGGCAACATTAAGATCGCCGCAGATAATAACCGGCTTTATTTTATCCAGATCGTTTAGATACGATCTAAAGGCCTGCTCCCATTTTAGCCGATAGTCCAGCCTTAAAAGCCCACGTTGTGAGTTTGGGGTATAAACATTTACTAGAAAGAACGAATCAAATTCTAAAGTTATCATGCGTCCTTCTTGGTCATGCTCCGCTAAATTCATCCCATACTTAACGGATTGTGGTTTGATGCGAGTAAAAATGACTGTGCCGGAATATCCTTTTTTAATAGCACTGTTCCAATATTCATCATAGTCGGGGAAAACCAGTTCGGCCTGGCCCTGACGCATTTTGCTTTCTTGAACACAGAAAATATCTGCGTCGATGGTAGTAAAAAAATCGTGGAAGCCTTTTGTTATACAGGCTCTAAGTCCATTTACATTCCAGGATAATAGTTTCATCGTCATTATTCCTTCCGCTAGTATCTGTGAATCGTAAGCAATGCCGTGCTATAAATGTTAAATGTAGAAAAGACAGCCTGGATGCTGTCTTTTAACTTAGTTGCGGTAATAGTTAATGTAAATATAAGGGGGTACCTTCCTCACTAATGGCGTGCATAATCATGGATAAGAGTATGGTATCGGCGTCAACTTGAACCTGGTTAGTTAGACGTTCAATCGTTTCACTATCTGCATTAGGAAGGTAGTTTTTAAGTATGACCGATAACTTGTTTTTTTCAATAATCATTCCTCAGCCCTCCTTTAGGATAATTCTAGCAAACATTATTATGTTTAGCAAATAGAATAATTATATTGGCTGATTTAGCAAGTGTTACTTTACATACTAATAATTTACTAGTTACAATAATAATAAGTAGAAATCAAGAAGGTGTTGTTTATGAATCAAGTTAGGCTTAATAAAGTCTTACAGGGGATGGAAAACAGCAATATTCCGCAAATGGTGATTTGCGACCCCTCATCAATATTCTATCTTACAGGTAAATGGATTTTCCCTGGCGAGCGGATGTTGGCCTTGTATCTTACGCTTATCGGCAAGCATAAGCTTTTTGTTAATGAGTTGTTTTCAGGAATGGGGGAAGCACCAGTAGAGACAATTTGGTTTAACGACACACAAAATGGTGTAGAAGTGCTTGCCCCATATATAAAAGACGGTGAGCCAATTGGTATAGATAAGGCATGGACGGCTAATTTTCTATTGCGGCTCATGAAAATTAAGAATACGAATTCATTTGTTAATGGTTCAAGGCTGGTCGATAGTGTAAGAATGTGTAAGGATAAAAACGAACAGCGTTTAATGCGCGAAGCATCGCGCATTAATGAACTGGCAATTGACAGTGTGATAAAGCTGATTCCTCGTAACTATTACGAAAGGCAAGTGGCACAATTGCTGCCGGGTATTTATGCGGGACTAGGCGCTGAAAATTGTGCATTTGACCCAATAATAGCATACGGCGCTAACGGTGCGGATTCTCATCATGAACCGGGCAATTGTTTAATAAAGCCTGGAAACAGCGTAATTGTCGATATTGGCTGTCGTAAAGATGGCTATTGTTCAGATATGACCCGGACGGTATTTTATAAATATGTTTCCGATGCTGCCAGAAAGATTTATAATACAGTATTGGAAGCTAATCAGCGAGCTATTGACGTTGTGAAGCCAGGTGTGCGGTTCTGTGATATTGATGCTGCCGCCAGAAACCATATTGAAGCTGCTGGTTATGGTAAACTTTTTACCCATCGGACCGGACATTCCATCGGGTTGGATGTCCATGAATTTGGCGATGTATCAGCCACTAATATTGATACAGTTCAGCCCGGAATGATATTTTCCATTGAACCAAGCATAAAAATACCGGGTGAATATGGTGTCAGGATTGAAGACCTTGTACTCGTAACTCAAGATGGAGTTGAAATCTTGAACAAATATGATAAGAAATTAATTATTGTAGAATAGTGGTGTCTTGGTATGCTTGCACATATATTATCGACTGTTGCAAATACTATTAATAGGAGGTGATATTTTGGATAAAAAGACCAATGACTCGCTGGAACAAAAAAAAGCGAAAAAACGTAGTCGAGACAAAGCCTCTGACCCTATTAATAACAAGCATACCGATGGAGTAAACCATCCATCCACGTGAACAATCGTCAAGCCTATTTAATATTTAAAAAAGTCGTTAATTTTGAAAGCGTCTAGTGCGCCTCCGAAGTTAACGGCTTTTGTTTGTTTGCTAGTACCTTTGATAGACTTAACGAATATAAGACTATGCTAGTACATAGATTTAAGCAGTCTAAAAAGCGGAGATTAGTTTCGGGTTTATTTCAAAAGTCGCCGATTATGCAATAAATAAAGTTTATTGATTATCAATTTGCCAGTCGATAGGAGTACGGCCTTGAACGGTTAAAAGCTGGTTTGTGCGAGAGAACGGTTTGCTTTTGAAGAAACCACGATGGGCAGATAAGGGACTGGGATGGGGTGAAGCAATAATATGATGATGGCTGTTAGTAATAAAGCTTTTTTTAGATTGAGCGTGGCTTCCCCAGAGAATAAATATAACAGGATCTTCTTTTTCGTTAACCAGACTGATTACTTTATCGGTAAATTGCTCCCAGCCCATGTTTTTATGAGAGTTAGCTTGACCAGCGACAACGGTAAGGACTGTGTTGAGCAAAAGAACTCCCTGGTCGGCCCATTTCTTTAGATAACCGTTATTGGCCGGTGAACAGTGTAAATCGTCCTGTAATTCTTTATAAATATTAAGCAAGGATGGCGGGAGGGAAACGCCGGGTTTAACTGAAAAACTAAGCCCATGGGCTTGACTTGGGCCGTGATAAGGATCTTGGCCCAAGATTACGACGCGCACATCGTGGTAGGCGGTATAATGCAGAGCATTAAAAATATCATACATATCAGGATAAACGGTCTTGGTCTTATATTCTTTAATTAAAAACTGTCGTAGATGCAAGTAATATTCTTTCTTTAATTCTTCATTAAGCAGTGTTTGCCAATCGTTTTTAAAAATATTCATATTCATCACCACTTGAATTATATCATATTTTATTGTTGTGTAAGTAATAGTAGTTGGTTTGCCAGGGCATATAGAAAATCCTGTTCGAGTAAAAATAGCTCTACAGGATTTTTGCTATTCTAGTAAGGTTATGGCAATAATTTTAACAGAGTTAAAAGCGGGCAGTAGGGTATAAATCCGTTATTCGGAAGGAACTAATGACGATTGTGAAGAAGATGTTAGAAGGGACGGCATACATTCCCTAAAGGAGATTGTTGATGAAAAAAAATATTGTAATTTTAGCTACTGGAGGAACGATATCAGGGACTGCTGCCTGTGGGACGGAAATGCTTACTTATACATCGGCTGTTCTTACGATAGATACTTTAATTAGTCAAATGCCGTATATTCAAAACTTAGCAAATGTCACCGGAGAACAAATTGCTCAGGTTGACAGTTCGGATATGAGTCACGAAATATGGTTAATGTTAGCTAAACGGATTAACGAACTCTTGCTGTCAGACCGAGTTGACGGTGTTGTCGTTACCCATGGTACGGATACCATGGAAGAAACGGCATACTTTCTAAATTTAGTAATTAAAAGTGAGAAGCCGGTAGTCATTGTTGGTGCAATGCGTCCGGCTAATGCGATAAGTGCTGATGGACCAATGAATTTATATAACGCAGTAGCACTTGCGATGAATGAGGAGGCTCATGGTAAAGGGGTACTTGTTACGCTCAATGACACGATTAACTCCAGTCGTGATGTGACTAAAACCAATACGGCGTTGCAGGATACTTTTAAGTCGCCGGATTTAGGCTATCTAGGTTATATTCAAGACGGCGGGTCTCATTTTTACCGATTTCCAACCCGTAAACATACGATTCAGACTGAATTTGATATTACAGAGTTGTCCGAGTTGCCGCAAGTAGAAATAATTTATTCGTATGTAAATAGCTCAGTGTCCATCGTTAAATCCCTGTCAAACCTCGGTGTACAAGGGCTTGTTTATGCAGGGCTTGGTAATGGGGGCATGTCTGAAGAAGTAAAAGCAGCGTTGGGGGATTGTGCTAAAACTGGTACAGTAATTGTGCGGAGCAGCCGGGCGGGAAGTGGGATTGTGACTCGTAACGGTGCAGTTAATGATGATAACTATAATTTTGTGGCCGCCGATTCCTTAAATCCGCAGAAGGCGCGAGTCTTACTGATGTTGGCATTGACTAAAACTAAAGAATCGCAGAAGATTCAAAGAATGTTCTGGGAATATTAAGGGATCTTGTGAAGCCAATAGCTAATCTTGCCAAAAAAATAAGGATAATTTTAGTACTATAGAAGATAGTGTTTAATTGATAGAGACTGGTTTTAGAAAAAGATGTCCGTGAAAATCATTTATGGTTTTGGAGGTAAAGTATGAATAATGTTTTATTGAAAAAGTATGCCAAGCTCATAGTAAAAACCGGGGTTAATCTACAACCCGGTCAACCGCTGGTTATTGTTTCGCCAATTGAATGTGCCTATTTTGCCCGGGTGGTGGCTGAACTTGCTTATCAAGAAGGCGCTAGTGAGGTAACGGTACATTGGAAGGATGAGCTATTAGCTAAAGTTAAGTTTTTATTTGCCCCGGAAAAAGTATTTGAGAAATTTCCTCAGTGGGAAAAAGAACTGTATACGGACAGTGTTCGTGCCGGAGCTGCATTTATTAGCATTGCGGCATCCGACCCGGAAATTTTAAAAGATGTAAAACCTGATCTTGTGGCTAAGGCCCAAAAGGCAGCCAGTACTGCGCTGGCCGAGTATCGGGAAAAATTAATGAGTAATCAAAATACGTGGTGCGTAGTGTCTATACCTACAGTAGCCTGGGCGAAAAAAGTTTTTCCGGGAATGCCCGAAACTGAAGCTATAGAGAAGTTATGGCAGGCTATTTTAAAGACCGTTAGAGTTGATGCACAAGATCCGGTAGTCGCTTGGGATGAACATAAGAACAACCTCAAACAAAAATTAGACTTTTTGAATACCTATAAATTTAAGTATTTACATTACAAAAACTCGTTGGGAACAGATTTGACCGTTGAATTGCCGGAAAATCATATTTGGCTGGGTGGTTCGGAGTACACTCCGGGTAAAGTCGAGTTTATTGCCAATATGCCAACCGAAGAAGTGTTTACAGTGCCTAAGCGAACAGGAGTAAACGGCACGGTGGTAAGCTCAAAACCACTAAATTATAACGGTAATTTAATCGAAAATTTCTCGTTGACGTTTAAAGCTGGCAAGGTTGTAGATTTTAAGGCAAAAAAAGGGCAGGACGTTCTTAAAAACCTACTGGCAAATGATGATGGGGCCGCTTACCTTGGTGAAGTGGCATTGGTGCCGTTCGATTCGCCTATTTCCAATACTAATATTTTATTTTACAATACGCTGTTCGATGAAAACGCATCCTGTCATTTAGCGCTAGGCAAGGCTTATCCGGTATGTCTCGCCGGCAGCGAAAATATGGATAAAGATAGTTTAATAGTTGCCGGGGTAAATGATTCGCTGGTCCATGAAGACTTTATGGTAGGAACAAAGGATCTTGAAATTATTGGTACAACTGCCGAAGGAGCCCAAATACCTGTGTTTAAGAATGGCAATTTTGCAATCTGATTAGTGCTAAGCATATAGCCGAATCCTGCAGGGTATTTTTGCCATGCGGGATTTTGCTTTAGCTAGGGGAAACTGTTTGAAAGGATAGCGAATTTATTGAGAGGTAGCATATGAAGATTGTGACTGCGGCATTGTTGTATAACGAAGGAAAGTATTTGCTTTGTCAGCGGGCTAGATCTGATGCTCAGGCTTTAAAATGGGAATTCCCTGGCGGTAAACTTGAACAAGACGAAACGCCCGAACAGTGTATAGTCAGGGAAATTAACGAAGAACTGAGTCTGGATATTAAAGTAAAAGGTCACTTTTGTGATGTCGTCTATCGGCACGCAACCGGTGAACTGTTGTTAAAAGCGTATGTAGTTCAAATTATTAGCGGTGAAATGACGTTGAACGTACATCAGGCCGCTTTATGGGTAGAACCAGAAAAAATAATAGCATATGACCTTCTGCCGGCAGATATCGAGATTGCCGAGCGAATTGTTGGGGTAAAAGGCTATGAAAAACAAAATATTAAGTGAGGTAATAATTACATGAAGTGGGGTCAAGCTGAACTGTACTACGGCTTTCGTTTAGAAGAAGAAAAAATATTAAAAGATATACATTCAACTGCTAAAGTGTTTTATCATGAAAAAAGCGGGGCCCGGTTGTTCTTTTTGGAAAATACCGATGATAATAAAGTATTTTCCATTACTTTTCGTACTCCTCCGGGCGATAATAAGGGTTTGCCGCATATTTTAGAACATTCCGTACTGTGTGGCTCACGGAAGTACCCATTGCGTGAACCATTTGTCGAATTGGCCAAAGGTTCATTGAATACTTATTTAAATGCCATGACCTATCCGGATAAAACAATGTATCCAATAGCTAGCCGTAATGCCAAGGATTTCAGAAATTTAATGGATGTATATCTTGATGGTGTCTTTAATCCTAACATCTATAATGCACCTGAGATCTTAATGCAAGAGGGGTGGCATTATGAATTAGCTGATAATAATAGTGAAATCACCTATAAAGGGGTGGTTTATAACGAAATGAAAGGAGCATTGTCGTCGCCGGAAGCTATTTTGGATAATAAAATTATGGAAACATTGTTCCCTGATACTGCTTACCGCTTTGAATCAGGCGGCAATCCGGAAGTTATTCCTGAACTCACCTATGAGGAGTTTATTCAATTTCATAAACAATATTATCATCCAGCTAACGCCTATATTTATTTATATGGCGATATCGACCTTGCCGATAATTTAAAGTTCCTCGATGAAGCGTATTTAAGTAAATTTACAACAATAGAGGTACCGTCTGATGTTCGCGTGCAAGCTCCGTTTTCCAGCCCGGTAGCGAAAACTTTTGATTATCCGGTAGGGGTGTATGACAGTGTGGAGGATAAGACCTTATTAAGTCTTACCTTTACAGTCGGCAAAACATATGAAGCTGAATTGATGTTGGCTTTTGAAATTTTAGAATACCTGCTGCTAGAAAACCCAGCAGCGCCGTTGAAGAAGGCCCTTATTAAAGCTGGGGTCGGTAAAGAGGTCAAGGGAAGCTTTGCTCGGTATCTGTTGCAACCAACATTCGGGATTATTGCGGTTGGTACAAATGAAGCTCAAGAAGCAACATTTATCAAGACGATAACTGCTGAACTTGAACGGCTGGTGTCAGTGGGGATAGATAAAAAGCTTATTGAAGCATGTATTAATAAGTTTGAATTCAAAATGAGGGAAGCCGACTATGGGGCTAGGCCTAAAGGCATCCAATATAACACAAAATGCCTGGAAAGCTGGCTGTATGACAAAAGCCCAATGGTACATTTTGAATATACTGAGCTGTTTGAAAAAATAAAGTTGGCGTTAACAACTAATTATTTTGAGCAATTGATCGAAAAGTATCTGCTAAAAAACCCGCATCGGGCGGTGGTCGCGTTAAAACCTAGTTCTGGTTTAGCTGAAGAAAAAGAACGGGCGTTGCGGCAACATTTAGCTGCGTATAAGGCGTCACTTACCTCGGGGGAAGTTGCTGAATTGTTGGAGAAGACCGCTAGGTTAAAAATACGGCAAGAAACTCCCGATTCGTTGGAGAATTTAGCAACAATACCGCTATTGGCGATTGAAGACATTGACCCTAACGTGGAAATGTTGCCGCTGAGTGAAGAATGCATAGACGGCATACCGGTGTTATACCATTCCTTGGATACCAATGGTATTGCCTATGTTAATTTTTATTTTGACACCCGGCGGGTGCCGCAACGGTATTTATCTTACGTGTATTTGTTGGCGGAAATATTAGGTAAAGTTTCAACGGTCGATTATGCTTATGCGGAACTGTCGAACGAAGTTAATCTTCATCTTGGCAGTATTACATATAATGTAGCAGTGTATACAGAAAATGATAATATAGATGTTTATTGGCCTAAATTTATAGTCAAAACTAAGGCGTTGGTCAACAAGTTGCCTGAAGTGACTAGGCTGATTCAACAAATTATTACTGGCAGTAGATTTGATAATAGCCAACGCATCGGAGAACTGATTAAGGCTGTTAAAGCTAGGTGGGATATGACCTTATATAGTCGCGGTTATATGCTGGCCGTTAATCGCGCCATGTCGTACTTTTCGCCAAGCGCAAGTTATAGCGAACAGGGAATGCTGGCGTTTTATGACTTTATAACTGATTTGGAAAAAAATTTCCCGGGAAATTCCGTGGAAATTACCAGTAATTTGGCGAATGTAGCCGATTTAATCTTTAGTAAAGAAAATTTGCTTGTCAGTATAACCGCCGATGAACAAGGTTATGCGAAATTTCGTCAAACGTTTGCTAAGCTAGGTGCTACCTTACCCGGAGCTATATATCCTATTTGCCAGTATGATTTTGTTCCTGATTGTCGCAATGAAGGGTTAATGACGGCGGGTAAAGTTCAATATGTGGTTAAGGCTGCTAATTTTCGCAAAATAGGCGCTACCTATCATGGTGGACTAAAAGTATTGGAAACTATTTTGCTCTATGATTATTTTTGGACGCGAGTTAGGGTGCAAGGTGGAGCATACGATGGCTTTGCTAAAATCGAACCCAATGGCAATGTGATATTTGCTTCGTATCGTGATCCTAATCTCAAAGAAACATTGGCCATTTTTGATGAAACTGCTGATTATTTACGGGAGTTTAGACTGGATGAACGGGAAAAAATAAAATATATCATTGGCACTATCAATAGATTAGATGCACCATTGACCACCGCACAAAAAGGTGAACAGGCGGCTATTCGCTATATCAGAAAAATATCCACGGCTGACTTGGTCCGAGAACGCCAAGAAGTATTAAAAATCCAAGCCCAGCAAATTAGCCAGTTTGCTGATTTAATAGATAAAGTTATGCAGCAAAATTATTTATGTGTTTTAGGCAATGAACAAAAAATACACGACAATGAAACTGCTTTTGATCAAATTGTTCATCTTTCAAAGTAAATATAAATCTGAAAAGACTGCGGATTATATTCATGGGGACCGAAGCTTTCGGGTATTTTTCAGGTACATACGACAGAGGCTAACTAAAGTTGGTCTCTGTCGTTTTTATTTAAGCAAAGAGGAGTGTTTTTATGACCGCAAAGCAGACACCGCTTTATCAGACTCATTTAAAGTATGGTGGTAAAATAGTAGAATTTGGCGGATGGCTTCTTCCGGTGCAATATAGCGGTATCAAGGCTGAGCATGAGGCGGTGCGGACAAAAGCGGGGCTATTCGATGTATCTCATATGGGTGAAGTGACAGTAAAAGGTTCCGATGCTTTAAAGTTTTTGCAAAAATTAGTGACTAACGATGTGGCTAAGCTCGCGGATAACCAAGTATTATATACTCCGATGTGCTACCCCAATGGCGGGACCGTCGATGATTTATTAATTTATAAAGAAAACATCCGAGAATATCTTTTGGTTGTTAATGCGGCTAATACCGATAAAGATTGGAAGTGGATACAGGAAAATGCAACAAGCTTTGATGTAACGCTTGCTAATATCTCTGACCAAGTTGCGCAACTAGCATTGCAAGGACCATTGGCAGATAAAATATTGGCTAAACTAACAACCGCGCCGCTAGAACAGCTTAAATATTACTGGTTTTGGCCGGAAATTGAAGTGGCAGGCAAAAAGGTATTGCTCTCACGTACCGGGTATACTGGGGAAGATGGCTTTGAACTATACTGTGTGCCTGAGGAAGCCGCTGAATTATGGGAAGCTATTATGGCCGCCGGAACAGGGGACGGCTTAATTCCTGCGGGGTTAGGCTGCCGGGATACCTTAAGATTCGAAGCTGGTTTTCCTTTATATGGCCATGAATTAGCCAAAAATATTTCGCCTATTGAAGCCGGAATTGCGTTATTCGTTAAGCTGGATAAAGGTGAGTTTAATGGTCGAGATGCATTGAGCAAGATTAAGGCGGAAGGTGCAGCTCATAAAATAGTTGGTTTTGAAATGACTGATCGCGGTGTAGCCCGGGCTGAATATCCGGTCCTTGTCAATGGCCGTAATGTCGGTCGAGTGACCACCGGCTCCTATGCGCCATCACTTGATAAAAATCTGGGGTTAGCTTTAATTGACGCGGAGTATGCTAAAGTAGGGCAGCAGATCTGTATTGAAATTAGAGGAAAAAGCGTGTTGGCTCAAGTTATTGGCAAACCATTTTATAAACGAGAGGGAAAAGAATAATGAACATTGTGCAAGGGCTTAAGTATTCTAACGGGCATGAATGGGTTAGAGTGGAAGGAAATCAGGCGACAATTGGGGTAACCGATTTCGCTCAGTCCCAACTTGGCGATGTAGTTTTTGTAGAATTGCCGGAAGATGACATTATAGTAAGGGCTGGCGATGGTTTTTCAGTAATAGAGTCGGTTAAAGCGGTATCAGACATTTATGCTCCTGTTTCAGGGAAAATTGTTAAAGTAACTATCGAATTAACCGATATCAGTGAACTGGATGATCTTATGGATGCTGACGCGTATGAACGCTTTGTTGCAGAGGGAGGCCATTAAATATGGCTTGGAGCTATCTGCCGCATACTTCGGAAGATCGAAAATCTATGCTTGAGGCAATTGGTGCAACTTCGGTTAATGAATTGTTTGTTGATATCCCCCAAAGCTTGCGGCTAAACGAGCAGCTTAAACTACCGCCGTCATTATCTGAACCGGAAGTGGTAAGACACTTAGCTGAACTTGCTAAGGCCAATAAAGGGTTGCAAGATCTTACTTGTTTTCGCGGAGCTGGGGCGTATGATCATTATATTCCCAGTGTTGTTGACCATATTATCCGCCGTTCGGAATTTTATACAGCTTATACTCAATATCAGCCAGAAATATCGCAAGGCTATTTACAAGCGTTGTGGGAATATCAGTCAATGATTTGTGAAATTACTGGCATGGAGGTGGCTAATGCTTCCATGTATGATGGCGGCACGGCTATTGCTGAAGCCGCTATGATGGCGGTTGCGGCTTCAGCTAAGCGAACCAAGGTCATTGTGGCCAAAGCCGTGCATCCCCATTATCGAGCAATATTAGCGACCTATGTTCAGGATCAATCCATTACGATTACGGTTGCACCGCAAGCTTATGGCGTAACCGATTTTAACAGTATCGAGACCTTAGCTGATGACACTACGGCGGCAGTAATTGTCCAGTGCCCTAACTTTTTTGGCAATGTTGAGGATTTAAGAAGCCTTGGCCGATTGGCCCATGCTAAAGGCGCATATCTAATTGCTATTGTTGATCCAATTTCGTTGGGGGTGTTAGAAGCCCCGGGGAAATTAGGGGCGGACATTGTTGTAGGCGAAGGCCAGAGTTTAGGCTTGGCATTGGCTTTTGGCGGACCATATCTGGGGTTCTTTGCTGCTGCAGAGAAGTTTATGCGAAAAATGCCGGGGCGTATTGTTGGGCAGACTACCGATAATCAGGGTAACCGTGGCTTTGTACTGACAATTCAAGCCAGAGAACAA
>JAGGAD010000013.1 GCA_017889625.1 Bacillota bacterium | reverse complement strand
CCCTCAAGCTGGTGCGTCTGCCGTTCCGCCACGACCGCATTTAATTTACCTGTAACGGTTTTTTAGTATATCAGGCTATTTATAATATGTCAACTAAGTTTTTGTGTTTATGGTTACTACGTATTTTACATTTACTAATCAGCTGCTAAACACAACTAAGGATGAGACTATATCAACTAGCCCCATCCCAGGTCAACAAACTATACTTCCATTATAATTGGCAATATCATTGGACGCCGCCGTGTCCGCTCATACAAATATTTGCCTAAAGCATCACGGACATTAGCTTTTATAGCCGCCCATTCCGTAATACCATTGGTTTCACATTTTTCTAATGCCAGTTTGACTTTTTCTTTAGCTAAATCCATAAGCTGTTCCGATTCTCGAACATAGACAAAACCACGAGACACAATATCTGGTCCTGCTACAACACAGGCCTTCTGTTTATCCATGGTTACTACCACAATCAAAATACCGTCTTGCGATAATTGCCGTCGGTCTCTTAGTACAATATTGCCAACGTCACCAACACCAAGCCCATCAACTAACACTTTACCTGCGGTTACTTTAGAAACAACCCCGCCTTTATCAGTGCTAAATTCTAAGACTTGGCCATTATCAGCCACAAAAATGTTTTCTTTAGGCATTCCCATTTCACGGGCAAGCTTAGCATGTTTTACCAAATGACGATACTCACCATGAACCGGAATAAAGAATTTGGGACGGATAAGATTATGTAGAAGTTTAAGTTCTTCCTGACTTGGATGACCAGAAACATGAACGCCTGATCCAGCTTCATATACAACTTCCGCACCTTGGCGTAGAAGAAAGTCAATCGTCTTGGATACCATTTTTTCATTGCCAGGAATCGGGGTAGCTGAAATAATGATGGTGTCTCCTGGAATAATATCAACTTTTTTATGATCAGACATCGCCATACGGGTCAACGCCGACATCGGCTCGCCCTGACTGCCCGTGGTCATAATTACAATGTTAGAGGACGGGTATTTATTTATGTCATCAATATCAATAATGACTCCTTCAGGAACATTAAGATATCCCAATTCTAAAGCGATTGATACAACATTGACCATACTACGGCCTAAAACTGCAACTTTACGGTTGCATTTGCATGCAGTGTCAATAGCCTGTTGGATGCGATGAACATTAGAAGAAAAAGTGGCAATGATTATCCGTTCGCGAGCATTACGAAAGGTTTCATCAAAAGTTACCCCTACCATTTTTTCACTAGGGGTATAACCGGGGCGTTCAGCATTAGTACTATCCGCAAGTAAAACTAGCACTCCTTGGTCACCCAGTTCAGCGAACCGATGAAAATCCGTTACCTTTCCATCAACTGGAGTATGGTCGAATTTAAAATCACCACTATGAACAACTGTGCCAATCGGAGTTTTTATTGAGATTGCTACAGCATCAGCAATGCTATGGCTAACTCGAATAAAGCCAACCTGAAATCCGCCGATTTTAATTTGATCGCCAGATTTAACCGGGTTAAGGGAAGCGTTGCCAACGCCATTTTCCTTAAGTCGACCTTCAAGAATGCCTAGCGTTAAACGTGTCCCATAAACAGGCACATTTAACTGTTTCAAGACATAAGGCAATGCACCGATGTGATCTTCATGCCCGTGAGTAAGGAAAATGCCTTTCACGCACTCACGATTTTCTATAAGATAAGATATATCAGGAATAACCAAGTCAATCCCAAGCATATCATCTTCTGGAAACATAAGGCCGCAATCAATGACAATAATTTCATCACCATAACGAATTACCGTCATATTCTTGCCGATCTCACCCATACCGCCTAGCGGGATAATTTGAAGTTTTTCAGTTTTGGTCAAAAAAATTTACACCTCCGAACCGGTAACACTACCGGATTAATATCATGTATTTAGCCGCTCTTAACTAAAACAAACCGCCGCTCCATCCACTTATCCTTTATTATACAGCATATCCAGCTACCGTACAAGAGTGCTCGATATATATTATGTGTAAATTTACTCTAAACCTTGCAAAAAGAGGTCGTCTAAAAAGCGTTAACGCCTTCCAGACGACCTCTTATTTACTGTGTTTTTTATTTAAATAAGCGCCAGCTTACGCATCGCTTTTTTAAGAACCTCGGTTTGAGTATCATTTAATGACACTAGCGGCATCCTTAGCGGTCCGGCATTTAGTCCGATGAGATTTACCGCAGCTTTTATCGGAATAGGATTAGTAGTAACAAATAGACTCTTAAATAACGGTGTTAATTTATGATGAATTTCTTGGGCTTTTACAATATTACCAGCTAAAAATGCGCTAACCATTTCCTGCATTTCTTTACCGACTAAATGTGCAGCTACACTGATAATACCAGTACCACCTACAGATAGAATCGGTAAGGTAAGGCTGTCGTCTCCACTATAAACGTATAAATTAGTATTACGAATTATTTCTGAAACTTGATCCATACTGCCGCTTGCTTCTTTAACAGCGACAACATTTTCTAATTCAGACAATTTAATGATTGTCTCAGGTAAAATATTAGTTCCACAGCGCCCCGGAATATTGTAGATTAAAAGCGGTAAAGAGGTAGATTCCGCAATAGCTTTAAAGTGTTGATAAAGCCCTTGCTGGGGTGGTTTGTTATAGTATGGACCAACTAACATTGCTCCATGTACCCCAAGTTTTTCGGCTTGACCGGTATGGTCAATCGAAGTTTTTGTATCATTCGAACCAGTCCCGGCAATAACTACGGCACGATCGCCAATAGCATCAAGCACTGTAGAAAAAAGTTTAAGTTCTTCGTCATGGGTCATAGTGGAGGCTTCACCGGTGCTTCCGGCAACCACAACTCCGTCTGATCCATTATCAACAAGGTATTTAGCCAATTTTGCAGCGGCTACGTAATTAACTGTATAATCCTCATTAAACGGAGTAACCATCGCGGTTAAAACCCGTCCAAAGTTTTTCATAATAAACCCCTCCATAAGACTACTAAGCTAAGAGAAACTTTTGGTGGAGAGCTTTAACAGCATCTTCCACATCCGATAATTTGACAAGTACCGAAATTGTAGTATGCGAATCAACGGTTTGCATTATCGGAATATTGTACGTTGATAAGGCTTCAGTCAAACTTGCCATTACTCCTGGTACTCCACAAATGCCACCACCTACAACGGATACCTTAGCACAATCGTGATTAACCTCAGCGTTGTAACCTAATGACTGCAATTTAGTAAGAGCTTTATCGGCCATATCTTCTGCTAATGTAAACATAACATGACCTGGATGAACATTTATAAGGTCAATACTTATTGATTCATCAGCCAAAGTCCTAAATATCACTGAGCTTTCTTTATGCGTTCTGGCAGGCTCCACCTTAACCTTTATTTGTGCAATATTCGCCAAATGAGTAACTCCCATGGCCACTCGGTCAGATATCGATTTTTCATTACCTTTATCAACAATTCTGGTACCAGGAGCATCGGAAAATGTTGATTTTATAACTAAAGGAATATTCTTCTGCGCCGCAATTTCAACAGCGCGTGGATGGATCACTTTTGCTCCCTGATACGCTAATTGGGCTACTTCGCTATAGCTAATAACATCCAGTATTTTCGCATTTTCAACAATGCGCGGATCGGCAGTCATTATCCCTTCAACATCGGTATATATTTCAACTATTTCCGCATCAAGAGCTGCCCCTATTAAGGAAGCCGTTGTATCGCTCCCCCCTCTACCAAGAGTTGTAAATTCGCCATCGACGGTCATTCCCTGAAACCCACAGACTACCGGAACTTTCCCCCGTTCAAGCTGACGATTTATTTTTACAGGATCTACTTTTATTACCCGAGCACTCATAAAATTATTATCAGTGATTACCCCGGCTTGCCCACCGGTCATCATCATCGCTTCAATGCCGGCATTTTGCAGAAAACCTGTCATGACAACTGCTGAAATAATTTCACCGCAATACATAATATGATCAAGTTCACGCGGCGCAATGTTCCGGCACGCTTGACGCGCCAAACAAATCAATGTATCGGTTGCATAATTGTCGCCTTTACGCCCCATTGCCGATACGACAACAACCGGTATAAAACCATTTTTTATAGCTTGCTTTACTTTTTCTATTACACAGTTTCTAGCTTCCGGCGAGGCTACGGATGTACCGCCAAATTTTTGTACTATTATTCGCATTTAGCCACCTCAAACCAGATTATGTTCAACCATGTATTCAGCAATTTGAAGTGCATTGAGTGCAGCTCCTTTACGGATCTGGTCACCAACCACCCACATGTTTAGTCCATTAGCTACTGTTTTATCTTCACGAATGCGGCCCACGAAAACTTCATTGCGATTAGAAGTAAAAAGCGGCATTGGATACACTTGTTCTGCCGGGTTATCTTCAACAATAACCCCCGGAAATGCCGCCATTAGTTTTTTCGCAGCATCAGCTGAAAGCGGTCCTTCTAATTCCAGGTTGATGGATTCCGAATGACTGCGATAAACAGGAACTCGTACGGTGGTTACCGATAATCCGATGCTGTTATCACCTAAAATTTTATGGGTTTCATTGACCATTTTCATTTCTTCTTTAGTGTAATCCCCTTCAACAAAGACATCAATTTGCGGAATAAGATTAAACGCGATTTGATAGTGTTTAGGCATACTCGCACCAGGTAATATCTTCGCCTCAACCGGACGATTCTCAGCAATAGCCTTTACCTGATTAGTAAGTTCGTCAATGGCTTCTTTCCCACCACCCGAAACCGCTTGATAGGTTGAAACAACTACTCGCTTGATTTTTACTGCATCATGAATTGGTTTTAAAGCCATAACCATGATTATTGTTGAGCAGTTAGGATTGGCAATTATTCCTTTATGCTTCTTGATTGCTTCCGGGTTAACTTCAGGAACTACCAACGGCACTTCAGGATCCATCCGGAAAGCGCTGGAGTTATCGATAACTACAGCCCCCTGTTGTACTGCGATAGGCGCAAATGTTTTGCTGGCAGAGCCACCGGCAAACAGGGCAATTTGTACATCTTTAAAAGAATCTTCAGTTGCTTCTTCAACAGTATATGTTTTCCCTAAAAAGTCAATTTTCTTGCCTGCCGATCGTTTAGAAGCCAGAAGTTTCAATTCATTGAACGGAAAATTGCGTTCAGCGATAAGATTTAAAAACTCTTGACCTACTGCACCAGTTGCTCCTAAAATAGCAACATTGTATTTTTTCATTTTATCTTCTCCTCTGCGGCATTAGTTATGAGTATATGCTCCAGTCCATGGACCAGACCTTTTAGTGATAGTATGCGTTTACAAGCCAAAACAACACCCGGCATAAACGATTCACGCGAGATAGAGTCATGACGAATTGTCAAAGTTTGACCAATACCGCCAAAAATCACTTCTTGATGGGCTACGTATCCCGGCAGTCGAACACTATGCATCCTAATCCCGCCAAAATCTCCCCCTCTAGCTCCAGTAAGTTTTTCTACTTCATCAGGATGACCCTGCTTCATTTCACCGCGTTTAGCGCTAATAAGTTCAGCGGTACGAAGCGCAGTCCCTGAAGGAGCATCCAATTTCTGGTCATGGTGAAGTTCAATAATCTCTACGTGTGGCAAATATTTCGAGGCCTCAGCCGCAAATAGCATCATTAGTATCGCGCCTACAGAAAAATTAGGTGCAATAAGGGCACTTACATTATACTGCTTAGTAAGTTCATCAATTTCTTCTACATCTGTTACCGATAACCCTGTTGTCCCAATAACTGGGCAAACTCCGTTTTTTATGGCTAATCTGACATTAGGCATAACTGATTTCGGCGCAGTAAAATCAACCATAACTTGAGGTTTTGTTGCGTCTATTACTGTTTGCAAATCTTTTTCCACAACTACGCCGATTTTACTGACACCGATTAACTCTCCAGCATCAGCACCCTCGGATTTGATGTCTACAGCACCTACAATGCTTAATTCCGGGTCGCCATACACTGCTTTCAGTACTTCGCGACCCATTTTACCGTAGGCACCACATACCATTACTCTGATCATATTTCCCCTCCCTCAAAATTCAAAAGCAGCCAGTGAGCAATATCTCACTGGCTGCCAAAATACGGCAGTATCCGTTAGGAAACAAGAAAAACAGCATTGTCTCTCTCGCCGATAAGAGATAGCGCTTCACCAAAATTATTTTGGCGACAGTCTTGCACCTTTTAGATGCAAAACCAGTATAAAGGCCCGGCAACTCTTCATACTTCGGCGGTCAACCCTTTCCCTCCAGGTCATCGATGCCACTCTCCCTGAAAGTACTCTTGTTTACCGCACCTCTAGCTCTCTGCGTAGAATTAAATTTATAATACGTACATTGTACAATAATTGGTAGATTTGTGTCAATGCTTTTTCATTTTCCTACAGAAAAAAGCCTACCGTGATCCTTGGAAGTCGGCATCGTGACTTTCAACATCTTTTGCCCCATTTTGCCGTAGAATCTGGGCAGCCTTGTTAACATTTTTCGTACTAGTGCGAATAACGGCTACAGTGCCCCCTTCAGCCACACTTTTTTCATAACGTTGGCTTACTTCAGCTGGTATGCCCCAGTCAATAAGTCCACCCGTTACGCCGCCTGCCGCAGCTCCGCTTAGTGCCGCCGCAATTGGACCAGCAGCTACAATTGGTCCAACCCCGGGTATTGTCAAAGCCCCTGCCCCTAAAATCAACCCACCGATACCTCCAATAGTACCACCAGTCAAAGCACCGTCAGTGATATCATCATTATATTCACCATCAGACTCATTGGCACCATCTTTTTTCTTAGAAATAATGTTTATTTCTTCTGTAGAGAAGCCCTGACCTCTAAGCTGATTTACAGCCTCTTCAGCAATATCGGAGCTTTCAAAGACACCTATTACGTTTTTCACACCGCTTTTGCTGCCAGTGGCATTACTAGCAGAACCACTCATGGCTGGATTACTAGCACCACCACTTGTAGTTGAATTCATTTTGTCATTTGCCATAATTTTTTTCCTCCTAACAGTAATTTACAAAACATATGTAATTTACCGTTAGTTTTCCCATACTAGTTCATCCTATGCACCGCTTACTATTCACTTCGGTCATCACGCAAAACCGAATACATCCGTTCAAAGGAGTTATTAAGATCAACAATTATCACTTCATCCCCAATTTTCCTGACAGCCTGCCATGGTATAGGGTTTCCCTTATCTTCACTACGCAATGATGAAAACCAACCTCGTTTCGGTAATATCAATGCATTAACCCGCCCCGACACACCATCAAATGCAATATCACATTCATCAATAAACCCCAACCGCGCCCCATCCCCCAAGTTTATTACTTCTTTTCCCTTCAAATCGCTAAGACGCATTTATTTTCACCTACCAATCAGCTTTTTGCCAACTGTGACCGCCAACGGCTGAGCAAGGGCAAGAGTTATTGCCCCCAACGCTAAAGGATCCACTGTGACTTCATATAAACTAATTTTCTCCGGCATATCCAGTTTTAAAAACGAAGTCAGCGCTATTATCGCCAAATAAATTCCGCCAGAAGTAGCGACTAATTCTTGTACAGCCATTGAAAGCGGCGTTGTTATTGGGTCAAACTGGTCACTGCTTTTTGCTCGATAACTTCTCATTCGCAGCCATAATGAACCCCAAATGGCTGCAAGCAGAATTGCCCCCATCCAATAGGCCATACTCACACCTCCCACCAGTTCTTACAAAATTGATATGCCGCACAGCTAAACATTATGTCCTCAGTTTAACCGCCCAATAAATAAAGAGACTGGCCAGCAGTCTCTTTATTTATTGGCTATATTATTTTCCTGTGCTCCCCATACCACCAGAGCGATTGCTATTTTTCTTTGAATCATCACCATCGGTAATAAAATATTTAGTAAAAATTCCTTGAGCTATCCGATCACCTTTTTTAACAATTACTTTATTGGCCCCATGATTAAAGAAAGCTATCATAATATGACCTTCATTACCGGGATTGTTATAATAATCAGCATCAATTATGCCTTCACTGTTGATAAGCGACAGGGCGTTTTTAATCGAAAGTCCGGAGCGAATGTGAATTCCCAAATACTCGTCATGCGGCATAAATGCTTTTAATCCAGTAGCAACAAGTGAAACTACGCCTGGCTCGATAACTGTATCTTCAGCTGCCATTATGTCGTAGCCAGCACTATATACAGTTTTACGTTCCGGTATTTCTATTCCTTTGTCTTGATAAGCAGCAACTACTTCAAAGCCTCGCGTACGCATCTCTTCCTCCATTACTCTTTGAATACTTGCGGCAAATCGGTTGATGCAACCGCTCCTATCGCCGTAAAACAAAGGTTATTATCATTAAACATATTTTCTAAAATTCGCCCAGCGCTATCCAAATTGACTTTTTCTATGGAAGCTACAATTTCATCTAATGTAGTAAATTTACCCAATGTTATCTCCATTTTCCCGAGGCGCGACATCCGACTGCTCGAACTTTCTAAGCCCAACAGTAAGCTGCCTTTTAGTTGTTCCTTGGTTTTGGTAAGCTCATTCTTAGTTATGCCGATAGATTTAATTTCCTTTATGTTTTTCATTACAAGGTCAACAACTTCACCAACATTAGCCGGTCGGGTGCCCGCATATACCGTGAATAATCCACAGTCACTATAGCTTGTTGTATAAGAATAAATTGAGTAAGCTAAGCCCCGTTCCTCTCTAATTGACTGGAATAACCGTGAGCTTATGCCGCCCCCCAATATGTTGTTAAGTACATGCAGAACATAAACATCAGGAGAATTGTAGGGCATACTGGCAGTACCCAGGCAAAGATGCACTTGTTCAGTTTCCTTGGCCCGAATAATCCGTACTGGCTGTAGTTCTGGCGGAGTAGTGATCTGCTGCTTTTTGGAGCCTTTCATGCCGCCAAAAAATTTATCCGCTAACTTTTCTATCTGTGCATGCGTAATATTCCCCGCAGCAGCAATAACAATATTATCCGGGGTATAGAAGTCACGATAATATTCAAGAACAAGGTCCCGGTCAAATTTTGCAATCGAATCAGTTGTGCCAAGTATATTCCGGCCTAGCGGATGGGAAGGCCAAACATTATTCAAAAATAAGTCATGTACTAGCTCATCCGGCGAATCTTCATACATATTAACTTCTTCTAAGACAACTTCACGTTCCCTGTTTATATCCTCAGCTCCAAACTTTGAAGCCAATAACATATCACTCAGTATATCCATTGCCAAATCAACATGAGTATCCAATACTTTCATATAGTAACAAGTATACTCCTTAGCTGTAAAGGCATTAAGCTGTCCACCGACAGCATCAACAGTTTCTGCAATATCTCTGGCGCTGCGATTATCCGTTCCTTTAAACATCAGGTGCTCCAGAAAATGCGAAATCCCGTGGTTATACTCATGTTCATTACGAGATCCAGTGCCAACCCAAATGCCAACAGTGGCTGATTTTACATACGGAATAGCTTCCGATACGACCCGAAGGCCATTTGATAATGTCGATTTACAATACATAGAATACTCCTTTTTTATCTTTACGTGTGTATTTACATTCTTTTAGCGAATGTGAAAATCCTGCTAATAATAATTTATATTACGACATCATCGCCCCTTATATGCTTATTATCTTTTTTAGTTCGACAATAACTAAGGCTGACCTGAACAATAGTTTGGTCAGCCTCAATTATTAATCTTTAAAGTATTGGACAATCCCGGCAAATATACCATCGGCAATTTTTTCGCGATAAGCATCTGTTGCCAGTTTTGCCGCTTCTTCAGCATTGGACACGAAGCCCATTTCTATCAAAGTGCTTGGTACAGTATTTTTTCGCAATACATAAAAGTTAGCCGGAGAAGTTCCTTTGTTCACCGCTTGGGTTGAATTTATCAATGCTTTTCCTACATCTTCAGCCAGTCTTGAAGATGTGCCTTGAGGGTAAAAGGTCATTGCTCCGGCAATTGCCGTATCTGGACTGCTGTTAGAATGGATGCTTACAAATATATTAGCATTATTGGCTTCTACAAGATCTACCCTAGCTTGCAATTCTTCCCCGAGGGACTTGCCTTCCGGAGCAACTGTTCTATCGGTATCACGGCTCATAATTACTTTGGCTCCAGCTTGTTCTAGCCTGGTTTTTAATTTTAAGCCAACAGCAAGATTATTGTCAGCTTCCTTGGTATTATTGGCTACTGCCCCAGGATTACTGCCGCCATGTCCAGGGTCGACAACGATTACTTTACCCAGCAAGCTTGTCCCCGCCGACGTAGTATCGACCTTAGTAATTGTAACCGGTTTACTTGGCACACTTGCCGGCGTAGACTTGCCATCAAATATATTCAGTATCGGACCAAGAAGTTTTTTAAATACCAAATCAAACAGTACATTAAGAATCCCCCCACCCGGCTGATTCGTCGTAGTAGGCGCGGTAATAGCACTTAATATATTGTTTGCCGATGCGGCATAACTAATCTGAACCGGAGCAAGAGCCCCAAAGGCGACCACAACCAGCAAAATATATAGTAAAATTTTTTGTTTATTCACAGAAACCTCCTTAGGAGCATATTATCTTTCTTATTTACTTCAAATGAAGCTTATCTTTAAACACCTGCCAGTAACCAGGATCTTCTTCACCTAATTTCCATAGCGCAACTCCGGCCAAGTCGTATTTATTCACTAGATTAAGTTTGAATTTTAAACTTTCCTTGTTTTCATACCAAACAGTATGGCGAACCCCATCCGGCCCCGTATAGGTGAACCACGGCGTATCCGACGGGTCGTCCCATTTGACGTCAGCCCCAAATTGCTTAATAAGATTAGTTATCGGGCCATATTCCATAGCTTCTACACCTTTTGATGACCAATCGTACCCATACCCGGCAATGCCTAAATACAGTTTATTTTTTGGAATAAACTTGAGTGCATATTTCAAATTATCCTCAACCCAGCGAACATCGGCAATCGGTCCAGGGCCACTCCAGACACCATGATTATCGTAGGCCATGATCATTATTTTATCAACGCATTTCGCCAATTCAGCATAGTCATAGGCAATCGATATTTCATTATCTTCATTGGTTTTCGGAAATACATCAATCGATACTACATAACCTTGGGGTTTAAGCCGTTCCGACAATTCCTGCATAAATGCAGTAAGGTTGTCCCGATCTTCAGCCGGAACCGTCTCAAAGTCAATATTTATCCCCTTAAGCCCATACTTTTTGATATAAGCTTCGAGGTTATCAATTGCGACCGTCCTAAGAGACGAGTCCGACAACACATTGTGAATAGGTGAAAACGAGCCTTTTTCGGTTGCATTGTTAACCATTAGATAGGTTTTAATGTTATGTTGCTTAGCTGCTTTTACTACTGACAGATGATCGTTTCCGCCTCTATCAACTACACTGCCATCGGCTTTAAGCGTTGCCCAAAACGGAACTATCGTGTTAATTGTATCAGTATTTTTTATCATCGAATTATAAGAGGAGGTATCTTCCCCCCACCATTCGGCGTAAAACCCTATTACTTCTTTGCCTTGTGAATTTCCCCCGGAATCCGGCAGACTAAAAGCCCCCGCTTTATTCGTCGCCGAAATATCACCGACTTTATTTAATAAATTTCCAACAAATAAGCCAATCAGAATATCAAATATCCCGATTCCTGAACTCTTACCGCCTAAAATATCGCCTAGCGAAGCAGCGTTAACCGGCGACACTGGCATAACTCCTGCCATTAGTACGGCAAAAATAACTGTCCAGATTATGCACGACCTATATTTAGCCAAAGCCCCGCCCCCTTTCCAAGCAGTACAAAGCTAGGATTTTACTAGCTCATTTTGGTTGACTTGTATCGTTTTTATGTAAACATGTTACCACAAATACTGCTCCACCTCAATAACAAATACAGGTAACAGCATCTTAGCTTGAGACTACAGTCTTGCTCAAAAGTCCCCTGATTTAACTATTACAAGGCAAAAAAAATACCTAACCAATGGTTAAGTAACATATCCAGCTTATTTTATTGGATTACAACCGATACCGGAACAATTTCAAACCCCCGTTGCTTTAGTTCGCGAATTAATGTGGGTAAGGCTTTTAATGTTGGTTCGGTTGGATGCATAAGAATTATTGCACCGTTATGAATTTTTCCCATTACCCGTTTAATGATAACGTCCTCTGGCGGCTTTTTCCAGTCGATGGTATCGATACTCCACATTATCGTAGTATAGCCAAGTTCATCGGCAGCGCTAAGAACCATATCATTAAATTCTCCATATGGAGGAGCATATAGCACGGTCTTTATGCCAGTTATTTCCTTGATTAAGGTTTCATTTTTTATGATTTGTTCTTTGTTGGCTTCTTTGGATATGTCATTGGGATGGGGATGGCTATAGGTATGGTTGCCCAGTTCATGGCCAGCCTCGGCAATGTTTTTTACGATGTCCGGATGTCGTTTCGCCCAGCTGCCACCCATAAAGAAGGTAACTTTGATGTTTTCTTTTTGCAATATGTCGAGCATTTCCGAAAAGTATTCTTCGCCCCAAAATACATTACAGGCAAATGCCACTTGCTGTTTCGCGGTATTCCCCTGATAAATAGGGCTAGGTTTATGAACACTTGCTTGTTGCATTTGCTGAACTGCTCCCGGAGCTAACGCCAAAAGAAAAAAGAAGGTTACAGCAAAGCCCCAATACCACGTAGGTATACGTCTAAACGTGAACACCTTCATAGCTGTCACCCCGCAATAGCATACTTAACTTATATCAATCTATTAGGGCGGCAGATATTTCATGTATATTTCTCCCGAATAAAATAAAAAAACATAAACCACAGTGGCCTATGTTTTATTATTCTTCAGTTTTTAACTATTTGGTTTTTCTTCTTGTTCGGGTTTCAAAAGTGCCTTATGTGACAAGTTAATCCGGCCTTGACGGTCAATTTCAGTTACTTTAACCATAATTTCATCGCCAACATTTACAACATCTTCAACTTTGGCTACCCGTTCCAGTGCTAATTGAGAAATATGTACTAGGCCTTCTTTTCCTGGCAAAATTTCAACAAAAGCACCAAAATTCATCAACCGCGTTACTTTGCCTAAATAAGAGGTTCCTACTTCGACTGATCTTACTAAGTTTTCGATAATCTTAACGGCTTTCTTTCCTGCTTCACCATCAACAGCCGCAATGAACACTTTGCCATCATCTTCGATATCAATGGTTACTCCGGTTTCTTCAATGATTTTCTTAATAATTTTCCCGCCTGGCCCAATTACATCACGGATTTTATCTGGATCAATTTCCATAGTAATAATCCGCGGGGCAAATGGCGAAAGGTCATCCCGATGCTGACTAATGGTTTCCAGCATTATCCCCATAATGTGCATACGGCCACGATTAGCCTGCTCTAAAGCCGTAGTTAATATTTCTTTACTAATTCCGGCGATTTTGATATCCATTTGGATAGCAGTGACACCTTTCTTGGTTCCAGCTACCTTGAAATCCATATCGCCAAGAGCATCTTCAAGGCCCTGAATATCGGTCAAAATCGTATAATAATCTCCATCTTTAACCAGCCCCATAGCTACCCCGGCAACCGGCGATTTTATCGGCACACCAGCGTCCATCAATGACAAAGTACTACCGCACACACTGGCCATCGAAGATGAACCATTAGATTCAAGAATTTCAGATACTAAGCGAATAGTATACGGAAATTCTTTTTCCGACGGAATTACTGGAACAAGCGCCCGTTCAGCCAACGCACCATGTCCATGATCCCGCCGACTTGGTCCACGTGATGGACGAGTTTCGCCAACACTAAATGATGGGAAGTTATAATGATGAATATAGCGTTTTGATTCTTCGACTCCAAGACCATCAAGAATCTGCTCATCGCCAATCGGGCCTAAGGTTGTTACGGTTAGTGCCTGGGTCTGTCCACGCGTGAACAATGCCGAACCATGGGTCCGAGCAAGCAACCCGACTTCACAAGTTATCGGACGCACTTCATCAATCTTACGGCCATCTGGACGGATTTTATCGACAGTAATCATTTTACGGACAGTTTCTTTGAGTACTTTTTGAATCACATAAGCTACTTCTTTGGTATTTTCTGGGTATATTTCCGCAAAATGCTCTAAGGTTTCAGCTTTAACCTGCTTAGTTTGTTCTTCACGAGTATGCTTGTCCGAATTAGACACAGCAATTTTTAGTTTATCGGTTACAAATTCACGAACAGCAGAATTAATTTCTTCGGCTACTTCGTACAGCTTTATAGACCGTTTAGGCTTGCCAGCTTCAGCAACTATCTGTTCCTGAAAACTTACAATGGTTTTCACAACATCATGACCAAACATAATGGCATCTAATATATTTTCTTCAGAGAGTTCTTCAGCGCCTGCCTCCACCATAAGTACAGCGTCTTTAGTTCCGGCTACAACCAAATTAAGTTCACTTTGCTCTTGTTGTTCTACCGTCGGGTTAAGAATCAACTTTCCATCAATTTGGCCCACTCTTACCCCGCCTATCGGACCTTGAAACGGAATATCAGAAACCGCCAAGGCACAAGACGCACCAATCATCGCCGGAATATCAGGTGGATTATTTTGATCAACTGATAATACAGTAGCTACTACATGGACATCATTCCGAAACCCTTCAGCAAAAAGCGGTCGAATCGGTCTGTCAATAAGCCGTCCAGCCAAAATCGCTGCCGCGCTTGCCCGGCCCTCACGTTTAATAAAGCCCCCCGGAATTTTACCGACTGAGTACATTTTTTCTTCATAATCAACGGTAAGTGGGAAAAAATCAATACCTTCGCGTGGTTCAGCCGAAGCAGTCGCAGTAACCAGCACTGCAGTATCACCATAACGAACTAATACTGCACCTCCGGCCTGTTTTGCCATTTTGCCAGTTTCAATGATTAACGGCCGGCCCCCCAGCTCCATTTGAAAACTCTGCATGTTCGTTCTTCCTCCTCTTCAACCCCTGTTATTTATAAACTTACGTCTTTAACATTTTTTTTATTGTTCCCTTTTTTACCAAAATATAACCTGTTGCAACAACAAAAAAGCGGGCATGCCCGCTTTTCGCTATTTTCTTAAGTTGAGTTTTTCAATAATGATGCGGTAGCGGTCAATATTGTTATCCCGCAGGTAGTTTAACAGGCCACGGCGTTGGCCTACCATCTTCAGCAACCCACGGCGTGAATGATGGTCTTTTTTATGTTCTTTAAGATGTTCAGTTAAATACAGGATGCGCTCAGTCAAAATGGCGATCTGTACTTCTGGTGATCCGGTATCACTTTCGTGTACCCGATATTTTTCAATAAGTGCTTGTTTCTTTTCTTGTGTTAACATAATATACCCTCCAGTATTAGTATCCCCAAAGCCAAGACAACCGTTGGAGATGCGGCTATCCTCGCTACGGTTCACATTGTTTTGCTATTCTTCGCTAAGTTATTTCATATCTCGGCGTATTAAGCAATCCCATTGTATCATAAAGGTTTCCAACTGTAAACCTGACAATTACTTGTTTATGGCAAGAACCTTATTTAAGATATTGCCGTGCCGTTTTGATATCATGGGACAATTGTTTTTTTAGCTCTTCTATACCCGAAAATTTAACTTCATCCCTAATTTTAGCCATAAACGCTACTATCAATTGTTGACCATATAAGTCTTGGGCAAAATCGATTATATGAATTTCAGTGCGGTGGGAGACACCGTTAAAGGTCGGATTGTTGCCGATATTTGCTACCGCCGGGTATTTTCTACCATCAAGATCAACATATACTGCATAAACACCATCATTAGGCATTATACAGCCATCTTGCAGGCTAAGATTAGCAGTCGGAAAACCTAACTCTCTGCCACGCTTATCACCATTAATTACCGGACCTTTTATTTGGTGTGGGCGTCCTAACAACTCAGCTGCAAGCTCCACTTTCCCGGCTTGAATATATTGGCGGATGGTTGTACTACTAACTAAAGTATTGCCAACATACACCGGCGGGTGAACAATAACCGCAAAGCCACGTTTTAGTCCTGCCTTTTTTAAAAGCTCATGATCTCCTGCACCTTTGTACCCATAACTATAATTAGGCCCAACTACTAAGCAGGCAGGATTAAGATACTGACACAAAAGATCAATAAATTTATCTGGTGACAGATTTAGAAATTCATCGGTTATCGGCACTTGTAACAGTATATCAACACCTAATTTTTTGATAAGTGCAGTTTTACTCTCAAGCGAGTCAATCTGGGGCGGACATTGGTCGGGATCTATTACAGACAATGGATGATTTTGAAAGGTAAATACCACACTAACTGTATTTGTTTGTTTCGCCATGTCCACAGCCTGACCGATTATTTTTTGATGGCCGATATGAACACCGTCAAACGTCCCCAACGCTACCGTAGTTTTTACGGATTTTGATTCCAACTCGCTCAACTGATTACATATCTTCATTCCATTCTCCTTGCGTCTAGTCCTCTCCCGACTTTTCAGCCCAATACTTTAGTCGGATATAACCTAGGTTCGCTGGATTTTTTTTCTCCAATCCCAACAAAAGACCCTGCTTGGTCATATACTTTAAACACTTGTTCGAGGGAATGTGATTCATAATAAACACAACGCCCGTTTTTAAACGCTTTAACGTCTTCATCCGAAAGCACAGCAAGCGATAAATGCTTAATTGCAATATCAAAGGGTAGTAGCGCCGCCATTTTATTCTCAGCAATTTCCTCTAGCGTTTTAGCTTCATTTAGATTGAACTCACCCACGCGAGTGCGGACTAAAAAGCTCATCACGGCAGGGCATCCTACTTTATTACCAATATCAGTGCAAAGAGTCCGGATATACGTCCCTTTGGAGCAGTCGACAACAAAAAGCGCTTTAGAACTAACAAAGCGCAATAACGCTATTTTTTTGATCACTACATTGCGCGGCTGGCGTTCAATTGCTATACCCTGCCGCGCCAATTCATATAGTTTTTTGCCTGCGACTTTTATCGCTGAATGCATGGGCGGGATCTGACTAATCGGCCCGGAAAAGCTTACCATCGCCGAATGTAACTCTTCTAGCGATGGTAACGGAGTATCAGTGGCTAAAACAGTAACTTTTCCAGTATCATCACCGCTATCCGTGGCAAAGCCAAACGTCATTTCCGCTTGATATGTTTTATCAGCATCAGCCGTATATTCAATAAGCCGCGTTGCCGCTCCAAGAAAAACTGGCAACACTCCGGCAGCAGCCGGATCTAGCGTTCCAGCGTGACCAATCCGCTTTATGTCATATATTCTCCGAATATATGACACTACATCATGTGATGTCATCCCCGGCGGTTTTAGTACATTAACAATACCCGAAATCATACCGTCAACTCCGCTAGTAATTTTTGAGCTGCCGATAATACCTTTTGCTTAGTATTAGTAAATGCACCATCGACAGTACAGCCAGCCGCCCGGATATGTCCGCCACCACCAAACTGGAGTGCCAATTTACTAACGTCCGCATTACGCGAGCGAAAACTAACCCGAGTAGTATCTGTATCAACAATTTTAAACATGATGGCAATTTCTACTCCGCTTATATTACGAGGATAATTAATTAATCCCTCGGTGCTTTCCCCTCCAGCTTCAACAGTTTCCGGAAGGACCGTAATTGTTGCTAGCTGTCCACCATTACAAATCTCCAATGTTTCCATTACCTTGAGCATGGTGGCTATACTAGACAAAGGTTTAGTATCAAGATATTCACTGATAATATGGGGCGTAGCACCACAGTCTACCAGGTCAGCAGCCAAGCGTAGCGTAGCCGACGTAGTATTAGCATAACGGAAAAAGCCGCTGTCGGCAGCAATCGCCGTATAGAGATTAATCGCAATGTCGTCAATAATTGGCCATTTCATCAGTTTTATGAGCTGAACAATAATTTCTCCGGTAGCCGCTGCGGCACTGTCAATATACCAGTAATCAGCAAATTTAGTGTTAGAAATATGATGATCAATATTGACTATCTTCGCATTAACCGCTTCTTTTACCCCAACAATTCGGTCAGAATCACTGGCATCAAGCACTACCAATAGATCTGCGTCGATTAACTCTTTGCCTAGTCGCCTAATATTTCTTACCCCCGGTAAAAAATCATACGCTTGAGGTACCTCATCATCTATAAGCATAGTAACGTCTTTGCCTAATCCGATCAAGACATCGTAAATAGCAAGCATTGATCCTAAACAATCTCCGTCGGGATGATTATGACCTGTAATAACCATCCGTTCAGCTTCAACTAAAAGGCTACCGATCATCTCAAGTGAACATTCCATACTATCGACCGGCCTCATCTTCCCTTATTTTAGTTAATAGCTTCTGAATATGATCACTATACTCAAGCGTTTCGTCAAGCTGTAGTGATAATTCCGGCGTAAACCTTAAATTAATCCTTTTTCCAATCTCACTACGAAAAAAGCCTACTGCTTTTTGCAAAACCTGCCAACTAGTTGCTTTTTGTTCATCGCTACCCATCAAGCTGATATAAGCTTTAGCCGACCGAAGATCACCGGTCACGTCGACCTTCGTAACTGTAACAAACCCTACTCTTGGGTCTTTTAAATCAGTTAAAATAATTTTGCTTAATTCCTGTTTAATGAATTCCTGGACCTTTTCTGCTCGCAGTTGCCCCATATCTATCCCTCACTTTACCTAACTAGCCGGTTTGACAAGTTCCATGGTAAAGGCTTCGATTATATCGTTTTCTTTAACATCACGATATTTCTCGATAGAAATACCACATTCGTAACCGGTTGCTACTTCTTTTACATCATCTTTAAACCGGCGCAACGATTCGATTTTGCCCTCATACACTACAACACCGTTGCGAACAACTCTAACTTGAGCACTATTAGTAATTTTTCCTTCAGTTACATACGAACCCGCAATTACACCCTTAGGAATACTAATGACTTGACGAACTTCTACCCGGCCAAGAATAACTTCTTTATACTCAGGCGCCAACATGCCGGTAATAGCGGCCTGAACGTCATTTATCGCATCATAGATAACACTATAGGTGCGAATATCAATTTTTTCGTTATCGGCGGCTTTTCTGGCGTTGTTGTCTGGTCTAACATTAAACCCAATGATAAGCGCATTAGCAGCCGAAGCCAACATAACGTCTGATTCATTGATGGCTCCAACACCTGAATGAATAATACAAACCCTTACTTCGTCATTTTTGAGGTTTTCAAGGGATTGACGAAGCGCTTCGGTTGAACCTTGCACATCAGATTTTATAACAACATTCAAGTCTTTTATATTGCCATCCTGAATCTGCTTAAACAAATCATCCAACGTAACTTTCTGGTTTTGGCCCAGTTCATCTGAACGTTTCTTACTTTGACGTCGTTCGGCAACCATCCTGGCAGTTCGTTCATCAACTACATTTAAAATGTCACCAGCTTGGGGAACGTCTGAAAGGCCTAGAACTTCTACAGGCGTAGACGGCAATGCTTTTTTGACTTTTTCGCCGCGCTCATTAACCATCGCCCGAACTTTACCAAACGCAATTCCGGCAATAATTGAATCACCAATATGAAGTGTACCTTTTTGAACAAGAACAGTGGCAACTGGTCCCCGTCCTTTATCAAGTTGAGCTTCAATAATAGTGCCCTGTGCCGCACGGTCTGGATTCGCCTTAAGTTCCCGCATATCTGCTACCAACAAAATCATCTCTAACAGTTCAGAAATACCTTCTTTAGTATGTGCCGACACTGACACCATAACAGTATCTCCGCCCCATTCTTCAGGAATAAGTGCATATTCTGCTAATTGTTGTTTAACCCGATCAGGATTTGCCCCCGGACGGTCAATTTTATTTACTGCCACAATAATCGGAACATTAGCCGATTTCGCATGATTAATTGCCTCAATAGTTTGCGGCATCACACCGTCATCAGCAGCAACTACTAAGATAGCGATGTCAGTGACTTGCGCCCCGCGTGCCCGCATAGCAGTAAAAGCTTCATGGCCAGGAGTATCCAAAAATACAATTTTTTTACCTTGGCAGTTTACTTGATAAGCACCAATATGCTGAGTTATCCCGCCTGCTTCAGAGGCAGTAATATGGGTTTTTCGTATAGCATCCAAAAGCGAGGTTTTACCATGATCGACATGTCCCATAATAGTAACTACCGGCGATCTTGGTAGTAAGCTAGCCTCATCGTCTTCTATTTCGCTAATCAAGGTTGCCTCAATTTCTGGCGGTAATTCCTCTACTGTTACCCCGAACTCACTTGCTACAATTGTCGCTGTATCCAAATCAATTTCCTGATTTATCGTTACCATAATTCCCAGCGTCATCAATTTTTTGATTAATTCGCTGACTTCCCGGCACATCTTATGGGCTAAATCTTTGACTGTGATTATTTCACCAAGTTTAACCGTCTTTGGTCTAACCGGCTCTTGTTTTGGTGCTGCAACCTGCGATGCACTGCTTGACCTGCGGTTCGAACCGCCACGTCTATTTGAACCGCGGTCTGAAGAACGGTCAAAATTCGGTCTGCCACTATTACCGTCACGCCGCGTTCCTCTTTCACCAGGATGTTGCGTGTTAGTATTGCGCTGCTGACCACCTTGCTGGCCTTGATTGTTAAAACGTTGCTGACCACCCTGCTGGCCTTGGTTATTAAAGCGCGACTGACCACCTTGTTGCCCTTGGTTATTAAAACGTTGCTGACCGCCTTGTTGGCCTTGGTTGTTAAAGCGCGGCTGACCACCTTGCTGGCCTTGGTTATTAAAGCGTTGCTGACCGCCCTGCTGGCCTTGATTGTTAAAACGTTGCTGACCGCCGCCCTGCTGGCCTTGGTTGTTAAAGCGCGGCTGACCACCTTGCTGGCCTTGGTTATTAAAGCGTTGCTGACCACCTTGTTGCCCTTGGTTGTTAAAGCGCGGCTGGCCACCTTGCTGGCCTTGGTTATTAAAGCGTTGCTGGCCACCTTGTTGCCCTTGGTTATTAAAGCGTTGCTGACCGCCTTGTTGCCCTTGGTTATTAAAGCGTTGCTGACCACCTTGTTGGCCTTGGTTGTTAAAGCGTTGCTGACCACCTTGCTGGCCTTGGTTATTAAAACGTGGTTGGCCAGCTTGTTGCCCTTGGTTATTAGTACCTTCTGTACCAGCTTGTTGCTGACCTTGACTAGTTGGTTTTATCACCGGATGCTCTTTAGCTTGCGCAGAATGTTCCATATTTACTTTAGTAGCCGGAACTGCATTTTCACTATGTGCTTGCTGAACTGGCTTACTATCAGCCGTAGCACCTGTTTTCCTGGCAAATGTCCGATCAATTATAGCCTTTGCATCATCATCAATACTGCTCATATGATTTTTTGCAGTAACATTATTACGAGCCAATATGTCTATAATCACTTTACTTGTTGTATCAAAATCCTTTGCCAACTCATATACTCTGTATTTGGACATTGATCCACCCCCATTTTTCTTTCTCTCCGTACCTTCAAGTACATAGCACTTTACCGATTGCTTTACTAAAGCCTACATCAACTATTGATAGCGCAGCCCGAGCTGATTTTCCAATAGCTGTACCAAATTCTTCTTTAGAAAGAACCTCATAACATTTTATTTCATAGTAATTTGATAAATCATGATAATTTTTTTTAGAATTTGCTGTTGCATTAGCGGCAATGAGAATGATTCCGGCCTTGCCTGACCGAACGGCTTTTTCAATGGCAAGTTCACCAGACACTATTTTCCCAGCCTTTTGTGCCAACCCTAATAATGCAATTAATTTCTGTTCGTTCATTGTTTTATTAAACTGTTACGCAGTTCATCATATATCGCAGCATCTATTGCGTGATGAAGCGCCCGTTCCAAGCGTTTCTCTTTTACCGCTTTTGCCAAGCACTGTTCATCATTGCACACATAAGCGCCGCGTCCCGATTTTTTACCTGTCATATCAATAAGAACAGTTCCTTCGGGAGTCAGTACCACGCGCAGTAATTCCTTTTTATTCTTCATCGCCTGACAGCCCACACACATACGCAGAGGAACTTTTTTTGTTTTCATGCTTATTCCTCCTTATTGGGCCGCTTGTGCTTGTGACTCACTTTTTATATCAATCTTCCATCCGGTAAGCTTTGCCGCCAGTCTAGCATTCTGCCCCTCTTTGCCGATAGCCAACGACAACTGATAATCCGGTACAATTACCCGAGAAGTTTTTTCTTCTTCGGCAACTTCAACGGAAACAACTTTAGCCGGGCTTAATGAATTGGCAATGTATTTTTCAGCGTCGGTATTCCACTTTACAATATCGATTTTTTCACCCTTTAGCTCATTAACAATGGTTTGAACCCGCATCCCTTTATGCCCTACACAGGCCCCTACCGCATCAACATTTTCATCACGAGAATGAACGGCAATTTTAGACCTCAATCCTGGCTCACGGGCAACAGATTTAAGTTCTACTACCCCATCATGAATTTCAGGAACTTCTAGTTCAAAAAGTCTCTTTAATAGTCCCGGATGTGTGCGTGAAACTAATATCTGCGGTCCTTTAGTGGTTTTCTTTACTTCAATGATGTAAGTTTTGAGCCGATCACCATGGCGGTAAACCTCGCCGGGAATTTGCTCCGACGGTTGAAGAATTGCTTCTGTTTTTCCGAGGTCAATATATACGTTTTTTTGCTCAATGCGTTGTACCAGCCCTGTAACAATATCACTTTCGCGGCTGGAAAATTCTTCATAAATAATGCCCCGTTCGGCTTCCCGAATCCGTTGCACAACGACTTGTTTTGCAGTCTGTGCGGCAATCCGGCCAAAGTTTTTCGGTGTTACTTCCATTTCTACAATATCTTCAAGTTCATAGCGCGGACTTATCGCATGAGCTTCAACTATCGATATTTCAAGTCGTGAATCTTTGACCTCATCTACTACTGTTTTGCGGGCAAAGACCTGAATATCACCAGTTTGGCGATCCAGCACCACCCGCACATTTTGTGCCGAACTAAAATTACGTTTATAGGCCGAAATTAGCGCCGCTTCAATCGCGTCAAACAGCAGTTCAGGTGTAATCCCCTTTTCTTTTCCCAATTGTTCAAATGCCTGCATAAATTCTGCGTTCATTTTAGTGCATTCCCCCTATTCAATTTTTATTTAAAATTCCAAATATAACCGTACTTGCGAAACTTTGTCTCTGAGAATGCTTACCTCAGTACCACTAATTTCAAGTCGGATATTCTCACTATCTGCCCCCACAAGCGTCCCTATTAGTTTTTTTTGTCCATTTATTGGTACAAAAGTAGATATTTCTACCTTATCTCCATTATGACGGATAAAATCTTTTTCTTTCTTTAGCGGACGGTCAAGACCTGGTGACGATACTTCTAATATGTAACTTTCTTTTATCGGGTCAAGTTTATCGAGTTGTTCTTCCAAGCGTTCACTAACGCTCTGACAATCATCAACTTCTAGTCCACCTGGTTTATCAAGAAACACTCTAAGATACCAGTCCCGCTCTTTTACATATTCAACATCAATGAGTTCTAACCCCGAACCTTTTATAATTTCACTAACAATTTCTTCGATAAGGTTTTCGATTGTGCTATGAGCCATTTTCTCCCACCTCGATTATAGGTTTTACTGCTATTGTTGCCTGACCTTCCACAACCTTATACCCTATATCTGGGAATACCGTTTATAGTCAGACTTTGCCTTATGAACAGAAGATGAAAGAGTGGGTTCAATACCCACTCTTTGCAAAGACACTCGATATGCTATTTTTATTATACCACTCTAAGAATATTTTTACAACAGCTAATACCAGCCTTGTTATTAACATGAAATTGACTGCTTGTTTAACCAAAAAGCATCATCTGATTATTTTCCGGCATATCTCTAAGACAGCCATGTTCCCGCAAAATATCAATTACTGTTTTCGAAACCCTGCTCCGTAGGCGTAAGTCATCTACTGATGAAAACGGTTTACCCTGCCGGACTTCAACAATATTCCGTGCAGCATTGTCGCCAACTCCTTCCAGCGCGGCTAAAGGCGGCAATAGCCCACTATCTACAATTAAAAAGCGCGTTGCATCAGATTTGTAAAGATCTACCTGATGAAAGGTAAAGCCCCTAAGATACATTTCTAATGCTATTTCAACAATAGTCTGCAGCCCCTTTTCCTTGGCCGTCATCGAATTATTAGCCTTTTGTTCAAGTTCTAATAACTTTTGTCTAAGTGCAGGTTCACCTTTCACAATAAGGTTAGCGTCAAATTCTGTTGCCCGTACAGTAAAATACGCGGCATAAAACGCTAACGGATAATGCACTTTACAATAAGCAATCCGAAATGCCATCATTACATAGGCAACCGCATGAGCTTTTGGAAACATATATTTTATTTTTTGGCATGATTGAATGTACCAGTCTGGGACATTGCTTTCTTTTAATTCGGCAACATCATCTGGTTTAATTCCTTTACCTTTTCTGACACTCTCCATAACTTTGAAGGCAACTTGCGGTTTAACCCCTTTTTGAAGAAGGTATATCATTATGTCATCACGGGTAGATATAGCTTCAGACAAAGGCGCCGTGCCGCTGCGAATAAGATCCTGAGCGTTATTTAACCAAACATCGGTACCATGAGAAAAACCACTGATACGAACCAAGCCGCTAAAATTTTTTGGTTTAGTATCTTCAAGCATCTGTCGGACAAATTTAGTTCCATATTCAGGTACTCCAAATGTGCCAACTTTTGAGCCTAGTTCTTCCGGAGATAATCCCAGTGCCTCTGTTGATGAAAACAAACTAAGGGTAGCTTGGTCATCAAACGGAATTGTTTTCGGATCAATGCCAATGAGGTCTTCCAGCATTTTTATAACCGTGGGATCGTCATGCCCCAGAATATCGAGTTTAACTAACCGACTGCTAATCGAATGATAGTCAAAATGAGTGGTTATTGTCTTTGAATTTTTGTCATCCGCAGGAAATTGAATGGGAGTAAAGTGATGAACATCCATGTCCCGCGGTACAACCATAATGCCGCCAGGATGCTGACCAGTTGTTCGTTTTACTCCAGTACAACCTCCCAACAGGTAATTGATATGCGCATTACGCGGCATAATTCCTTTTTCGGAAAAATAATTTTTCACAAAACCGTATGCCGTCTTATCTGCAATAGTGGCAATTGTTCCGGCCCGAAAAACATTGTCTTTGCCAAAAAGTTCTTCAGTGTATTTATGCGCAACAGGCTGATATTCGCCAGAAAAGTTAAGGTCAATATCTGGTACTTTGTCACCATGAAACCCCATAAACACCGCAAACGGAATATCATGACCATTTTTTGTCGTCGGCTCACCACACCGCGGACAATCCTTATCCGGTAAGTCAAAGCCACCACCATAGGAACCGTCAACAACAAATTCACTGTATTTACATTTACTGCACCGCCAATGTGGCGGCAACGGATTAACTTCAGTAATATCGGTCATCGTAGCCACAAATGACGACCCGACCGACCCTCTTGACCCAACCAGATAGCCATCGTCCAGCGACTTTTTAACTAGTTTATGCGCAATAAGATATAATACGGCAAATCCATGATTAATTATTGAATCAAGTTCAGTTTTCAGCCGTTCCGCCACTATCTCTGGCAAAGGATCTCCATATAGTTCCCACGCTTTTTTATAAGACATATTCTTAATCTGCTCTTCCGCGCCTGGTATTTTAGGCGAGTAAAGTTCATCAGGAATAGGCTTGAATGATTCGATGGTTTCGCTTATCAGGCGGGTGTTTTCTACTACCACTTCATAGGCTTTGTCCTTTCCAAGGTAGGAAAACTCTGCCAACATTTCAGGTGTAGTCCTTAAGTAAAGTGGTGGCTGATTGTCAGCATCACTATAACCTTGTCCCGCCATTAAAATGCGGCGGTATGCTTCATCTTCCGGGTTCAAAAAGTGAACGTCACAAGTAGCAACAACTAGTTTACCTAGTTGTTCTCCTAATCTTACAACTGTCCGGTTAATATCCCGCAGCCCATCATCATCGGCTACTTTACCATTACGAATTAAAAACTCATTGTTAGCAATCGGCTGAATTTCCAAGTAATCATAAAACTTAGCAATTTCTTGTATTCTTTCCTCCGATTCCCCCTCAATAATAGCCTGTATTAATTCGCCAGCTTCACAGGCTGACCCCAATATAAGTCCTTCCCGATGCTCCTCAAGTACAGTTCTGGGAATACGCGGTTTCCGATGTAAATACTTAAGATGAGCTAATGAAACTATCCGATAAAGATTGCGTAACCCAATGATATTTTGAGCTAACATAATTATATGGTTGGACTGATTGGTATTGTCATCATTAATCAAATACCCTTCCATTCCATAAATAACTTTAATACCGGCCTTAGCAGCTACCTCTTGGGCTTCAGGAAAAGCCTGGACAACCCCATGGTCAGTCACGGCAATCGCGGGGTGACCCCATTTTGCCGCGGTTGTAATTAATGATTTTACCGAAACAACTGCATCTAGGGCACTCATCCTGGTATGCGCATGCAGTTCCACTCTGGCTGTTGGCGCCTCATCTTTTCGTTCAGCCTTTTTTATTCTGACCATACTATCAGCAAAGATAACTAATTCGTTAGCATATTTATCAAATTGGACAGTACCCTTGACTTTGACCATTATACCGTCGCTGATACTAGCGGTTATTTTTGCAAACTGCTCTTTATTTTCAAAAAAACTTTTTCCGCTGATACCACCAGATAAATCAGCAACATCAAATGTTAATAGATTTCTGCCTGAACGAAGTTCCCTAACTTCATGTTTAATAAGCTGCCCAATAAGAACGATATTACGTCCTTCATCATTAATCCTGCTAATGTCTTGTGGATTATCTTTTATGTTACGACCAAAAATTATGCTATTTTCTTCTTTATGTGCCGCAACCAGCTTAACTTCCATTGACGCCGCCGGCTCGATTATTTCTTCTTCACACACTGGAAGGTCTTCAACCGCGATAGCGATAAACTCTATCCGACACTCACGCGCAAATTCTTTGGCCAAGATACCTTGAATGGTTGGCCGCACTCCTTGATTATCGAGGATTTGGGCGGACAACTCGCCTTTAGTTTGAATACTTAAAGTAGTACCATCAAAATCCCATTCGGCATCACTCATAAGAAGCTTTACAGTATGGTTGCCGTTGGCAATCCGATTTATAAATTCCGGCCATTTTTCAGCTAAATACTGTTCAAGGATGTGGATAGTCTGAGTAAACTTTACCTCATTTATCCCGCAACTATTACAAATATGTTTTGCGGTACACTCAAGCAAGTTATTGGGGATAGACTCAACAACATTTACAAATACTACCCACGTAGCTTTTTCTGTGTTGACCTCAACTTTAGTTATCCTGCCCTGTTCTAGCAGCCGTCTATCTGTGTCCTTTAGCATAAGATCAGTAGCTAGGCCCGCTAATGTCTGAGCAGCTTCAGGAATAATACAATACGTAGACACCGTTATCCTCTCCTTGACTACAAACCTGTCTACTAACACGAATATTATTTAGTTTATTTGTTCTATGGAATATACTTCAGGTACTTCGTCTAATAATTGAATAACTCCCGTAGCATCCAATGCGTTAGTTAATTTTAGTACAAATTCTACATCTATTTTATTACTTTTGCTGCCTTGGTGCATGGTAATATTACGAATGCTTATACCCCGCTCACCGAAAAACGAGGCAATTTGCCCCATTGTTCCCGGTTTATCGGCAATGCACATTTTAAATCGCTGGGTATTTTTGTTAATAAGATAGTGGCGTTCAAGATACCCAAAAAATACTAAGGCAAGAAATACGATGGCTGTAGTCAATGCTGCCGCAAAAAACATTCCTCCGCCCACTGCCAAACCAATACCAGCCACTACCCACAGACTTGCAGCCGTGGTCAGCCCCCGCACGTTCACCCCTTCACGTATTATCGTACCGGCACCTAAAAAACCAATACCACTTATTACCTGAGCCGCAATTCGACCGGGGTCTTTCGGTCCATCAAAGCCTGTATTGAAAGCAAACATAGATACCAGCATAATAAGACAAGAGCCCACGCAAACCAGAATATGAGTTCGTAATCCGGCCGGTCGTTCAAGGCTTTCCCGTTCAAGCCCGATGAGGCCGCCAAGAATTGCTGCTAGCATCAACCGTAATACTATATCAAGTTCACCGATTTCCACGCTATATCCCCCTTAGGTTACGGGAGTATCTACTATTCAGACTAGAAATAGCACTTTCAGGAGAAAAAAAGCTGCAACATTAATGATGTCGGCAGCTTTTTCGCTTTTTTAATCAAATCTAACCAGAGCATAAATGGTGCTAAAAAATCTCTACAGTTTTTTTAGTAGTGTTTTGATTTCAGTCACAAAGTTTTCAGGGGCAAAGAAGAAAATTTCACCATTTTTACGTACTTTGACTTCAATAAGATTTTCATTTAGCGCTTTTGGTCCCAAAGTAATTTTCAGCGGATAGCCAATCAAGTCAGCATCTTTAAATTTTACCCCGGCCCGTTCAGGTCGATCATCAAGTACCGCGTCAACTCCCGATTTATTAAGTTCAGTATAAATTTTTTCGGCAAGTTCCATTTGCGCAATATCTTTGACGTTTACCGGAACAATAACTGCATGGTACGGGGCAATGGCTACCGGCCAGATAATACCATGTTCATCATTATTTTGTTCAATGGCTGCTGCCATTGTCCGGCTTACCCCAACCCCATAGCAGCCCATAACCATTAGTTTTTCTTTGCCGTTTTCGTCAAGGAAAGTTGCTTTGAGTGCCTTGGAATATTTGGTATAAAGCTTAAAGACTTGTCCTGCCTCAATGCCCCTAGCCGTATTTACTGGTGCACCACAGTGCGGGCACGGATCACTTTCTTTTATCATCCGTATATCCGCAACTATTGCAGGTTTAAAATCGCGACCAGGATTAACATTAATATAATGATAATCGGTCTTGTTGGCCCCGGCAACAGAATTATGCATATTCATTACGGTAGCATCCGCCACAATAATAACATCTTTTACGCCAATTGGACCAATAAATCCTGGAACAGCACCAGTCAAGTTCTGTACGTCAATTTCGTTTGCCAAGGCCAAGTTAATGCAATTCAATTCATTTTGTAATTTGATTTCATTGACTTCATGATCCCCACGCACCAAAGCCAATACTAATTTTTTTTCGGTCTGATAAGCCAAGGTCTTGATAGTTTTATCCGCACTGATCTTTAATAATTTACAAACTGCTTCAATCGATTTGGTCCCCGGGGTAGACCTTTCTTCTAATGGCAAAGGTTCTTCATCTGGCGCAACAATTGGATGCATTTCCGCTTTTTCAACGTTGGCAGCATAATTGCACTTCTGACAATATACAATAGCAGCTTCACCCGAATCAGCAAGCACCATAAACTCATGACTGCCACTGCCACCAATCGCACCTGAATCTGCTTCAACCGGACGAAATTCCAGTCCACATCTAGTGAAAATTTTGGTATAAGCATCATACATCTTGCTATAGCTTTCATCCAAGCCTTGTTCATCGCGGTCAAAGGAATACAAGTCTTTCATAATAAACTCTCGGCCTCGCATCAGGCCAAAGCGCGGACGAATTTCATCACGATATTTATTCTGAATCTGATAGAGCATCAAGGGTAATTGGCGATACGAACGAACATCGCTTCTCACTACTGTGGTAATCATTTCTTCGTGGGTTGGGCCTAAGCAAAAGTTACGGTTATGCCGATCTTTTAACCGAAACATTTCATCGCCATAAACATCCCAACGCCCGGACTCTTGCCAAATCTCCGCCGGTTGAATAACTGGCATGGCCAATTCCTGGCCGCCTTTGGCATCCATCTCTTCTCTGACAATAGTTTCAATTTTCCTTAACACTCGCCAAGCCAGCGGCAAATATGTATACATTCCCCCCGCTGCTTTGCGAATAAAACCAGCCCTGAGCATTAATTGGTGACTTATTACTTCGGCTTCAGCCGGTGTTTCCCTCAGTGTAGGTGCATATAGTTGTGAAGCACGCATACTATTCCTCCTTAATTAGCCTCTCGATTTCTTCAAACAATGCGTTTACTAATTGATCTTCAGTAACCTTTTTTATTACTTCGCCTTTTCTAAATAAAATTCCTTGTCCTTTTCCTCCGGCAATACCAACATCCGCTTCTTTAGCTTCACCGGGTCCATTAACCACACATCCCATAACAGCTACGGTTATGGGTCTGGTAATAGCTTTTAGCTTATCTTCAACAGCAGTGGCAATTCCCACGAGATCGATATTACAACGGCCACACGTCGGGCAAGACACCAATGTTGGTCCGTAATTTCGAAGGCCTAATGCTTTTAAAATTTCATTGGCGACCCGCACTTCTTCAACCGGGTCGCCAGTAAGAGAAACTCTGATGGTATCTCCGATGCCTTCTGCTAGTAATGCTCCAATTCCCACCGCAGATTTTATAATTCCTGAGTTAACAGTTCCCGCCTCAGTTATGCCCAAATGAAGCGGGTATCGGGTGGCTTCTGACATAAGTCGGTATGCTTTAATCGTCAACGGAACATCATGCGCCTTAAGCGATATTTTTATATCATTAAAGTCTAAATCTTCAAGGATGCTAATATGTCCTCTGGCACTTTCAACCATAGCCTCAGCGGTTATATTGCCACCAAATCTCGCAAGTAATGCCTTATCGATTGAACCAGCATTAACACCGATGCGAATAGGAACCCCCTTAGACCGTGCAGCTTTAACTACTTTAGTTACTTGGTCCCGATCACCAAGATTACCAGGATTAATTCTCAGTGCATCAAGCCCTTGCTCGATGGCTGTCAACGCCAAGCGATAATCAAAATGAATGTCGGCCACCAATGGAACATCTCCCACTGCTGTTTTTATTGCGCCTAAACTTAGCGCCGCCTCGTTATCGGGCACAGCTAAGCGTACAATATCACAGCCAGCAGCTGTCAGTTGCTTTATTTGACTGACAGTTGCCGGTATGTCGGTGGTCTTAGTGTTGGTCATTGATTGCACTGAGATTGGCGCTTCACCGCCAACAATAATTTTACCTATTTTTACTTGTCTAGTAAATTTACGATTCACAAAAATCACTCACCAAGTATTTTATTTACCCATAAATATTCGCGTAACGTCTTTAAACGTAGCAAATATAAATAGCATTACTAATAGTGCTAAACCAATCATTTGGACGAACTGGAGTTTTTCCGGACTTAACGGTTTACGTCGTACTGCTTCTACTGCTAAAGTTACGATGTGCCCGCCATCTAGGGCCGGAACCGGTAATAGATTAAGCAGACCAATATTTATACTTAGAAAAGCTGCTATTTTAAGCAGAGGCAGTATTCCCATCTGAGCTACTTCACCAACAATTTTTGCAACCCCTATCGGACCTGCTACTTCAGCGGGAGCTCTGCCAATAAACATGTCCCGCAACCCTTCTAAAATGGCTGCGGCCCACAGATACGTTTGTTTTATCGCCAAGCCTATTGCTTCGATTGGCCCCGGCTGATAGTTATTGATAATCGGCACGACACCAATGACTCGATAATTTGTATTCTGGTTATATTCTGGCACAATAGTGGCAGTACCATATTGACCGCCACGCTCATAGTTAATGACTAGTGGTGCATCATCATTTGTTCTGATTGTTTTAACCATTTCTGTCCATGTTTGAATTTTAGTACCATTGACTTCAAGAATACGGTCTCCACTCATTAGCCCAGAATTCGCCGCCGGTTGACCAGCAATTGCAGTTCCAATTACCGCCTGATCCGAGGGTGTGTCAATGCCGCTAATACTAATCACTAGTAGAATTAGTAGTACTGGCAAAACAAAATTCATAAACGAGCCCGCAAAAATTACTACCATTCTTGCCCAAATGGGCTTAGAGTTAAAAGACTTATCATCCTGCTCTTCATCCGGATCCATCCCGGCAATTTTATTGAACCCGCCTAATGGAATGATGCGTAACGAATAAACTGTATCGCCATATTTCTTGCTTATAAGCTTTGGTCCAAACCCAATTGCAAATTCATGCACACCCATTCCAGTGGCTTTAGCGGTAGCAAAATGGCCGAACTCGTGAAAAAACACCAATAGACCAATCACAAATATGGTAGCAATGACGGTTATCAGCAAGGTTTTCCCTCCTGCTTCTAAATTATTTTTGTTGTTCGATTACCTGTGTTGCGAACTGCCTAGCCCAACTATCAGAATCAATTATATTTTTAAGGTTCGGATTGACGGTTACTTGATGATTATGCATAGTATATCGGATTAAGGTTGTAATTTCGGTAAACGTCAGGCGCTTAGCCAAAAATGCATTTACTGCAATTTCATTAGCCGCATTAAATACACATGGCATCGTACCGCCAATGCGTCCTGCTTCAAAAGCAATAGCAAGCGCAGAAAAAGCTTGCGTATCCGGCGGAAAAAATGTCAAGGATCCCATGTCACTAAAGTTAAGGTGTTTATTACTGGCCGCCAGACGTCCGGGGTAACTTAATGCGTATTGGATTGGAACGCGCATGTCAGGTATGCCCAATTGAGCCAATACTGCGCCATCTATAAATTCGATCATTGAATGTATGATACTTTGTGGATGTACGACTACTTCAATTTGGTCATAAGTCACATCAAACAACCACTTTGCTTCAATGACTTCAAGACCTTTGTTGGCTAAGGTGGCCGAATCTACGGTTATTTTTCTGCCCATTGACCAGGTAGGATGCTTTAAGCATGATTCAATAGTGACACTTTGAAGTTTTTCATAACTATATCCACGAAACGGACCGCCTGAAGCAGTAAGAATTATTTTAGATAGGTTTTCTCGGTTGTGTCCTACTAAACACTGCCATATCGCACTATGTTCGCTATCGACTGGTAACAGGTCAACCCCTTTAGCTTTAGCCAGTTTCGTAACAATTTCGCCTGCTGCAACCAGTGTTTCTTTATTTGCCAGTGCGATATTTTTCCCAGCCTCAATGGCGGCAATGGTAGGTTTTAACCCAGCAAATCCTACCATTGCGGTTACTACAATGTCCACATGGCTAGTTGTTGCCGCAGCTAAAAGTCCATCTTCTCCCGCCAAAATTTTGGTGCGCCCCCGGTAACGGTTTCGTAACCGGTCTGCGGCTTGGGTATCAACAAGAACAGCTATTTCTGGCTGAAATCGTTCAATTTGGGTTTCTAACAATGTGTCATTTTTATACGCGGCTAGAGCAGTTACTTCCAATTTATCACGATGTGCGGCAACTACTTCCAGCGTTTGAGTGCCAATAGATCCAGTACAGCCTAAAACGGCCAAGCGTTTTAGCATAGTAAGCCCCTTTCAGTAGATAATTTAGCTTATACCAAAAGTAATTATGTAATAATAAACTATTGGTACTGTGAACATTATGCTGTCAAATCGATCAAGGATGCCGCCATGCCCAGGCAGGAGGTTACTTGAATCTTTTACCCCGGCTGATCGTTTTATCGCAGACTCAATCAAATCTCCCAGCGGTGCGACAATTCCGATTAATAGACCAGCACACGCACTATTATATAAATTTAGATTACATAAATTCCCAATCACTATCACAGCAATTATACTGCCTGCGACCCCGCCAGCCAACCCTTCCCAGGTTTTTCCTGGACTGATTAATGGTGCAAGTTTATGTTTTCCTAGCCACGATCCTACAAAAAAAGCGAAGGTGTCTGAAGCCCAGGTTCCAATAATCGCTACCCAAAAAAATACTTCTCCGCTTTGAAGTAATCCCATCGCCGTCTTTATTTCAAATGAGCAATCAGTAAATCTTAACAGGACCAAGTGGGCAAAACTCAAACCAATGTAAACTATTCCAAAAATAGTATAAATTGCGTCACGAAGCGTAAAACTGGCATTGGTCAATATCACTTTTGCCATTATAATAAATGTGGCAACAACTAATACCGCAATAGTTTCCTGAAAGTTACCCAGCCAAGCCGTACCCCAAATAAGTATAATTGCAATAGCACCAAGAAGCCGGGCTCCGTTTATTTCTGAATTACTCATCATATTACAAAATTCACGCCAGGCCAGTAGCGTAAAAATAAGCGCCGCTAGCGCAAATACACTCTGACCATAATGCACTAAAAAGACTGTGGCTAAAGCACCGATGATTGCGGTAATAATTCGCTTCCCCAACATGTTGAACACCTACTTTGGATTTTTTAGCCCACCAAAACGCCGATCACGTTTCTGAAAGTCAGCAATGGCTTTTATCAAATGTTCAGCCTTAAAATCAGGCCAATTGCTGTCGGTAAACCATAATTCGGCGTACGCCGACTGCCACAACAAAAAATTGCTTAATCTCAAATCGCCGCTCGTCCTGATTACCAAGTCAGGATCTGGCAAATCATTAGTGTATAAATGTTCACTAATGCTACTTTCCGTAATTTCTGCTATTGTCAGCTTTTCATCAATTACTTGTTGAGTTATTTTTCGCACTGCCCGAATCACTTCCGCCCGACCGCCATAATTAACTGCAATGTTTAGAACTAATTTATTGTTGTTAGCAGTGCGGTCGGTAGCCAAAACTATTTTCGCTTGCAAGCTTTCTGACAGTTCATCAATACCACCGATAAATCTGATTTGCACACCCTTGCTATCTAATTCATCAATCTCACTATCAAGGTATTCTGAAAATAAGCGCATCAGAAGTTCAACTTCAGCTGCTGGACGTTTCCAATTTTCAGTAGAAAAAGCGTATACCGTCAATACCTTGATGCCGATGGTTGTTGCTGTTTTAACGATATTTCTAAGAGCTTCTACTCCGGCACGATGACCAAAGGTTCGAGGTAAGCCGCGTTTTTGCGCCCACCGCCCATTACCATCCATAATAATAGCAACGTGCCCTGGCATCCTGCTCGATTCAAGCTGGCTATCATTAAAATTAGTATTTCGTTTATTATTGCTGGTAAACCACTTTCCCCACACAGTTATAACTCCTCTGTTTAATTTTGAACCCCCTCTCACGAGGGGGTTCAGTATTGTACTAAACTGTATCCGCCTGAAAATACCTATTAGTCAGCCTCTTTACCCATCTTTGCTGCAACTAAAAGCACATTAAGCCCATCTTCAGTAGTTTTGTGCCTCACAACATATAATAAGTGTTCCTCAATGCTGAACTTTAAACGATCCGGTTTCGTTTTCACTATAACATACGGAGCGCCTTTTTGCTGAAATTCCAAAATGGCATCTTCTAGTGGCCAAGCGACTACATCCATCTTATACTTCCATTATTTCCTTTTCTTTGATGTCCATAACCTGCTCAACTTCTCGAATGTATTTATCAGTCAGCTTCTGGATATCATCTTGCGCTTTTTTTACTTCGTCTTCAGAAATTTTTTTGTCTTTTTCCAGCTTTTTTATGTCCTCATTAGCATCGCGACGAAGATTTCGAATCGCTACTCGTCCCTCTTCTGCCTTCTTGTGAACCACTTTAACCAGTTCGATTCTCCGCTCTTGAGTAAGTTGAGGGATGTTTAGTCGGATTACCGAACCATCACTGTTAGGCGATAAACCAAGTTCGGACTTTTGAATAGCTTTTTCGATCGGCGAAAGCATACTTTTATCCCATGGCTGAATAACAATAAGCCTCGGTTCAGGAACAGAAACATTAGCAACTTGATTTACCGGAGTCGGTGTTCCATAGTAATCAATAGTAACTTTATCAAGCAATGCAGGAGTAGCGCGTCCTGCTCGCAGGCTAGCATATTCTTTGCGCAATACCTCTAAAGCCTTTTTCATTCTTTCTTCATGGCTTGCAGAGATTTCTTTAACTTCCATGTTTCTTCCCCCCCACAACAGTACCAATATTCTGCCCTAAAGCAGCTTTTAAAATGTTACCAGGCTCATCAATACTGAATACGATAATTGGAATTTTGTTATCCATGCACAGACTAGTTGCAGTTGAATCCATAACTCCAAGGCCGCGTTGCAATACTTCTATATATTGAAGTTCAGTAAATTTTTTGGCATCTGGATTATACCGCGGATCAGAGTCATATACTCCATCCGTGTTTTTCTTCGCCATTAAAATAACGTCAGCTTCTATTTCAGCAGCTCTAAGGGCAGCAGTTGTATCTGTAGAAAAGAAAGGATTTCCGGTACCTGATGCAAAAATGACCACGCGGCCTTTTTCCAAGTGGCGAATAGCACGCCGCCGAATATATGGCTCAGCAACTTGACGCATTTCGATCGCCGTTTGAACTCTAGTATCTACGCCACAGTTTTCTAATGCATCTTGCAAAGCTAACGAATTCATTACAGTCGCTAACATTCCCATATAGTCAGCTGTTGCCCGATCCATGCCTTTAGCACTTCCTGATAATCCCCGCCAAATATTCCCGCCACCGACTACTACTGAAATTTGTAGTCCCGCAGTGCTTTGGGTTTCCTTAATTTCACGAGCAATCGCATCAACGATTACGGGGTCTATCCCATATCCAACATTACCAGCTAACGCTTCACCACTCAATTTTAGTACTACGCGTTTATATTTTGCGGCCTGCATCACTTTACCCCCGTTACTATTTAAATATCTTCTCTGAATATCTGATAAAATCCTTTATTTAACATTACTAGAGTTCAGAAAATAAGAGAACACAAAGTGTTCTCTTATTTAGTCTAGCCTTATTAGCTACGCTTTATTTACGGTAGCCATAACTTCAGCAGCAAAATCATCATTTTTCTTTTCAATGCCTTCGCCTAGTTGATAGCGAGTAAATCTCCGCACCGAAATTTTTTCACCAATTTTGGAAATTTTTTCATTAATAAGCTGAGTGATTGTTTTATCTGTATCTTTAATGTAAACCTGTTCCATCAAACATACTTCTTTATAATATTTATCAATACGCCCTGTGACCATTTTTTCAGCAATATTAGCAGGTTTTCCTTCATTTACAGCCTGCGCTTTGAGCACTTCTTTTTCATGCTCAATAATCTCAGCCGGTACTTCTTCCCGACGTACATAACTAGGATTCGCTGCCGCAACTTGCATTGCAATATCACGCGCCAAAGCTTTGAAGTCATCTGTTTTCGCAACAAAATCGGTTTCACAGTTCAATTCTAAGAGTACCCCGATTCGGCCACCACCATGTATGTAAGACTCAACAACGCCCTCAGCAGCAACTTTTCCAGCTCTTTTAGCCGCAGCTGCCAAACCTTTTTCTCGGAGAAAATCTACGGATTTTTCCATGTCTCCCTGGTTCTCGGTTAATGCCTTTTTGCAATCCATCATGCCTGCGCCAGTCCGTTCACGCAGTGTTTTTACCATATCAGCGGTAATCATCGGTAATCCTCCCGTCTTTTATTAAAAGTAAGGTAAGGGGATAAGCCCCTTACCTTAGCATTCTACTCATTAGCAGCCAGTTGTTCGCCTTGACGACCTTCCATAACTGCATCAGCCATTTTTGCAGTTAACAGCTTAACTGCACGAATTGCATCATCGTTACCCGGAATTACATAGTCAATTTCATCCGGATCGCAATTGGTATCAACAATTCCAACAATTGGAATACCAAGCTTTATAGCCTCAGCTACAGCAATACGTTCTTTGCGAGGATCAATTATAAACAGTGCCCCTGGCAGCTTATTCATGTTCTTGATGCCGCCTAAGAACTTCTGCAATCTTTCCATTTCATGACGCAAGGTGATAACTTCTTTTTTCGGCAATACTTCAAACATGCCACGAGCTTCCATGTCATCCAATTCACGTAACCGATTAATCCGGCGCTGAATGGTTGGGAAGTTCGTCAGCATGCCACCTAGCCAACGTTCGTTAACATAGTACATGTCACAACGAGCTGCTTCTTCAGCAACAGCATCATGAGCTTGTTTCTTAGTACCTACAAAAAGAATGGTTTGGCCTTCAGCGGCAACGTCGCGAATGAAGTTGTACGCATCCTCAACCTTTTTTACTGTTTTTTGCAGGTCAATAATGTAAATACCATTACGCTCCGTAAAAATGTATGGAGCCATCTTCGGATTCCATCTTCTGGTCTGGTGACCAAAGTGAACACCAGCTTCCAAAAGTTGTTTCATTGAAATAACTGACAAAATAAGCACCTCCTGTTTTTTACCGCCGCCATCTGCATCTCTCATCGCAACCTTTATTGGCACAGACGATGAAATTAGAAGGCGTGTGTGATTACACCGAAAATTAGTATATCATAATTATCTAACTATAACAAGCTATTTTTATCATATTCAGGCAAAATTAGTATGTAAATACAATCATTTTTTATTCAGTTGCAGCAACAAATTTACCGCACCTTTACCTAAGCCTGTGGCTTTAGCAATTTCCATTGCAGTATATCCTTGGTCGGCCATAGCAATTATCCGCTGACGTTTATCATTGTTTATGCCGTCTCTGATTTCAATTGAAGCTGGCTCTACTTTACCGGAAGGAACTTCTTCCTTGGAAGACTCCACAGGCAAGATATCTGGCGGCGAATATAATTCAACTGATTCTTGTACTGATATTTCCGGTAATAATTTTTTATCTATTCCAAGTAGTTCAATAGTCTTTAGCTGTTTGGCTAGAAGTTCACTTTTTTCATCAGCTTCTTCCAACAAGAGTTCCAAATGAGCTATTTGAGTTTCTAAGCGTCTAATAACCTGATCAGCGGTTTTTTCCAGTTGAAGCCGCAATTCGTCAGTCGGTACTAAAGCTTGAAGAGAAAAAATTTTCACAATCATGTCTCGCTTATAAACAATAAAAAACACCAAAAATAGCACTATTAAAACGAATGTTATCCATCCAGTAAGCATTTTTCACCTCAGGTTTTAATGTCGACAAGTTTCCCGCGTAATGGATCAATAGCAACAGGAACTTTTTCCTGCTCATCACTATCTGATGAATCATCATCTTTTTCAGACTGATACTGTTCTCTTTTCGCAGAAGACTTTCCGCCATTTTTAGCATTTACTCTGCCACCAATGTTTTTCCCGGCACTTTGTACTGCTTGCTGCACATTCTCTGAAATTTGATGCCACGCCTGAGCATTTTCTTGCTGTTGCAATGAGTTTTTATGGTCAACAATCTGCTGGGTTTTACTCACTTCTGTTGAACGTGGAATCATAACTTGCAGGTCGATAGATCTTATGGTCACTCTATCCACCACCCTAGCTGGTTATTATTACTTATACGTACCAGTTTTTATATCACCATCTTCGACATAGAAGGATGTAAATTTACAAGTTTCTCTGATTAATTTTATTGAGTTACCAATTACTATCTTTACTCCAGGGTACACCATATCCGAGACTCGTATCCGGCCATAGCGGGTTTCGTCAAATACTAGTTCTATTTCCATTCTTCTTTTACGCATATTATCAACGGCTCCCGCCAATTGAAATTGGGCTTTTGTCATTTTTAACATCATTTCCCGTTTCTCCGGCGGCATTTCCACTTGATTCATATTTTTAAGTATAATGAGAGCTTTTTGGGCTTGATCTAAATTATGTTCAGCTTCTTTAAGTTCCTTACGCAAAATTTGATATTCATCACGAATTTCAGGTGGAACGCCAACCTCAAGTTCCGTGGCTACAGCCAAATGTGTTCCCACTACTTTTGCTCTAATTTCATCGGCAGCCATGACATGTCCCCCGGCAATAATTCCCCGCTTACCTTCAACAATCACTCTTTTACCAGCATTAGCCCTGCTATGAAGTATAGCGTCAGCAACAATGATATCTTGTCCAGCGGAAACAAGGCCATTTTCAATAAACTTTGCCGTGAGATTCTCGCGGGCACTAACCTCGCCCCGTTGCATGCCTTGAATTCCACCACGAATAACAATGTTTTTTGCTTCAATTGTGCCACCACTAACCGATCCGTATACGTCAACATTACCGTCAGCTACAACTTTAAACCCAGCTTGCACTGATCCCCTAATAACTACATTTCCGACAAAGGTAATGTTTCCAGTGGATAAGTCAACATCTTCTTTTATTTCAATAACTGGCAACACATTAATTTTATTATTAATAAACTGTACCTGCCCCGAAATCACAGCATACAACTTGTCTTCTTCAGCTTTAGTATTTTTCCCAGCAGGCAGTGAAATATCTTTACCTGATTTAGCACTAATAGATTGCCCCAACACATCAATTCCATCAGTACCATGAGTTGCTGCGTTTTTTTCTGCCAGAAGGTCCCCTTCATTAACTACGGTAAATAAATTCAAATCTTTAAAGTCAACCCGCCCATCTTCTAATTCCAGCGGACGGCCTTTATTTTCTAAGTTAACAAAATACTTAATACTTGCATTCTGGCCATTTTCAGGACGATTTCCATTAGCAATGGTCATTGTTTTGCCAGGATGCTCAATTGCCTGCTTGACAGCCACTTCATCAATACCGTGAGTAACACCACAGGCATTAATCTTATCCATGGCCTCGCTAAGATTAATTGCCCGACAATTAGGATGTATAACAATTGTCAGCTCTGCTTCCATCCGTTCCCGGTCTACACGTACATCAATTTCTGGTTCTGCTAACTCCATTTTACCAATTTTTACGCTTTTTCCGGTAGCATCGTTTACTGCCTGGCTAATAATTCCACCATCAAACTCCGTAACCTTACGTTTTGCTAAATCGGCAAGAATGTCCTCTTCTTTAACCGGAGTGCCTTGGTTTTTTGGTGGATATACTACTAAGTGAACTCCCTCTTCATTCAGGGTAATTTGATATCTGCCATTTAGCGGCTTTTCCTGTTCTAAATTACCTGACGTATCTTCAAAGTCACTCATAGCATCCCCTCCCCTTCAAAACAAATTATACCAAGCTAGCTTTAACACGCGATAAGGCTCCCCTTAGCCTAAAGATGGCTTTAGTGTGAAGTTGAGATATTCTCGCTTCAGTCAATTTAAGAATCAGGCTAATTTCTTTTAAAGTCAGCCCTTCATAATAATACAATGTTACAACCAACCGTTCCTTTTCCGATAACTTGCCAATTGTTTTAGCTAAAGTAGCCTTTACTTCTTCTTCTTCAAGATATTTAGTAGGATTGGTTTCCACGCCTGAAGGAGTTTCGGCTTTTATATAGTCATCTAAAGGAATGATTGTACAACTGCTAATTGTATTCAAGAGATTATGCAATTGCAAAATAGAAATTCCCATTGTTGTGGCAATTTCTTCATCCGTAGCGGAACGTCCAAATTTATGTTCTAGTTTGGACACTACTTGCTCATACTGACGAGCCTTTTGCCTCACTGATGCAGGAATCCAGTCCTGAGCCCGCAATGAATCAAGCATCGCACCCCGAATCCTAGTTACTGCATAAGTCTCAAATTTGACTCCGCGGCTAATATCAAATCGCTCAATAGCTTCAATTAAACCAAAGAACCCGTTACCAGCAAGATCATCTTTATCAACATGGGAAGGTAAACCAATAGATAATCGACCTGTAACTATTTTCACTAATGGCATATAATGCTCAATCAGCTTTTCACGAAGTTCAGGATTTCTACTTTGCTGATATAGCAGCCACATGCTATTAATTTCCATCAACTGGTCTTCGCTTTGATTTTCTCGTTTTGCTATCACAGCAATTACCCCCTCACGCTATTTCATTACCCTTTATCTGAAATGCGGTCAAACTGTTCAGGCGTAAAGGGGTTAAACTTCATATCGGCGTCATTTTTTTCGGCATAGTTTTGTTCAATTTCACCAACAGCATTGTCGCTCGAAAGCTCAATGTGTTGTCCCAAGATCTCTGGCTCTGGTTTTTTAAGGAATCTTTCAATTATACTTATTAACAGGTAACCTATCGCACCAAATAATATTACGGAAAATAATGCCCGGTACACAATAGTTGTCGTTCTGACATCATGGTATAAAGCAAATATAGTGGTAAGGACCCCCCCGACAAGCGCTAAAATTAGCACAAATCGTAGCCTACTCATCATATATTGCCCCTCCCCAATTATAATTCTTTCTCACCTTTATCAATGGTTTTTATCCGAAAAATACCATTGGTCAAATTCAATTCTACTGTACGTCCATAGTTGCCGCCAGTATCTTCGGCTACTATCTTTAATGCCAATTGTTTAAGCACTACACGTACCGCTTCCGAATTACGCTCGCCTACCCGCATAATATCGGTAGCATTAGCAAAAGTAAACATTTGCGCGCCTCCGGCAATTTTAGCAGTAATGCGCATTTTAGTTGCTCCATCCCTTATCATATCCGCGAGCATCAGCGGAAGGCAGGTATCTGCAAATTTCGCCGGGTTTTCTGATGAACGGGCCTGTTTACTGTCAGGCAACATAATATGCGCAAGCCCGCCAACTTTAGCCACAGGGTCATATAGCGCGATGCCAACACATGATCCAAGACCGTAACTAATCAGAGAGGCGGGGTTTGCTCCAACTTTATAATCAGCCATACCAACTTTGATTAACTCCGCCATTATTCCTTCACCCCGATTGCCGAAAGAATCGTGCTTAATGAACCGGGATCAGGAATAAGGAAGAAATGCCCTTTTACTCCGTCCGCTTCAGTTGTAAATTCGGTTTCAATCACTAATGCGTGATCGCCCATTTGTCCCAACTGAATTAAAATAATACTTAAAATAGCGCCAGCCATATCCATAGCCAATGCAGGAATGGACGGCAACATCGTAAATTTTGTAAAGTACGATAAGGCATTAAGATAAGCCCCTGCAAGAATATTTCCAATCTCTAATAGTGCTGACTGATCCATATCATCTAGAATATCTTCCTTACGATCAGTGCGCCCCATTAGGGTGTCAACAAGATAAAAGGCACTCTCTCTCGGCAATATAAACAAAATACTGCTCGGTGCTGGCCCATATACTCTTAGAAAAACACCAGCAACCATCGTATCTGGTCCCCCGACAACGTCAGGAACTTCACCCAATGGCAATATTGCAACCTGAGGCACAGCCATATCTATTTTTCGCTGGATAATCTGCGACAGAGCCGTAGCTGCATTGCCAGCACCAACATTGCCAACTTCTTTTAAAGCATCCAGTTGTGAATCAGATAGCTTTAATATGTCTTCCGTCATTGTTTTACCCCTTTTTAGCGAACTAAGATTCTAATTATTTTTCCCTGGTTCTTGATCAAATCCAACAATTGCTTCTAGGTTTAACAATATTATTAATCGATCATCATGTTTTCCAACACCGGTTAGATATTGAGCATTAACTCCATTAACAATCGTTTGCGGTGGTTCAATGCTCTTCGAGTCAATTGAAGTAACCTCGGACACTGCATCAACAATTATACCCACAACAGTCTCTTCAATTTTAACAATGACCTTTTATATAGCTTGGCGAGTTGGGAACGCGGGCAATTTCTATCATCCGTTTAATTTCTTGTACCTGCAGTATGCTTACCCCATATTCTTCCCGCCCCAATTTAAATACTACTAACTGGGTGTCGCCATTTGAAACATAGTTTTCCGACATATTCTCAGACATATTTACACCCCTTTACTGCATTAATGTTCCGACGTCCAGAATAAGTGCTACTTGCCCATTACCCAAGATCGTTGCACCAGCAAGCACTTTGATGCCTGCCAAAAGTTTACCAAGCGACTTAATTACAATTTCCTGTTGGCCAATCAACGTATCAACTATTACTCCGGCTTTTTGCTCACCCATATGAACAATAACCACAAACAGTTCATCTTTATTTTCATCACTTGCACTTTCAACACCAAGTTTTTTATCCAACCTAACAATTGGAATGATCTGACCGCGGAGCAAAATTACTTCCTGGTCTTGAATAGTTTTTATATCACTCGGTTTAATATTAATTGTGCTATCAATGGAACCAAGCGGAATGGCATATATTTCCTGACATACATCGACTAAAAGAGCTTGAATTATTGCTAATGTCAACGGTAACCTGATTTTAAACTTTGAGCCTTGATTAACCTTTGTTTCAACGTCAACCATTCCACCCAAAGCTTCTATCTTGGTTTTTACTACGTCCATCCCAACACCGCGTCCTGAAACGTCAGTTACGGTTTGGGCGGTAGAGAATCCAGGTAAAAATACTAGTCGCACCGCATCGGCATTTTCCATTTTATCAGCCTCAGCTTGCGTAATAAGGCCTTTTTCTACAGATTTTGCTTTAATAATATCTGGGTTTATTCCGGCACCATCATCTTCAACCATAATTAGTACATTATTGCCTTCATGTCTAGCAATAAGCCTAACTTCACCAATAGGATTTTTTCCCTTAGCTTGACGGTCAGCCGGATGTTCAACCCCATGGTCAATAGAGTTACGCAACAAATGAACTAATGGATCGCCAATTTCATCAATTACAGTTCGGTCAAGTTCGGTTTCTTCCCCCTGAATAATTAGGTTTATTTCTTTGTTTAAATCACGGGAAAGATCACGCACCATTCGCGGAAATCGGTTGAAAACTTGTCCTACCGGTACCATCCGAACTTTCATGACTACAGACTGTAAGTCAGTAGTTACCCGATCCATTTGTTCTATGGTTTCTGTCAAGTCGGTCAAATGATGACTTAAACCAATTTGTTCCAATCTAGTTTTGTTGATTACCAATTCACCCACTAAATTTAATAGCGAGTCCAGTTTATCAATATCCACCCGCACTGATTGTCCACTTTTAAGTTTTTTGTCATGGTGTTCAGCTGCCGGGCTTGCCTTAACAGTAGGCGTAGCTACTTGAGTAGTTTTTACCGCTTCATTCACACTACTTTGCGGTTGTTCTTTTACTGATGGTTCCTCAATTTCAGGTAACGGCAACACTGTAACAGCATCGACTTCCGAAATTGACATTATCGCACTTTGAATTTTTTCTATCTCGGCATCCGACAATACTACAACACTAAAACTTAGTGCAAAGTTTTCTTTTTCAAGATCATCGGCTGAAGGTACGCTTTTTATCACATCACCAAGTTCATCTAGTACATTCATCACCATATAGGCTCGTGCAGATTTTAAAATGCAACCTTCACGTAAAGTTACTTGTACTTCATAAGCACATATACCTTGGCTTTTAGCAACATTAATTACATTAGCCTCAGTATCGTCAATAATCATATTACTGGTTTTAGCATCATCAATAACTTTTGGTGTCTCTTTTTCTTTAGGTTTAGCTTCTTTAGGTTTAGTTTCGCCTGTAGCAAGTCTAACTAAGGTCTCAACAAGCGGCTTGATATCAATTCCAGCTTCCTCACCGCTGGCAATTGCTTCTACTAATTGTTCTAGTGTATCAATACACTTAAACAGAATATCAAGTATTGCTTCGTCCGCTTTTAACTTTTCTTTGCGCAAAAGATCGAGAATGTTTTCCATCTCATGAGTAAGTTCAGCAACTGAAGTAAATCCCATTGTTGCCGACATGCCTTTTATGGTGTGCGCACTTCTAAAAATTTCATCAAGCAATGATAAATTAGTTGGGTCATTTTCTAGGTCTAGTACACAACTGTTTAGAGCTTGAAGATGCTCCCGAGATTCTTCCAAGAACATTCCCATATACTGATTTACATCCATTTTAGACACCTCCGTGTTTAGTTTGCAGGTAACGGATAATTTCTGAAGCTATTGCCGGAAGAGGTACTACTTTATCGATAACGCCAAGTTCGATAGCCGACTTAGGCATTCCGAATACAACTGTTGTGGACTGATCCTCGGCTATGGTATAACCACCACTATCTTTAATATTCTTCATTCCACGGGATCCATCATGGCCCATTCCGGTTAAGATAACTCCAGTAGCCCACTTTCCATATACTCTTGCTACCGATTCAAACAAGGGATCAACCGATGGCCGATGTGAACCGATAGGCGGACTTTGATTAAGTTTTACTATAGTCTTATTTCCCTCACGTTCAACAGTCATATGAAAATCACCTGGCGCAATAAACACCATTCCAGGTTTTACTATATCATTGTTTTCTGCTTCTTTTATCGAAAGTGCACACAATGAATCCAAACGAATGGCTAAAGATTTAGTAAAACCAGGTGGCATATGTTGAACAATGACTACACCACAGGGTAAATTTCCCGGCAATCTAGTTAATAGTTCTTGCAAAGCCCTAGGCCCGCCGGTCGAAGTACCAATGGCTATGATTTGCTCATTTGTTGGGGAATTAAAGACTTTAGACGATTTATATTCAGCTATTTGCGGTTTAACTTCATTTACTTTACGCAATTGCTTTACATTGGCTCTAGCAGCAGCTCGGCATTTAGCAACAAGTGCCATTCTAATATTATCAATACCCGATATAGCGCCTTCAGATTTGGTAACAAAATCTACAGCTCCATTTTCTAGCGCTCTAATTGTCGCATCAGCACCAACCTTAGTTAGACTGCTCACCATTACTACCGGAGTAGGAACTTCTCGCATGATAATTTCCAGCGCACTAATTCCGTCCATTATTGGCATCTCAACATCTAATGTTACCACATCAGGTTTAAGCTGTTTAACTTTGTCTATGGCCTCCCTGCCATTGCGGGCTACATCCACTACTGTAAAATCGGCTTCAGCAACAAATAAATCACTTAAAATTTTTCTCATGAAAGCGGAATCATCGACTATAAGTATTTTTATCAACTATCTATCCCACCTTCGCTTAAAAAGCTTAATCTAAGCGGCGTTGTTGGGTGAGCCGCTTAAAAATATATTTTATAATTAACTCCCGATCCCGTTCCTTAATGTCACTAAACTTAACCGCATTCCAATAGACATCAAGATCAGGTAGTTTCGCGCCCCGCAAAACTACACCACCAGTTTCGATGTAACCAAAGTCAGGCAAGTCAATCGCTATCGTTAATTTTGTATTAGGTAAAAGCTCCTGCCTCGTTATTATACATACCCCACCACCACTAATGTCTTTAGTTGTAACTTCCAGCGGACCATCTTCATTCCCCTCATCATCAATCAGTTTTATCTTAATAGTCAACATGGTCTTAAGCCGGACATGATTACGCAATTGAACTTTTCGTAATTCGGTAGGCTTTTCAATAATCCACATTGGCAGAGGCATTGCAACTTTATCAATATACTTACCGGTAAATTCCCACACTGTAGAATTTACTATTAATCTACCACGAACCACAGTGCCCGGCAAAAGCAAAACCGGAACACCTTTGTCCATTGGCATTGCCAAATACATATGCTCATCAGTAAGTTCTTCGATTATACTCGAATAGCGAACTAGGTTATTCCCGTTAGTTACTATAACTTCCAACCGTTGGTTAACAGTTAGCACTTTCGTTACTATAGGACATCCCTCCTCTTACCCGCTTCAGCGTAACCTATTTAAAAATTTCTTGAAAAATCCAGCTATACCATCAGAATTAGCAGGTTTTCCATAAAGCAAGCGTTGAGCAATATCCACTATGCTCCGCGCCGCTACAGTGTCAGGTTGCGCAATAATGACAGGCACTTGATTTTTTACAGCTTTAACTAAATTTTTATCTTCATATACAAACCCTAGGCTGCCGACTGAAACTCCTAAAAACTGTTGCGCAACCTTTATTAGTTTATTGGCTACACTTTCGCCTTCACTATATTCATTAACACGATTTATTACCAGCTTAAGTGTCGCAGTTCCATTATATATATTATAAACCTTCATTAAGGCATAGGCATCAGCAATCGCCGTCGGTTCTGTAGTAGTTACTACGATAACTTCATCAGCTGCCACAACAAAATTCATTACATTACGGTTTATGCCAGCCCCGGTATCCACAAGTATAATATCAGCCCATTCATCATACTGCATAGTCTGCCCGATAACTTCATTAAGTTTATCTTCACTAAGTTCAGCTAGTTGATATATACCTGATCCGCCAGACATAAATTTCACTCCATGCGGGCTCTCAGTAATAATATCTTTTACTGTACAGGTACGATTTAATAAATCATATAAGTTATACCTTGAGGTACAGCCTAATACATATTCGACATTGCCTAACCCAAGATCAGCATCAATTATCATGACATTTTTGCCTAATTTTGTCAAAGCAACCGCTAAATTAACCGTAAAATTAGTTTTCCCAACTCCGCCTTTACCACTGGTTACAGCAATAACCCGGGCCTGAATCGCATTTTTCTTTATAATAGCATTGCCACTATTAAATGTTGTCCTGGCTCCTCGAGCAATTTCGCGTAATTTTTCTGCTTGATCTCTCATATCAATCCCTCAAAATCATATTTGCAAGTTTGACGGGATTTGCCAATTCGATATCATCCGGAACATTTTGCCCAGTTGTAATATATGATAAGGTTGTCGGAAATTTATACAGAAGGTTAAACAATGTTCCCAGATTGCAGGCTTCATCAAATTTAGTAAACAAAATTCTTTGTGGTTCACAAACTGCGAACTTAGTTACAATTTCTAAAGCTTCAGCATATTTTGTTGATATTCCAAGCACTAAGTGGGTTTCTATCTCAGGGTCAACCGCTAACAACGCTTGTAATTCTTCTAATTGATACTGATTACGTGGACTTCGTCCAGCTGTATCTACTAAAACTAGTTTTTTGTCACGGTGACGAAATAATGCTGATTTTAAATCATCTGGAGTATAAACAACCTCCACGGGAATATCGATAATGTCTGCATAGGTTTTAAGCTGCTCAACTGCGGAAATACGGTACGTATCGGCAGTGATAAGCACAACCTTGTGTCCTTGATTCATCGCAAAATTAGCCGCAATCTTGGCAATAGTAGTAGTTTTACCAACGCCTGTCGGACCAATAAATGCAACTGTTTTACAGCCTGTTTCCGGCAAAGTAATTCCTTCAATATGCTGTAAATGTTTGCTTATCCGCTCGATAAGAAGATGCTTGACAATAGCTGGATTACTACCGACTAATAAGTTTTGATCAGGTAATTCTTTGATGATATTATCAGCAATTTCAGGGTCAATATCATTCTTTATTAGTAAGTCATGCCAACACGAATTATTCGTTTCTTTACTTGGCAGTTTTGTAACCACCTGCTCAATCATTTTTCGCATATTGGTTATTTCCTGTTGCAATTCTGATACTTTGGCTTCTTCTTCCACTATCCACGGCGTAGCATTAACTGGCGCCTTCTTGATGGGAGACGGCGCTGGTGCCGATGGCTGCGTATCGACGGCTGCCATCACTTCCACCATCTCTTTACCAAAGAAGCCTAAAAAACCGCCTTTATAGAATCGACGCGTATGCAAAATGACAGCATCTCTTCCTAATTCACTTTTTACTTGAGCAACAGCATCTTGCATATTAGTTGCGGTATATACTTTTACTTTCACTTTATATTTTCACCATCCCAACAGCTTGTACCTCTGTAGTTGGATCAACTTCCGCGAAAGATAGTACCACTAAATTAGGCGCTACCCGTTCTGTCAATTTGCGAAAATACAGTCGTGTCGCCGGACTAACCAACACTACCGGTGAATAGCCACGCTCAGTTAGTTTAGGCAACTCCTGGTTAAGACTATTTATAATCAATTGCATTGTCTGCGGATCTAACGCCACATAGGAGCCATGCTCAGTTCGCTGGATGCCCGCATTTATAGTATTTTCAAGTTGCGGATCAATAGTCAAACAAGTAAGAATCTCATTTTGAACATATTGTCTGGATATCTGACGAGCCAAAGCCTGACGTACATATTCGGCCAAAACTTCAACATCTTTGGTAATTGCAGCATTATCCGCCAGCGTTTCTAAAATTGTAACCATATCCCGAATTGAAACTCGTTCTCTAAGCAACATCGCCAAAACTTTTTGAATATCTCCGACCGATAGCAAGTTAGGCACAAGTTCATCTACTACTGCCGGATTAGTTTGACGAACCGAATCAATAATGGTTTGAACTTCTTGACGTCCAAGTATTTCGGCCCCATGAGCGCGAATAACCTCGGTAAGATGAGTCGCCAAAACAGATACTGCGTCAACAACAGTATACCCGGCTAGTTCAGCACGTTCACGGTTAAAATCCGGAATCCATAGTGCCGGAAGACCAAATGCAGGCTCAATTGTGTCTATACCAACTAGTTCCTCAGCAACTGTCCCAGGATTCATTGCCATGAAGTGATCTAAGAGTAATTCGCCTTTTGCTATTTCGATTCCTTTGAGTTTTACAATATAAGCATTAGGCTTTAACTGTATATTATCACGTATTCTAATTGTTGGAACAATCAAACCCATTTCCAGGGCACATTGTCGGCGAATCATCACAATACGGTTTAGAAGATCGCCGCCCTGCGCGGTATCAACAATTGGAATCAGACTGTAACCTATCTCAAGCTCCATCAGATCAACTTGAAGCAATGATACTACATTTTCTGGTTTACGAACTTCTTCAATTTCTTTTTCCTCTTGCATACTTAACTCTGTTTTAGCAGCATCCACCACGTTCTGGCGCAATAGATATGCAAAGCCAAAACAAATACTGCCTAGCAGAAAAAACGGAATTCCCGGTAACCCCGGGATCATAGCAAGTATTAATAGTACTCCGGAGGCTATGAAAAAAATTCTCGGATTAGTCAACAACTGCCCAACTATATCTTGACCGAGATTGGAGTCAGAGGCAGCTCTAGTTACAACAATACCAGTTGCTGTTGAAATTAAAAGCGCCGGTATTTGGTTAACAAGCCCCTCACCTACCGTCAATAAGGTATACGTATGCAGTGCCTGGGTAATATCCATATTTCGCTGTAACATGCCTATGGCAAACCCACCAACAATATTGATGATAATAATGATTATCGCCGCAATAGCGTCCCCTTTGACAAACTTACTGGCACCATCCATAGCGCCATAAAAGTCTGCCTCACGCTGAATCGTGCGTCGACGCTGCCGAGCCTCAACATCAGAAATAAGCCCCGCATTTAAATCTGCATCGATACTCATTTGCTTACCAGGCATTGCATCTAGTGTAAACCGGGCACCTACTTCAGCAACCCGTTCCGCACCACGGGTTATAACAATAAATTGAATAATAATTAATATTACAAAGACAATAAAACCAACTAAAGGATTGCCACCAACAACAAAGTTTCCAAATGACGTAATAACATCGCCGGCAAATCCGTCTAACAGAATCAGTCTCGTTGACGAAACATTCAGTGCCAACCTAAACAATGTTGTTACTAATAGCAGTGATGGAAAAACTGAAAAGTCGAGTGGCTCAATATTATAAAGAGCTACCATTACTATTACAAGAGCTAACGTAATATTTAACGTCAAAAACAAGTCAAGTATTATAGATGGTAGCGGAATAATCATCATCACAACAATTGTAATGACAGCGATTGCAATCAGTATGTCACTATATTTCAATAACTTTGCAAAAGGTGACGTTTGAGTAGCCAATATATCTCGCTCCTTTTATTTATGACAAGCGTTTTTTTAGACGATATACATGAGCCAATACTTCAGCTACTGCCTGGTATAGTTCCGGCGGAACGCTTCCACCTATATCTACGCTCGCATATAAGGTACGGGCTAACGGCTTATTTTCCACAATAACAACTTTATTTTCTCTGGCCAAAGATTTTATCCGCTCCGCTAAGAAATCTTGTCCTTTTGCTACTACTTCAGGAGCAGACATAGTTGAATCATATTTTATGGCCACAGCAAAGTGAGTTGGATTGGTTACTATAACTGTTGCTTTAGGAACTTCTTCCATCATCCTTTGCATAGCCATAGCTCGCTGCCGTTCCTTAATTTTCCCTTTTAATTGCGGATTTCCATCAGTTTGTTTTAATTCTTCCTTTATTTCTTGTTTAGACATCTTGAGACTTTGATTATGTTCCCACCATTGATAAAAATAGTCGATAGCCGCAAGAACAAGCATTACTCCGCCTATTTGAAAGGCTAGGTTGACAATTAATGAGCCAACATATTGAAGTGTATCAAATAAATCAGCATTAATTAGTTCAGGTATTTTACCTGTTTCATTTATTACAAATCTAATAATAAAATAGCCAATTATTCCTACCTTGAGCAGTGATTTCACTAATTCAACAAGTGACCGTTTAGAAAAAAGTTTCGTGATACCCGACAGCGGATTAATTCTGTCAAACTTGGGCATCAACGCCTCTGTTGAAAAAACAAAGCCTACTTGAAGAAAACCCACTGCTACTGATATAACCATAATAACCAGCATAATTGGCAACGATGTTTTCAAAAATACAATAATAAAATTAATCAGTATAACCTGCATACCATCAATTGTAAAATCAGTAGTCGAAAAATCAGTAAACATAAATCTCATGAACATGGTAAGTTCAGTGTATATATACGGTCCAATCATCTTTAAGGCCAGAAAAGCAGATAATATAACAAATGCTGAATTAACTTCTGCACTTTTTGCTACCTGGCCTTTTTGACGTGACTCTTCTTTTCGTTTAGGGGTCGCCTCTTCCGTCTTTTCCTGACTAAACCGTTGAAGATCAAATTCAACAATTTTATAGTTAGTGGACGGTTGGCTGGAGTATATACAAGAGGTTGTAAACGTCCCGATACATAGCATCAAATCCCACCCCCAAAGCTCCAACGTAAAACGGCAAACCAATAAGCAAAACAAAGATGCCTACTGCTATTTTCCCTGGAACACCAACAACAAAAATATTCATTTGCGGCATAGTCCGGGCTAAAATACCCATTGCCACGTCAGTTATCAACAAAGCCGAAAGTATCGGCACACTAATTTTAAAGGCTATACTAAAAGTGTTCACAAAAATGTCTACCATAAATTGAGTTAACGTGGCATCAAACACTACTCCAGTAATTGGTACAACTTTAAAACTAGCAAACAGTGCTGAGATTAACACATGATGACCATTTAGCAATAAAAACACCAGCATTGCTAGAATGTATTGAAAGTTACCTAACAGCGGAATCTGTTGTCCTTGTTGTGGATCAAATACGTTAACCATACCAAACCCGATTTGCAAGTCCATAATATGTCCCGCCATTTGAACAGCGTACATGAAAAAAGAACTAACATAGCCAAAAATAAGGCCGACTAAAAACTCCTGTATAACCAATAAAACATATGGCAATAACTTTTCTGGAATGACTGTATTAGTTGAGTACACCAAAGGAAGCAATAAAAATGAAAATAGTATAGACAGTCCAGCTTTAACAAGCACCGGAATATTCCGGCTGCCTAAAAACGGCAAAGTTGAAAAAATTCCGCTGATGCGCGCAAATATCAACAGAAAAAATCCTGTCTGACTTAATAGAGCCGATAGTATATCCAAGCTATTTATACCACCTTGCTAATGTATCATTTGCGGTATCAACATAAATAGCTCTCGGGTATATGACGTAAGCATACTTAACATCCATGGACCAAACATTACCATTGCGACAAAAACAGCTACAATCTTAGGAATAAAACTAAGCGTTTGTTCCTGAATCTGCGTTGTAGCCTGAAATATGCTTACTATTATCCCCACCAAGAGCCCCAAGCCAAGCATCGGTGCCGATATCAGCATTACCATCAATAACGCATCACGACCAATTTGTAATGCTAAATCACCAGACATCCTTATCCCCCTCTAGTTAAAGCTGGCTACCAGTGAACGAATGATTAAATGCCAACCATCAACAAGAATGAATAATAGTATTTTGAACGGCAATGAAATCATAACCGGCGGCAACATCATCATCCCCATGGACATCAAGGTGCTTGCTACCACCATATCAATAACGATAAAAGGTATATAAATCAAGAAGCCAATTTGAAAGGCTGTCTTTAATTCACTAATCACAAATGCGGGAATTAAAGTTGTTGATGGTATATCTTCCTGCGAATTTGGCCGAGGCAGTTCCGAAAGATTCACAAAAAGCGCAAGGTCATTTTCACGGGTCTGCTTAAACATAAATTCCCGCATCGGTTTCATGGCTTCAGTCATCGCTGCCTCTTGGGTCATACTGCCAGCTAGATAAGGCTGCATCGCATTATTAGTAACCTGTGTAATATACGGTGACATTGTGAAAAAGGTTAAAAATAACGCTAGACCTACTAGTACTTGGTTAGGCGGCATTTGTTGGGTGCCTAACGCACTGCGCAAGAATGACAAAACAACAATGATCCGGGTAAAGGATGTCATCATTATTAGAATTGACGGTGCCAGGGTCAATATTGTTAAAGTAAACAATATTTGCAGACTCAGGGCAACGTCTTCCGGTTTATTAGCTGCTTCAACTCCTACATTGATACTCGGTATTGGAATCAGTGGCGCGGCAGAGGCAGTGGCGTTAAATAGCAACCATCCACCAATCAAGCCAACGCTCAATAGCATTAGAGATCGCTTAAGCACCGCCTTACCCCTTCTCGTTTTATTTGTCTTTGCGGCTGTAATTTCCAAATACTCCCGGAAACCTCTCGGACATATTTTGCAGCGAGGTCAAATGTTTGTGAAAAACTTGCTCAAATGGTGCCGATCTATCAACTGGCTCCTGCGTTTTCAGTTTTTCAATCTGCTCTGGATCAGTTATCTCTTGCAATAAATTGATATTGTGGTCAGTTACCCCTAACACTAAAAATCGGCCAGCAACTTCAACCACCTGAACCGCTCGATTTTGCCCCAGAGATACAGTCGCACAAACTTTGTTATTCCCGTTTGCAATAACATTGCCCATCTTCTTACCAAGAAAGCGGGAGGTGCCATAGGCCATAGCAATTACGGCACCAAACATAACAAGCAATGTAAACATATACGAAAGTGTCGAAAGCCACGAGGCCCCGGCAGGCTCTGGTTCTTTATAGTTTAAATAATTACCTGCTTGTTCGGCGGCCAGCGCTGTAGAGGCAACAGCCAAAATTGCCAAAAGTAAAACTACAAGGACTAACGGCCTATACTGATTTTTTTTCATAACCTATCCAAGAACTTTACGAATTGCTTCTAAAACGCGATCTGGCTGAAATGGCTTTACGATAAAGTCTTTAGCCCCGGATTGGATAGCTTCAATAACCATGGCCTGCTGTCCCATAGCACTACACATAATAACTTTGGCATTTGGGTCAATACCTTTAATCTTCTTTACAGCAGTAATACCATCCATCTCAGGCATAGTTATATCCATAGTTGTCAGATCCGGCCGCAGTTCTTGCCACTTTTCTACTGCTTTAGCCCCATTTTCAGCTTCGCCAACTATCTCAAAGCCATTCTTACTCAAAATATCCTTGATCATCATTCTCATAAAAGCTGCATCATCAACAATCAAGACTCTAGTCGCCATGTTTTGTACCTCACTTATTAATTAATTTATTGGTATTGTAACGCAGTTCGGTCAAGTTGACCAACAATTTCGGTTATCCTTACACCAAAGTTTTCATCAATTACCACAACTTCACCTTTAGCGATAAGCTTGCCATTAGCCATTACATCTACCGGTTCACCAGCAAGTTTATCCAGCTCGATAACCGATCCGGGACTGAGTTCAAGGATATCTCGAATTAATTTTTTGGTTCGACCAAGCTCAACTGTAACCTGGAGCGGCACATCCATTACTAGGTTTATGTTGGGATCAACACCGGGAAAAGCTACCGGAGTAAACGGAGTAAATTGGGCCGGTTGCACTGTTACATTTCCTTGATGCTGTATACTGCCCGATGCCATAGGCGGCTGTGCAGCCATTGGTTGAGGCATCGCGGCCATCGGCGGAGCCGAAACCGGAGCAGCTGGAGTCACTGGTGCAGTTGGCGCTGGTGGGGCTTGAGGTACATCTTCCACCTTATTCAAGAGGTTATTTACAACCTCCTTAGCCACTGGTACAGAAAGGATCTGCATAATTTGACTATCAATTAACCCTTCAACTTCCATTCGGAATAATACCTCAACCAACGGATCAGTATCAGAAGGCAAATTTTCAATTTCAGCCTCTGTTGAAAAGTCCATCATTTGACAGTTTGGCGGAGATATATCAATCTTTTTCTTAAAGATAGTGGATATCGAAGTAGCGACAGCCCCCATCATCTGATTCATAGCCTCGGAAACAGCACTCATATAAAGTTCATTTAATTCAGTCGGTGGATTTGATCCATCGCCACCCATCATCAAATCAGCAATAATAAGAGCGTCATCTTGGCGTATCGCCAAAAGATTTGATCCTGTCAACCCATCCGCATAACTTACCTCAATTATGAGATACGGCAATGGATACTGTTTCTTAATTGCTTCTAGATTGGTTACCGACACTTCCGGCGTAGTAATTGACACACGCCTAGAGAGCAAAATTGACAGTGTTGTTGCTGCGCTACCCATGGAAATATTACCGACTTCGCCCATTGCATCTTTTTCAATATCACTTAGGACATCGGTCTGAGGAGCGGCTGACGGTTCACCTCGAAGCAAAGCATCAATTTCTTCTTGAGATAAAAACCCGCTATTCATCGCCATCCTCTCCTTTCTCAACAATTTTGCTTATCTGCACTGCTAGTTTTTTTCCTGCCTTACCAGGTTTACACTTAAACTTCTCATTTGTACCTATAACAACACTAAGATCTTCATCAGTTCTTGTTTCGAGTTGCAGAACATCGCCTACCGCCAGGCTCAATAATTCATGTACATTTACTGTAACACTTCCTAATTGAACACTTATCGGAATTAAAGAACGTTCAATCTTCCGCTGGAGTATCTTTATACTCTCGTCTGATGACTGTTTAGCCACCGATGAAGCCACCCAAAAGGTGGTTGATAGTTTAGACATGATAGGTTCCAGTACAAAATAAGGAATGCAAATATTTATCAACCCTTCCGTTTGACCAATTTTGGTCTGGAGGGTAACAATAACAACCATATCATTTGGAGGAACAATCTGGGTAAATTGAGGATTTGTCTCAATTGCCTCTAACTTAGTTTCTAACTCAATCACTTGTTTCCAGGCATCCTTAAAATTTTCAAGTGCTTTGCTAATAACTTTTCTTACTATTGCCTCTTCAATATCAGTCAACGCCCTAGTTTTAGGTGGCGCATTCCCTGGTCCACCAAAAAGGCGGTCTATTATCGCAAAAACAATATTAGGATTAACTTCAAGAATTACAGTCCCTTTAAGGGGCTTCATCTGAAAAATGCTTATTACACTGGGGTTAGATAGCGATCTGATAAATTCCTCATATGTCAATTGGTCAACAGAAACCACATCGATATGCACAAAGGATCTCAACAAAGCCGCTAAATAAGTATTAAGCATCCTAGCAAAATTCTCATGAATCATTTGTAATGTACGAATTTGGTCTTTAGAAAACTTGTCTGGGCGCTTAAAGTCATATAACTTAATCTTTTTCTGGTTTTGTTCAACCTTCATATCCTCAGCTGACACAATACCAGTTGACAGCGCAGATAGAAGTTCGTCTATTTCCGATTGGGATAATACATCAGGCCCTGCCAACAAGTCCTCCCCCTCTCGCGCTGGCCGCTACTATTGCAAAACGAAGTTTGTGATATAAACATCCATAACCACATCTTTCCCCAACGCTTTATTAACTTCGTTTTTTATGAGCTCTTTGATATGCTCTTGCTTAGCGGGTTCAAAATCTTCGAGTTTTTGTGACCTGAGAACACAAACTACAGCATCTTGTATCTTTATTTCATCAGGCGACTGAGTTTTTCCTGCCGATTCTTGCGCTTTTGTGTCAGTTTTTATTTCCAGTGTCACTCCAATTTTTAGAAACCGTCCACTACTGAGGCCACCAATATTTAAAATAAGGCCATCTTTTGCATCACCAATTTTAACCATTGTACCTGGCTCACGAGCAACAACTTTTTCAGTAGTCGTGAATTTAGTTACTACAAAATAAGATATTCCGCCGGCCAGAGCGCAACAGATCACCAATATTGCCGCAACCATCATAATTGGAAAGCCTTTTTTTTCCTCTTTGTCTGCCATATCATTACCTCCTCTTTTTACCCCACCAAAAACCAAATTGCCAAAATTTTATGTTTATGTAGGCTTAATTCTTCTTTTGTACACGATCACTAGGCGCTAAAAAAGCTTCCAGTTTTTCTTCAACAATGCGCGGGTTATCGCCAGCTTGTACCGAAAGAATGCCTTCTAAAGCTATCTCGTAAACAATAATTTGGTTCGAGCTGCGGTTTTTTAATTTAGCAGCGATTGGCAAGAAAAAAATATTAGCACTAAAAATCCCATACAGAGTTGCGAGAAACGCAGTAGCAATTGCTGGTCCTAACGCTTCAGCATCTTGTAGATTTCCTAAAACATGTACTAATCCCATAACAGTCCCAATAATCCCCATTGTCGGAGCATACCCACCAGCTGCATCAAAGATGCTAGCTCCTTTATTGTGACGTTCCTGAATAAAGGCTAATTCGGTTTCCATGATATTGCGAACTAATTCGGCATCAGTTCCGTCAATAACCAATTGCATACCTTTAAGTAGAAACTTGTCATCAATAGCAACTAACTCATCTTCCAATGCTAGTAGGCCATTTCTACGTGCAGTTTCGGCAAATTTACTCATTGTCTTAATTAATAATGCTGAATCCTGTTCTTGCTCAAAAAAGGCTATTCGGAGCATACTAGGAACAGCTTTCAACTCTTTAACCGAAAACCCAATAGCAGTGGCTCCAATAGTACCGCCAAAAATTATGATAAACGCTGGCAAACTAACTAAACCGGAAAGATGGCCACCTTCAACAACTACTCCTATCAGCAGTGCACAAATCCCAACAAACAGGCCTCCAACTGTTACCAAATCCATAGCATTACCTCACTTACCGCAAATTCCGGTAAAGAGCTCTACGGTACTCCATTACCCGACGAACCACTTCGTCCATCGATTCGCTCACAATTAGTTTTTTCCCACTTGTAAGAGTAATGACTGTATCTGGAGTTTCTTCAATTGTTTCAATTAAATCGGCATTAACAACAAAGTCATGATCACTGTTCTTAAATTTCGTTAATTTTATCACTTCAAACCTCCATATCACTTGGGACTCAGGGGGAACCATCCCCCCTGACTTCCCATCAACTCATTATCGTTTTAGATTAGCAAGATCTTGAAGCATCTCATCAGTAACTGTAATAATTTTCGAGTTAGCCTGGAAACCACGTTGCGTGATAATCATACTACTAAATTCATTTGCTAAATCAACGTTGGACATTTCAAGCGTACCAGGGCTAAAAGAACCACGACCACCAACCCCGCCTTGATCAATCGCGGCAGTGCCAGAGTTACTTGATTCAACAAACATGTTACTGCCAACTTTAGTAAGTCCAGCCGGGTTTTCGAAAATAGCCACTGACACCTTACCCATAACCTGACTTTGTCCATTATCAAAGCGTCCCATTAAACTGCCGTTTGGATCAATTGAAACGTTTTGCAATGTACCTGATTTATAGCCATCCGCATCGCCTACCAGAGTAGCATCCCCCGCAAACTGAGTAAGCGCAGAAAAGTCCGGAGTAACCGTTACTAAAGCACCAGGATTACCTGGCGCGGTCGGCGTTACAACAAAGCCGGCCTGAGCTGCACCACCAGCCGCTGTAGCAGTCATGGTACCATTAGGATTAAAAGTAATAGTATACGGCCCGCCGGTTACAGTTGAAGTTTTATCTCCTGCGGCTACCGCCATATTCCAAGTACCAATTCCGGTTTTCGAAAAGGTGCAGGTAACATTATGAGCACTACCATTGGTATCATATACGGTAACAGTTTTTGATAGAGATTTACCGACTTCTGAAGAAGCATCAAGATTTTTATTAAAAGTAGCTTTAGTTGTCGGCTTCGGAGCCATAGCACTACCTACCGGAACTTTCAATGCACCAAGTTCTGTGCCAACGGTGCCATCATTAGCTTGATAACCCATAACTTTGTAACCGGTACCAGGTACAAGAAAGTTACCTTGTTTATCAAAATCGAAATTACCAGCACGAGTATAAATATTGTTACCCGATGCATCATGAAGCACGAAGAACCCTTGTCCCTGAATAGATAAATCCGTTAATTTTCCTGTAGGCTGAAAACTGCCATCAGTAAAAATTGTATCAATACTGGCCATCCCTACACCAAGGCCAACTTGCATCGGGTTAGTCCCGCCTTTATTACCTTGGGCCGATGATGCCCCTTGAATAGTTTGGCTAAGAACATCTTGAAAGTTGGTACGGCTGTATTTAAAGCCTACAGTATTTACGTTGGCAATGTTATTGCCAATTACATCCATACGGGTTTGATGATTTTTTAAGCCGGACACACCAGCAAATAATGAACGCATCATAATTACACGACCTCCTAAAAATTAGCCTATTACGGCTGGCTGTATCAATCATTCAACAGCCAGGGCTCCCTACTCGGTCCAGCCCTATATAATCACCGCGCTATCAATATTAGTAAAAACATTGTCTCTAACACTGCCGCCATCCATAGCAGTTATAACGGTACGATTTTTTACGCTTACCACCAACGCTAAGTTATCCATAAGTATAAGCGATTCCCGGGCTCCTTTTTGCGCCGCTTTTTCTACTGCCCCGCTTATTTTTGCTAAATCAGTTTTGTTTAACGCGATATTGCGGGTTTCTAGCCTATCCAGTGCGTGCTGGGAAAATTTTAGTCCTGTTAATTCTTGCCCCAGTACTTGGCTAAATGGCGGTTCATTTGCAGCAACAGGTTTCGAACTGTTAGAAGTTTTGGGATTGTAGGCTGCCTTGCCTATGGGTAAAACTGGCTGTTGGGGGTAATAAATACGGTTGTCGGCCATAATCTCCCCCTCCTATTCAGTTTTAACTTCTGATGCCTTGGGCTTAACTGCATTCGAAATAACCGGGTTCAAACTTGGCACAATCGGAGCAGCTATTCCAGGTGCAGCAACCTGAGTTACCTTAGCATTAGGTTTTTTAACTAGTTCCGGATTAGAACTAGTCTTGGATACTAAATTAGCCTTTTCTATCTCCGGAGCGTTATTCTGCACCCCCTGTACCTTAGCTAACTCAACTATTTCACCTTCAACAACAAGCTTTTTCACACCATTTACATCTTTCACAGCTAAGACTTTTGCCGTATTGGCGGTTCCATCTCCAGTATTCCAAATTACTTTCTGACCAATAAGTTCGTGAGGATCCTCTGGTTTATTTCCTAGTAGATCTTTAATATCAACATCTTGTATATTCATTTCCAATTTTGGTTGACCATCAATTACTTTTACTGATTTGACAACTCCGCTTAAAAGGCTACCATCATCAGCCGGCCAATTAACAGTTTTACCTATTAAATTTGTAGCTTGATTTAAAAGCGTTGTGGTATTCAAGTTGTGCATTTGTTCCAAACTAGAGAATTGCGCCATTTGCGATACAAATTGAGTATCATCCATTGGTTTAAGTGGATCCTGATATCTAAGTTGCGTTACTAGTAATTTTAGAAAATCATCTTTACCCATACCATCAGATTTCTTCGTTCTACTGGGCTGGTCAGTTCCGACAGTTGCAGCCTGATTAAGAGTACCAGTTGCACCTACTACATTTGGCATGTTCTCACCTCCTTACATTAAATTCGATAATCGATACCAGTATCTGCTGTTGCTGGTGTAGCTGCAGCTACTTTTTCAATCGTGTCTACAAATTCTTGATTGTCGCGTAACTCGGAACGATGTTTTGCCGTTTGGAATTGCTGTTGAGCCTGTTGAGATTGTTGATGGTCGTTACCAAAAGATTGGTTTAACGAAGTATATACCCCAACCTGGTCAACTTTAAGTCCTTGATTAGAAAGTTCTTGACGAAGTTGCGGCAGTGAAGCTTCAATAGCACTGCGAACTTCAGGCTGATTAGTCAAGAATTTTGCACTGACTGCGCCATTTTCCACTACAATCTTCAGCGTTAATTCCCCAAGATGTTCAGGCTTCAATTTAATTATCATTTCCGAGTTATTGGAACGGTTAATTACTCTAGCCTGATCAACAATCTGTCCTAAGACATTATGTCGGTCGCCTGGTTGTTGTACAGCTTTACTATCTGGGATAATATTGGCACCGGCTTCAACCTTTTGGCTCTGTTGATCAAGAACACCCGCAAACGGGGTAGTTTCAACGGTTAACGGTTTACTTTTTGTCCCAGTACCATCTTTATCGGAGAAGATATCTGTTGCCAAGTTGTTCCCGGCATCGCCGGTATCCTCTGAGCTAACCGCTTTTATTAGGGTTGTAGTTGTCTCGGGAATGACTTGCGATAAGTTCACTTGCTGAGTCGCCTGATTTTGCATCGGTAACGGTTGAACATCAACCCACACGGTCTTATCTTGTTCTCCGGTCACCACGCCAGTTTTTTGTGGCATAATAGTAGTTTCCGCTTTAACTGTATCAATAACTTCAACATTCATACCAATTGGAGCCACGACCTGTTTCGGACTTTCTTCCATTACGGAATCATTAGCTAAACCCAATACCAGCTTTTCAGGTAATACTTGAGCCATATTATTAATTTTGGCATCAGACTTCTTAGCGTCAGCTACACTAGTAGCATTGTTTAATATACTACTCAATCCGGTTTTATCTATTTCAGTGGTTGTTTTAATTTGTGGCTGAACATTAACCTCTACTAATGGACTTTTCTGATCATCAGCCAAGTTATTTTCTACTGCTACTAACGGCGAAGCATTAGCTACGATCGGCACTACATTTTGTTGAGTTAATTGCAAGTCGCCAAGGTTAGCATTATCAGAAACCAATTTAACCACAGGCATAGCGCTAGCCATTGCTGCCAACTCATCTTGAGTGCCGGTAGTATTCTGTTCAGTTGCCTTCTTTTGGTCTAAAGACTCCGAAGATTTATCTATTGACTTAGACAACATATCAGCAAATTTATCGGTATTTTTGTCTTGTTTATTACTCAATGAAGCAACTTGCTTAGCAGTCGATTTGATCGGCGCTTTAGTTAAAGGTCCTTCCTGAGCCATTGGCTTAACCGGTATATTCATATTCATATTCATATTCATTCTTTTCACCTCCTTTCAAGTAGACTATATACTAAAAGGCTATTTGCCTCTAAGCATAACTTTCGTCAATCCAGCGGCTCGTGAAGAATCAATTTGGGCTAATATTTGAGCGGCTTGATCTTCATCCATTTTATTAAAAATGGCCACGACCGTCTGATCATCTAATTGATTTATGATCTGCGCCGCCTCGTCCGCTTTCATCGTTCCCAACAAACGAGCCGTTTTCGATATACGTTTTTGCTCATCTTTTTTAGCTTGTTCCATTATTTTGGCCATTTCTTCGGCATTCGTCAACTGCATTGTCGGCTGCGCTGCCGGTTGTGGCAGAGCAGTCGGTTGTACCGCTGGCATAGCCCCAGTATCAATTTTTGGCATACCAGCGTTCTGGTTATCTGCCAATTGTCCACTGGTAGTTGAATATCCGTCACCATCAACAGTTTCAAAATTAGTAGCTGGGCGCGAAAAAAGTTTTCCTACAACAGGATAATCACTTAAATTATTTCGTTGTGCAAAATCTGATACGTCGATAAATTTAAAGTAAATTCCTGCCAAGGTAGCCACCACGAGGATTATGACACCAACTACTAGCCCCAACCCTATTCGTAGCAACCAACGTTTTTTCCCCGTTGGCGCTTCTTCAGTCTCAATTACCGGCTCAACTACCTGAAGTTTCTTTTTGTCAGCCATATCATTCCATGCCTACCTTCACTTTAAAGTGATGTAAGATATACATTAACAACTTGTGTCAAGAACTTTACGCACATAATTTTGAGTTTCAGCATATGGCGGTACTCCGCCATAGCGTTTTACTGCTTCAGGACCAGCATTATACGCAGCAACGGCTTTTTGGGTATCACCGTTAAAAGTCGTAAGCAGTTCTTTAAGATACCGCACACCGCCATCAATATTTTCTTGCGGGTCAGCAATATTTTTAACGCCTAGCCCGGCTGCCGTTTCCGGCATAAGTTGCATCACCCCGGTTGCGCCTGCTGATGATACCGCATTCGGATTAAAATTTGATTCAGTTGCCGCAACGCCTAATGCCAATTTAGGATCAACATTATATTTTGCCGCTGTTTTACGAACGATATCAGCTATATCCCCATGCGAGGTTTCCTGAACACTTTGAGTTTGGTTCTGAACCTTAGCCAAAGTATTGGCAAATTTTTCAGTCGAAACATTTGTTTGAAGCTGGGGTTGAAAACGATTTTGTATTTCGTTCATCCGGGTAATTACTTTTTGTATACTTTCCATATAAAACAATCCTCACTTATTACGGTTAAAAACTTGTAACCCTTGTTCATCAACAAGCTTTTGTTCTTCTGCTAAACATTCCGCTTGATATTCTAACAACCGTTTTTTTCGCAATTTTTCAACAAGTTTTCGAGCCTTCACAGCTTGTTGTAAAGCCGCTAAACATTGGCTATGGAATCCTTGGGCAATCTCCACCTGCTCATTTCGAACAACAATGTTCCTTTTTAACGTATCGTGATAAATGTGAAAATCATTAAATGTCGAAACAGTTACCTTTTCCTTTTGACCGTTGCGAAAATTGCTAATATGCTCCGCCAGCTTTGTTTGTAATAATATTACCCGCTCTTTTTCCGCCATAAGTTTAGCGGTTGCATCTGCGAGTTTTACCTGCAGTTCTTCCTCTTCAAGCCGCCGAACTTTAAGCAATGTTTCAAGACTAAAATGAAAAGTCTTCACTGTATCCTCCCATTTGTTAACCAGTAAAAGCTAATAAGCGATTGCAGGTTTCATCAAATTGGGTATATTCATAAACAGGCTGCTGGAGAAAGCCCCGAATATCATTAATTACACTAATAGCTTGGTCAATACGAGCATTACTGCCCGGCACATAAGCACCAATATTAATCAAATCTTCAGATTCCCGATAAACCGCCATCAGCGAACGAAGTTTCTGAGCCGCTGTCCAATGATCTTTTTCCGCCACTTCCATCATGAGCCGACTTACACTACTCAAAACATCAATAGCCGGAAAATGGTTTTGATCGGCTAGTTTTCTCGATAGTACAATGTGCCCGTCAAGAATACTACGCGCTGCATCAGCTATCGGTTCATTCATATCATCACCATCAACCAGTACGGTATAAATGCCAGTTATTGATCCATGATCCGCCGGTCCAGTACGTTCCAGCAATTTAGGTAGTACTGCAAATACTGAAGGAGTATAGCCTCTTGTCGCTGGTGGCTCCCCAACGGTTAGGCCAATTTCACGTTGAGCAGCAGCAAATCTTGTTACCGAATCCATCATTAGCATTACATTATGGCCCTGATCCCGAAAATACTCAGCAATTGCGGTGGCCGTCATTGCCCCTTTTAGGCGAAGTAACGCCGGCTGATCTGAAGTTGCAACAACAACTACTGAACGTTTTAATCCTTCTTCGCCAAGATCCCGTTCAATAAATTCCCTAACTTCACGCCCCCGTTCGCCTATTAAGGCGATAACGCTAATATCCGCCTCAGTATTGCGGGCAATCATACCTAAAAGAGTACTCTTTCCCACTCCGCTGCCAGCCATTATTCCTACACGCTGTCCGCTCCCCATTGTTAACAGACCATCGATCGCCCGAACCCCTACCGACAACTTTTCTGTTATCCGCTTTCTCGCAAGGGGCGACGGCGGTACATTATGCAACGGGTACTTCTCCTCACACAAAAGCGGCCCTTTGTCATCGATCGGCTTACCCAGCCCATCTAAAACCCGTCCCAAAAGTGATGGACCAACTTTAACCATTAACGTACTTTGAGCCGATATAACACTTGCGCCCGGCCCGATACCCTGCATTTCTCCTAGTGGCATTAAGAGTACATTGTTTTTACGAAATCCGACAACTTCAGCCGGCAGCAGTTGTGGCTGGTTTGGCGATTTAATGTAACATAAATCACCTAAACACACCTGCGGCCCAATAGACTCAATCAAAAGTCCAACAATCTGACTGACTTTGCCTACTAGCCTTAATGGATCAACACCTTCTATAACATTAAGATATTTTTTATTACTAAATCTACTCATGACGCAATATCTCTGAGCACAGTCTTTAATATTTCAAACTGGTTGTCTATTCTGGCGTCAACATTTCCAAAAGGCGTTTCAACGATACAATCGCCAGCTTTTAGACTGTCATCGGCAGTAATATCAATTACTGCATAGCCATTCATTGATGTGGAAAATTCAGCTTTTGCCGCAAGTACCAGGCTATAATTCTCCGGATTAACCCTTACGACCACACGTTCTTGATCCCGTACTTTATCTAACGCTGCTTTGATGATTGGCACTACTGCCATCTGGTTCTCAGCTATTTCCTGATTTAAAATTTTACCAGCAATGGCAATCGCCAGCTCGAGAATTTGCTGATCGGCTTGGGCTAAAATATTTTGAGCTTCTTGCTCAGCCAATTCCACAATTGACTGAGCATTAGCAACAGCTTCATCGACAGCCTGTTGCATATTTTGTTTAGCCTCGCTTTCTCCTTGAGCCCTGCCTTGGGCCAATCCTTCAGCCATACCTTGATTATGGCCTTGGCTAAACCCTTCCTCTTGAGCCGTTTTCTGCAATTCTTCGGCCTGGCTTTTAGCTTGAGAAATAATATTTGCAGCTTCTTCACTGGCAGATTGAGTTATAGTGTCCGCTTCTTGGCGGGCCTGTTCAAGACATTCCTTCGCCGCCAACTTAGTTTTCAGGATAGCTGGATCGGGTTGAATAGTAATGGCTTTTTCTAGTTTTTTTTCAACCTTAGGATGACATTGCGGCACTACCACAATGTATGGATTTTCATGCACAGCTGCACAGTTACATTTTATAATCCTAGACAATTACCTCGTCTCCTTTGCCTCGGGAAACTATAATTTCGCCAGCCTCTTCGAGGCGCCGGATAACATTGACCACTTTTTGCTGGGACTCTTCGACATCGCGAATTCGTACAGGTCCCATGTACTGCAGTTCTTCACGCAACATTTCTGCTGCCCGTTTCGACATATTTTTGTAAATTTTTTCGGCCACTTCGGTCGAAGATGCCTTGAGCGCCAACGCCAGTTCTTTAGAATCAATTTCCCTAAGCACAATCTGCAAGGAACGGTCGTCCAAAAGAACAATGTCTTCGAAGACAAACATTTTCTTCTTAATTTCTTCAGCCAACTCAGGATTCTGAACTTCAAGATTTTCAATAATAGTACGTTCAGTAGCACGGTCAACTCGATTAAGAACTTCAACGATCGAATCAACACCACCGGCTGCCGTAAAGTCTTGGGTAACCAAAGACGATAACTTGCGTTCCAGTATACGTTCCACATCCTTAAGAATTTCCGGCGAGGTTCGATCCATTTGAGCAATCCGGTTTGCTACATCTACTTGTCGATCAGGTGGCAAAGCTGAAATGATAGCTGCCGCCTGTTCCGGTTGTAGATAAGCCATAATTAAAGCAATAGTCTGCGGATGCTCATTCTGAATAAAGTTCAGCAATTGAGACGGATCGGTTTTACGTGCAAAGTCAAATGGTCTAATTTGAAGACTTGATGTCAAACGGTTAATAATTGCTACAGCCTTTTCGGAGCCAAGCGCTTTTTCAATAATTTCCCGTGCATAATCAATGCCGCCAGTAGAAATATATTCCCTGGCCAAGCACATTTGGTGAAACTCAACCAATACCGCGTCTTTTTGCTCCTGAGTAACTTTTCGCTGATTGGCAATTTCCAGGGTAAGCTTTTCAATTTCATCTTCACTGAGATGTTTAAACACTTGAGAAGCTGTATCCGGGCCAAGAGCAATGAGCAATATTGCCGCTTTTTGCTTTCCATTCAAATCATTAATCTGAAACATGTCCTCCCCCTTTTCCGCTACTCCTCATTTACCCATGTTCTAATAAGTTGAGCAACTTCTTCAGGCCTTGATTTAGCGAATTGGGTAATAGCTTCGCGTTGGTTCAGACGTTCTTGCTCTTCCGGCGATGCCTCTTCAACTTCTTCAGCATCTTCATCTTCATCCATTGCAAAAGCTTGCGGTCCTAATTCCAACATTGCCGCTTCTTCCTCGGCTTGGCGCTTCCGCTTCAGATGCAAATACAAGAGATACAAAATCGCAATAATCGCAATTGCTACCGCACCATATTTCATCAACATTTCTCTGGTCTGTTGTGCTTTTGCCGCCTCTTCCTCTTGCCGCATTTTATCTGCAACGTCAGTACTAAACGCAATGCTTTCTACCGTAACAACATCGCCACGTGTCGGATTAACTCCCACAGCGGCTGAGATTGTTTTCATTATACTAGCTTGTTGAGTGCTATCTACCGCACCATCAACAAGCACTGAAACTGTCAAACGTTTAATCGCCCCTGGGGCAACTACAGTTTTTTCTTTAGTTTCATTTATTTCATAATTGCGAGTAACATCTTTTTTCTCATAGTTAGATTGACCATTACTATTCGTAGCATATCCGGGAATATTCGACGAAGTTCCTGCCACACCACCTGGTTGGGCATTGGAACCTTTAAAGTTCTCATTAATTTCCTGCGAACTTCTAACGATACCTTTATCATCAACAACTGGTTCAAACACTTGTCGATCTACTGTTTTTTGATCAAAGCTTAGTTCTACATTAACCCGAACTGCCGCTTTTCCCGGTCCTAAAACCTGTTCCAACAATGACTGAGCATTTTTTTGCAAGTCATCCTGAACTTTTTTCGTTAATTCAATCTGAGTCACAGTACCCGAGCCAGTCATCTGCTGGTCAGCATCCTGTTCATTTAAGACCTGAGCAAAATTATCAATAACTGTGATATTTTCAGGTTTTAAACCTTGAATACTATGCGCCACCAAATTTACTATACCTTTGACCTGAGCACGCGATAGTTTGGTTGATGGGCGAAGTTTGACCATTATTGACGCGGTTGCCTGTTTCTCATTCTTCTTATACAAGCTATCCTCAGGCAAAACAATATGAACCCGAGCTTTTTCAACTTCGGCCATTTGTTCAATAGTTCGCGTTAGTTCACCTTGAAGCGCTTGCAAATAGTAAACCTTGTTTTGAAAATCCGTAGTGCCAAATTTATTTTGATCAAATATTTCAAAGCCCTTACTGCCTTTCGGCAATCCCTCACTAGCTAAATCCAGCCGAACTTGGTAAACATCCTTTGACGAAACCATTATTGATGTTCCATTATTACCTAGTTCATAGACAATTTTCTTTTCTTTAAGCTTTGCTGCAACTTCCCCCGCATCTTTAGCATCTAATCCTGTAAATAACGGAACATACTCAGTACGTGTCCCCCACCAGAAACTCCAACCAATAATCGCCAAAAATACTAGCGCGGCAGAAGCAATAATTAGATAGCGTTGTTTTTTGTTGAGGTTTTTCCATAGTCGCAGCATCTGTTCGTGCATTTCGGCCATTATCACACCTCTTTAAGCCACGAATAATACACAATCCAACAGCCTATCCTCATACTTGCATCCGCATTATTTCCTGATAAGCATCAACAACCTTATTTCTTACCTGCATGGTAAGTTGCAAAGCAATTGTCGCTTTTTCAGAGGCGATTACTACCTCGGATATGTCTTGGATCTTTCCAGTGGCCAGATTATTTGTTGCTTGTTTTGCTTCTTGCTGAACTTTATTTACATCATTTAGTGCATCTGCTAGAATCTTACCAAAATCATTTCCCCCACCAACACGCGGAACTGCTTCATTTTCACTTGCTGTCTTAAGCGGATTTACTGGTAAGAGTTTTAATGGCGCAATTCCCATCTTTGCTTACACTCCTTTAACCACCAATTTCAAGCGCTTTTAAAGCCATGTTTTTTGCGGCATTTACCGCAGTTACATTTGCTTCATACGCTCTAGTGGCTGTAATCATATCCACCATTTCAGCAACTACATTAATGTTCGGCATATCAACATACCCATCTTGATTGGCATCGGGATGATTAGGATCATACACCTTTCTAAGCGGCGATTGATCTTTTACTATCCCAACAACTTTTACCCCGTCTCCGGCCTCAAGTTTACGCGATAACACCTGGCTAAACGGCGAATTTTCAGCTGTTCTAGACTGAAACACAACCATTTGGCGGCGATAAGCGCCCCCCTGCGCTGTGCGAGTAGTATTTACATTCGCAATATTGTTAGAGATGACATCCATCCGTAACCTTTCCGCAGTCATCCCGGACGCCGCAGCATCAATCCCACCAAACATTCCCACTAATTACCGTCTCCCTTCATTAATTGCCGCTTTTATATTGGAAAAATATCTACCCAGTTGTTTTGCTACAGCATCATAATAAATGTTGTTTTTAGCAAGATTAGCCATTTCTACATCGATATCAACATTACTACCATCCACTCGTATACTGGTATTGGTTTCGGTGATGATCGACGGCGAAAAACTGCCGCTGTTACGCCCGGCTAAATGGCGTTCATTAGTTCTCGCAGGCAATGCTTTTGAAGGATTTAACGCTTCTGCTAAACGGTCTTCAAATAAGACATCACTCCGCTTAAATTCGGGAGTGTTCACATTGGCAATATTATTGCTAATTATTTTATGACGCAGAGAGGACGCCGCCAATGCTTTTCCCAACACGTCCTCCGTTTGTGACGATAATATCGACTTGACCATAAGTCCTCCTTACGTTCCCTGTAAATTTTCATCTTAATTTCACTTAAACAAGATTCTACATATTTTACAGAAATCCTTTCTATCAATCGACTAAAATCGACTTTCATATGATATTTTTATGTCAACGCTACAACTTTTTATTAGTTTTATTCCAATATATAGAAAAACCACCTGCAAAAAGCAGGTGGTTCTTAGGACCAAAGACTTATTATTATATTAAATAGGCCTTTCCTCTGCATTTTAGAGGACTTTGGACCTATTTTTTAATTTTTTTCAATTCATCCAGTAATCGTTCATTCAATACCTTGATATAAGTCCCCTTCATGCCCAAAGATTTTGATTCAATTACTCCGGCACTTTCGAACTTCCTTAAAGCATTTACAATTACCGAGCGCGTAATTCCCACCCGATCAGCAATTTTACTCGCAACTAATAACCCCTCATCGCCGTCTAATTCATTGAGAATGTGCATTACAGCCTCTAATTCCGAGTAGGATAACGTTCCAAGTGCAACCTGTACTGTTGCTTTTTTGCGAGCTTCTTCTTCAATTTTATCACTGCGATCCCGAAGAATTTCCATTCCAACAACAGTGGCACCGTATTCTGCCAGAACTAAATCATCATCGTTAAATTCCATTTCAAATTTTGCTATAAGTAATGTGCCAATTCGCTCACCACCGCCATGAATAGGCACAACAGTAGTAAACTTATCCTTGAACATACACTCCATACCTTCACTGAAGGCACATATTCCCTTTTTAAGTTTTAAGTTTGGTGATGTGTCATGAATCCTTAGCAACCATTCCACATAATGCTCAGGAAATACCTTTTTGTCAAGCACACGGTCACGCATAATGTCGCATTCAAAATCATGCTGCAGGGCATATCCCAATACAGTCCCATCTTTACTGACAATATACACATTAGCGCTTATAACTGATGAAAGCACCTCTGATATCTCATAGTATTCCACTTTATCCGATTTCTGAAGCAACTTGTTAATTTTACGGGTACGTTCTAATAATGACGATAACACTTCGATCATCCTGCCTTTCAATAGACAAATAAATTTTTTATAATATAAAGTGACTAAGATCTTGATTAACAACAATTGGGTCCAGCACTGTCTTTACATACTCACGGCTTATAGATATAGTTTTTTCCGGTAAATCAGGTGCATCAAACGCTATATCTTCTAAAAGCTTTTCCAATACCGTGTGGAGACGTCTAGCGCCGATATTTTCTGTCTGAGCATTTACTGCACACGCAATTTCTGCCAATTCATCTATAGCTTCTTCGCTAAAATCTATCTTAATTCCTTCTGTTTCTAAAAGATAAGTATACTGTTTTAGTAGAGCATTAGCAGGTTCTGTAAGGATTTGTCTAAAATCTTCCTTCGTTAAACTAGTCAATTCAACTCGAATCGGAAACCTGCCCTGCAGTTCAGGAATAAGATCAGATGGTTTAGATATATGGAATGCGCCAGCAGCAATAAACAATACCCGATCCGTTTTAACCGGACCATATTTAGTCACAATAGTAGATCCTTCAACAATTGGTAAAATATCTCGTTGGACCCCTTCTCTAGATACATCCGGTCCTGCTGAACTTCCGCGCCCAGCAACTTTATCGATTTCATCAAGGAAGATAATTCCCGACATTTCAGCCAAATTAATTGCCGTAGAAATAACGTCATCCATATCGATAAGTTTTTGCGCCTCTTCCTGAATAAATATCTTTCTGGCATTAGCAACAGTTACTTTGCGTTTTTTCTGCTTTTTCGGTAAAAAACTACCAAGCATGTCATTAATATTAAAACCCATTTCTTCCATGCCTGATCCGGCAAACATTCCAACCATTGGCTGGTTGTTGTCTTCTACTAATATTTCTATTAGTTCTTCTTCAAGTTCACCGTTTTCCAAGCGGCTTCGCCAGCCTTCACGTACAGCATCAGTAACCGTAACCGTTACATCCGACGCAGGTGCGGCACTATTATCGGTCGAAGCATTTGAACCTGCAAAAAACATTTCAAATGGATTACGGGCCTGTTCTTTCGCATGCAGCGGTTTAAAATAGTCCAAAATGCGTTCATCGGCAAGTTTTTGGGCTTTATCCATAACATCCAGCATTTTATCTTGTTTAACCATTCTAATGGCTGTCTCTACCAAATCCCTGACCATTGACTCAACATCACGGCCAACATAACCAACCTCAGTAAACTTTGTAGCCTCCACTTTAACAAAAGGAGCATTCACCAACTTAGCCAATCGACGAGCAATTTCAGTCTTCCCAACTCCGGTCGGACCGATCATCAATATATTTTTAGGAACTATTTCTTCTTTTAGCTCTTCTGGCAGTTGCGTGCTTCGCCACCTGTTACGCAGGGCAATAGCCACCGATTTTTTTGCTTGTTGCTGCCCTACAATATACTTGCTCAATTCTTGAACAATTTGACGGGGCGTCAATTCGGTCAACAATCGTCCCTCCTTTATATTTCCTCAACAGTTATATTGTTGTTGGTGAAAATGCAAATTGAAGCTGCAATGTCAATAGCCTGTCTGGCAATCTCCGGTGCCGTTAAGGAAGAGTGACCCACTAGAGCCCTGGCCGCAGCCAAAGCATACGGGCCGCCCGACCCAATAGCACTAACACCATCATCAGGCTCAATCACTTCTCCATTGCCAGAAATAATCAGCATATGCTCAGCGTCAGTAACAATTAACAAAGCTTCGAGCTTTCTGAGGACTCTGTCTGTCCGCCAATCTTTGGCAAGTTCAACTGCAGAACGCATCATATTGCCATTATACTCTTCTAATTTCTGTTCAAATTTTGTAAATAACGTAAATGCATCAGCTACCGATCCGGCAAAACCAGCTAAGATTTTTCCATGATAAAGGCGGCGAACTTTTTTAGCATTATGTTTCATAATCGTGTTACCACCAAAAGTTACCTGACCATCGCCAGCAATCGCCGTTTTTCCATTATGACGAACAGCGACAATTGTAGTTGCATGAAACATTGATTCACCTCCTAAGCACGCGGATGTGCCCCTTGGTATACAGACTTTATTCTTTCTTTGGTTACATGGGTATATAGCTGAGTTGTCGACAAATTTACATGCCCGAGTAATTCCTGAACTGTGCGAAGATCAGCACCATTATTAAGAAGATGGGTGGCAAAAGTATGACGAAGGGTATGCGGACTAATGTTTTTTTTGATTGCCAATGCATCAACATACTTTTTAAGAATTCTCCGTACACTCCGATCAGTCAATGGCCCACCATTTTTATTTACGAACAAAGTATCATGTGGCAAAATTGTCCCGGCTGCTCTTAACCTAGGCCTACTGCTTTGAAGATATTCAATGACCGCGCTAAGTGCCTTTCGTCCCACGGGGACTACCCGTTCCTTTGCACCTTTACCATATATCAAGGCGAAACTGCTAGCCAGATCAACATCTGTAATTGAAAGACCCGCCAATTCGCTAACCCGGATACCGGTGGCATAAAGCAACTCCAAAATAGCCGCATCACGTTTGCCAAGTGCAGTTTTATCAGGTAATTCTAACAATGCATTAATCTCGGCTATATCCATAAAAACCGGCAACTTTTTATCTAGCTTAGGAGTATGAACATAATTAAACGGATTGTCGGCAATAACTTCCTCCCGACATAAAAACCGAAAAAAAGATCTAAGCGAGGCAATTCTACGTGCAATCGTTCGCCTTGCATATTTTTCTTCTTTGAGGACAGCCAGATAAGTTCTTATTAAAATAGTTGATACTTGCGAAAAACTCACCTCATCCACACCTTGTTCCTTGGCAAACATAAAAAAACGTTCAATATCTGCCCGGTAATTATTTACGGTGTGCAACGAGGCGTGTTTTTCCACACTTAAATAACGCATGAATTGTTCAAGCTGGGTTATATAAGTCGTCATGTAATCACGCTTTTTGTCGAATTTAGCTTAGATATACTGTTTTATACTAACATACATACTAAGATTATGCAATAATTATACATTATAATTGTCTAACTTTTCAATAAATTCTTTCAGTTCATTTAAAGCTCTCTCAGAAATATAGGCATTTTTTTGTTTTTTATCTCTTATCTTACGTTCAGCCGGTGGTAATAAACCGAAGTTAATATTCATTGGCTGAAACTTTTTGGATTCAGCATGGGTAATATAATGACATAGCGCTCCATGCGCCGTTGCAACCGGGAATGTCACCGCCAGCTTACCATTTGCCCGGCGGGCCGCATTAACTCCGGCAACTAATCCTGCAGCCGCTGATTCAACATAGCCCTCAACTCCGGTAATCTGACCAGCAAAAAAAACATCGGCCCGAGCTCTCATTTCAAGAGTATCCTTAAGCAGTGTCGGTGAGTTTATAAAGGTGTTACGATGCATAACGCCCAGTCGGACAAATTCCGCTTGTTCTAATCCAGGGATAGTCCTAAAGACCCGTTCCTGTTCCGGCCACTTAAGATGAGTCTGAAACCCGACAATATTAAACAGTGTAGCCGCCGCATTATCCTGGCGGAGCTGAATTACCGCATAGGGAACTTCGCCAGTCTCAGGATGTTCTAATCCAACTGGTTTGAGCGGACCAAATCGCAAAGTGTCAATTCCCCGGCTGGCCATTTCTTCTACCGGCATGCACCCTTCAAAGAAAATCGTTTTTTCAAATTCTTTTACTGGAGCGGTCTCGGCATTAGTCAATTCATGCCAAAACTTTTCATACTCTTCTTTATTCATCGGACAGTTTAGATAATCGTCATCGCCTTTTCCGTACCGAGAAGCCCGATATATTTTATTCATATTCAACGATTCTCCAGTTACGATCGGTGCTGCAGCATCATAAAAATAAAGATAATCTTGCCCGGTTAATTCAGCAATAGCCGCTGAAATAGCTGGCGAAGACAATGGCCCACTAGCAATAATTAACGGAATATCCTCAGGAATCATCGTTATTTCTTGGTTAATAATCTTTACTTGCGGATGCGCGGAAAGTTCATTGGTTATAAACTCACTGAACATTTGCCGGTCAACAGCAATGGCCCCACCCGCTGGAACACGGCAAGCATCAGCCGCCCGCATTATTAAAGAATCCAACTGGCGCATTTCCTCTTTCAACAGGCCAACCGCATTTTCGGGGGCTGCCGCCCGGAGCGAATTACTACAGACCAATTCCGCAAACAACCCCGTATGATGAGCCGGAGTCATCACATTAGGACGCATCTCATATAACTCGACATCAACTCCGGCTTTGGCGGCTTGCCATGCGGCCTCACTGCCCGCTAAGCCAGCGCCAATGATAACAACTTTATTCACTTTTTTCCCCACTTTTCTTCTTGGTAATTTTTCCTTTAGTTTTTGGTGTAGTCTTCGCCGCGGCTTTTGCTGTAGTTTTTTTCGCAGCAGCTTCTTTTGCTCTGGTAGAACACTCTTCATTACTGCACATTATTGAAAATCGGCCTTGGCGGAAATTATGGCGAACTTTAATCGAGCCACACACTGGGCAAGTTTCATTTAGTGGCATATCCCAGCTAGTATATTGGCATTCCGGGTAATTGGTGCAGCCGTAAAAAGTCTTACCGCGCTTAGTGCGCCGTTCTACTACCGCCCCTTGACATTTAGGGCATTTTACCCCGATTTCTTTTACTATCGGTTTAGCGTTACGACATTGGGGAAATCCGGGACAAGCCAAAAAATTACCATAGCGGCCATGTTTTACTACCATCATTTTTCCGCAATTTTCACAAGGAACATCTGATACTTCTACCGGCAATTCAACATGCCCAATTTCTTCTTCCGCATGAGCCAGCGTAGTGGCAAACGGACTATAGAAATCTTTGAGTACGGCTATCCGTGATCTTTCACCATCGGCAATATCATCCAGCCGATCTTCTAGGCCAGCCGTAAACCCAACGTCTACAATGTCCGGGAAATACTCTTCCAACAGTTCGAGAACAACGTCGCCAAGTTCAGTTGGATGAAACTTTTTTTCAATCCTTTCAACATAGCCGCGCGCTACTATCGTTTCAACAATAGGCGCATACGTACTTGGCCTGCCAATTCCCTTTTCCTCCAGAATTTTTATCAATGACGCCTCCGTATAACGCGGCGGGGGTTCCGTAAAATGCTGTTTGGGCAACACTTGACTTAGTTTCAAGGATTCGCCAACTTTAAGTTCAGGGATGGCAATATCTTTTTCCTTCTCATCCTTGCTATCGCTATACACTGCCAAAAATCCTGGAAACTTAAGTCTTGAGCCATTAGCCCGAAGTCCCATTCGTCCAGCGATTATATCGACGGTTAACGTATCATAAACCGCAGCTATCATCTGGCTAGCAACAAACCTTTCCCAAACAAGAGTATATAAGCGTAACTGGTCACGGGAGAGGCTCTTCACCAGGATGTCCGGCGTAAATTCTAAACTAGTAGGCCGAATAGCCTCATGGGCATCCTGCGCCTTTTTAGTAGTATAAATCGGAGCTTTTTCCGGAAGATAATCCCCGCCAAATTTACCAATCACGTATTGGCGCGCCTCTTCTTGCGCTGACTGGGCAATTCGAGTGGAATCAGTACGAATATATGTAACAAGCCCTACTGGCCCCACATTCGCCACTTCAACCCCTTCATACAGTTGCTGCGCCAGCATCATGGTTTTACGGGTAGTAAAACCAAGCCTGCGGGCAGCTTCTTGCTGGAGACTGCTGGTAATAAATGGAGGAGCAGGATTACGCCGCCGCTCACGGCGTTTAACTTCCTTGACAATAAATTCCGCTTGTTCCAGTTCTTTAACAAGCGTATCAGCCGTTTGTTCATCGCCGATCTCAGGTTTTTTTCCATCAATCAGCATAAGTTCACAATCAAACTGCGGCGCTTTTACTTTTTCACGCAATTTAACGGTTATTGTCCAATATTCTTCTTCAACAAACGCTTCAATTTCTTTTTCCCGGTCAACAATAAGCTTAACTGTTACCGATTGTACCCGACCGGCACTTAAGCCCTTTCTGACTTTACGCCAAAGCAACGGGCTTAGCTTATAGCCAACAATACGATCCAATATCCTCCTGGCTTGTTGAGCATCGACCCTCGGAAGATCAATCGCACGCGGTTTTTTAACCGCACTTTGAATAGCTGTTTTTGTAATTTCATTAAACTCGATCCGGCAAGGTTGTTCTGGTTCAATGTGCAAAATATGCGCCAAATGCCAGGCAATGGCCTCCCCTTCACGATCCGGGTCAGTTGCCAGATAAACCGAATCGGCTTTTTTGGCTTCATCCCGCAATTTTTTGATTAAATCACCTTTGCCACGAATGTTAATATATTTAGGTGTAAATTCTTGCTCAACATCTACGCCAAATTGGCTTTTAGGTAAATCGCGCAGATGACCCATTGACGCCCGTACAATGTAGTTTTTACCCAAGAATTTCTCTATCGTCTTGGCTTTTGCTGGCGATTCAACCACAACAAGTGATTTATTCAAAGAGTTCCCTCCCTGCAACGCGGACAAATTGTTGTCCACTGTATCGCACTATCAGACCCTTCAATTCTAATTGTAATAATATATATGTAATCGCCTGGTTTTCAAAAGATACCTTTTGCATCAGTTCTTCTAACCCTAACGGTTTATCATAAAATAAAGCCTGATATACTGTCTTTTCATCTTTATCAACTGATATTTTGATCATTTTATCTTGCGCTAATTTTCCCACGCCATATTCTTCAAGGACATCAATAGCGTTATCAACCAGCTTTGCCCCTTGTTTTATCAACCGGTTAACCCCTTTACTGCCAGACGCAAACATACTTCCCGGTACGGCAAAAACATCCCTGCCCTCTTCAAGCGCAAAATCTGCAGTGATCAGTGAACCGCTTTTTTCAGCAGCTTCAACCACTAGCACACCTCTCGCTAAGCCGCTAATAATTCTATTTCTAGCCGGAAAAAATTTAGCCATCGGTGGGGTTCCTGGTGCATACTCTGAAATAACCGCACCTTGTTCAGCAATTATCGCAAGCAATTTGCCGTTTTCCGGCGGATAAACAATATCAACGCCGCAACCTAATACCGCTATAGTATAGCCCCCGCTGGCAAGCGCCCCCTGGTGAGCGGCAGTATCAATTCCACGCGCCGCCCCACTGACCACGCCTATCCCTGCTGCAGCAATACCACTGGCTAAACATTTAGCGGCATTCCGCCCGTAAGCCGAAGCCTTCCTGGCACCAACAATAGCTACTAATTGTTCATCAGTGGACAAACGTCCCCGGTAATACAAAACTGCCGGAGGATTAAAGATTCTGGCCAACTGCACTGGATACTCTTTATCTGCCAAAGTGCAAAGACCGATCTGTTTTTTTTCCCATTCATTCCGCAGACTGTCTATATCTAGCTTATCCCGCTGGTTCACAATATTATTACACACTGCAATACTAATAACACCAGAACTGATCAACTCACGGCTGCTAGCTTGCCATACTTTACTGGCACTACCAAAAAAACTGATAAGAGCCTTTAGACGCGCATTGCCAACCCCTGGTACTGTTTGCAATAATGCCCAATAATATCGTTCCACCACCGCTCCTCCACATGTAGCTATTTTGCTAATTATAACTATGAAAAATACTTACGTCAAGCCATGGGTTAATTGGATTTACCATTTTTCAGCGTTTCTAAAATATTTTCAGCAATATTAGGCGCCGCTGTCGGACGTCCTTCCCCCATAGCACATTTCCCAATATATTCTAACTCAGAAGGGTTGTCAACAAGAAGATGAATCATCGCTGCCTTTATTTGTGCTAGCGATCCGGCCCGTAATGCCGCACTTTTATCTACAAGATAGCGGGTATTCGCCTCTTCTTGGCCTGGTATCGGCCGATAAATAAGCATTGGCAGCCCCGCGCACAAAGCTTCCGCGGAGGTCATCCCCCCTGGTTTAGAGATCAAAAGATCGGCTACCGCCATAAGTTCATGAATATTATCAACATAGCCATAAAGCTTTAAATCGCAATGTTTTAACCGCATTTTGAGCTTTTCTAGCTGCCGATACAGTGATTTATTATTTCCCGCTACCGCAATCACTTGTAATGGTATCCCCACTTGGTCACAAGTCTTAATTATTTCCGTCATGGGCATCACCCCAGCTCCCCCACCCATTACCAGCACGGTCTTACAATCCGGTTGTAAATTAAATGAAGTTCGCAAACTTTCTTTGGTATAAGGGACACTAAACTTTAAATCAACGGGAATACCAAGGGCCTGGCTCTGTTCATAGCTAACGCCATGATGAGCCAAAACATCACGCATTTTTTCATTAGCAACAAAATATCTAGTTAATTCCGGATATACCCACAAGCGATGAACCGTAAAATCTGTCACTACCCCAAACACAGGTATTGTTAATCCCACTTTTTTTATCAAATGCGCCGTCAAGCCGGCGGGAGTGGCATGAGTGCAAACAATAGCATCCGGCTTAGTCTGCTTTATATACCGGTGTATTCTTTCGGCCAGATAGCCACTAACCAATTCCTGCCCTTTAAGCGCTAACGGACTAGTATTACCCCAACCATACATTTTGCCATAAAGCTGCGGAAAGATGTCCAAAATAGCAAAATATGATTTCAAAATAGTTTTACCAATAAACGGGCTAAAGAAATTAAAAAAGTCGACATAATCAACAACAATCTTATCATCAAGTTGGCTAATAGCCGATCCCATAGCCTTTGCAGCCCGAACATGTCCTGAACCAATCGGCGCACTAATATAAAGAATTTTGCATGGTTCGGTCATCACTTCACCTCCCCAGCCGCTTTTTATATAGTGTTATTTCATTAATATCAACACCAGCTAAAAGTTCTGCCGGTGTTTTTCTATTGCAAACTTTTTGTTCAGACGCAATTTCCACTAACGGAACCAAGACAAATCCCCGCTCCGCCAGACGGGGATGAGGTAATGTAAGCACTTGGGTTTTACACTCATAATCATCAAACGCTACAATATCAATATCTATTGTCCGTGGCCCCCATCGTTGGTCTCTAATCCGGCCCAATGCTTGTTCTATGTCTAAACATTCGGCAAGCAGCGCAAACGGCGATAGTAACGTTTCAATAATAATAACTGCATTTAAAAAATATGGCTGGTCAGTATAGCCAATCGGGGCAGTTTCATAAATGGAGGAAACGATTTTTACAACAATAGCAGGGTGAGTATTTAAAGCAGTTATTGCCGCATTTATATTTTCTTCACGATCACCGAGATTGGACCCTAGCCCCAAAAAAATCATTCTATGCTCCGATTTACTTCAATTTGTATATAATCAAGTTGTCCTGGCAGCGGAACTTGAGGTTTACGCACCCTAACCGTAACCTGATTAACTCTACCAGTTAAAAGTGTATTGGCAATATGCTCGGCCAACGCTTCAAGCAATCTAAATCTGCGTGTTTCCATGATATCTTTAATCTGCTGATAAACCAACACATAGTTTAAGGTATCTGCCAAATCATCGGAAGTAGCCGCTCTGCCAAAATCTAAAGAAAGTTCAACATCAACATAAAATCGTTGGCCTTGTTCACGTTCATATTCGTAAACACCATGATAACCATAAAACATCATATTCTGAAGCAAAATTTTATCGCTCATCATCTTCACTCCTTAATATAGCATCTGTCATTCTGGCAACTCTAGCAATAGCTCTTACATCATGAACTCTTACAATATTAGCTCCGTTGACAATTCCTAATGCCACCGAGGCTGCTGTTCCTTCTCCTCGCTCATTAACAGCCAGACCTCCTAAAGTTTCACCGATAAACCGTTTACACGAGGTTCCCAGCAAAATAGGACAACCGATAACCTTAATTTCTGCCAGGCGGGACATCACTGTTAAATTTTGTTCAGTTGTTTTACCAAAACCAATTCCAGGATCAATTATTATTTTATTAAAATCGATCCCCGCTTGAATCCCTATTTCCACACTGCGCTGCAAAAAAGCACTAATATTGGCTAAAATATCTCCGTCATACGTCGTGCTTTCCTGATTATGCATAACAACAACCGGTGCACCATATTTAGCGACTACTTTGGCCATTTCTGGCTCATACTGAAGACCCCAAACATCATTAATAATATGAGCGCCTAGCTTCAAGGCTTCTTCGGCCACTTCCGCTTTATAAGTATCTACCGATATCGGCAGCGGAGACACTGCTAATAATTTTTCCAGCACCGGCAATAGGCGTGTTAACTCTTCTTCCGCCGCCACCTTGTCAGTGCCATCCGGTCTGGTAGACTCGGCACCAATATCAATAATGTCCGCACCATCATTAGCCATCGCTTCAGCATGTTTTAGGGCCGTATCAAGCAAATTATACTTCCCGCCATCGGAAAACGAGTCAGGCGTAACATTTAAAATTCCCATAACTAACGTCCGGCCCGGCTTTATCTTTAACGAACGGTCAGTCCAATTATATTCACGGCATAACGGTGTTTCCGAAGCAATTAGTACTTTTTCTATCGCTGCCGCAAGTTTTGGCAACCCCCAAGGCTGTTGTTTCAGCTGAGCCAGTGCCAGACGATATTGTTTTATCGTAGCACAAATTAATACATCAGTACATGTAATACTAAGATCAGCCGTCCCCCTGGCAATCGCCACTTCACCGCCTTTAGCTAAAAACGTTTGCTTTAAAAGATTAGCCGCTTTGGCACTAACCGCTTCCAATTTTATTGTTTTAAAGACTGCTTTAGCAGCCATTATATTCACACCAGCCGCATCACATTCTAGTTTTTTTAATTCTTGTATCGCCTGATCGCTATTTTTTATATATAAAATCCGCGAATTACAATTCAATTATGGTCCTCCTATTGCCGTAAAATACATTTTTATTGTATCATGTTTATATGTAAAATAAACTAGTATTAATGAAAACTATGGAAATAGAGAAACTTGGAGGCAAAAAAATGAAACAACGTCTATCTCCGGATATTTTTCGCATTCCGGTGGAAGAAATTAAATCCGGCTTTTATAGTGATAGTTATTTTTTGAAAACTCGTGATATATTACTCAAAGATAACCATCACCCAAAAGTCATGATGCAAATATTCCAACGTCAAAACGCCACCGTATGCGGTATTGACGAAGCTATCGCCATAATTAAGAGATGCGCCCATAACCCGGAAAATCTCACAATCAAAGCTCTTTATGACGGTGATACTGTTAAACCTTGGGAATCTGTAATGACCATCGAAGGCGACCTTGCTGATTTTTCGCATTTAGAAACTGTCTATCTAGGATCACTATCACGTCAAACCAAAATTGCGACCAATGTAAAAAATGTAGTAGTAGCGGCTAACGGCAAACCAATGGTGTTTTTCCCCTCTCGTTTTGATTACTTCGCTACGCAACTTTCCGACGGCTACGCAGCCCATATCGGCGGAGCAAGCGGTGTTTCCACCCCCGCCAACGGCTACTACTGGGATGCTCCGGCAATGGGCACCATTCCCCACTCGCTAATCGCTACCTATGGCGGCGATACTATTCTGGCAACCAAAGCCTTTGATCAACATATCGATCCTAACGTTAACCGGATCGCCCTAGTAGACTATAACAACGATTGCGTAGCTACAGCCCTTGAAGTAGCCCATAATTTTAAAGAAAAGCTTTGGGCCATCCGAATGGATACCAGTGACAACTTAGTAGACACCTCGGTACTACCATACATGGGTAATTTTAAGCCAACCGGTGTTTGCGCCCAGCTAGTATTCAATGTGCGCCAAGCCCTGGACCAAGCAGGATTCAGCCACGTAAAAATCATGGTATCCGGCGGCTTTAATGTCGAACGGATTAAAGATTTTGAAGCCGCAAAGGTTCCTGTTGATATCTATGCAGTCGGCAGCAGCTTATTTAATGATAATATTAATTTTACTGCTGATATTGTAATGGTTGACGGAAAACCTTGCTCCAAAGCTGGCCGTCAATATATACCAAACCCCCGTCTGATTCAAGCATAAACCAGCCACGATTATCAATTCAATAAAGGCACGTCGGATTAGCGGCGAACTCTTCAAAAGATAGGTCGGTGTAGTTAACTACCCGGCCTAAAAATCTTTTATACCGGCGTTTTTCACTATTTCGCGAATGTTCACTTTTGGTTGGATAATTATTAACTACATATATTGAAAGCGCTGCTGGATTTAACCGATTCGTCTGAATTCGTTTTATAAGATACTTAATGTGAATATCTGCGTCTGAAAAAGAATAACCGCAAAAAATAATTTTATCAACTTCCATTAATGCCTGCTCAGCTTTATACCAGACCATACTTAAAAAAGCATTAGACATGTCCTTAAAAAAAGTCGGTGGAACTATAACCGGCAGCATAACCGACTTGCATTGCTCACAATCGGAATTTTTTATGTCCTCCAGCAAACGGACAACCCCTTTTTCTTTAGCCGTAAGACGGATAACGTTACAAGCTGGACAATACAGCCAATTCAAAGACCCATGGATTTTGTACAACTTTACCCATAGAACATTTTTCACCTCATTATTTAGTGGCTTTTTATTAAAGAATTCAATACCATAATCAATTTTGCAAGCTGCTTCACTGACTATAGCATCATCAAGTAAAAGATCATAATTAGTTGTAATAAAGCTTGTCTCCGCTAACAACCCCTTTTGGCCAAGACCTTCTACCAGCTTACGATGCAGTCTCCGCCGATCACCGCTTTTGCAATCTAACACCGCCGCCATTAACAATACCAGATACTGACGCAAGAACCCAATACGATTACTATTTTTACTAACATTCTCAAGATCAAACTTTTTAAACGCTTCACGCCGCCGCACTGCCAAATCCAGAATGCCAAGTGCTTCTTCAAAGGTAGGAAACAGCAAATCATCTAGCTTGCTATTTATGACATCAATACCAAAGAAAGCGGCAAAATACGCCGTTACTTCCCGATACATTTCCGAATTTATAATTTCCGGGCGTTGTCTGACCAGACTAAAATATTCACGAAATAAATCCGCCTGAACGGGTGCCATTGCCGCCGCCGAGGCCCCACCTCCCAAAAATATTGCGGTTTTCACGATAAACACTCCTACCGTTTTTACTCGGTTTAGTTATTACCATTGTACCTAGGCTTAATCCTAATAAAAAATGTAACCATCAAAGCACTTTTTAGTACCTTGATGGTTACATTTTTTTTAGATCTGAAATTTATTTAACGGTGGGCGATTCAGTAACCGCTATTACCCCAAGTGTCGGCGTATGGCTTAAAGTTTTTAAAGGATTACATTCCAAATCATTATATGCCGTAAAACCATGCTCAACAATATCCAAACCTTCAATTTCATCTTCAACCGAAACCCTGATCCCTACCGTAGCTTTTAATATTTTAAAGAGTGTAAAGGTTGCGGCAAACCCCCACAGCGATACACACACTACCCCGAGAAATTGCACGCCAAGCAAGACAAAACCACCGCCATAGAAGAGTCCACCCTGTTCAGCAAACAAGCCTACCGCAATAGTACCAAACGTACCACACACCCCATGAACGGCAATAGCCCCCACCGGATCATCGGCCTTAATTGTATCAAAGAAAGCTACTGCCAGTACAATAAGAATCCCGCAAATCCCCCCAATAATAACCGCGCTAATTGGCTCTACATAAGCACAGCTGGCAGTAATCGCCACTAGTCCGCCTAACGCCCCGTTTATCGCCATACTAGGATCCGCCTTACCATATTTCATCATTGTATAGAGAGCGGCAACCGTCCCGCCAGCCGCGGCTGCCAAATTTGTATTAACAGCAATCTTGGCAATGTTCATATCCAAACCAGACAAAGTACTGCCCGGATTAAAACCAAACCAGCCAAACCATAGAATAAATGCACCCAAAGCTGCCAATGGCAAATTGTGACCCGGCAGAACATTAACTGAACCATCCTTGGCAAATTTTCCGGTTCGCGGCCCCAGCACTAAAACTGCCGCCAAAGAAGCCCAACCGCCAAGCGAATGTACAACTGCCGAACCTGCAAAATCTAACATGCCTATTTTATTAAGCCAACCACCGCTACTCCACACCCAGTGTCCGGCAATCGGATAGATAAGCACCGTAGCAGCCAAAGAAAATACAATATACGGCGCAAACTTCATCCGTTCTGCTACTGCCCCCGAAACAATTGTCGCCATCGCAATAGCAAAAGCTCCTTGGAACAGCCAATAGGCTGTTACCGGTATGTGTAACCCCAAATGACTCATATCCCCTTTTAAAAAGAAACCAGATGAGCCAATAATACCAGCTTGGTCAATACCATACATAATCGCAAACCCAAAGGCAAAATATCCAAGCATGCCCACCGTACAATCCATGATAACCTTCATTATAATGTTAAGTGCATTTTTACTTCTAATAAACCCGGCTTCTAAAGCCGCAAATCCGGCTTCCATCAAAAATACCAGGGCAGCGCAAAGCAGCACCCATACGGTGTCAAGCCCCGTCGCCAATGAACTAATCGTAATTTCCATTATTAAATTCCCCTCTCGCTTAAAAACATTTAAACACAAAAAAATTGTAGCCAAAGAAAACACTATGATTGCTTATAGTGTTTTCTAGGCTACATTGCCTTGCTTCTACTATATACTTCTGCTATTATTATACCGATAAATTTCAGTAGAGTCCAGCCATTTTATCTTATGTAATAGTTCCTTTTTTTGGGGTCAAAGGGCGGCTCGCCCTTCTTCTCCCGTTCGGATCCGATAGGCGTTTTCAACTGGAATAACGAATATTTTGCCATCACCAATTTGACCAGTGCGAGCATTATTCATTATAACCTCAACAACTTCTTCAACAATTTCCGCATTTACTACTAATTCTAACTTAACTTTTTGCAGTAAAGTCATATTATATTCCCGCCCCCGATAAACGCCAACATTGCCCTTTTGCAGGCCACAACCTGCAACCTCCGACACGGTCATGCCCCTAATGCCAAACTTCGATAGGGCATCTTTAACCTCATTTAATTTGTTCGGCCTGATAATCACTTCAATTTTTTTCATTATCAACCGCTCCTCTCTCAAAACAATAACGGCTTGCCACGCCGCAATAAGTATTAATACTTTTCTACATTATCTGCATCAATAACGCTTTATAAATGATTCCGAAGCCCTTACGTTCTGGAAGGGCTTTCATTTTTCTGCTTACTTTTTTCCCGCCTTCAATTTCTGGTACAGTGCATAAGTCAGCCCATCAACATCTTCCACCAAGTTTCCGGCAGTTACTTCAGCAATAAACAGTGAATGAGTACCAATATCAATAACTTTTCCAGGAAGCACCTTGGCTTCGATATAAGCAATACAACCTTTAACTATTGGGCAGCCATTGCGGCCAAGAATATATTCAGTATCGGCAAATTTGTCCTTGTTACGCCCGGAACTGTACCCAAAATTGCGCACCGAATCAACATCATCGTGCCGCAATATCGAAATGGTTACCACTTGACTTTCCATTACATATTCATGGGTCAGATTCGCTTTATTTAGCCCAACAGCAATAACCGAAGGTTGACTGGTTATCTGAAAAACGGTGTTTGCACACTGACCATTAATCTTATCTCCGGCCTTGCTTGTCACAACGTATAACCCATAACTTATTTTTTCTAAAGCCGCTCGGGCAGAGCCTTCATCAGAATTATCAATCAGTGCCGCGGTAAGTGCGCTTGGTTTGCTAGTCACTAACACAAATTTGTCGGAACCAACTCCACAAATCGGACATACATCCGGCGGATTATCCCCAGCATGGATATAATCACAAACTGTGCATTTCCATTGTTTTTCAGGCTTGGTCGGTTCTTTTGGCACTACCGTCTCTTCGGTGGCCAGCGCAAACTTTTCCGGTCCTACTCGGCAAATCGGGCATACATCCGGCGGAGCATCTCCAACATGCTCATAACCGCAAACTTTACATATCCATTTCTTCAAAACAGCACCTCCTTAATAATTATATTTCAATTTTATATAACATTTCCCTTCAACAGCATCTATATATTTGTTATTATCTCAATTTTTCCAATTAATCAAATTTCCGATCAATCCTATTATTGTTTGACTCTTAGCTATATTAAGTGTAATATTTACATATATTTTGTCAAAGGGGACAGGCGTTGCATAACGCCTGTCCCCTTTGACAATGACAAAGAACAGACTGAGGTATTTATGAAATGTTAAATAGTGAACCAATAAATTTGGGATGGCTCCTAGAACATCGAGCCATTCATACTTACTTTCAACCAATTGTATCGGTAGAGAAGCAAAGAATAATTGGTCTCGAAGCCCTCTCACGCGGTTTAGATGAGAACAATAAAATAATAATGCCTCAAGTCTTGTTTTCAAGCCCCATGGCTAAAGACTTTAACATTGACCTCGACCGACTATGCCGAGCAAAAGCCCTGGAGAATTATAAAAAAATCATCGATCAAGGGAACGACTATTTTTTATTTCTTAACTTTGATACTTCGATTCTTGACAAAGGAGTTGTTGGCTCCGGTAATCTAATAGATACTGTTACTAGCTTCGGACTAAGCCCTTCATCTATTGTTATAGAAATTGCCGAATCCAAAGTTCATGACCGAACGAGTTTGCTTAACTTTATAGAAATTCATAAACGCTTAGGCTTTTTAATCGCCTTAGACGATATCGGCAGCGATTCTTCCAATTTAAACAGAATACTTCTAGTTCGTCCCGATATTATAAAAATTGATCGAGAAATCATCCAGAATATTGATACCGATTCTTACAAACAAGAATTATTCAAAGCATTAGTAGCTATCGCTAAAAAAACTGGTACGCTGGTTGTTGCCGAGGGAACCGAAACGCTTGCCGAAACAGTCACCTGTCTTGAACTTGGTGCCAACTTTATTCAAGGATATTACTTTGCAAAACCTGGACCATATGACAAGCACTTAATTGGCACAATCTCCATGATACTGCCCCCATTAATTTCGTTATATCACAATTCAAAAATAAATAAGCTCCAAAATGAAATAGTAAATAGAGACCTCTACGAAATTACTTTACAAAAAATTGCCGACCTACTATCTTATATTCATCCCCAAGCCTTTGATCAGAAACTTAAGGAAATAGCATTTAAAAATACTGTTATTCAGTGCTGCTATATACTAGACATGGCTGGTAAACAAATAACCGATACCGTAAATGGAACTCCAGCACCAAAAATAAATTGTCATCGGATGTTCCAACCGGATTTTAAAGGGGCCGATCAATCACTAAAAGATTACTGTCTCTTTATCAAGTCCGGCTTCAAAAAATACATAAGCGAACCATATGTTTCACTTGCTAATGGCTGTCACTGTGTTACCGCATCAACAATCTTCCGAACCTTCAACAGCAGTTATATACTGTGCATCGATTTTAACTTATAGCTCAATTTGTGCGGTCAATCAAAAAAAATATAGCCCCGGCTTGCGGCTGGTGCTATACAAAATAGTCTATGCTGAAATTATAGTAGTTAAGCTACAGAGCAGCTTAACTACTATAATTTATTGTTCGGCTTTTCCTAAAACAGCGGCTTGGGTATTTTTAGGTGCATCTTTCTTTTCGGCGATTCTTCGCATTTGCTTTTTCTTATTCTTTGGGCTTTTATCTCCCATTTTTAGCATCTCCCTTCATTTCTTTACCTATGGTTAATTATACCACTGTTTCTGGGACACATTATCTGACCAATCTTGCATAGTAATCTATACCGCCCCAAATTTAGCAAGGAAATGCAATCCCGGTTAAGTGACTTATGTATTTCAATGAATTACTGCTAAATTAATAAATATACCCTCGTTTTTGAAATAATCCATTTTTCAGTAAGCAATTTTCGTATTTTTCCATTTTTGCCGGCAAGCCCATAAATTTGCCACTAAAATCCCGCAATACTTGGGTCTGAGGCAAATATGCTTGCCATTTCCTGTCACTAGGGGGGTGGCTCAGTATTTTTGATAAAAAGGGAGTCAAAAAGACGCATCACCGTCTTTCTGACTCCCTTTATTATTAGCTATATATCAAGGCTAATGACCCTATGCAAATAACCCCGGTTAAGAGGTCTTTCTAGTGCATTAATAGTTGGCAATGTCAAAGCTATAGTTTTTCCCTGCATTATTATCCCAGTTATCAGCACAATCTTTAAAGGCAATATTTAGCGTATCTGCCTGGTGCATCGGAACATCGGCTTCATAGTTATTCGCTTTTTTCGGAGTTGCAGGCTGTATCACTACACCATTTTGTTGGTACTCATTGTTACTATTCCTAAGCATAGATAAAAACCTCCTTTAAGTTTGATAATCTTTAGTATGGCCCAGCAATAAAGCTTCAAACAACCAATCATTGTAAGCCGCATTGATTTGATTATTATCATAAGACTTTAACAATATATCGCTACGTTTCCAATAAAACTTTTGTATTCATCACCCAGTTAATACTGTCTGTAGGTGGCAATAAATGGCAAATAAGTGGCAAAACTAAAAAACCACCTGATGTGTTTGGTGGTTTTTTAGTTTTGCTTCCCAGTTAACTAATAGTTTAGGCACTTTTTAGTAAATTATCAATATTTTCCTAGTAAATTGTATGATAAACCCAAGCCGCGTTTATCAATAACAAGGCCCCGGTGAAGATAAAAACGTAGGTAATGCCAAAAGCTCCCGCCATTTGTCCGCCGAGGACTGCGCCTAAGAACATTCCTAAATATTGGGCGGACTGGTTATAACCAAAAGCCCGGCCAGTAATGAAATCGGGCGTACTTCGTTTGATTAAGCTATTAATGGAGGGCAGCAGCCCCGCGGTAACTGTCCCCAACAAAAAGCGCAGGCCACCCAGCTGCCAGGGGTTTTTAACAAAGGCTTGGGGAATAAACAGCAAGCCCGCTATGCATAGGGCTATCAATAGTATTTTTTGCGGTCCGACCTTGTCGGATATTTTTCCGAGCTTTGGAGCAGTTAACATGCTTGCAAGTCCAGATGCCGCAAAAACAGCTCCGGCAATTAACGCAACATGCGTCGAATCAACCGATAGCTGGGTAATGTAAACCGTAATAATCGGCTGGATTGACATCAACGCAATTTGCAGGACCAAGGTTGTAATAAATAAGCAAATTGTAATTTTATGATTGGGAAGACACCGCCAAACTTCGCTAAAATTAAGGGTGGTTTTAGGTGCGAATATTTTTTGTTCTTTTATAAATAATACTGAGGCAATAAACGCAATGAAACAAAGCCCTCCGGCAGCGATAAAGTCCCCCCGAAAGCCGATTACTTCGGACAGACAGCCGCCTAAAAACGGGCCTAGCAAGGTTCCGCCAACTTGCCCGCTAAAAATGACCCCTAAGGCCCATCCCACCCGTTCTTTTTGCGTTTGGGTTGCGATTAACGTAATAACTGCCGACTGATAGCCAGACAACGCGCCATGCAGAATTCTTAGTCCGGCCAATTCATAAACATTATGCACAAACCCCATACAAACCATGATCAGGGACAGCCACAGACTGGCGCGCAGTATCATGGGTTTTCGTCCATATCGGTCGGCGAAATTCCCCCAAATCGGCGAAAAAATCGCCAGGCTTATAAAGTTACTGCCAAAAACAATTCCTGCCCACCTAGCAATGGCGGCCGTATCATGGATACCAAGATATTCAATATACAGCGGCAACATCGGTGCCATCTGGCTCATTCCCAGGGATACAATAAACACCCCGACCCAACACACTATAAGATTCTTCTTCCAAATTTCCATCGGAACACCTGCGGTTTCTGCTAATTCAAAATCACTTATATCGTAACATGCCACAGCTGATATTCCACTGTCTCTATAAGGAACAGTGGAACTGGTGAGAAACCAAAAGACCACTAAAGAAGGCCAGGCCCGGCGGCTGGGGGCTTGGGTTAGAGTACTGTCTTTTGTTGCCTAATCTGGACTTACCACTTTTCTCACTGCTTCGGTGACTGCAGATTCACCACTTACGGACATTAAGTGGTGCAATTTCATCAGGCTTATTTGTGAGCCAACATAATTACGGAAAGAATTGATTTTTTTTGTTTATTATTTATATATTATCAAACCATTTCATACGTGTTATACAGCCACTGAGTAAGTCCTCGGTATTTAAAGATATATTTATACCCCGGCTCTTTTTACCATTCATCTTAACTATTTTTATTTCATTTATACCTAAAGCCTTTTTCATTTCCTCAATAGCCGTAAAATAATTACCTAATTGGTCTACTAGCCCATTTTCGTAAGCCTGCCGCCCTGTAAAGATACGCCCATCAGCTAGTTTACGCACTTTATCGATATCCATATTCCTGCCTTTAGCTACTAGAGATATAAACTCTTCATGAACCATATTAGCCATGCTTTGCAATAGTTTTCTTTCAGCATCGGTCATAGACCGCATAGGATTACCCATATCTTTAAGTTCACCACTTTTAATAGTGTTAAAAGATACTCCAACTTTTTCAGCAAGCTCTTTATAATAAGGAATCTGCATTATTACGCCAATGCTTCCTGTAAAAGTGGACGAGGATGCAATAATTTTATCACAAGCTGCTGCGATCATATATCCACCTGAAGCGGCCACATCTGCCATTGATGCAAATACGGTTTTTCCTTTTGACCGAATATATTCTACAGCCTCATAAATTTCTTGAGAGGCGGCAGCACTACCGCCAGGAGAATTAATTCTAAGGATGACCCCTTTGAATTTAGAAGACTCAGCAATATCATACATGGATTTAATAAGTTCATCGTTATTTTGACCTTTGCCAAATAAACCATTTTTTGATTTAGCCCCGCCGATAATAGGCCCTTCAATATTAAACAGTGCTACTTTACTTTTTCTAAAACAAAAAATATAGATTCCTCCTCCACTTTACTTTCCACCATAAGCCTTTTCCTCCATAAAATTGGTTTTTTCACTATCTTCATGTTCATCCGCTTAATTTCCTTCATTTTAAAATACCCATCTGATATGGTCTACATAAAGCTTTCTCGGATTATATTAAAATAAACTTAAAAAGCGCTAAGAACGTGGTCTGTTTAACGTTTTTTTGTTTGGTGGGCAATACAACGGCTGGGGGCCGTGCGTGGTAAATCTGAACTGGGACAGCGGACCCAATTTGGCATCAGCCAACGGCTAATATAGAAAAAATCAAGGAAAACAGAACTACCATCCCATGTCTTATCCTCAAAAGTAAGCCATTGAACTGGCGAGAAACCAAAAGACCACTAATATGCCCAAATCTTATATTTGCGGGCTGGCGGAGATTTCCAGAGCGGGATTCTTATCCCCAGCCACCGACAGCTACGCTGGCGCTAGTGGCGTAGGATATTATCCGTAGCGGAGGAATTCTCCGCCAGCCAATTAGCCAATTACTTATAGAAGAAGGCCAGGCCCGGCGGCTGGGGGCTTGGGTTAGAGTACTGTCTTTTGTTGCCTAATCTGGACTTACCACTTTTCTCACTGCTTCGGTGACTGCAGGTTCACCACTTACGGACATTAAGTGGTGCAATTTCATCAGGCTTATTTGTGAGCCAACATAATTACGGAAAGAATTGAATTTTTTTGTTTTGAGATCGCTTTCCGAGAATCCATATTCCATTCGGGCAATATTTTGTAGTACGGAAACTATTTTTTGTGCTGCATCCACACTTAACACCCAATCATGATCTCCCAAATGTACAATATACCCTTCCTGTCGATGGGGTATCGGCAAGGTGATACCACTCGAGGCGAGGTAGCCATTCTGAACAGGGTCCTTACCGGCAATCATACTTGCCGTTTTTAACCAGGCCACTACATCTGCTTCTTCTTTTGGCGAGCCAGGGTGGTTGTGAGCACAGGCCTGAGCAATAATCACTTCGGCAGGAAAATCACGATACATCACTTCGGCCAAGCCGAAAATATGATGAGCCCCGGTTCCGGCGATTGACAATTCAGGCAAGGGGGATGCATCATCTTGCCACTGAAGTACCCAGGGCTTATGCAAATCATGAAGCGCTTGTGCCGCTATAATCACATTTTTATCAAGGTTATAAGCGAAAATATCACTATAAGTTTGATAAATAGATAAAGTAATTTTTAAATTTGTAGCAACATGCGTAGATAATCCCCCCGGATACGAATGGTGACTGCTAAAGCCACTGCCAGGGGCACTGATAAACTCTTGCGGTCTTACACTTGGATTCGCGCAAGGAGGAAAGAGCGAACTAAACGATACATTATGATCCAACAAATTAGCATTCACTAGCCGCTGCCAAATTACCTGTTTGCTTTGGTCATCCAGGTAACGCTTCATAAAAGTAGGAGCTGGATTGTTGATAATTCCATTTACAGCATTACGTAAATCGATGTCCCTGATTTCATTTACTGTTTTTCTTATATATGAATACGCATTTCTAACCAATTCCGAATTCTGAGCCATCGCTAACTGACTTGTCGCCTGACAGGATTGAACCGTCGTTTGTTTCACATCAAATGTACGCATATTGGCAAAAGTTATATTTGGAATCGAACTAACGACCACCGCCGCCGCCGTACCCATTGTTATTTCCAAGAAATGTTTTCGATCCATAGTTAAATCTTGATAATTTGCTTTAATTTCCAAGCAATACACCCCCTCATGCGACAATGATAACAAAACATTTGTTTCCATATGTTAACAGTAAATTATTTTCTTGTTAAACCATTTTGTTTTACTAAAAATAACAATAGTGCGATTATCTTTCTGGCTATTTTCTTGCCACGCACGGTTAAACTTCTAATAAAATGGGTCTTATTCGCCGACAAATAGCAAAAAAGTTGTAATCTTGTTGTAACATTGGTTCAGTATTATAGAACCATACAAAGGAGGTTATACACTATGAAAAAAACACTATCAACTTTACTGATGTTTCTAGTAGTTATGAGTTTAGCCGCTTCGGTTAGTGCGCACAGTATCGATCAAGATTGGGCAGCCCCGCAAGTTCAAATGGTTGATGCTCACGACGGGCCACCCCCGGTTGAGCCACCACCAGCGCCGCCAAAGCATCATCACCACCACCACAAACCACCGGCTCCGCCAGCTCCACCCCAACCAGAGCCAGATCCACATTTTTAATCCAAAAACAGGAGTCACGCATTTTCAAAGCGTGACTCCTGTTTTTTATCGTTTATTGATTTGATATTGGTTGGAGCAAATAAAGCTAAAGCTTACTTAATCTCTCAAATAATTTTGCATATTGGTTTAGTGTTTGTTCATTTTTAACTTTCGTTCCAGAGATATAGTACTCAATTTCACCAATGCCATCATTAACTTGGTTGGTTTTTTCAAGGATTCTTTTTAAGTTTTCAGCAGTACCAATTCCACCATCAATAATATCTACTGTTTTGGGCAAAAGCTTTTTTAACATGTCTTTATAAAAAGGAAAATGAGTACACCCCAGCACAACTGTTCCATACTGATCTAGCTTATATGAAGTTAATTGTGATTTTAGATATGGCAATACTACATTTTCATTAAACTCAAATTTTTCGGCAAATCCCACTAACCCAGGCAGAGCTAGCCCATCGACAATATGCTCATTATCTAGTCTAGTTACTAGCTTATTAAATTTATCTTCTTTTAATGTAAGATTTGTGGCTAATACTAATACTCTAGTTCCTCTTTCTTGCTCTTTTATAATGGCAGGTTTTACTGCTGGTTCAATACCTATTATTGGAAAACTATATTTATCGCGTAATTCTTTCGCGACGACACTGGTAGCGGTATTACAGGCAATGACCAATGCTTTAATATTTTGCTGTGATATAAACTCTACAGCTTCAAATACATATTTTTTCACATCATTTTTTGATTTCTCCCCATAGGGTACATGTAGTGTATCAGCATAATAAACATAGTTTTCTTTGGGCAGTAAACGTAATGCGTGATACAGTACCGTTATGCCACCTATACCAGAGTCAAAAAAGCCGATCTTCATATTCTTCTACCTCGCTTGTTCAATGTACTATTTTAATTTTATCCAAATATAAAAGAAATTCCTTTTTATTATGAGAGTTTCTTTTTATAACGGTTTATTCGTGAATATACGCCATGAACTGGTAAGAAGCTAGAAGCGTCTAAATGGCAATAAACTAAAGAACCGCTAAGAGCGTGGTCGGCTTAGCAGTTTTTCGTTTATTGCCATTTAGGGGATCAAGTCCAACGGCCGGAGTGAATATTAGATGACGGGAGACTAGACTGCACGTACTTGTTTATTGGTGGTAGGGACTTTCTTGAGCTGGGCTTTCTTTTTTCCCCTTTTACCTTTTTCTTGGTCTGATTTTTCATTTTTATTGTAATTTTTTATTGTTTCAAGTGCTGCTAAGTAATCGGCAATAACTTGTTGGGATACTTCGCTAATGTTGTCTCCCTCCGCTTTTGATACGGCCAGAACCGCCAATTTCTTCATGATTGAAGCACTTTTTAGTTTCCTGCTCATGTTAACACTCTCCCTATATTTAGTTTGTTAAATATATATTAACATTTTTTTATATGAAATATGGTAAAATTAACAAATTATTAACAATACAAGATTCAAGAATATGAACAGGAATAGATGCGCATTTTTTTTCCGGCGTGCGCAAAGAAATGCGCATTTTTTTAAACGAAGGTGAGTCGGTTAGTTTATAGTTTTTGCAATATATAGAGTTTTCCATACAGTATTAGTAAGAAAAAGCAGGTTTTATAAAAGTTTTTATAAAATCTGCTTTTTTTGGCATTGATTTTGCAATATATAATTGTGAGTTTTTTCTAACGTATGGAATAACTCAGCTGTTCGATTTTATTGGCATTGTTTTTGCCTAAAAAAAATAGGAGGGGAAAATATGGCGAAAGTAATTAGTGCTGATCAGGCGATGAGCCACATTAATGATGCGGCTGTTGTGATGATTGGCGGTTTCTTAGCA
>JAGGAD010000068.1 GCA_017889625.1 Bacillota bacterium | reverse complement strand
CCCAGAAGAAACTCACCGCGTTATGCGGATGATGGAAGATAAACTTTGTGATGCTTTTGAAGCTGCCCAAGCAGTTGCCGGCGTACACGGCGGCGGATCACCACTCATGGAAACCATTACCATGATGAGCCGCTATGACCTTGAACCACTGAAAAACCTTGCGAAATACCTCGCTGGTTTTGATGGCGTTAAGTGCCCGCGTATCCAGCGCCCGACTGTAACTCCGCGCGCGATGCTTGATAGATTCAAGAAGACTCAAGTAGACAAGAAATAGCATTAAAGGCCTCCAGGCATTTGCCTGGAGGTTGCTCAAATTACTTCGGAAAATAACCTAATATTAACATTAGCATAACCATTCGCTAGCAATGAAGTGTTATGCTAGTAATGTCAAGTTAAGCTTTTTCATTTCGCCTTACATAACTAGTAAGGTGTTTTTTTTGATCTTGGTTTATTGTTTGTTGTTAATAAGTTGAAGGTATGAAAAAGTTCTTTTAAGGATTTTCCATACCTTTAAGCCGATAGTGTTTGGTAGTCAAAATACGGATAAAGCTCCCTTTTGTCAAGGTACAAAAGGGAGCTTTATCCGTATAATCCAATCATTATATTTATTCTGTTCGCATATTTTTCTATAAACCACACTTTTATTTTAAGGTTAAGGGGATGAGTCGGTTGTGAAAGTGATGATAACCGCTTTGCATAAGTTATCACGGCTACACTTAATTTATGGTTTGGCGATATTTATGTTTTTGGGTATTATTATTGGGGCAGCTAACTGGGAATATTTCGATGAATTAGAACTAGCCGCGATACCTAATCAGCCCACAGCTAAGCCAACTGGTATGATCAACTTGATTATTAATGTGCCGGAACGGACGCTGGAGATATATAGTGATGCTGTGTTATATAAAAGTTACCGGATTGCGGTAGGAAAGAGTAAGTCGCCGACTCCGGTCGGGGAATGGATGGTCGTGTGGAAAGACTATGGCTGGGGTTCGGGGTTTGGTACCCGGTGGATAGGGCTGAATGTACCATGGGGAATTTATGGAATCCATGGTACAAATAATCCGTGGTCAATTGGGCGACCTTCCAGTCATGGCTGTATCCGGATGCGGAATAAAGATGTTGAGGAACTCTTTGAATGGGTGCCTATTGGGACGGAAGTTAAAATTGTTGGGCGGCAGGTTAAGGTGGAGCGCAAGTTGCAGTTAAAGATGACCGGGGCGGATGTGGTCGTTGTTCAGCTTAAGTTAAAGGAGTTAGGGTATTTGGCCAGCAGGGCCGACGGTATTTTTGGGCAGGCAACTGAGGCCGCGGTCAAAGCGTATCAAGTGGATAATGGTCTTATTGTGACCGGGGTTGTCGATGAGCAAGTAATCCAACTGTTAGGAATATAGGAGGATGACTATGCCAAAGAAAACCAAAGTAAGATTTTGGAGTGCCTTTGCGGTATGTGGGATTATGTTGGTAGCAGTTGCTGGCGGCAATTATACCCACAGTGAGCAAGTTATAAAAAAGGTGCCGACTACCCATAAAGTTATTGCGCTAACCTTTGATGATGGTCCACATCCTAAAATAACACCGACCCTGCTTGCGGTGTTGAAAGAAAAAGAGGTAAAAGCCACTTTTTTTGTGTTAGGCATGAATGCTGAAAAATTTCCGTTGGCATTAAAAAGTATTGTGGATGCTGGGGAAGAAGTGGCTAATCATGGCTATTCGCATCGCTATTCACAGCAAATCAATGATGTGGATTTTCTCCAGGAGGTAATATCGGCAGAAGAGGTTATTTCGAAAATTGCCCCTAAGCCAAGTTTATACCGTCCGCCTGGAGGGGGGTATAGTGATCGGCGGGTTATGGATTTAAAACAGCGTGGCTATACTACTGTATTGTGGACCGTGGATACCAGGGACTGGGAAGGGCGAAGCAGTCAGGAGATTATTGATACCGTAGTTAAGAATGTAAAGCCAGGCGATATAGTGTTGATGCATGAGGGTGATTTTGCGAAGGCCACTCCGGCGGCGGTGGGTACTATTATTGATAAACTTCGGGATAAAGGCTATAGTTTTGTTACGGTAAGTGAACTATTGCAATATTATGAGATCCGGGAATAAAATCAGATAATGGGAAGCTGTCAGGTCTTTCCTTGACTTGTCAGGCAGGAATACATAATGTTTATCAAGAATAATCGAAAAGTAATGCTGACTAAGCCTGCACTCCTGCACTTAGCTTTAGGGCGGTCAGTAAATTTGTTGTAATAAACGGAGGTATTTTAATGCTGCGTCGGGTAAGTACCTTTACTTTTCTGTTGGTTATTTGTTTACAAATAATCGCGTTTGCGGCACCGAGTGCTCCGCCTATTAGTGCAGAAGCAGCGGTGTTAATTGATGCGAAGACAGGACAGATTTTGTTTGGCAAAGATGAGCATAAAGTTATGTATCCGGCTAGTACCACCAAAATGATGACATGTCTTGTTGCGCTGGAAAAAGGGGACCTTAACAGTATGGTCGTTGTCAGCCCTAGCGCCGCTAGGCCCAGATATGACGAATCTCTTCTGGAGCTAAAAGCTGGTGATCAATTGCCTTTGCGCCAAATGTTAACGGGGATGATGCTGGTTTCGGGCAATGACGCCGCCGAAGCGGTTGCTGAGCATATCGGGGGATCGCTGGCTGGGTTTGTGGATATGATGAATCAGAAAGCGAAAATGATGGGCTTAGAGAATACCCATTTTTCTAATCCGCACGGGTTGCCTGATCCGTCTAATCACTATAGTACGGCTCTTGATTTGGCGACCATTGCATATTATGGTCTGAAAAATCCGGAATTTGCGAAGATTGTGTCGACGCGTACGTATGAATTTACGTTTAATAACCGTCCGGGGCTTCAGCAAATTAAAAACACCAATAGATTGCTGAGAACTTTTCCCGGTTGTATCGGGGTAAAAACAGGTTCTACGCAAGCGTCTGGTGATTGTTTAGTTGCGGCGGCTGAGCGCGGTGGGAGTAAGCTGATTGTTGTAGTTTTAAATGATGATGAGCGCTGGGATGATGCTGCGAATCTTTTGGAGTATGGGTTTATGGTACAGGCAGGGAGTAATTAGTTGATGAGATGGATTATGGGGGTAGACGGCGGTGGGACAAAGACAGTAGCCTGCGCCGCTGATTTGAGCGGAAAAGTCCTGGGGCGGGTGGAACAAGGAGCGGCCAATTATCACGTACTAGGGTTGGCGAATTTCACAAAGCGAATGAGTGAACTGATAGCGGCGTTGGCTCAAACAGCTCAGGTCGATCCGGCGGAGCTTGTGGTAATGAGTCTGGGGCTGGCCGGAGTTGACCGGGTTGGCGACCGGCAAAAGATTCTGGCGGCGCTTAGAGATTTGATGCTGCCCTGTGATTTTGTTGTTAATAATGATGCTTGTGTGGCTTTAGCCGCCGGGGCCGGAGCTGGGGCGGCCGGGATTGTCCTTATTGCTGGCACGGGTTCGATTGCTTATGGCATTAATAGCCGGGGGGAAGTTACTCGGGCCGGAGGCTTGGGCCATATTTTAGGTGACGAAGGCAGCGGCTATGATATTGGACGGCAGGCGCTGGTGCGCAGTCTAAAGGCTGCAGAGCGGCGGGACAAGCCTACAGTTTTGTTGGACAGGGCTATGGTTCGGTTGAAGGTAACTGATATAGCTGGACTGATAAGTCAAATCTACAATCCGGCGATGACGAAAGACAAAGTCGCGGCCCTGGCCGAAATTGTGGCGGAGGCCAGGCTGGACGGGGACGTTGTGGCGGATGAGATTATCCAGGAGGCTGGGGTAGCTCTGACCGGGCTGGTACAGTCGGTGTTGGAGCGCGGAGGCTTTACGGCCAGTCCGGTGCTAGTGTGTCTTTATGGCGGTGTACTTAGGAATATTCCGGCTGTCAGACAGACCATTGCCAGTATTTTGGGATCGGAAGTTGAACTGGTTAGTTCTGACCAAGAACCGGTAATGGGCGCGCTGAAAATCGGTCATGCTATGATAAGTAGATTAGAAAGATAATTGCGGGGCGATAGATTTGGAACAAGAAACAGTTAAACTCATGACCGAGCGGGATAATCCCCGTACTGCTGAATTGGATGTAATGACAACTGGAGAAATACTCCGGGTGATGAATGATGAGGATAAACAAGTAGCGGTGGCGGTGGAAAGCCAGCTTGGGTCGATCGAAGCGGCGGTAGAGGCAGCGGTTCGGGCCTTTGAACAGGGTGGGCGGTTGGTGTATATTGGCGCAGGTACTAGTGGCCGGTTGGGGGTGCTTGACGCGGCTGAATGCCCGCCGACTTTTGGGGTTGATGCCAGTATGGTTGTAGGACTAATTGCGGGCGGCGAGGCGGCGTTGGTTAAGGCGATTGAAGGGGCGGAGGATGATAAAGAACTGGCGGTGAAAGATTTACAGCAAATCCATTTTTCAGCGCAGGATGTCTTAGTGGGGATCGCGGCCAGTGGTCGTACGCCGTATGTGCTGGGCGGTTTAAAATATGCCGCCGGGGTTGGCGCGCCGACAGTTGCGATAAGCTGCAGCCCGGATTCGGCAGTAGCCCGGGAGGCTCAGGTAGCGATTACGCTCCTGACCGGGCCGGAGGTGCTTACGGGGTCGACCAGGCTCAAAGCCGGAACTGCGACCAAGATGGTGCTTAATATGCTAACAACGGCGTCGATGGTGAAGTTGGGCAAGGTATATGGTAACCTCATGGTGGATGTCAAGGCTTCAAATGAAAAACTTATAGACCGGGCTAGGCGTATTGTCGAGCGGGCTGCCGGGGTAAACTGTGAAGAGGCTGCGGGTGCGCTTAATGAAGCGGATTTGCATGCAAAAACGGCGATAGTTATGCTTAAATGCGGGTGCTCAGCTGAGGAGGCCGGAGCGTTGCTTACTGCGGCCGGCGGCTTTATCAGCAAAGCCTTAACGGGTAAGTTGAAGGGGGATTAATTGATGAAAGTATTACTTGTATGTTCAGGCGGCATGTCTAGTGCTATTGTGGTAAAAGCTATCGAGAAAGAGGCCGCGCGAGAAGGGCTTAATATCGAGGTTAAAGCGGTTGGCACCGGAGAATTGGAGGAGGAGTTAAAGAATGGCTGGGAACTAGTATTGGCGGCCCCTCAGGTGCGGCACCGTATGGATGAATTTTGCAAAAAAGCTGAGCCGTATAGTATTCCGGTAGCAGTGATTCCGCCGCAGGGGTATACTCCGTTTGGTGGGGCAATCATGTTGACGGAAATAAAGAAAATAATAGGTTAACCAGGAGACGAAATGAATAGCCTTTTCGAGTTTTTGGACAAGTATCTTATTCCGGTTATGACCAAGTTATCGGAACAACGTCATCTTCAGGCGATTCGCGACGGGATTATTTCAACCATTCCGCTTATTATTGTGGGAAGCTTTTTTATGATTATTGCCTTTCCGCCGATACCGTCTTTGGCGGCGTTGGTTAAGCCTTATGCCGCGCAGATTCTTTTGCCGTTTCGGATGACGATGGGGCTAATGGCACTATACGCCTGCCATAGTATCGGTTATCATTTAGCGAAGTCTTATCATTTGGACGGCATTTCAGGGGGGCTTCTGGCAATGTCCGCGTTTCTCCTGACCAGCGTGCCGGTCAGCCTTGAAGATAAGGGCTTGGCGTTACTTATGAGTAATCTTGGCGGCGGGGGAATGTTTGTCGCGATTATTATGGCAATATTTGCGGTAGAAGTACTGCGGTTTGCCAAAACTCGAAACCTTACTATCAAAATGCCTGAGGGGGTGCCGGATTCGGTGGCCCGCTCGTTTGAGGCGCTGATTCCGGCAGCGCTGCTTCTGCCGATAGTATGGCTGGTGCGCGATGTAGCCGGGTTTGATATTCAGCAGTTTATTATGGAGCTGTTTCAGCCGTTAGTGCTGGCCGGAAATTCTTTGGCAGGTATTTTAGTGCCGATTATTCTGATTACTTTGCTGTGGGCTACCGGTATTCACGGTGATTCGGTGGTCGGGACGGTGGCTCGCCCGATATGGCTGGTGCTGTTGGATCAGAATATTGCCGCGGTAGCCAGCGGTCAGCCGATTCCCAATATTGCGCCGGAACCGTTTTTCCAGTGGTTTGTCTGGATCGGCGGCAGCGGTGCGACAATTAGTTTAGTTATCTTAATGTTGTCGTCGCGGTCATCGTACCTGCGCAGTGTGGGCAAGGCCACGTTTCTGCCGGGTATTTGCAATATAAATGAACCGGTCATTTTTGGGGTGCCAGTTATGTTGAATCCCCTGTTATTTATACCGTTTTTAGTCGGACCGGTTGTGGTGGGGACGCTGACTTATTTTGTTATGAGCCTGGGCCTTGTGACTAAACCATTTATTCTTGTGCCGTGGACGTTGCCGGCTCCGATTGGGGCGTATCTGTCTACCGGCGGCGATTGGCGGGCGGCAGTGTTGGTAGTAGTGAATATCGTGATTGTAACAGCAATTTACTTTCCCTTCTTCAGGGCTTACGAACAAAAGCTGATGAATGAAGCGGCTACCCAGGAGGAAGAAAATTAATGGAAGAGATTATTTTTGAGATTATTATCCATGCCGGAAATGCTAAGGCCGAAGCGTATGACGCGTTAAAAGAAGCGGAAAACGGTGAATTTATAAAAGCTGCGGAAGCGCTTGAACGAGCTGAAGCGGAACTGGGCATTGCCCATCGCGCTCAGACCGGGATTATTCAACAGGAAGCTGATGGGAAAAAGACATCGGTTACCCTGTTGATGGTTCATGCGCAGGATCATTTGATGACGGCAATTTCAGAGAAGAATCTTATTGCTAATATGATTGGCCTGCATAAGACTATCCGGCAGCTTGCTGATAAATTGGGGGGGAGTCGATGAACGGGTTGAAGGTTGTAGTTATTGGGGGAGGTTCAAGTTATACGCCGGAAATTATTGATGGATTGATTACCCGGGCTAAGAAACTTCCGATCGATAACTTGTGTTTGGTAGATGTCGAAGTTGGCAAGGAAAAACTAGAAATAATTGGTGCACTGGCGGAGCGGATGTTTAAAAAGGCGGGACTTACAACTAAAGTGACGCTGACTTTGGATCGCCGCTCAGTATTACCAGGAGCAGATTTTGTCATTACTCAGTTTCGGGTAGGTTGTCTTGAGGCCCGGATGAAAGATGAACTTTTTCCGTTAAAATATAATGTTTTGGGTCAGGAGACCACCGGCCCTGGCGGATTTGCCAAGGCAATGCGGACGATTCCGGTTATTTTAGATATTTGCCGCGATATGGAAGAATTATGCCCGGCAGCGTGGCTGATTAATTTTACCAATCCGGCGGGGTTGATTACAGAAGCCGTTCATAAATACAGCAAAGTGAAATGTATCGGGCTGTGCAATGTGCCGATTAATATGGTGATGACGGTTGCGAAAATTTTAGAGGTTGATAATAAGGATATTTTTATTGAGTTTGCCGGCCTGAATCATTTGGTCTGGGGGAAAAAGGTTCTGCATAAGGGCCAGGATGTAACCGCGGTCGTACTGGAAAAATTGGCAGACGGAGCTGCTCTGAGTATGAAAAATGTCCCGGATATGAAATGGGACGGTGATTTTCTGCGGGCCATGGGGTTAGTGCCCTGTCCGTATCACCGCTATTATTATATGACCGACCGGCTTTTAGAAGAAGAACAGGAAGCCGCCGGGCCGAACGGCAAGGGTTCACGGGCAGTGTTGGTTAAGGAAGTAGAACGAGAATTGTTCAAACTTTATCTAAATCCGGAGCTGAATGAAAAGCCGAAAGAATTAGAGAAACGCGGTGGCGCGTATTATTCAGAGGCAGCGATATCACTTATTAGTGCGATTTTTAATGATGAAAAGACGATTCATACAGTTAACATTGCTAATAATGGCGCTATTCAAGGCTTGCCCAATGATAGCGTGGTCGAAATAAATTGTGTTGTTGGCCGAAATGGGGCGGTGCCGTTAAACGTTGGCGCATTGCCGCCGTTCATCGCCGGATTAGTGCAGCAGGTTAAGGCGTATGAGATTTTGGCGGCCGAGGCCGGAGCGACCGGCGATCGGGCTAAAGCGCTGCTGGCCCTGGTGAATAATCCTTTGGTGCCGTCAGTCGGGGTAGCGAAGCAGCTCTTAGAAGAGTTGCTTGAGATTAATAAAGAGTATCTGCCGCAGTTCTTTGGGCCAGGCAGTAAAGCGGAGGTAAGGTAATGCTGAAACTTATTATCAATGCTGATGATTTGGGGTTGACGCCAGGGTGTAATGCCGGAATTGTCCAGGCAATGACGCAAGGACTGATTAGTGATACTACGCTAATGATTAACATGGAACATGCTCCGGCAGCGGTTGAATTGTTAAAGACTAATGGAATTAATAAGGTCGGGCTTCATCTAAACCTTACTTGTGGGCGTCCGGTATTAGCGGTTTCTGAGGTGCCGACCCTGGTGGACGGTGAAGGTCGGTTTCGCCGCAAAGTTGTGCAGGCGGTACAGTTTATGTCGGCCAAGGAGGTTGAACAGGAGCTTAATGCCCAAGTTGAAAAGTTTCTTGCTACCGGCTTAACGTTAACTCACCTGGATAGTCATCATCATGCACATTCTTATCCGGTAGTACTGGATATCGCCATTAAGCTGGCTCAGCGGTTAAATGTGCCGATGCGCCAGACCAGCCCGGTGGTCCGCGACAAAATTACTGCTGCTGGGGTGTTGTCGCCGGAATGGTTCACCACTGACTTTTATGAGCAGGGGGTTAACAGTACAAATTTACAAAATATTATTGCCGCTCATGACGGCGGGGTGCTGGAAATTATGAGCCATCCGGCGCAGGAAGATCCAATGCTGTTTTCGGTCAGCTCGTATAATTCATGGCGGTTTAAGGAACTTGAAATTTTGACGTCGTCTCAAATGCGGGCTTTTTTACAAGAACAAGGGATAGAATTAATCAGCTTTTTAGAGTTATAGTCGGTAGGCAGTAAATAATAAAAAAACAGACGGAGGCGATTATATGCGGCCATTGGGCAAAATGTTGCGGCAAGGCGCGGTATTTTTGTTAGCTATTATGGTGATCGCTGTTTCCAGTAGTTGTTTTGGGGCGGCTGGGGTTAAGGAGCCGGTAGTAAAATTGGGCATTGATAATATTGATCAGCACTTGAATTTATTCTTGGGTAAACGGGTTGGCTTAATTACTAATGCGACCGGTATTAATAGTCAGTATCAGAGTACGGTTGACGTACTCTATGCCAAGACCAACCTGGTAGCGTTGTATTCTCCGGAACATGGTATCCGGGGGGCGGTTCCGGCAGGGGACACGGTAAGTAGCCAAAATGATGCTAAGACCGGTTTGCCGGTGAACAGTCTGTATGGTAATACTAAGAAACCAACGCCGGAAATGTTGAAAGATATTGATGTGTTGGTTTTCGATATTCAGGATGTCGGGGCGCGTTCGTATACGTATATTTACACGATGGCTTACGCTATGCAAAGTGCAAAAGAGAATGGGAAAACTTTTGTAGTGCTGGACCGCCCCAATCCGATTGGCGGGGTTGAAGTTGAAGGTGGCTTAATGAAGGATGGTTATGAGTCGTTTATTGGGTTGTATCCTATTCCAATCCGCCATGGGATGACGGTAGGTGAATTGGCGCAGTTGTTTAACAAGGAGTTTGGCATTAACTGTGATTTGCAAGTTGTGCCAATGACTGGCTGGAAACGGAGCATGTATTATTCGGATACTGGCTTGCCCTGGGTTATGACTTCTCCCAATATCCCTACTCCGGATACTGCGATTACTTATCCTTGCACTGGGGTGTTTGGCGGGACTAATGTTTCCGAGGGCGTGGGCACGACCAGACCGTTTGATTTTGTCGGTGCAACTTGGATTAATGCGGATGCCTTAGCTGAACGGATGAACAGTATGAACTTGCCGGGGGTAGTTTTCCGACCGGCTTATTACCAACCTAAGTATGGTAAATTTATCGATCAGCAATGTTCGGGAGTACAACTTCATATTACTGATCGCAAGGCTTTCCGTCCGGTAAAAACCGGTATGGCGCTGTTATATACCATCCGGGAAATGAATCCCGATTTTGCGTTTGAGACGAACGAAAAAAGCAAACCGATGATTGATCTGGTGACTGGTGATGATTCGGTGCGGGTAGAACGCTACACCTTGGACGAGCTAATGACCAAATGGGATGCTGAAGCTACAGAATTTAAAGCTAAGGCGAAGAAGTATTACCTCTATTAAATAAGCAAAGCGAAACACCGTAACTACCTAACGTAGCTACGGTGTTTCGCTTTGCTGGGGACGGATAAGAAAAAGTTAATTAATTTTCCTTGGGAGCATCTTGGGTAGGTATATTGGGAATGGATTTGCCGTCAATAGAAATATTTGTGCCGACAAGGCAATCGGGGGCATATTGGTGAACCGCCTCCATAAGTGCTTCGCCAAATTTTTCGTATTCAGTTTGGTCACTGGGATAAAAGATAATTGCCGGGGCATCATTGATGTGGGCTTCTACTCCGGCAGTATATCCTTCGAGACGTCCGGTTTTAAAAGCCAGAGTAATAAAGGAGCGCAGCATGTCGTGGTCAATATCGGAAAACTGTTTGCCGGCTAATTCTAAAAGTCCGTCTAAAATAGTCTGAGGGTCAGACCCGGCATCAAAAACGAAAGTTTCGCTGTTTGTAGCACTGGAAGTTTTGAGTGACAGTTGTTTCAAATCATTAAATAAGTCTAATTTATCCATGAATAAACATCCCTTCTTGTGTCTGGCTAGTAGCAAATCGGTAAAAGTACTTACAAAAATTTTTTAAACCCTTTAACGATATTTTCTGGATAGCCAATGTGTTCATAAAATTTATGAGCTTCAATTCGTTTGCCTGAAGAGCACAACATGATATAATAACAGTTTTGTTCGCGGGCCCGATCTTCTAGATAGTTAACTAACATTTTGCCAACGCCTTGCCGGTGGCTGTTCTTATTGACAATAAGATTTTCAAGTACCATAAACGGCTGACATTCGCCGACGGTATCGAAACAGACAATTCCCATGACGGTGCCGATTAATTGGCCATTATCCTTGGCGCCAATCAGGATATAAGCCGGATTGGCCATGATTTTTTCGAGTGACTGGGCTAAATTAAGCCGATTGGTTTTCGCTCCGAAAAGTTCGTCACAAAGCAGGGCAAATTGTTCTAAATCGGTCAATTCGATGTTTTGAATGGTTAGCATTAACGTTCTCCTTAGGAAAGATTAGCTAAGAGCAAGGACAGCTTGTCTATTTTGGGATCACTTAGACGAGGTTTTACGATAGCATACCAGTGATATGCTCGTAGTAAGCCTTGTTTCAAATTAACTTGCGGTATAGGGAGTTCGGATTTTTCTAGTTTATCAATACTGAGTAAATAAGTGACATCTCTAAACGGGAAAAAGTCGCGGGCTGTAATATTTAGCATTTTAAGCATAGCTGGGGTTGCTGGAACAATTTTAGCACGCTTATTTACAATGCTGGCGGCAGTTTCGAGAAGCAAATTCCAGTTTATTCGCTCGGGATGGGTGATATTATACGCTTGGCCTATTGCGGTCGCAGTATGTGCGGCACGTTCAAAGATTTTAACCAAATCTTCGATATGTAAAAATTGTGTTTCTGTATGAGTGCCGTCCGGAATGGCGATCGGTAACTCAGCTAATAATCGATCAAAAAGAAAAGCTTCACGATATAAGTTGTTTTCTTCGCCATATACATAGGTTGGCCGGAATATTAC